>CAYSNW010000005.1:0-105456 GCA_964432415.1 uncultured Caulobacteraceae bacterium
TGCGTCCGGAGCGGGCGGGGGCGGAGGCGCGGCGCCCGGACCGCCGCTGATCTCGAAGGCGGGCCGGTCGTGCTGGTTGGCGTACTGGCAGCGGCTGAGCGTGATCATCCCGAACAGGAACAGGACCACCAGGATGATGGCGGCGCCGACCGCGCTCCGTCCCGAGACCACCCCCGCCATAGCCATGCCCTCGCCAAGCCTGGCCGCAGGATAGGCTCCTGCGATCCGGGCGAAAAGACGGGCTTGACGCGATGTAACCCCAAGGTTACATATGTCACCCATAGGTTACTTGGGCGGGCGGATATGAGCGATATCGAAGATCTGGGTCAGCGGGCCGAGCGCCTGCAAAAAAAGCGCACAAGGGTGGTGCTGACGGCCACGGGGCTGTTCGTGCTGCTGCAGGGGGCGGCGTTCAACAGCTGGGAGCGGGCCGACGCGATCCTGGGCCGAACCGGCGGGTCCCTGGAGGCCCTGAGGAACCTGGACCGGGTGCGCCTCGGCGCCTACGTGCTGTGGCTTGTGGTGCTGTTGATGCTGCTGATCACTGGCGGCGGTTATATCCATGGCCGCAAGGTGCGCGAGATGCTGGCCGACGAGGTCACCCTGGCGCACCGGCGTTCCGCCTATATGTGGGGCTACTGGTCGCTGATGCTCACCAGCGCGGGGGTGTTCGTGCTCGGCGTTCTGCAGCCGCTGAACCTGATGGAAATCGTCCACACCCTGCTCAGCGTCGGTGTCGTCGTGCCGCTGTTGCGCTTCGCCTGGCTGGAGCGTCAATCCGAACGTGGCTGATTCAGGACTGCGCAACCGCCTGCGCGAGGAACGCGCCCGCCTGGGCTGGACCCAGGCGGACCTGGCGTCGCGCATCGGGGTCACGCGCAAAACGGTCAACACCGTGGAGAACGGGGTGTTCGTCCCCTCCACCATCCTGGCGCTGAAGCTCGCCTCGGCGTTGGGCGTGACGGTGGAAAGCCTGTTCTATCTCGAAGGCTGAGGCCGCGGGATCAGCCGCCTTGGGCGTCTTCGATCGGCTGGGCGTCGGCGATGCCGGCCGAGTGCGCGTAGGGTGTCCGTTCGGGGCCGCTCGGGGCGGCCAGCACCAGCGATCCGACCAGCACAAGGCCGGCGAACAGCGCCACCAGCCAGGCGCCGGTCTCGACTTCGCGGCGCGAAAAGACGGGTTCGTGTGCGGTGTCGTGGAATGTCATGTCAGGCCCCATAGTCCAGCTGCCGAGACAACGTGCGTGTGCGCTGTACGTTCCGGGCCGAAAGCCGGATCAGCGCGGGTGTGGCGCGCTGGCCGCAGGGGCCGGGCTGTGGCAGGCTGAAGGCGACAAACAGGGGGCTCCATCGTGCGCTTTTTCACCGGACTTCTGATCGCCGCCGCCATCGGCCTCACGACGCCACAGCCGGTCTCGGCCCAGGAGGCCCAGGGTCCGTACGTCTCGGCCGAGGGCGGCTATTCGGCCGATTTCTCGGCGCCGGTGAGGTCGCACGACAGCGCGAGCGAGATCCGGGGGCAAATGGTGAGCTACTGGGCGTCCGGAGCCCGATGCGCCGAGACCGCGGCCTGCGTGGTCGTCGCGGTGCAGATCCCCGACAACGATCCGGAGCGCGACACGCCCGACGCCTGGCTGCAGACCAACCTCGGCAGCTTCCTGCAGACCGGGCCCTCGACGCTGCTGTCCTCGAAGCCGGTCACCGCCGTGGGCCTGCAGGGGCTCGACTATGTGGCGCGGAGCCCCGACGGGAGTATCGCGGAAGGCCGCGTGCTGTTCCGGCGTGACCGCGCCTTCTTCATCACGGTCCAGCACCAGGGCGATCCGGGCGCCCTTCCCACCGCCATCTACCAGCACTTCGTCGGCTCCTTCGCCCTGATCGGCGGCTAGGTCCCCGGCTCGGTTGACGATCCGGGCGCCGCACCCGAAGGTGCCCGCGCCGCCCGACGCGGCAGGGGGACCGCGCCGTGGGGACTGAAGCCGAGGAAGAAGCCGCCATCCGGCGTGAGAGCGGTCTGCACCAGGGGCTGAGCAAGGCCCAGGCGGTGATGATCGGCCTGGGCGGCGCCATCGGCGTCGGCCTGTTCCTGGGCAGCGCCAACGCCATCGGCACGGCGGGGCCGGCGGTGCTGGTCAGCTATCTGATCGCGGGTTTCGTGGCCCTGGTCATGGTCTTCAGCCTGTCGGAGATGGCGGTGGTCCATCCGGCGGCCGGCTCCTTCGGCGTCTATGCCGAGACCTACCTCAACCCCTGGGCCGGGTTCGTCGTCCGCTACCTTTACTGGATATCCCAGGTGCTGGCCGTGGGCGCCGAGGCCGTGGCCATCGGCATCTACATGCAGTTCTGGTTCCCCGACACGCCGATCTGGCTGTGGTCGGTGGGCTTCGCCTTCGCCCTGGTCTGGGTCAATTCGCGCGAGGTGAAGAACTTCGGGACCATCGAATACTGGTTCGCCATGATCAAGGTCGTGGCCATCGTGGCCTTCATCCTGCTCGGCCTGCGCAGCATCATCGGCGTCGGCACCGACCCGATCGGGCTGCACAACCTGACCGGCTTGCCCGGCGGGTTCATGCCCAAGGGTCCCTACGGCGTCTGGCTGGCGGTGATCTGGGGGGTGCTGGCCTTCAACGGCATCGAGGTGATCGCGGTCACCTCCGGCGAGGTGAAGAACCCCGAGAAGGTCATCCCCGCGGCCCTGCGCACCATGCTTGTGCGCCTGTTCCTGTTCTACATCCTGGCCATCGGCGTGATCGTGGCCTTTGTCCCCTGGACGGACATCGGCGGCAAGGCCATCGAGGGCAGCCCGTTCGTGAAGGTGTTCAGCCACACCGGCATCCGCGAGGCGGCCGGGATCATGAACTTCGTGGTGCTGACCGCGGCCCTGTCGTCGATGAACACCAACGTCTACCTGTGCTCGCGCATGCTGTTCTCGCTTTCGCGCGGAGGTTTCGCGCCCAGGTTCCTGGGAAGCCTGAGCAAACGTGGCACGCCGACGGCGGCCACGATCCTGTCCGGCGCCTGTATCCTGGGCGCGGCCGCCATGTCCAAGCTGTCGCCCGACGCCTTCAACCAACTGTTCGGCGTGGCGATGTTCGCGGCCATGGGGGTATGGATCATCATCCTGCTCAGCCACCTCAGCTTCCGGCGGCGGCATGGGGCAGCCGAACTGCCGGTCAAGATGCCGTTCTTCCCGCTGCTGCAGCTGGCAGGCCTGGCCATCCTGGGCGCCCTGCTGGTGACCATGGGGCTGGAGAAGGACTGGAAGATCTCCTGGACCTTCGGTCTTCCGGGCCTGGGCGTGCTGACGGTGGCCTATTTCATCGCCAAGCTGTTCCGGCGGCGTCCGGCTTAGGGTCCGATCTCGCGCATGATCGTGGCCAGCGCCCCGTCCAGCCGGTTCAGGTCGAAATGCTGGGGATCGTCATGCTTGTCGGCGATGCCCTCGTCGACGGTGGAGTGAAAGCCCGGAACCAGCCAGCGGCCCGAACGGGTGCTGGCCACGAGGTAGAGAACCGCCAGGCTCCGATACTGCGCCCGGGTGAAGCCGGGCCGGGGCGAGATGAAGTCGTTCTTGCCATGGCCGCGTTCGCCCCGGCGCGGCTGGACCAGTTCGATGTGGACGAACAGACCCTTGGCGCGGTTGTCCGGTGCGCGGGTTTCGCGCTTGGTGGCGCGCCAGGGAACGGCGAAGTCGTGACCCTGGGCGATGTCGCCGCGCCGGTTGACGAAGAAATGGGCCACCGGGTCCTTGTGGAAGAATTGCGAGAGGTCGTTGGTCGCGCGGTCGTGCTCCAGGTCCTTCGGGAAGGGATCGGACCCGAACCACGGGGTCGAGGTGTCGTGGATGACGAAGTAGCGCACCGACGGCGCGTCGGAGCGATTGTCCCACGCCCGCGCCATCGGCTGGTCCAGGTTGTCGGCGACGGTCTTCCAGGCGGGATCGGTCTCGTGGGAGACGATCCAGGCGCGCAGGGCGGCGACCTTCGGGACGTCGGTGCGGCCGACATGGAAGGCCAGGAAGGCGGGAAGCGCGGTCTCCTGGGCCAGGACCCCGGCCTTGCGCACCGGGCGCAACAGACAGCGGGCCTGGGCGGCCTCGTCGCCGACGGCGAAGATCATGCGTTCCCGGTCGTAGCGGCAGTCGCCGAAGTGGGAGGGCGGCAGGAGGGCGCAGCCTCCCAGCAGGATAGCGGCGGCAATCGGCCGGGCCCGAGAGGTCACCGGAGCACGCTTTCGACCGCCTCGGCGACGGCGAGCAGCTTCATGTCGCCCAGGGTCTCGCCCGCGAGCATCAGGCCCGTCCCGAGCGCGCCTTGCTCCTGCATCGGCAGGCTGATGGCGCAGCGGTCCATGAGGTTGATGAGGCGCGGGTTGCGCAGGAGCAGGGCGTTGGCGCGGCCGAAGGCGGCCGGCTCGATGAGATCGGCGATCGGGGGAGCTGTGATGGGGCAGGTCGGCCAGACCAGGGCGTCGTAGCCGGCGGACAGGGCGTTGGCCTCCGCCGCCAGCGCCGCCCAGCCGGCCAGGCTGTCGAGGTAGTCCGCGGCGCTCGGCCGCGCGCCGGCCTTCAGGCGGAACAGGACGTTCGGATCGTAGGCGTCCGGATGGTCCAGCCAGCCGTTCCGGCGGTGCACCGCATAGGCCTCGGCCGCGACCAGGGGCGCGACCGGCTCGATCTCCGGAATCCTTCCGAAACCGGGCAGGGCGACGGTGTCGAGGCGGGCGCCGGCGGCGGACAGGCGCGACAGGGCGCGGTCGAAGTCGGCGGCGACCTGGGCGTCGAGCTCATCGAGCACCAGGGTCGAGACCACCGCCAGGCGCAGGCTGGAGACGGCCAGGGCCGGGTGCTGTTCGGGCGTCTGGTCGGCGATGGCGGCGTCCACCGCGCGGCAGGCGGCGACGCTGCGGGCCAGGGGACCGATGCTGTCCAACGTCGGCGCCAGGGGTGTGGCGCCCTTGAGGGTGATGCGCCGGGCGGTGGGCTTGAACCCGACCACGCCGTTCAGCGCTGCGGGGATGCGCACCGAGCCGCCCGTGTCGGTGCCGAGGGCGGCATCGACCAGGCCCAGGCCCACGGAGACCCCGGCGCCGGAGCTGGAGCCGCCGGGGACGCGCAAGGGGTCGATCGCCGAGCCGAGCTGCGGGCCATGCGGATTGAGCCCAACGCCGCTGAAGGCGAACTCGCTCATGTGGGTGCGGCCCAGGATCACCGCACCCGCGGCCTTGATCCGGGCGACCACCGGCGCGTCCCGAGCAGCGATGGGGCCCTCGGCCAGGATCGTCGAGCCGGACGGCGTCGGCCGCCCGGCCATGTCGAACAGCTCCTTGATCGAGACGGTCCAGCCGCCGAGCGGCAGGGATGGGTCCGTCCGCGCGGCCGCCGCCAGGGCCTCGTCGCGATGCACCTCGGTGAAGCCCGAGGCGCCGGGGGTCAGGCCCTCGAGCGCCGCCTGGACGCGGGCGATGACTTCGCTCACGCCGGCTCGACCACGACGGCGGTTCCGTAGGCCAGGACCTCGGTGATGCCCTCCATGATCTCGTTGGCGTCGTAGCGTATGGCCAGGATGGCGTTGGCGCCCAGCTCGGTCGCGTGCTTGACCAGCAGGTCGTAGGCTTCCTGGCGCGAGGTCTCCGCCAGGCTGACGTACATCGACAGCTGGCCGCCCATCAGCGACTGCAGGGCGCCGCCGATGTTTCCCAGGATGTTGCGCGAGCGCACCGTGACGCCGCGAACCACGCCGATGTGGCGCACGATGCGGTATCCGGCGAGGTCGTTGGTGGTGGTGGCCAGCATTGGGGTTGTCCCTGATTCCATAAGGGTTTGGCGCAGTTAAGGTTACCTCTCCCGTGGCAGGGTGAAAAGCCTGCTCCCACTACGCCCGGGCAGCGACCGGCCTTGCGTTAACCTTTGCGCAATGGTTCCTTGCCCGCTGAGGGTTTCGAGTAGGGGTACGCTGGCGTGGACGAGGCTTCCCAACCGCGGACGGAGAACACCGGCGTTCGCCGGGAGCGGCCGCGCACCGGAGGCCTGTGGGGCTTCGTCATCGGCCTGATCGCAGGCCTGGTCGTGGGCGTGCTGCTGGCCCCCTCGGGCGCCTCCTTCGGCACGGCGCCCAGCCAGTGGCTGTCGGAACTGACCCCCTTCTCGCGCGCCCAGGCTTCGGCCAGCCCGCCGGCGGCGGCCGCCGCGGTAGTCCCCGTGGCGATCCAGGCTGCGGGCATCCAGCCCCAGATGGCGGCGCTGGCCCAGAAGCGGCCGCTGACGCTGGCGGTGTTCGGCGACTCCATGGCCGATGGCCTGTGGGCCGGGCTGTACCGCCAGCTCAAGGACGGCAAGACCTTCTCCGACGTGGTGCGCTTCAGCCAGCCGTCCACCGGCATCTCGCGCTACGACTACGTCGACGTCCAGGCCAAGCTGGAAGGCCAGCTGGCCAAGCGCCACGTCGACGTGGGCGTCATCCTGTTCGGCACCAACGACGAGCAGGGCATCATCCAGGGCCGCACGGTCTATCCGTTCAACAGCCCCGAGTGGCGGCGCATCTACGAGGGCCGTATCGACCGGCTGGTGGCGACGCTGCGTCACCAGGGGGCGGCGGTCTACTGGGTCGGCCTGCCCAAGATGGCGCGGGCCAATTTCGACCAGCGCGCCGCGATCCTGAATTCGATCTACGCCCAGCGCATGGCCGCCCTCGGGGTGCCCTACATCTCGACCGTGGCGGCCAGCTCCAACGAGCAAGGGGCCTATGACGCCTACCTGACCGTCGGCGGCAAGCGCCAGCTGATGCGGGCCAAGGACGGCATCCACATGACCATGAGCGGCTATCTGCGCATTGCCGCCCCGGTCACCAACCGTATCCGCAGCGACCTGGGTCTGGCCGGCGGCGGCCGTTCGCAAGTCGCGGCCGGCGCCGCGGCCGCCCGTCCGTGATCCTGCGCGCCGGACGTATCGTGGCCGTGTCCCTGGCGGTGCTGCTGGCCTCGGCCCAGGGCGCCGCGGCGAATGTCGCCAACGCCGAACAGCTGAAGAGCTTCTTCAATGCCCTGGCCCAGACCGAGGCCGGTACCCGCTCGCGCCCGGTGCACATCCTTCAGCTGGGCGACAGCCACACCGCCGCCGACCACATCGCCGGCGGCCTGCGCGCGCGTCTGCAGGCGCGCTTCGGCGAGGCGGGACGCGGGGCCATGCCGCCCGGCCGGCCGTTCGCCGCCTACAATCCACGCCAGGTGGAGGTCGCCCAGTCCGACGGCTGGCGGCTGGACGCCAGCTTCCTGCCGGGCCCGAACGCCCATCCGGCGCCGGGTGATCCGGTGCTGGCGGGTGGTCCCTACGGCCTGTCCGGCTGGCGGCTGACCTCGACGAAGGCCGGGGCCACGGTGACCCTGAAGGCCGATCCCGAAGGCCGCTTCGACCGGGTGGTGCTGTGCGGCCTCACCGCGCCCGACGGCGGAACCCTGATCGTCGAGGGGGCGAGCAGCCAACGCCGCGTGGCCATGGCCGGCCCGGCCGGCAGGCCCGTGTGCGAGCAGATCGACTACTCAGCGCCCCAGAGCAGCGTGCAGATGAGGAGCGACGGCGGGCCGGTGACCCTGCTGTCCTTCGCGACCTTCCGCGAGGGGAGGGGCGTGGCCCTGTCGAACCTGGGCGTGATCGGGACCCGGCTGCAGGACTTCGCCGCGCGCGACGACGCCCTGGTGGCGGCCGAGCTGAAGGCCTACGCCCCGGACCTGATCCTGCTGGCCTACGGCACCAACGAGGGCTTCCAGCCGGTGGACCCGGCCGCCTACGAGCAGGTGGTGCGCGACCAGATCAAGCGGCTCAAACGCCTAGCGCCGGGGACACCGATCCTGATGCTGGGGCCGCCGGACGCCCAGACCATCCGCCCGGACATCCCGGAGGACGGCAAGCACAACCTGAATTTCAGCTGCGCGCCGCTGACGCCGGACGAGGCGCGCGACTATCCCAAGCTGGTGGCCGCCCGCGCCGCCCAGCTGGCGCGCTGGTATGCGCCGCCCGGCCTGTCGCAAGTGCGCGAGGCCCAGCGCCGCGCCGCCGCCGCCGAGGGCGCCGCCTTCTGGGACTGGGAGGAGCGCATGGGCGGGCCGTGCAGCGCTCACCTGCTGTCCAAGGCCGACCCGCGGCTGGTGCGCGGAGACCACATCCACTTCACCTCGGGCGGCGGCGACCTGGTCGCGGACCTCCTGAGCAAGGACCTGATGGCGGCCTACGCGGCGTCCGGCGAAGGGAAGCGCTGAGATGCTCTTCCCGACGATGATCTTCCTGATCTTCTTCCTGTTCGTCTACGCGACGGCCTGGAGCCTGGAGCGGGAGAACGGCCGGCGGAAATTCTTCCTGCTGCTGGCCAGCTGGGTGTTCTACGGCTGGTGGGACTGGCGCTTCGTCCTGCTCCTGATCGGCAGCGCGCTGCTGAACTGGGGCACGGCGGAGCTGATTGCGCGCAGCGACAGCCGCGCCAAGCGGCGCTGGCTCGTGGGCCTGGGCGTCGCCTTCAACCTGATGATCCTGGGCTTCTTCAAGTACTACGGCTTCTTCATCGACCAGGTCGGCGAAGCCCTGAAGCTGATGCACTGGGAGCGGGACCTGCCGCTGATGCAGGTGATCCTGCCGGTGGGCGTGTCCTTCTTCACCTTCCAGGGCATCTCCTATGTGGTGGATGTCCACCGCGGCCAGGTCGAGAAGGCGCGCTCGCTGCTGGACGTCATGCTGATGATGTCCTTCTTCCCGCACCTCGTGGCCGGTCCGATCGTCCGCGCCCGCGACCTGCTGCCCCAGTTCGCCCAGACGCCCAAGATCACCCGCGCCATCGCCACCCACGCCCTGCTGCTGATCGCGTGGGGCCTGCTGAAGAAGACGGTGATCGCTTCGGAGCTTTCCGCCGGCCTGGTGGACCAGGTGTTCTTCGATCCGGCCTCCTACGGCGCGGTGGACCTGTTCGCCGGGGTCTATGGCTATGCGGTGCAGATCTACTGCGACTTCTCGGCCTACACCGACATCGCCATCGGGGTGGCGGCCCTGCTCGGCTACAAGTTCCCGCGCAACTTCGACCAGCCCTACCGCGCGACCTCGCTGCAGGACTTCTGGCGGCGCTGGCACATCAGCCTGTCGAGCTGGCTGCGCGACTATCTCTACATCCCGCTGGGCGGCGGCCGGCACGGCCTCATCCGCACCTGCCTGAACCTGATGATCACCATGCTGCTGGGCGGCCTGTGGCACGGGGCGGCGTGGCGCTTCGTGGTCTGGGGCGGCATCCACGGCGTGGGCCAGGTGGTGGAGAAGCTGTGGCGCACCTTCAAGCCAGGCGCCTGGGCCAAGTGGCCCTCCATCGTGGGCCTGCTGATCACCTTCCACGTCGTGTGCCTGGGCTGGATCTTCTTCCGGGCCGAGAGCTTCGACATCGCCATGGCCTATCTGCAGGGCCTGGTGCGCTTCGACCAGCCGATGACGGTGCTGACCCCCTTCCTGCTGGCGGTGATCATCCTGGGCCTGGGCATGCACGCCCTGCCGGCGCGGGCCATCGAGCGGCTGTCCGGCGCCGCGCGCGCCCTGCCGTCGCCGGTGCTGGGCATCGGCCTGGCCCTGCTGCTGCTGATCGTCGAGGCCATCCGTCCCGAGGGCGTGGCGCCCTTCATCTACTACCAGTTCTGAGGAGGCTGAGCGCATGAGCTTCCAGGACCCGCACGCCGCCGCCGACCTGCCGCCGGAACCGGCCTACGACGGCCCCTTCGACCGGGCCCTGGCCTGGCTCGAACACCGCTTCGGCGACCCGGACGAGGACGAGGCCCACGATGAGCTGCGCGCCGGCCGCACCCAGCGGTGGCTCAGCCGCACCATCCTGTTCGCGACCCTGACCCTGTTCGTGTTCAACGCCCAGTCGCTGAGAAGCTGGGCCTCGACGCTCGCGCCCGACTGGGGCAGCGAGACCATCCGGGTGATGTCGGCGGCCTGGTACGACCGGCTGAGCGAGATCGGCCTGGACCAGCCGCGCAAGCAGATCCACGAGGTCTATGAGGCGGAGAAGGCCAAGAGCTGGAGCGACATCGGGTTTCGCTGAGCGCTTGACGTAAGGCGCGGCGCTTTCCATGCACGGGCATGAGCGCGCGGCGATCCGGACCCTATCGCGACCCCAGCCGGCTGACCGGCCTGATCTCCTATCAGCTCAAGCGCGCCTACCTGGCCTCCAACGCCGCCTATGCCGCCGCCCTGGCGCCGCTGGGTCTGTCGCCCGGGCATTTCGGCCTGCTGCAGGCGGTGGCGGACGACCCGGGGCTGATGCAGCGCGACGCGGCGGCCGCCATCGGCCTCGACAAGTCCACCGTCGTGCCGATGCTGAATCTGCTGGAGCAGAAGGGCTGGATCGAGCGGCGCGCCAATGCGGACGGCCGCGCGCGCAGCCTGTGGCTGACCGAGGCCGGACAGATGGCCATCGAGGAGTTGAGACCCCTGATCGCCGCGCACGAGGCACGGGTCTCGCAAGGCTTGTCCCCGCAAGAGCGCGCGGTTCTGGTCGAGCTGCTGAAGCGGGTGCGCGACGGCATTACAAAAATGTAGTTTGACTCCAAACTATATTGCGCGACCCTCCCGGCGAACGGAGGATCGGACCATGCGGCTTTCAGGATGGCGGACGGCGGTCGCCGCTGCCGGATTTGCGGCGTTTCTGGGGTTCGGGGGGCCTGCGGCGGCCCAGAGCGCGACCACCATCGCCGTGGGAGACGGAACGGCCGACGGCAGCTTCCTGCAGCCCTATTCCAACGCCTGGCTCTATTCGGTGACCCTGCCGGACGGGCGGGTCGCGCACCAGGGCGTGTGGACCGACCTGCTGGAGCCGACCAAGGTCGATGGCCGGCCCGCGCTCCTGCGGGTGCAGGGCATGGTCAATCTGAAGGGCGGGACCAAGGTCACGCTCAACGTCTTCGATCCGAAGACGATGCAGGCGCTGTCCAGCCTGAACAGCGGACCGAACGGCTCGATGCTGAAGCGGGAGTTCAAGGGCGGTCACGTGACCTCGACCCTGACCGCCGCCTCGGGCGAGGCCAAGGTGAGCGAGTTCGACCTGCCGGGCCCGGTGTTCGACTTCAACGGCGGCATGTACGGCATGATCCTGGCCGCCATGCCATTGAAGGAAGGACTGAGCGGGACCTTCCCGACCGTCGCCGAGTACGACGACAAGCCCATGGTCGACACCTTCAAGGTGCTGCGCCGGGAAGAGGTTTCTGCCGGCTCGCGCGGCAAGGTCATGGCCTGGGTGGTCGAGAGCGAGCGGCCGGGCCAGTACCGCATGACTTTCTGGCTGACCAAGACCGCGCCCTACATCATCCGGCTGGTCTATGAGACGCCCCAGCCCAAGTCGCCGGTCTATTCGTGGGACATGATATGAGCTGCGCCTGTTCCCGCCGCGGCCTGCTGGGCGGCCTGGCCCTGGGCGCCGCGCCCGGCCTGGCCGGCGCCGCCGTCACCGTCGCGCGCTCCCCCCGCATCGCCGGGATCGACCTGCCCGACACCGCGGCGGCCCGCGCGGCGATGGAACTCGGGCGCACAGCCATGCCCGGCTATCTGTTCAACCACTGCATGCGAACCTTCCTGTTCGGCACGCTGGTGGCCCACCGCGAGAAGATCGCCCACGACGCCGAGGCTCTGCTGATCGCCTCGGCCCTGCACGATATCGGCCTGACGCCCGCGCACTCCAAGCCCGGCCAGCCCTTCGAGATGGACAGCGCCGACGCGGCCAAGACCCTGACGCTGAAGCAGGGGCGCGGGGAGAGGGAAGCCGAGCTGGTCTGGCGCATGATCGCCTACCACACCTCCGCCCTGGGCGCGCACGAGGCGGAACAGGTCGGCCTGGTGGGCGCCGGCGCAGGGGCGGATGTGTTCGGTTCGGGCCTCAAGACCTTCAAGGCGGAGGAGGTCGCTGCGATCGTGGGCGCCTACCCGCGTCTCGGCTTCAAGAAGGGTTTCGCCGACAGCCTGACCGCCTACTGCAAACGCAAGCCCTACGCCCAGGTCGGGACCTGGACCGACGCCTACTGCCGGGCCCATGCGCCGGAGGTGAAATGGCCGGACCTGGAGGCCGGAATGAACCGCGCGCCCTTCGCCGATTAGAGCACGATGCGATCAGATGGACTCATCTGATCGTTGAATCGTGCTCTACACTCAGACGTGCAGAGCATGCTCGGGCGCAAAAGTGGGTCCACTTTTGCATAGCATGCTCTGAGGTTCAGCTGACCGCCGTTCGGACGGGCGGAAGAATGATTTGTCTTCCTCAGCGGGGTCGGGCAGGAAATCCGTGCTTAGCGGAGTCCGTCCATGCTGCAACCTCGCGCCGCCGTGCTCGGCATCGCCGCCTACCGGCCGGCGGATCAGACGGTGCCGGACCCGGCGCGGGTTATCCGCGTGGACGCCAACGAGTCGCCGCTGGGCCCTCCGCCCGCCGCGATCAAGGCCGCCCAGACGGCGGTCGCCGATCCCAAGCGCTATCCGGACGGCGGCGCCATAGCCCTTCGCCGCCGCATCGCCGAGGTCAACGGTCTGGGCGCCAGCGCCAGCGCCATCGTGCTCGGCAACGGCTCCGACGAACTGATTCACCTCTGTTGCCGGGTGTTGATGGAGCCGGGCGACGAGGTCATCATCGGGCCGTCCGCCTTCGCCATCTACCGCATCGCCGCCAGGGCGGCCGGGGGCGTCGTCGTGGAAGCCGAGGAGCGCGACTTCGTGCTCGACCCGGCCTCGGTGGCGGCGCGGATCACCGAGCGCACCCGCATCGTCTTTGTCGCCAATCCCAACAACCCGACCGGGGCCCTGCTCAGCCCGAAAGCGGTCGACGCTTTGCGCGCCGCCGTGCCGGCCCATGTGCTGCTGGTGCTGGACGCGGCCTATGCCGAGTATGTGGAGGCCGAGGGCTACGAGGCCGGCCACCGCTGGGTCGAACCGTCCGGCAATCTCGCGGTCCTGCGGACCTTTTCCAAGGCCTATGGCCTGGCCGGGCTGCGCACCGGCTGGCTGCATGGGCCGGAAGCCCTGGTCGACGCCTGCAACCGCATCCGCCCCGTCTTCAACATCAATGTCGCGGCCCAGGCGGCCTGCGCCGCGGCGGTCGGCGACGAGGCGCATCTGGCCGAGGTCAGGGCCCACGCGGCGCGCAGCCGCGCGGCCTGGCGCGCGATCGCCGCTCAGCTGCCCACGGAGATGATCCTGGGCGAGACCAACTTCGCCTTTCTCAAGCATGCCCCCGGCCTGGTGGAGCACCTGCGCAGCCGCAACATCGTGGCCTTCGCGCTCAAGGGCTACGGCATGCCGGACGCCGCGCGCATCAGCTTCGGGACCGATGAAGAGAACGCCGCGGTGATCAGCGCGGTCGTGGAGTGGGCTGGCGCATAGGGCACGATGCGATCAGATGAAGTCATCTGATCGTTGAATCGTGCTCTTCATTCAAACATTGAGAGCATGTCCGGGCGCAAAAGTGCTCACACTTTTGCATGACATGCTCTTGAGGCCGACCAGGCGGCCCGATCCTCCAGCACCTGGGCCGCCGCGCGCTTGGCGGCGTCGTGCAGCCAGGTCTCATGGCGCCCGGCGAGCTCCCGGGCGATGACCTTGGCCCCGCCCGCCCAGGCGTGCAGGCTGCCTGCCTCCCGCCCCATGGCGCGCAGCAGCCGCACCTCCAGCTTGCCGCCCGGGTCAGAGCCCAGCTCGGCCTTGCGCTGATCGGGGGAAAGGCGGCGAACGACCCAGCCGCGATCGACGCGCAGGAAGGGATCCATGGCCCGCCCTCCCAGGGCGGCCGCTTCCAGCAGCCGCGACGAGGCGTCCGGCCGGCCGTGGGCCCATTCCCAGGCCGAGGGCAGCACGGCCTTGGCCTCACGCACCACGTGTCCGCCGCGCCAGGAGGCCACGGCGGCGAAGCGTGGCCGGCCCCGACTGCCTTCGCCGGCCTCGCGGTGGGCGAACCGCGGCGCCAGGTCAGGCTCGGGCAGGGAAGCGACGAGCACCGCGCGGCAGGCCGCGGGAGGAAGCGGGCGACGGGGCAGGGCCTTGATCTCGCTCCAGAACGCGGTCCGCTGCTTGTCGGTGCATGCGCTGAGGCGTCTCAGCCAGGCGGAGGCTTCCTCCAACGGAGTCGAGGCGGGATCGTCCAGGCCGCGCCGATAGCCTTCCAGGATCGCAGCGGCGGCGTCGCGCTTGGCCACGACCAGACCGCGCGCCAGGCGCACGCTGGTCATCAGCCGCACCAGGTCGAACGGCCAGGGAATGGAAGCGGCTTCGTCGAAGTCGTTGATCCCCCAGATCAGACGGCCCTCGGCGTCGCGCCAGGTCCCGAAATTCTCGGCATGCAGGTCGCCGCAGGACAGCACCGGCTCTGCGTCCGCGAGGTGCGGACACAGGGTCTCGATGGTCGAGGCCCAGCGGAAACAGGTCGCCCGCAGGAAGATGAACGGGTCGCCCGCCATACGCTGGTGCTTGTGCGCCAGGTCGGAGGCGATCACGGCGCAGCGCTCGGCCATCCAGGCCTCGTAGCGTCGGTTGGTCTCGACGAAGGGCTCGGGGCCGCGGGCCATCGCCGTCTCCGCTGCTGCAGTCGTCGCGGTTGTCGCATGCCCGGGCGCCTTCGGCGAGCGCGGGACCTGTCGCAGGGGCATTGCCATGGGGCGGCGGCGCGCCCTATGCCGAAGACCGGCCTCTTGTGGAGAATTCTCGTGGTCCGATCCCGGCTCCTGCCTGGCGTGGTCTTCCTCTCTCTTATGGCTTCGGCGGCTTCGGCCACCGTTCCCGAAGACCAGTTCGCCGCCCTGCACTGGCGTTCGATCGGCCCGACCCGGGGCGGACGGGTGCTGGCGGTGTCCGGCGTGCCCGGCCAGCCGGACCGCTTCTACTTCGGTTCGGTCAACGGCGGGGTGTGGACCAGCGACGACGCGGGACGGACCTGGCGGCCGATCTCGGACCAGGGCATTCCCAACGGCTCGATCGGGGCGCTGGCGGTGGCGCCGTCGGACCCGAACATCCTCTACGTCGGCACCGGCGAGGCCGACATGCGCTCGGACATCTCGCAAGGGATCGGGGCCTACAAATCGACCGACGCCGGCAAGACCTGGAGCCCGACCGGGCTGAAGGACAGCCAGGCCATCGGCAAGATCCTGGTCGATCCGCGCAATCCCGACGTGGTGCTGGCGGCGGCGTTGGGCCACCCCTACGGCGCCAACGACCAGCGGGGCGTGTTCCGCTCCAGCGATGGGGGGAAGACCTGGACGCGGACCCTGTTCCGCAACACCGACACCGGCGCCATCGACATGGCCTTCGAGCCGGGAAACCCGGACGTGGTCTACGCCTCGCTGTGGCAGACCCGGCGTCCGCCCTGGAGCGTCTACCCGCCCTCGATGGGGCCCGGCGGCGGCCTGTTCAAATCGAGCGACGGCGGCAGGACCTGGGCCGAGATCACCGCCCACGGCCTGCCCAAGGCGCCCGGCCATATCGGCATCGCCGTGGCCGCGTCCAACCCGAAGCGGGTGTTCGCCCTGGTGGACGCCAAGGAGGGCGGTGGGCTGTACCGTTCGGACGACGCGGGGGCGAGCTTCGCCAAGGTCTCGGACGACAAGCGGATCTGGGAACGCGGCTGGTACTTCGGCGGCGTCACGGTCAATCCGAAGAACCCGGACCAGGTGTTCATCAGCGACGTGTCGGTCTACCGCTCCGACGACGGGGGCAAGAGCTTCATCCCCGTCAAGGGCGCGCCCGGCGGCGACGACTACCACGTGCTGTGGATCGACCCGAACGACCCCAACCGTCAGATGCTTGGGGTCGACCAGGGCGCGGTGGTGACGCTGAACGGCGGCCAGACCTGGTCCAGCTGGTACAATCAGTCCACCGCCCAGATGTACCATGTCATCACCGACAACCGTTTTCCCTACTGGGTCTACGGCTCCCAGCAGGACTCCGGTGCCGCCGGGGTGCCGAGCCGCAACGGCAGCGTCGACGGTATCGCGCTCACCGACTTCAAGGAGACCACGGCTGGGGGCGAGAGCGACTCCATCGCACCGGATCCGGACGATCCGGACACGGTCTTCGGCGGCCGTGTGGACAAGCTGGACCTGAAGACCGGGCAGACCCGTTCGGTCGATCCGACACTGAAGTACCCCGACCACTATCGTGGCGAGTGGACCCAGCCGCTGATCTTCTCGAAGCTGGATCCCAAGGCGCTCTACTACGGCAACCAGCGCGTCTTCCGCACCCGCGACGGGGGCGAGCACTGGGACGCGATCAGTCCCGACCTGACCCGCGCCGATCCGGCCGTGCCCAAGGGTCTGGACAAGCCCACGGTCGAGGACGAGGACCACATCGGTCCGCGCCGAGGCGTGGTCTACACCATCGCGCCCTCGCCGGTTACGGCCGGCCTGATCTGGGCCGGAACTGACGACGGCCTGGTCTGGAAGACCGCCGACGACGGCAAGACCTGGACCGACGTGACGCCCAAGGCGCTGGGCGCCTGGTCCAAGGTCGGCATCATCGACGCCTCGCGCTTCGATCCCCAGACCGCTTATCTGGCGGTGGATCGCCACCGGCTGGACGACTTCAAGCCCTACGCCTTCGTCACCCACGACGGCGGCAAGAGCTGGAAGCCCATCGGGGCAGGGCTGGAGGGCGACGGGCCGCTAAACGCCGTCAATGTGGTGCGCGAGGACAGCCGCATGGCGGGCCTGCTCTATGCCGGCACCGAGCGCGGCGCTTTCGTGTCCTTCGACGATGGCGGCTCCTGGCAGAGGCTCGGGCGCGACCTGCCGCCGACTTCGGTGCGCGACATCGACGTGCACGACGACGACGTGGTGATCGCCACCCATGGGCGGGGCTTCTACGTCATGGACGACGTGGCGCCGCTGCGGGAACTGGCCGCCGGGAAACTCGACGCGAACCGCCTCTTCGCGCCGGCGATCGCCTACCGCGCCCGACCCTGGGGCTTCACCGGCACGCCCATGCCCAAGGACGAACCCCGCTCGCCCAATCCGCCGGACGGCGCCTACATCGACTATTACCTGGCGGCGGCGAGCCCCGGGCCGGTGGAGATCTCGATCTTCGACGCGGAGGGAACCCGGGTGCAGCATTGGTCGAGCACGGACCCCTTGCACGGACCGGATGTCACCAAGCTCCGCCTGACCCCGGACTGGATCGAGACCCCGTTGCCGCCCAGCGCCGCGCCCGGCATGCACCGCTTCGTCTGGGACCTGCACTACGCCTTGCAGAGCGGCGAGGCCGCCGACGGGGACCCGTTCGCGAGCAAGGGCGTCTGGGCCCGACCTGGGACCTATCGGGTGGAGCTGAGCGCGGGCGGAAAGACCCTGCGCCAGAGCCTGGAGTTGAAGCCCGACCCCCGGGTCAAGCTGACGGCGCAGGACTATGAGGCGGAGTTCCGTCTGGCCCGCCGCGCCGAGGCCGCCACGGTCAAGGTCAAGGCGGCCACGACCGCGGCCGGCGCCCTGCACGAGCGGCTGGTCAAGGCGGCGGCCGGGGCGGACAAGAAGCGCAAGGCCCCGATCCTGGCGCTCGACGCCGAGCTTACAGCCTTTGCCGAGATCCGCCCGGACAAGGCGCCGAAGTCCCCGACCTCAGGCCTGGACCGTCTCGACGGCCTGGGCCACCTGAGCGCGACCCTGCAGTCGCTTTACCAGGCGCTGGACGGGGCGGACGCGGCGCCCTCGCCGGACGCCCGCGCCGGGCTCGAGGCGGCGGAGGCTCAGCTCAAGGCCCTGACGGTCCAACTGGAGGCCTTGCAGGCCCGCGCGCGGGAGGTGCTGGGCGAGCCCCGGTAGCGCTTCGTCGCAAACCAGGTTGCCAAGTCCCTTAGCGGACCGTCGGATCGCGCCTTCTTTCGAGGAGGTCCCCGACCGATGCACAAGATCGTCCCGCTGGCGCTCTGCGCCGCGCTCACCGCCGCCGCCGGCCTGGCCATCGCCAAGGCGCCGGCGCATTCGGCCATTCCCGCCAACATCGCCGCCGCGGTGGCCGATCCGCACCGGCCCGACGCGGGCCTGGACGCGCAGCGCCACCCGGCCCAGGTGCTGGCCTTCGCCGGGGTGAAGCCTGGCGCCAAGGTCGCCGACCTGATCCCTGGCCACGGCTACTGGACGATGATCTTTTCCAGGGCGGTGGGGCCCAAGGGCCACGTCTACATGATCTGGGCGAACGAATACGCCAAGGAGTCGGCCACCGACGTGAAGAGCACCGATGAATTGGTCAAGAAGCCGGAATACCGCAACGTCTCGATCCTGAACCAGCCGGCGGCGGCTTTCTCGGCGCCCGAGGCCCTGGACCTGGTCTTCACCTCCCAGAACTACCACGACTATCCGGACCCCTTCATGGGCCCGACCGATCCGATGCTGCTGAACAAGGCGGTTTTCCGCTCGCTGAAGCCGGGCGGGGTCTTTCTGGTTCTCGACCATGCGGCGGCTGCGGGGCGGGGGATGAAAGACACCGACACCCTGCATCGGATCGATCCGGCCACCGTTCGGGCCCAGGTGACGGCTGCGGGCTTTGTCTACGAGGGCGAGAGCAAGGTGCTGGCCAATCCGGCGGACGCCCACAAGGTCGCGGTGTTCGACAAGTCGATCCGTGGCCACACCGACCAGTTCGTGATGCGCTTCAGGAAGCCGATGAAGCGCCACTAGCGGCGCCTGTCGGATTTGTAAGCTGCCTTTCCGCGGGCAGCGTTTATTGTTCAGCGCCGCGCCGGTTCCTTGAAAATCCGGCGCGGCGTTTGATGTTTATAGCGCTTGGGCTTGGGAGGGCTCGACATGAACCGGAAATGGCTGGGCGCCGCGAGCGCCGCCGTGCTGACGGCTGCGGCCCTGGCATGGGGCGGGGCGACAGCCTTCGCCCAGGACGCGCCGAGCGCGGCGGCGGCGCCGAAGTACGGCGCCTGGGGCTTCGACGTGGCGGGCATGGACCGTTCCGCCAAGCCCGGCGACGACTTCTTCCGCTACGCCAACGGGACCTATCAGGACAAGCTGGTGATCCCGGCTGACAAGTCGGCCTACAGCCCGCGCGCGGAGGCCGCCGAGCTGACCGAAAAGCGCATCCACCAGATCCTTGAGGATGCAGCGGCCAAGGGGAGCGCGACCCCGAGCGACGACGAGGGCAAGATCGGCGCCTTCTACGCCGCCTTCATGGACGAGGCGCGGGTCGAGGCCCTGGGCGCCAAACCCATCGCGCCGGAGCTGGCGGCCATCCGCAAGGCCAGCAAGACCCAGCTGGCGGCCCTGATGGGCCACAGCAACGCGGGCTTCTACGACAGCCTGTTTTCGCTCACCATCGGGACCGACCCCAAGAACCCCGACCGCTATGCGGTGAACCTGAGCCAGAACGGCCTGGGCCTGCCCGACCGCGACTACTACCTCGACGCCAAGTTCGCGCCTCAGAAGGCCGCCTACCAGGCCTATGCCGCCAAGCTCCTGACCCTGGCCGGCTGGCCGGACGCCGACGCCCGCGCCGCCGATATCGTGGCCTTCGAGACCAAGGTCGCCGAAGCCTCCTGGACCAAGGCGCAGCAGCGCGACCCGAACAAGACCTACAATCCCATGAGCCCGGCGGCGCTCGCCAGGCTGGCGCCGCAGTTCCCATGGGCCGCGATGCTGGCCGCCGGCGACCTCGGCGGGGTCAAACAGGTGGTGGTCAGCGAGAAATCCGCCTTCCCGAAGATCGCGGCGGTCTACAGCGCCACCCCGATCTCGACCCTACGCGCCTGGATGGCCTTCCGCGCGGCGGACAACGCCGCGCCCTACCTGTCGAAGGACTTCAGCGCGGCCTACTTCGAACTGCACGGCAAGACCCTGTCGGGCCAGCCGGAGCAGCCCGTGCGCTGGAAGCGGGCGATCTCGGCGGTCTCGGGCGCCAACGGCTTCATCACCGGCGACCGGTCCGGCGACACCGGCACCATGGGCTGGGCGGTCGGGCGCGCCTACACGACGCGCTATTTCCCGGCGGAGTCCAAGGCCAAGGTCGAGGCCCTGGTCGCCGACCTGAAGGTCGCCTTCCGCGCCCGCATCGAGCACCTGGACTGGATGGCGCCCCAGACCAAGGCGGCGGCGCTGAAGAAGCTCGAGGTCTATCGCATCAAGGTCGGTTATCCCGACAAGCCGCACGACTACTCCCGCGTCGTGATCCGCCGCGATGACCTGGTGGGCGACGTGCGCCGCGCGGCGGCCGACGAGTGGCGCCAGCTGCTGGCGGCGCGCAGGCATCCGGTGGACCGGGGGCTGTGGTTCATGACCCCCCAGACCAACAACGCCTACAACGGCTCGCTGGTGGACATCGTCTTCCCGGCCGCCATCCTGCAGGCGCCGATCTTCGATCCGGCCGCCGATCCCGCGGTGAACTACGGCGCCGTCGGCGGGGTGATCGGCCACGAATTCACCCACGGCTTCGACGACCAGGGCCGTCAGTTCGACTTCAAGGGCCGGCTGCACGACTGGTGGGCGCCGTCCGACTCCAAGACCTTCGATGCGCGCTCGGGCGTGCTGGGCGCGCAGTACTCAAGCTACGAGCCGCTGCCGGGGTCCAGGGTCAACGGCAAGCTGACCATGGGCGAGAACCTTGCCGACCTGGGCGGCGTGAACCTGGGGCTGGACGCCTATCGTAACTCACTGCACGGCCGGCCCGCGCCGGTGCTGGACGGCTTCACCGGCGACCAGCGGGTCTTCCTGGGCTGGGCCCAGGCCTGGCGCGGCAAGCTGCGCGACGACGCGGTCCGCCGCCAGGTGGTCTCCGATCCCCACTCGCCGCGGCAGTACCGGGTCAACGGTCCCGTGCGCAACGTCGACGCCTGGTACGAGGCGTTCGGTGTGCAGGCGGGCGAGAAGCTCTATCTGAAGCCGGAGGAGCGGGTCCGTATCTGGTAGCGGGAAGGCGCCGCTCATTCCTCCCCTTTAGGGGAGGGGGACCGCGGAACGCGGTGGAGGGGCTTGCTGGCGCTGAAATGGTGTTGGGGTCTTCGTCTGGCCAAGGCCCCTCCACCAAACTTCGTTTGGTCCCCCTCCCCTGAAGGGGAGGAATGGGGCGCGTCAGGTCCCGATCTTGTACTCGCCCCCGCGGGTCAGGGCCCGCTGATAGGCCGGTCGCGCCTGCATGCGGCCGAGCCAGGCGGTGAGGTGGGGGTAGGGCTCCAGCCGGCCGCGGGCGCCCGCCGCCTCCAGCACGAAGCTGTTCTGCACGTCGGCGGCGGAGAACTTCTTGCCCAAAATCCAGTCCTTGCCGGCGATGGACTGGTCCATGAAGCCCAGGTGGTTGGCGATCTCGCTCTCGATGCGGGGGCCGAGCGGCGCGCCGGCTTCGCCCAGTCTTCCGACGTAGAGCGCCAGCATCAGAGGCAGCATGGCCGAGCCCTCGGCGTAGTGCATCCACTGCACATAGGGCGCCCATTCCTTCGAGCCGGGACGGGGCGAAAAGCGGCGCTTGCCGTAGCGCACCGCCAGGTAGTCGATGATGGCGCCGGACTCGATGAGCTTGATCTTGCCGTCCTCCAGCACCGGGGACTTGCCCAGCGGATGGACCGCCTTCAGCTCGGGCGGCGCCAGGCGGGTGGTCGCGTCGCGCTGGTAGCGGCGGATCTCGTACTTCAGCCCGATCTCCTCGAGCATCCACAGGATGCGCTGCGAGCGCGAGTTGTTCAGGTGATGGACGACGATCATGGCTGGCCCCCCGGTCGGGCCGAACCGTAGCAAGACCGGGGGGCGAGGAGAACAGCGTTTACTTTGCGGCCGGGGCCGGGGCGCCCGGCTTGGCGCGGGTGAATTCGCTTTCGATCAGGACCTCGACCTGGTCGCCGACCCCCATGGTCGTGCCGGGCGCGGGCACCCCGAAGCCCATGCCGAAGTCCGAACGCTTCAACGATCCGTGGGCCGAGAAGCCGACGCGCGAGCCTGCCGGGTCCATGCCGTTACCGGCGTAACCGCCGTTGAACTTCGCCTCCAGAATCACCGGTTTCGTTACGCCGTGCAGGGTCAGGTCGCCGGTGATGCGGGCGGTGGAGGGGCCGGTCTTTTCGACCTTGGTCGAGCGGAAGCTCATCTTCGGGAAGGACTTCGTGTCGAAGAACGCCTTGCCGCGCAGCTGGGCGTCGAAGTCGTAGGTCTTGTCGGGATAGTTGGTCTGGATCGAGGCCGGGTCGATGTCGACGCTGACGCTGGATTTCTCAGGGCTCGCGACGTCCAGGTTCAGGGTCCCGTCCAGGCGGGTGAAGCGGGCGGTGTAGTTGGAAAAGCCCATGTGGCTGACCTTGAAGTTCAGGCTGGTGTGGGGCTTGTCCATGACATAGGTCCCGGACGGCGCGTCGGAGACGACCGCGGGCGTGGCCGGCGTGGCCTTGGTCTCGGCGGCGGGGCGGGAGCAGGCGGCGGCGCTCAGCGCCAGGCCGCAGAGAAGAAGTCGCTTCATCGGTTCAAGTCCTGTCGGTGATCGTGCTCAGGTTCGACCCGAGGACGATCCGGGCGGGAGCCTCCCGACAGGGGAACGCGAAAAAACCCGGTTCAGGTCCGGCGATGGCGCCGGATCGCGGTGTCAGGCGTCGGATCGGTGACCTCGTCGGCCTCGGTTCCGCCGCCCTGGGCCTTGACCACCGCGACGCCCTTCTCGTGGCTCCAGTGCTCGACCAGGGCCTCCGAGACCTTCTGCATGAAGATCAGCCGTGCCCCGACGCCCTTGACGGTCTTGGGGATGAACACCGCCACCGCATAGGCGTGGCCGTCGGGCGCGGTGATCACGCCCACGTCGTTGATGCCGACCGAGTAGTTGCGCAGGTCCTGGCCGGTGCCGGTCTTGTGCGAAATGCTCCAGCCCTCGGGCAGGCCGCCCTTCAGACGGCGCGGCCCATTGCGGGTCGTGGCCATGATGTCGAGCAGGATCTGGGTCGATCGGGGCGAGAGCAGCTCTCCGCGCTTCAGGCGCCTCAGGCCGTCGGTCATGCCGTCCGCCGTGGCGGCGTCGGGCGGATCGGCCAGGTAGGCGGCCATGGCGGCGTCGCGCACAGGCCCAGGCAGGGCGGCGCGGGCCTCGCGGAAGCCCATGTTGCCGGCCCACTCGTTATGCCACTCCAGTCCGGCGGTTTTGGCCTGCAGCACCCGCTCCTCGTAGCCGACCCGCACGCCCGAGATCTGCTTGCGCACGATGGCGGCGGTGACCTTCTCGGGGCCGCCCATCAGGCGGATCAGCATGTCGTTGGCGGCGTTGTCGCTGTCGGAAATGGCGCGCTGGAGCAGCTCCTCCACCGTGGTCATGTAGCCGAGCGGCCCGACCTTGCGCGCGATGGGCTGGAAGAAGACCGAAAGGTCGGCGCGGGTCATCAGGACCGGGGTGTTGAGCCTGAGGCGCCCATGGTCGACGGCGTCCAGCACCGAGATCGCGACCCACAGCTTCGACACGCTCTGCTGCGGGCAGGGCATGTCGCCCAGGTGAGCTGCGGTCCAGCCGGCGCTGACGTCGGAAATGGCGATGCCGACCGGCTCGCGATAGGCCGCCGCGATCTCGTCGATCTGGCTCTGCAGGGATGCGGGCGCCGGCGGGGCAGGGCGTTTGGGCTGGGCGACCGGCTGGGTCGCGGCCTTTGCTGCGGCCTGAAGCGGCGCGGAGGGCAGGGGCCCGTCCACCAGGTGCTCGACCAGGGGCGCCGCCGCCATGACGGCGTAGATCGAACCCAGACCCATCCAGAACTTCAACGCCACGCGCGAACCACCGCCACTACCGATGCGACCACAATGCCGAACGAGCCATTAGGCTGCGCCGGCGCGAGCAAACAAGTCCTTATCGGCCTAACCCGTTGCGGCTGCTGTGCGGTCGTGGGCGAAGGGCTCGCCCTTCTTGGACAGGATCACCGCCAGCCATTTCAGGTCAGGGATCTCCGAGGCGATGGAGATGACGATGACCGTGAGGGGGGTCGAAAGCAGCGCTCCGGCCACCCCGAAGATCAGGCTCCAGAAGCCGAGCGACAGCAGCACCACTACCGGATCGACGTCGAGCTGGTCCGCCTGCATGCGCGGCAGCAGAACATTGTCGACCAGGATCACGGTGGTCTGCAGCAGAACGTACAGGACGATCGGCTGCCAGGTGACATCGAACTGGGCGAGAGCCAGGACCGTCGGCACGATCACGCCGGCGGCCGGCCCGAGGAGGGGGATGAAGGCCGCGAGGAAGATCAGGAAGGCCAGGAAGTTGGAGTTGTGCAGGCCGATGCCCACCATCACCGCCCAGCTGATCATGGCCAGGATCGCGGCCTTGAAGGTCTGCAGGCCGATGTAGCGCTCCGCGCCGGTGCGCGTGCGGTCAAACACCCTTTCAGCGTTGGCTCGGTTGGTGCGGTCCGGGAACAACACCTCGACCTTCTTGTGGAACGCCGAGCGCGAGGCCATCAGGAAGCCGAGGTAGACGATCACGAACAACAGGTCGGTGGCGAAGCGCTTTATCGCCAATAGGCCCATGGTGATCATCGACTTGGTGTCGAGGGTGGCGAAGGGTCCGCCCGGATCGATCTTCAAGCCCAGCCGCGCGGCGGTGGTGTTTGCGACCACTTCGATCTTGTCCTTCATGCCGCCGAGGGAGGTGGCGAAGGGTTGGGCCGAGCGGCCGATAATCGTGACCGCGCCGACCAGCACGCCGATCATGAACAGAAAGGCGAGGGTGGTCCTCAGCCACTGCGGCGTGGCGGGCAGATAGCGTCCGACCTTGCGCGCGAGTGCGTCGATCAGGATCAGCACCAGTATCGCGACGATCAAGGGGGTCAGAAGGTCCCGCAGGACCCACAGCAAGGTCATCCCCGCGCCTATGGTCAGGACAAGGACACAGCGCGTCAGCGTGCGCAGCAGCCGGGTTCTCAGATGGGCGTCGTGATGGGCGGGATCGATGGCGCGCGGCACGGGCGGGTGTCCTTCGTGTCGAAGAGCGGAAAGGATGGGGCGAGTCCGCCCCTGCGGCCACCGCCAAGCTCAGATTGTCCGTGTCCGGCGCTTTGCAGGCGAGGCTCCGCCCCCTAGAACAACGCTTCGAATTGAGGGCGGGCGCCGCATGTTGATCCAGAATGTCATCGTCAAAAAGCGCGACGGGGGAACCCTCACCGATGAGGAGATCCAGGGCTTCGTCACTGGCCTGACCGACGGCTCCATCGGCGCCGAACAGGCCTCGGCGCTGAACATGGCGATCTTCTTCCAGGGCATGACCTTCCAGGAGGCCTCGGCGCTGACGCGGGCGATGGCGAAGTCGGGGACGATCATCGACTGGTCCGACATGAAGCTGGGCGGCCCGGTGATCGACAAGCACTCCACCGGCGGGGTGGGCGACAAGGTCTCGCTGATGCTGGGCCCGATCGCGGCGGCCTGCGGCTGCTATGTGCCGATGATCTCCGGCCGGGGGCTGGGCCACACCGGCGGGACGCTCGACAAGCTCGACTCCATCCCCGGCTACAATGCGACGCCGGATCTCGAGACCTTCAAGCGTGTCGTGGCCGAGGTCGGCTGCGCCATCGTGGGCCAGACCGCCGAACTGGCGCCGGCGGACCGGCGTCTCTACGCCATCCGCGACGTGACCGGGACGGTGGAGTCCATCCCCCTGATCACCGCCTCGATCCTGTCCAAGAAGGTGGCCGCCGGGCTCGAGGGCCTGGTCATGGACGTGAAGACCGGCACCGGCGCCTTCATGCCCACGCGCGAGAAGTCCGAAGCCCTGGCCAGGAGCCTGATCGGCACCGGCAAGGCCCTGGGCCTGAAGGTCCACGCCCTGATCACCGACATGAACGAGCCTTTGGGGCGCACCGCCGGCAACGCCATCGAGATCGCCGAGACCCTGGCCTACCTGAAATGCGAGGACCGCGAGGCGCGGCTGGACAAGGTGGTCATGGACCTGGCGGCCGAGATGCAGCTGCTGGGTGGTCTGGTCGCTGACCTGGACGAGGGCCGCACCAGGGCCGAGGCCGCCCTGACCAGCGGCCGCGCCGCCGAGGTCTGGGCGAAGATGGTGGTGGCGCTGGGCGGTCCGGCCGACCTGTTCGAACGCGCGGACAAGTACCTGGCCAAGGCGCCGATCGTGCGTCCCGTCTTCGCCGACGAGGAGGGGGTGATTGCCGGCGTCGACTGCCGCGCGGCCGGGATCGCGGTGGTGGAGCTGGGCGGCGGCCGCCGCCGGGTGGAGGACCGTATCGACCCGTCCGTCGGCTTCACCGACCTGGTCCCGATCGGCACGAAGGTGGGCAAGAGCCAGCCCCTCGCCATGGTCCATGCCGCCGACGAGGCCACCGCCGAGCGGGCCGCGAAGGCGCTCAAGGCCGCGTACCGTCTGGCGGGCACGGCCGACCCGGGGGGCATGGTGATCTGCGAGCGGCTGGTCGCCGCCTAAACGACGAAGCCGCACTGCTCCTGGGGCGTGCGGGTGTCCATGTTGCGGCCGCGGTTCAGGTGGTCGTCGATCTCGGCCGCCGCCCCAATCATGCGGCCGTAGAGGAAGACGTTGAAGGCGGCGGTCTCCAGGTCGCGCGGGCTCAGCTGCCCGGCGCGGTAGTCGGGCCAGAGCAGGGCCAGCAGCAGGGCTGCGATCACCGCGTCGACATTGACGCAGAAGACGTAGCGCGCCGCCCCGGTGTCGTAGAGCGCCTGCACCAGTTCGCGGTACCAGGCGTGGAAGACGTTGTAGTCACCGCGCTCGGCCATGAAGGCGGCGATGAAGCGCTCGCGCGGGTCGTAGTTGACCGCCCTGCCGCGGAAGATCGGGTGGTGGACGCCGGGAAGGGCGGAGGGGCCCTCGCCGCCGCTCTCCCTCGACTGCAGCTTCTCCTCCCTCCAGCGATCGGCGAAGGCGGTGGCCATGGCCTTCAGGTCCAGGCCGTGGTCCGGATCGGTGGGGTCGGCGAGCCCCGAGCCCTCGAACTGCTCCAGCAGGAAGGCGATGCCCTCAAAGCCGTTGCCGCCGTGGCTGTAGCCGGAGTGGGTCAAAAACCCCATCACCGCCTTGTTGATCTGCACCCGCCGCGGCGTCTGCGGTCCGTCGGCGGAGACCGCGCCCTTGGCGCCCTGGGCGGAGATGGCGCCGGGGCCATTGGAGATCAGCAGCGCGATCAGCATGCGCAAAGGCAGGGCCTGGTCGCCTGTGGGCTTCTTGCCCGTCAGGGCCAGGAACAGGAAGTCGTCCATCGACCAGTAGGAGAAGCGCTCCTCGCGGCCGACGCCCCAGAGGCTGCCGCGCTCATGACGCTCGCCGGGAATGGAGGCGCCGATCATCACCCCGTACAGACGCAGGTGCCAGGGCAGGGTCTCGGCGGTCAGGCGCGAGATGCGCTTTCGCAGGAGCGGTCCCCAGGCCAGGGTCGCCGAGATCGCGGCCAGGATGGCGTCGCGCGAGGGGCGTCCCTCCAGGGTGGCCAGGAAGTCCAGGAACACCGAGCGGCCGCCGCGGGCCTTGACCGCCGCCAGCATGGCCTCGGGCCGGGGATCGTCGGCCTCGGCTTCGGTAGCCAGGAACAGGGCCCGGGTCTCGGCGTCGACGGCGATGGCGGAAAAGTCGAAGTCCTGCTGGCGCGCGTCGGTGAGGCCCGAATGGGCGAACAGGTCGATCAGCCGGGCGGCGCAGGCCAGCGCCCGCTCCACCCGCCTGGGCCCGACCATGGCGGCGGCTGCGGCCATCACCGTATTGGGCGAGTTGCCCGCCTCGCGCGCGGCGTCGGCGGCGGCCAGGGTTGGGTCGCCGACCAGGTTCATCTCGGCGGCTATGGCCACATCCAGCAGCACCCGGTCGTTGGGTCCCGCCAGTTCGTGGGTCAGGGGCAGGGCGAAGCTGGCCTCCAGCGGCTCCAGCGCCAGGTCGAGCACCGGATGGCGGTGGACGCTGGTCACCTGGGTCTTCGGGTCCATCACCGAGGCGCCCGAGCGGTCCTTCAAGGTCTGGCGCGGGATCACGGCCCCGACCTGGCGGCCCAGCGCCTCGATCTGGGCGCCGTAGGGCTCGATCACCTCGACCGGGGCCATGGCCAGGCGCGGCGGCAGGGTCAGGCCTTGGTCATTGGCCATCCAGGGCTTGAGCGAGAGGTCGCCTCTGGGCGCGAAATCGGGCCCGCGCCCGTTCAGGCGCATGACGGCGGTAAGCGCAGCGGGGATATGGGCGATGTTGGTGACCACCGCGCCGCGGGCGCTGAACACGGGCGCCTCGGGCGTGAACAGCGCGTCCACGCCGAACTGGTCCATGAACCAGCCCTCCTTGTGCTCGGCGGTGTCGCCGCCGCCGGCCATGGCGCCGGCGTGACCGACCGCGCGGGTCAGCCGTGACTTCCAGCGGCCGACCACGCAGGCCACCACCGGCTTTTCGAAGTTCAGGCCGTGTTCGTAGTAGCCGCCGGGCTCGCAGTAGAGCACCGCCGCCGCCGAGCGGTCGTCGCGGTTGAAGCCGTGGGCGAAGTCCCGGGCCGAGTAGTGGATGTAGACGTCCTTGCCGGACGAGATCAGGGTCGTCGTGCCCCAGCCCTCCGTCCCCAGGTACTGGGCGATGGTGGTGGTGAAGCCGCCCGAATTGGACAGGATCGCCACCGAGCCCTTGACCAGCACCTCGTCGGGATAGTCGCCGCCGAGCGCGCCGCCGATGCGCACCCGGTTCCAGCTGTCGGCCATGCCCAGGCAGTTGCCGCCGAAGATGTCGACCCCGGCGCCCTGGCCCAGCGCGCGGATCTCGCGGGCGTCATGGACCGCGATCTTCTCGGTAATGATCACGATCTTCTCGAGCGCCGGATTGATCCGGATCAGCTCCGCCACCCCGTCGCGCACGCCGGACGGCGGCAGGTAGACCACCCCGGTGTTGAAGCCGAGGCCCGCGTCCAGTCCCTCGCGCACGGTGTTGAACACCGGGATCGGGCCCGCCGGGGTCTCCAGCGTCTGGCCGCGGCGCCCCGGGGAGGTGCCGAACACCACATTGCCGCCGGAGAAGGCGTGGCCTGCCGGCGTCACCTGCCGCGACTCCCCGCCCAGGATGTTGAGCACGCAGACGCGGTCGGCGCGCGTGGCGACCTCGGCCAGGGAGGCGACGTTGAGATAGTAGGGGAAGCTCTCGATCCCCGGGCGGTTTGAGCGCAGGACCGCGGCGTTCATGCCGCGCTCCTCTGCGCCTGAATCCCGAGGCTCCTGGCCAGTTCCGCCCGCCCGCCGGCGCGCATCCAGTCGTCGACCCCCTTTGCGTAGTTCACCACCTCGGAAATCGCGCTGTCGAAGCCGAAGAAGCGGTAGGGCAGACCCAGGTTCTCGCAGGCCTCCGCCAGCGCCCCCATGCCGCGCACCAGGTTGGGCCCGCCGCGGGCGACGATGACATAGAGCGGGCTCGGCCCGTGGGCGCTGAAGTGCTCGCGCAGCGCGTCACCCATGGCGCGGAAGGTCTCGAAGATGTCGGTGTTGTTGGACTTGCCGCCGACAATGAACAGCACATTGGTCTGGGCGAGCCAGTGGCGGTAGCAGATGGCGGCCACCGACTTCATCTTCTCATAGGGCGGGTTGCCGCCGAAGTCGGACGAGATGATCGCGGCCTCGCCCAGCACCTCGGTGACGAGCGAGTTGGCGCCGCCGCCGAAGGTGGGCGCCAGGATGGTGCCCTCCGGATTGATCACGAACACGTCGGACTGGCCCTGGTGGGTGCGCAAGGTGTTGACCTCGCGCTCGAAGGCCGAGGCGTCGTCGGCGAACAGGTGGTCGGGCAGGCCCAGGCGGCGCCAGCGCGGGTCGTCGCGGTCGAAGCCGCACTTGAAGTCGCAGGCGACCGGCGTCAGTCGCCCCTCCTTGCCCGGCCGCATGCGGATGGGGTTCAGCTCCAGGGTGGTCATGCCGTAGTGGTGCATCAGCTCCCACAACTTGGGCAGCTGCTGGACCAGGGGCGAGATGATCTCCTTCGGCGCGCCGAGGTCGCTCAGCGCATTGGCCACCACGAAGGCCTTCAGCCCTGTAAGCGCATCGAACGGGATGTGGACCACCTGGGTGCGATCCAGCTCCTCGATATCGACTCCGCCGATGTGGGTCAGGGTCATGGTGGGCGCGCGGAACTCGGTGGAGTCGGTGAGCGAGAAATAGACCTCGTGCTCGGCCGGGACCCCGGCCTCGAAGGTCACGCCATTGGCCTTGGCTGTGACGTTCCCGTGCCGGTGCTCGGCGAAATACAGCCGTTCCTTTTCGGCCAGCGCGGTCTTCAGGTCGCGCGCCTTGCCGATCAGCCCCGCCTTGCCCTTCTTGCCGACCCCGCCCTTGAACAGGGGCTTGATGAAGATCAGGCCGTGCTTGTCGATCAGGGCCTGGATGGCGTCCTCCGACGCGTCGGGACCCAGCACCTCGGAGCAGGGGAACCCCACGTGCGCGAGCAGCCTGGAGCCGTGGAGCATTCCGGTGATCTGCACGGTCGCGCCCTCCCTCTTGTGCGATGCAGCATCGGGGAAGCGGCTGAACCCAGCCTAACGGTGGCCTGAAAGGGCGTTCAGCTTGGGGAGAGAACTGCGGTTACAGCCGCCAGGCGAGGCGCAGGCCCAGCTCGTCCATCCCCGGGTTGCGGCCGCCGGCCAGGTAGCCGTGGCTGAGATGGATCCACGAGGCCTCCGCCGACAGGCGTGGCGACAGCTTCCAGCCGGCCGCGACCTGGGGCGAGAACAGCACGCGCGAGCCGAGGTCCAGGCGCCTGGGGCCGGTGGCTGTCGGCTTGTCGACGCCGTCGGTGACGGCGCCGCCGATGCCGGGCTCGAGGTAGAAATGCGGGCTGAGCGTCAGCCGCCAGGTCAGGCCGACCGTCGCGAAATCGGTGGCCCGCACCGTCGAGCCCACGGCGTAGGCGACCACCCGCGGACGGCCTATGAGCTTCAGCGCCTCGACCGGCTCGGAGCGCCAGCCGGCGGCGATGTCGACACCGCCCTCGCTGCCGCCGACACCGATCCCGTGGACGTCATGGGCGTAGGCCGCGCCCAAGAGCTCGCCAGCGGTCGCAGGAGCCGCGATCAGGGACACCAGAACCACCAGGACGCAAAGGCGCACGGCTACTCCGCAGCGACGGCGGCGGAGCGCTTGACGGCCGTCGGCGCGCGCGCGGCGTTGAGCTTGCCCAGAGCTCCGAACATCGACTGGAAGGCCGGGCGCTTGATGTAGCGGCCCGCACCCTGGACGGCGCGCAGCTGGCCGTCGGCCCAGACTACCTTGCCGTTGGAGACCGTGGTGGAGGCCAGGCCCTTCACGCCCATGCCCTCGAAGATGTTGAAATCGATGTTCTGGTGATGGGTCTTGGCCGAGATGGTCTTGGTGGCGGCCGGGTCCCAGATCACAACGTCGGCGTCGGCGCCGACGCTGATCGAGCCCTTGCGCGGATAGATGTTGAAGATCTTCGCGGCATTGGCCGAGGTCACGGCCACGAACTCCTCCGGCGTGAGGCGCCCGGTGTTCACCCCGTGGGTCCACAGCACCGCCATGCGGTCCTCGATGCCGGCGGTGCCGTTGGGGATCAGGGTGAAGTTGTCGCGGCCGGCCGCCTTCTGCTCGGCGCAGAAGCAGCAGTGGTCGGTGGCGGTGGTCTGCAGGTCGCCCGACTGCAGGCCGCGCCACAGGGCTTCCTGATGGTGCCTGGGCCGGAAGGGTGGGGACATGACGTGGCCGGCGGCGAAGTCCCAGTCCGGGTTGCGATAGACGCTGTCGTCGATCAGCAGGTGGCCGGCCAGCACCTCGCCGAACACGCGTTGGCCGAGGCCGCGCGCGTGGGCGATGGCCTCCAGCGCGTCCTGGGTCGAGGTGTGCACCAGATAGACCGGGACCCCGATCACCTCGGCGAAGCGGATGGCGCGGTGAGCGGCCTCGCCCTCGACGGCGGCGGGACGGGAGAGGGGATGGCCCTCTGGCCCGGTGATCCCGCGCGCGACCAGATCCTTCTGCAGCTGGAAGACCAGCTCGCCGTTTTCGGCATGGCAGGTGACGATGGCCCCCAGCTCCAGCGCCCGCTGGAAGCTCTGGTACATGATCTCGTCGGTGGCCATGATGGCGTTCTTGTACGCCATGAAGTGCTTGAAACTATTGACCCCTTCTTCGTGGACCAGGGTCCCCATGTCGGCGTGCACGCTGTCGTCCCACCAGGTGACGGCCACGTGGAAGGAGTAGTCGCCCGCCGACTTCTCCGCCCAGCCGCGCCAGTCGCGATAGGCGTCCATCAGACGCTGCTCAGGGTTGGGGATGACGAAGTCGATGATGGTGGTGTTGCCGCCGGCGAACCCCGCCGCCGTGCCGGTGAAGAAGCTCTCCGAGGCCACCGTTCCCATGAACGGCAGCTCCATGTGGGTGTGCGGGTCGATGCCGCCGGGCATGACGTACTGGTCGCCGGCGTCGACGACCTCGCAGCCCGAGGGCGCGTCCAAGTTTTCCCCTACCGCCTTGATCAGGCCGTCCTCGCAATAGACGTCGGCCCGGCGGCTGGCGTCGGCGTTGACGACGGTGCCGCCTCGGATGAGCAGGGACATGGGACGCTCCTTCAGATCACTTCTTGCCGAGGTTCAGCAGGACATAGACCGCGCCGGCCAGGAAGAAGCCGACGAACCAGGCCCAGCTGAAGATCGTGTCGAATATGGGCGGTACCGATTGTAGCGCGCCTACCGTGTGCAGGAAGCCCGGAAGATTGGGCGCGATGCCGATCAACAGGGCCAGCACGCCCTTGAGGTTCCAGCCGCCCGTCCCGGCGTATGCGCCGTCGCGGCGGAACAGGTCGGGCACGTTCAGCGTCTGGCGGCGCACGATGAAGAAGTCTGCCACCAGGATGCCGGCGATCGGGCCGAGCAGGGCGGAATAGCCGCCGAGCCAGGTGAAGATGTAGGTGCCGGCCGACTCCAGTAGCTTCCAGGGGAACATCAGCACGCCGATGGCGGCGGTGATGTAGCCGCCCGTCTTGAACGAGATCTTCGAGGGCGCGAGGTTGGAGAAGTCGTAGGCCGGCGAGACCACATTGGCGGCGATGTTGGTGGTGATGGTGGCGATCACCAGCACGAACAGGGCCAGCACCACGCCCACGCCGCCGATCTTGGACGTGAGCTCCACCGGATCCCAGATGGCCTTGCCGTAGATCACCACGGTGGCGGAGGTCACCGCGACCCCGATGAAGGAGAACAGCGCCATCGGCAGCGGCAGGCCGATCACCTGGCCCACGACCTGGTCCTTCTGGCTCTTCGAGAAGCGGGTGAAGTCGGAGATGTTCAGCGCCATGGTGGCCCAGAACCCGACCATGGCGGTCAGGCCGCCGGCGATCACCGCCCCCATCTTGCCCGCGTGGGCGCCGCCGGGCCCGAAGGCGTCGGGCTTGGCCAGCATGGGTCCGAAGCCGCCGGCCTTCTGACCGGCCCACCAGAGCAGCAACAGCCCCATGGCGATCAGGAAGGGCGCGGCCCAGGTCTCCAGCCAGCGGATCGACTCCGTGCCCTTGGCGATGAACCACAGGTGCAGGCCCCAGAAGGCCAGGAAGCACAGGGTCTGGGCAGGATCGATGCCGAGCACGGGAAGGGGAGAGCCCTTCAGCGCATCGTGGGTCAGGATGTTCAGCGCCGCATAGATGGCCGAGCCGCCGATCCAGGTCTGGATGCCGAACCAGCCGCAGGCCACCAGCGCCCGGGCCAGCGCCGGCAGCTGGGCGCCGCGGGGCCCGAAGGCCGAGCGCAGCAGGACCGGGAACGGCACGCCGTACTTGGCGCCCATCGCCCCGGTCAGCAGCATCGGGACCAGCACGATCAGGTTGCCGAGGAAGACCAGGCCCACCGCCTGCCAGGCCGACAGGCCCTGGTCGATCAGGCCGCCGGCCAGGGTGTAGGTAGGGATGCAGACCACCATCCCGACCCAGAGGGCGGCGAAGGACGACCAGTTCCAGGTGCGCTGGGCGTCGGTGACCGGCGCCAGGTCGTGGTTCCAGAGCGTCGGATCGGCCCCGGCGGGCATTTCGGCGTGGTGTTCGGCCTCGGCCATGTTGTGTCCCCCTCGGTGGCTCAGGTCTTCTTGCGTGTGGTGGGCTTGGCGCGCAACGAGGCCACATAGGCGATGCTGGCCTGGAAGTGCTTCGCGAGCGCGTCGGTGTCGGCCAGCAACTGCGCGGGCACGTCGACGTATTCCTTCTGAACGATGCCGTAGGCCTCGTGCAGCTTGGTATCGTGGGCCTTCAGGAAAGCGGACCGCTCCGGCTCGCCCAGCCTCAGCGCCAGAGTCCCCGTGGGATCCAGCTGGCTGAACATGTTGCCGTTCATGGAGGTGTAGGGCATGGCCGCGCCCTTGCGCTCGACCTCGGGAAACCGCGCCACCAGCGCCTCGTAGAGCGCCAGCTTGTCGGCCGGGGCCTTGGCGGCGGGTTTGGCCACGGGGCCTACTCCAGCTCCACCAGCGGCCCGTAGGTGTCGGGCCGGCGGTCGCGGAAGAACTGCCACGTGTCGCGGACCGTCTTGATCATGTCCATGTCCATGTCGTGCACGATCAGCTCGTCCTGGTCGCGCGACGCGCACTTCTCGATCTGGCCGCGCGGATTGACGAAGTAGGACTGGCCGTAGAAGTCGCCGATGTTCCAGGGGCCCTCGCGGCCGACCCGGTTGATGGCGCCGATCCAGCAGCCGTTGGCCGCGGCCGAGGCCGGCTGCTCCAGCTTCCACAGGTACTCCGACAGGCCCGCCACCGTAGCCGACGGATTGACGATGTACTCCGCCCCGTTCAGCGCCAGCGCGCGCCAGCCTTCGGGGAAGTGGCGGTCGTAGCAGATGTAGACGCCGAGCTTGCAGTATTTGGTCTTGAACACCGGCCAGTTCGAGGCGCCCGGCTTGAAGAAGAACTTCTCCCAGAAGCCCGCCACCTGCGGGATGTGGGTCTTGCGGTATTTGCCGAGGTAGGTCCCGTCGGCGTCGATCACGGCGGCGGTGTTGTAGTAGACGCCCGCGACCTTGGTGCTCTCGTAGATCGGGACCACGATGACCATGGAGTGCTTCCTGGCCAGCTCCTGCATGAGCTTGGTGGTCGGGCCGTCCGGGATCGGCTCGGCGGCGTCGTACCACTTCGAGTCCTGGCTCGGGCAGAAGTAGGGCTGGGTGAACACCTCCTGGAAGCAAAGGACCTGGACGCCCTGTTTGCCGGCCTCCTCGATCAGGGGCAGGTGCGCGTCGATCATGGCCTTGGTGATGGCCTGAGGAGTCTCGTCGGTGGAGGCCTTCAGGCCCATCTGGATCAGGCCGCCGCGAAGGGTCGCCATGGTGGGGATGTCTCCGGTTAGTCGATGGTTTTGAGAACGTCGCGCAGGGTCTCGATCATGAAGTCGAGGTGGGTCTCGCCCGCGATCAGCGGCGGGCAGAGCGCGATGGTGTCGCCTGTGGTGCGGATCAGCAGGCCCCGCTCGTAGCACTTCAGGAAGGCCTCGAAGGCGCGCTTGGTCGGCTGGCCCTCGACGCCCTGCAGCTCCACCGCCCCGATCAGGCCGAGATTGCGGATGTCGATGACGTGGCGGCTGCCCTTCAGCGAGTGGATGGCGTCCTGCCAGTATTCCGCCAGGCCCGCGGCGCGGGTCATCAGCCCCTCGCGCTCGAAGATGTCCAGCGTCGCCAGCGAGGCGGCGCAGGCGGCCGGAATGGCCGAGAAGGTGTAGCCGTGCAGGAACTCGATGGCGTTGGGCGGGCCCTGCATGAAGGTCTCGTAGACCTTCTTCTGGGCGAAGACGGCGCCCATGGGGATGACGCCGTTGGTGATAGCCTTGGCGGTGGTGACGATGTCGGGCTCGACGTCGAAGTACTGGGCCGCGAAGGGCGTGCCCAGGCGCCCGAAGCCGGTGATAACCTCATCGAAGATCAGAAGAATACCGTGCTTGTCACAGATTTCGCGAAGTCTTTTCAGATAACCCTTCGGCGGGATCAGCACCCCGGCGGAACCCGCCACGGGCTCCACGATCACCGCGGCGATGGTAGAGGGATCGTGCAGGTCGCACAGCCGCTGCAGGTCGTCGGCCAGCTCGGCGCCGTGCTCGGGCTCGCCCTTGGAGAACAGGTTGGCCTCGAGGCCGTGGGTGTGGCGGATGTGGTCGACGCCGGTGACCAGCGCCCCGAACATCTTGCGGTTGGCGACCATGCCGCCCACCGACATGCCGCCCAGATTGACCCCGTGATAGCCCTTCTCGCGCCCGATCAGGCGCACCCGCTGACCCTCGCCGCGGATGCGGTGATAGGCGATGGCCATCTTCAGGGCGGTCTCCACCGACTCCGATCCGGAGTTGGTGAAGAAGACGTGGTTCAGATCGCCCGGCGCCAGGTTGGCCAGCCGGTCGGCCAGCTCGAAGGCCTTGTAGTGGCCCATCTGGAAGGCGGGGGAATAGTCGAGCTCGGTCAGCTGGTCGGAGACGGCCTTCGCGATCTCGGGGCGGTTGTGGCCGGCAGCGCAGCACCACAGGCCGGAGACCCCGTCCAGCACGTCACGCCCGTCGGCGGTCTTGTAATACATGCCCTGGGCGCCGACGAAGATGCGCGGCTCCGCCTTGAACTGGCGGTTGGCCGTGAACGGCATCCAGTAGGCTTCGAGGCTGTTGGGTTTGACCGGCTTGTTCAACTCAGGCGACCTTCAACGGGTTGAGCGGGTGTTCGGGCCAGGTGACCTTGGGGCGGTCGTCGACGACGGCGACCATCTCGATGCAGCTCGAGACCGGGCAGACGTGCTGGCACAGGTTGCAGCCCACGCACTCGTCGTCGATCACCGTGAAGGTGCGCCCGCCGCCGGCCTTGGCGTCCATGCGGATGGCCTGGTGGGAGGTGTCCTCGCACGCGATGAAACAGCGGCCGCACTCGATGCAGCTGTCCTGGTCGATCCTGGCCTTGAGGTCGAAGTTCAGGTTCAGCTCGTTCCAGTCGACGGTGTTGCGCACCGCCTTGCCCTGGAAGTCGGCGATGGTGGCGTAGCCTTCCTCGTCCATGAAGTTGGACAGGCCCGCGATCATGTCCTCCACGATGCGGAAGCCGTAGAGCATCACCGAGGTGCAGACCTGCACCCCTGAGGCGCCCAGCGCGATGAACTCGGCCGCGTCCTTCCAGGTCGAGATGCCGCCGATGGCCGAGATCTCCAGGCCCCGAGTGTCCGGATCGCGCGCGATGGCCGAGACCATGTTCAGCGCGATCGGCTTCACCGCCGAGCCGCAGTAGCCGCCGTGGGTGCCGACGCCGTCGACCGTGGGGGTCGGCGCCATGGCCTTCAGGTCCACCGAGACGATGGAATTGACCGTGTTGATCAGGGACACGGCGTGGGCTCCGCCGCGGAGCGCCGCCTCGGCCGGGACCAGGATGTCGGTGATGTTGGGGGTCAGCTTGGTGAAGACGGGGATGTTCACCGCCTCGCGCACCCAGCGGGTGGTCTGCTCCACCATCTCGGGCACCTGGCCGATGGCCGAGCCCATGCCGCGCTCGCACATGCCGTGCGGGCAGCCGAGGTTGAGCTCGATGCCCTGGACCCCCGCATTGGCGATCTTGATGGCCAGTTCCTTCCAGGCCTGTTCGTCGATCGGCGCCATCAGCGAGCCGATGATCACCCGGTCGGGCCATTCGCGCCGCAGCTGCTCGATCTCTCTGAGGTTCTGCTCCAGCGGCCGGTCGGAGATCAGCTCGATGTTGTTGATGCCGATGACGGCGCCGAGCGAATCCTTGTGCACGCCGTAGCGGCTGGACGCATTGACCACCGGCGGATCGACGCCCAGCGTCTTCCAGACCACCCCGCCCCAGCCGGCCGCGAAGGCGCGCTCGACGTTGTAGTACTTGTCCGAGGGCGGGGCCGAAGCCAGCCAGAACGGGTTGATCGAATCCACGCCGCCGATGCGGCACCTCAGGTCGGCCATGGCTCAGGCCCCTTTCAGATAACGGTCGCAGGCGTGGGCGGCGCGCTTGCCATCCTCCACCGCGCGTACGGTCAGGTCCTCGCCCGCATCGACGCAGTCGCCGCCGGCGAAGACGCCCGCGAGCGAGGTGGAATAGTCCTCGCCGATCTTCAGCTTGGAGCCGTGCATCTCCAGCCCCATGACGGCGGCGGGGTCGAACTTCTGGCCGATGGCCTTGAGCACCATGTCGGCGCGCAGAACGAAGGGCTCGCCTTCGGGCATCAGCTGGCCGCGCAGCAGGCGCACGTCCTGGAACACCACACCTGAGACCATCTCGCCGCCCTCGATGGCGACGGGCGAGGCCCACAGGCGGATGTTGACGCCGTTCAGGCGCGCCAGGTCCCGCTCGAAGTCCGTGGCCCCCATCTCGGCCTCGCCGCGGCGGTAGACCAGGGTGACGTTGGGCACGCCCAGGCGCCTGGCCTGGACGGCGGCGTCGATGGCGGTGTTGCCGCCGCCGATCACGATCACCTCGCGCCCGACCGGCAGGCGCGAGCGGTCTTCGGCCTGACGAACCGCGGCGATGAAGTCGAGCGCGTCGAACACACCCGGGATGTCCTCGCCGGGAATGTCGAGCTTCTTCGAGGTGGACAGGCCCAGGCCCAGGAACACAGCGTCGTGGTCGGCGCGCAGCTGGTGCATGGACAGATTGCCGCCCAGGATCTTGCCGTACTCGATGGAGATGCCGCCCACGCCCAGCACGAACTCGACCTCGCGGCGGGCGAAGTCGTCGGCCATCTTGTAGGCGGCCAGGCCGTATTCGTTCAGGCCGCCGGGCTTGGGCCGGGCCTCATAGATGGTCACCTCGTGACCCAGCAGGGCGGCGCGGTGGGCGAAGGCCAGGCCCGCGGGACCGGCGCCGACCACGGCCAGGGTCTTGCCGGTCGAGGGCGCGCGGGTGAACGGGTGCGGCGCTCCGGCCTCTGTCTGGTCGATCAGATGGTCAACAGCGTGGCGTTGCAGGGCGCCGATCTTGATCGGCTCTTCGCCGCGCTTGTGCATGACGCAGGACTGCTCGCACAGCACCTCGGTCGGGCAGGCGCGTCCGCAGGTGCCGCCCAGGATGTTGGAATCCAGGATGGTTAGGGCCGAACCCTTCAGGTTCTTGGTGCGGATCTGGTGGATGAAGGTCGGGATGTCGATCGAGGTCGGACAGGCCTGGATGCAGGGCGCGTCGTAACAGTAGAGGCAGCGTTCGGCCTCGATCGTCGCCTGCACCGTGTTCAGCGGCTCATGCAGGTCCGCGAAATTCGCTTCGATTTCGGCCGCGGTCGGAACCGCGCCGGCTTGAACTGACCTCAACGCCATCGGCGCCTATGACCCCCGTCTCAGCGCGCGTCCCCCGCGCGACTGTGCTGTATCGCCCCGTTGGAAGCGACACGAACCGGGGACAACGAACCAATCCGCGGGACGGGTCAAGCGGGTTGTGTGAAGCTTTTGTGACGGGTCTGGCGCGAAACGGGCGCAGGCCCGCTCAATCCGGCAGGAAGATGAAGTTGAAGACGTAGTCGGCCCGCGCCTTCGGGCTGCGGTGATGGCGCGCCAGGTCGATGCGTCCGAACGGGGTCAGGGCGCCGCGCACGAGGGCGTAGCAGCGGTAGCCGTGGGCGCAGATGTTGGCGACCATGGTCTCCAGCGGCACCCGCGTGTGCTTCTCCTCGAGCTCGACCAGCAGGGTGGGGCGGTCGCGGGCCAGCAACCGGGCGGCGCCTTCCAGCACCTCCTGTTCGAAGCCCTCCACATCGATCTTGATGAAGCCGACGTTGGTCAGACCCAGGTCGTCGAGCCGCACCGCCGGCACCGACAGGGTCTGATGTTCGCCGCAGACCTTCACGGCGCTGAGCGAGGCGCCCTGATTGGACCAGCCGCGCCGGGTGCGAGGCACCAGCAGCTGAGCCTGGCCCGAAACGTTGCTGAGCGCGACCTGATGCAGGTGGACACGGCCCCTGGCCCAGCGCTCCAGCACCGCGAACAGCTTGGGCTGGGGCTCGAAGGCGTGGACCTCGGCGCTGTGCTTGAGCAGGGCGAAGGAATAGACGCCCTTGTTGGCGCCGATGTCGAGCGAGACGCGGTCGCGCCGCGCCAGCCAGGGGATCAGCTTCAGCTCGGCCTCGCCGTGGCGCAGGTTCTTGGCGAACAGGTAGCGGATATAGACGGCGGGCGGCACCAGCAGCTGCTTGGCGCGCTCTTCCAGCGACTGGGGCGGGGTCCAGGCCGGCGCGAGGCCCGGAAGGCTGATCGCCGATTGGTCTGCAGACATGGCCGGCGCGCTCCCGCAGAGGCGGGCGCGCAGGGGTGCGACCGGAACTGTCAAAATCGAGACGGACAGTAGCAGGCTTTCGGTTCCTCCGCCAAAGACCGGTACCGGTCCGTTTTCATCGCAAGATCCGGGGAGCGGAGGCGGGGCCGGATGCTAGAATGGATTCATGGCCGAGATTCATTTCGCCCTGTTCGAAACCGCCATCGGGACCTGCGGCCTGGCCTGGGGACCGAACGGTCTGGTGGGCGCCCGATTGCCCGATTCCGCCGGCGAGGCGCCGCGCCACGGCTTCACCCGCCGCATTCCCGACGCCGTGCCGGCCGAGCCGCCGCCGGAAGTGGCGCAGGTGATCCGACGCATCCAGGACCTGCTGGCCGGCGGCAAGGACGATGATCTTCGCGACGTGGTGCTGGACCTCGACCGGGTGTCGGAGTTCCAGCGCCGGGTCTACGCCATCGCCCGCGCTATCCCGCCCGGCGAGACCCGCACCTACGGCGAGATCGCGCGCCGCCTGGGCGACGACCCGCGCCTGGCCCGCGACGTGGGCGAGGCCATGGGCAAGAACCCCTGGCCGATCGTGGTGCCCTGCCACCGGGTGGTGGCGGCCGGCGGCAAGCTGGGCGGCTTCTCCGCGCCGGGCGGGTCGAGGACGAAGCTCAGGATGCTGCAGATCGAGGGCGCCGCGGCGGCCGGACCGCCGGACCTGTTCGGGGGGATGTGAAGCGCTGGCGTGCGCAGGGCGGTGAGGGCAGGATGCCCCAAACCGGAGCCTTTGGATGATCTCCCTCCTGCTGATGTTCGCCGCCGTCCACGGCGCCGATCCCGCCACCGAAATCCGCGCCCAGCGGGCGGCGTCCAATGCCGCCGTCGCCGCCCACGACTACGAACGGATGCGAAGTTTCTTCGCGCCGGACTACACCATCCTGCCGGGATCGCTGGGCAAGCCCCTGGACGTCGAGGGCTTCGCGCGGCGGCTGGGAGCAACCTTCAAGGATCCCACCTTCGTCACCTATGTGCGCACGCCTCGCACGGTCACCGCCTCGGCCAACGCCAAGCGGGCGGCGGAGAGCGGGACCTGGGTCGGGACCTGGCGCAAGCCGGACGGCCTGATGAAGCTGACCGGGGTCTACCAGGCCACCTGGGTTCCCCGCGACGGCCGTTGGGTGCTGCTCAACGAGGCCTTCGTCAGCCTGCGCTGCGCCGGCAGCAAGGCCTGCTCCGAGGTCGACTAGGGACGACTGCTGACATCATGCTGTCAGCACCGCCGCCCCAGGATGCGATCGAAACCCGCTGAAGGAACCGCCATGTCCGACGAACTCGTCTTCTACACCAACCCCATGTCCCGGGCCCGGATCGTGCGCTGGATGCTGGAGGAGGTGGGCCGGCCCTACCGCACCGAGGTGCTGGACTACGGCACGACCATGAAGGCGCCCGCCTACCTGGCGGTCAATCCGATGGGCAAGGTGCCGGCGATCAGCCACGGCGGCACGGTGGTCACCGAGGCCGGCGCCATCTGCGCCTACCTGGCCGACGCCTTCCCGGAGGCCGGCTTGGCGCCGGCGATCGGCGACACGGCGCGCGGGACCTATTTCCGCTGGATGTTCTTCGCCGCCGGGCCGGTGGAGGCGGCGGTTACGGCCAGGTCCATGGGCTGGACCGCGCCGCCCGAGAAGAAGGGCATGCTGGGCTTCGGCTCCTACGAGGACGTCATGGACGCGCTGGAGCTGGCCATCGGCGAGCGGGAATACCTGCTGGGCGACCGCTTCAGCGCCGCGGACGTCTATTTCGGCGCGCATATCGGCTGGGGGCTGATGTTCGGCTCCATCGAGAAGCGGCCGGCGTTCGAGCGCTATTCGGCGCGGCTGCAGGCGCGCCCCGCGGCGGTCAGGGCCCGCGAGATCGACGACGGCCTGATCGCGGCGGCCAAGGCGGCGGGCTAGGCGCCTAGGGCTTCTTGCCTTCGTTCCAGGCCGGGACGAAGTCACTGTTCACCAGCCATTTCACCGGCTCGACGAACGAAGCGATCACCTCGTTCATGTAGGGGAAATCCACATGGGCGAGGTCGTCGCTGGCGTCGTGGTAGGTGGGCGTCACGGCCCAGCCGCTGACCGTGTGGGCGACCACCCCCTGCAGGGCCAGTTCGTAGTTGTCGGAGCGCGTGAAGAAGTTCTGCTCGGGATAGAAGTCGGGTTCGATTTTCGCGCCGTGCTGGGCAAGCGTCGGGCCCAGGTTGGAGCGTTCCCAGCCGGTCATCATCAGGGCGTCGGGGTGCTTGGGATCCTTGGCCCCGATCATTTCGAACTCGAGGTTGGCCTTCAGGTCGGCCAGCGGTGTGGGCGTGTGGGAGCGGTAGAAGCTCGCGCCGAGACCCCCTTCCTCCTCACAGCCGAACAGGGCGAAATAGACCGTGCGCCTGGGCTTCGCGCCGGCTCCCAGCATGCGGGCGAATTCCAGCACCGCCGCCGTTCCCGACGCGTCGTCGTTGGCGCCGTGGAAGATCACGCCGCCCCGCACGCCGAGATGATCGTAGTGGGCGCTCAGCAGCACCGCCTGCTGATCGGCGTCCGGCGCCGTGCCATGGATGACGCCCACCACATTGTTGGTGATGCGCACCATCGGGGGCGCATAGGTCGCCTCGAAGCTGATGGGGCTGCCGCCCGCCAGGGCGCGTAGCGGCGCCAGCGCCTCCGGCCTGACCACCAGGGTGAAGCCGCGGCTGGAACTCATCCTGCGGCCCTCGACCCCGACGACCTTGGTTTCGCTCCCGGCCGACACGGCGATCTCGTCCCAGTGTTCGATGATCGGCCCGAAGGCGGGCACGATCACCAGGGCCGCACCCTTGCTGATCAGAGCGCGCCGCACGCCATCGTCGAACATGGGCACGTCGTAGAACACCACCTTGCCCTTCAAATCCGCCGGCGCCTTGGCAGGATCGGTGACGACGACCAGCTCGCCTTGGGCGGGGTGGACCCGGCCCAGCGCCGCAATCTCCTTGCCGACCGTCCAATGCACGCCCCCGGCGCTCAGCACGGCCGGCGCCGCGAGCACGGTGGTGTCGAGCTCCACCGGCTGCAGGTAGCCGTCCTTGAAGGCGGGCGCCGCGCCATAGCGCTTCAGTTCTCCGGCGATGTAGTCAGCTGCGGCATGTTCGTCCTGCGTCCCGCACTTGCGCCCTTTGAACGTGTCGTCGGCCAGGTGGGCCATGGTGGCCTTCACGCAGTCGGCGCAGACCGGCGCCGCGGCCATGGCCGCCGGCGGACAGGCCAGCGCCAGGGCGGCCATCAGGGCGAAAAGGGTACGCATCGAACGCCATTTCTCAAAAATCGGCGCACAATTGCGCCAAAGCTCAGGCGAAAAGAGCCGGGATCAGCGCCGGTGACAAGGGGCATCAGTACGCTTGCTGGCCGATCACATTGCCCGGCGGGCTGTAGCGGCAGACCAGGTAGTCCATGCCCCCGCCGCTGGCGAGGCCGCAGCCGACCTCGGTGGTCTCGCGCCAGACCATCTGGCTGTAGTGGCCGATGTCGTGCCAGGAGCCGGTGCGGCTGACATTGGGGAAGACGCCGGGGCGGTACAGGCGCCCCTCGTCCGACCAGAAGCCGACCAGGGCGTCGAGGCCGAAGTAGCCCGCCGTGCCGGTCGCCAGGTTCTCGCCCTGGCCTGGACGGGCGGCGTTGTCGGAGTGGCGCATCTCACCGATCTCCGCGAGGTGGCGGGCCCAGCTGGCCGCTTCCTCGGCCAGGTCGGCGTTCCAGCTCAGGGCCGGCACGCCCACCGCGGCGCGCGCCCGGTTGTGGGCGTCGAGAATTCGCGCCACGAAGGGATCACGCGACGCGGGCTGCGCGACGGCGCTCGGCGCGGCGAGAACGGCGGCGACGATCAGCAGGGCGCGAAGGCCTGTCATGCCCGTTTTCTGGACCTCCATGGCGACCAGAATGGGGCGAAGGAGACGCCCCCGAGGTTGCCCCCATGCCCCCGACCGTGATTTACAGCGTTTTTGACGAGGAGCAGCGCGAACATGCGCGCCATTCTGTGTGTGCTGGACTCGCTGGGCATCGGCTCGGCCGACAGCGCCAGACCCGAGGACCAGGGCGCCAACACCTTCGGCCATGTGGCGATCGCCGCCGCGCGCGGCGAGGCGGACCGCGAGGGTCTGCGCTCGGGCCCGCTGGTGATGCCGAACCTTGCACGCACAGGCCTTTCCCTGGCCTGCGAGGCCGCCTCGGGCACGCCGCTTCCGGTGGCCAGACCCGATCGGGTGGACGGCCTTTACGGATTCGCGGCCGAGGTCAGCTGGGGCAAGGACACCCCGTCCGGCCACTGGGAGATGCTGGGCCTGCCGGTCGAGTACGACTGGGGCTACTTCCCCAAGCTGAACTCCTTCCCGCCGGAACTGCTCCGTGACCTGATCGAAAAGGCCGGGCTTCCGGGCGTCCTCGGCAACGCCCATGCCTCGGGCACCGAGGTGATCAAGACCTTCGGCGAGGAGCACATCCGCACCGGCAAGCCGATCGTCTACACCTCCGCCGATTCCGTGTTCCAGATCGCCGCCCACGAGACCCATTTCGGCCTGGAGCGGCTGTACGAGGTCTGCCTGGTCGCGCGCGATCTGGTCGACGCCTACAATGTCGGGCGGGTGATCGCGCGGCCCTTCGTGGGCGAGAGCGCCGAGACCTTCAAGCGCACCACCAACCGCAAGGACTATGCGACGCCGCCATCGCGCCCGACCCTGATGGACATGGCCAAGGCGGCCGGGCGCGAGGTGATCGCCATCGGCAAGATCGACGACATCTTCGCCCACTCCGGCGTCACCCGGAAGGTCAAGGGCGGCTACAACGACACCATCTTCGACGCGGTGAACGCCGAGCTGAAGGATGCGCCCGACGGGTCGCTGATCGTCGCCAATTTCAACGATTTCGACACCCTGTACGGCCACCGCCGCGACGTGGCGGGCTATGCCTCCGCCATCGAACACTTCGACCGGCGTTTTCCTGAAATCCTCAGTGGGATGCGCGAAGGCGACCTGCTGGTCCTGTCGGCCGACCATGGCTGCGACCCGACCTGGCCGGGCTCCGACCACACCCGCGAATATGTGCCCGTCATCGCTCTGGGCTCGGGTGTGACGCCCGGACCGCTCGGACGGCGCGAGACCTTCGCCGACATCGGCGCGAGCCTTTCGAAACACCTGGGCCTGGAGCCCCTCCAGCACGGCGCCTCGTTCCTGTAGAACGCGCCGGGAGAGATGAGATGAAGATCGTACCGTTCGACGAGAAAGACCGGCAGGCCCAGAGCGGGGATAAGACCCCCGAGGCGCCGCGCCACAACGAGCCCGAACGCAATCCGGGCGTGCCCTTCGACGCCGGCTGGGTCGACAGCATCCGGATCAACCGCAGCGCCGTGGAGCGCCGCACCGACTCCTTAGGCGGACGCCGCACGGTCAAGAAGGACTGGCAGGCGGCCTGGCTGCTGCACGCCATCACCTGCATGGACCTGACCTCGCTGGCCGGCGACGACACCCCGGGGCGGATCGAACGCCTGTGCGCCAAGGCCAGGGCGCCCGTGCGCCAGGATCTGCTGGACGCGCTGGGCGTGGGTCACCTGAACCTGAAGGTCGGGGCGGTCTGCTGCTACCACGAGATGGTGGAAACCGCCGTCAAGGCCCTGAAAGGCAGCGGCATTCCGGTCGCTGCCGTCTCCACCGGCTTCCCGGCCGGCCTGGCGCCGCTGAAGACCCGCCTCGCGGAGATCGAGGCCTCGGTCGCGGCCGGCGCCATGGAGATCGACATCGTCATCTCGCGACGCCACGTGCTCACCGCCGACTGGGAGGCGCTCTACGACGAGGTCCAGGCCTTCCGCGAAGCCTGCGGCCCGGCTCATCTGAAGGCGATCATCGCCACGGGCGAGCTGGGTTCGGCGGACAAGGTCGGCAAGGCGTCCACCGTCTGCATGATGGCGGGCTCGGACTTCATCAAGACCTCCACCGGCATGGAAGCGGTCAACGCCACCATGCCCGTCAGCCTGATCATGGTCAGAGCCATCCGCGACTACTACGAGCGCACCGGCTGGCAGGTCGGCTTCAAGCCCGCAGGCGGCATCGCCCAGGCCAAGCAGGCGCTGGCCTATCTCACCCTGATGAAGGAGGAACTGGGCGACGCCTGGCTCAGCCCGCACCTGTTCCGCATGGGCGCCTCGCGCCTGCTTGGTGACATCGAACGCCAGCTCGAGCACCACCTCACCGGCCGCTACTCGGCCGCCAACCGCCATCCGATGGGCTGAGGCGAACACGCATGAACCGCATCGCCGAGATCTTCCAGACCATGGAATACGGTCCCGCCCCCGAGGCCTCCGACAAGGTCCGCGCCTGGCTGGCCGGCCACGCCGACGGCATCGGCCTCTACATCGACGGAAAATGGTCGCCGCCGGAGAGCGGCAAGTACTTTGAGGCCCGCAGCCCCGCCGACGACAGCTTCCTGGCCAAGGTCGCCCACGGCTCGGCCGCCGACATCGACCGGGCGGTTCAGGCCGCGAAGGCGGCGCTGCCCAAGTGGTTGAAGACCTCGGGCCATCAGCGCGCCCGGGTGCTCTACGCCATCGCGCGGCTGGTGCAGAAGACCAGCCGTTTCCTGGCGGTGCTGGAGAGCCTGGACAACGGCAAGCCCATCCGCGAGACGCGTGACATCGACGTGCCGCTGGTAGCGCGTCACTTCTACTACAACGCCGGCTGGGCCCAGCTTCTCGACCGCGAGGCGCCCGACCGCGAGCCGGTGGGCGTGGTGGGCCAGGTCATTCCCTGGAACTTCCCGCTCCTGATGCTGGCCTGGAAGATCGCCCCGGCGCTCGCCTGCGGCAACACCGTGGTGCTCAAGCCCGCCGACCACACCAGCCTGACCGCGCTCTATTTCGCCGAGCTCTGCGAAGAGGCTGGCGTGCCGCCGGGCGTGATCAACATCGTCACCGGCGCCGGCGACACCGGCCAGGCCCTGGTCGACCATCCGGACGTGGCCAAGCTGGCCTTTACCGGCTCCACCGGCGTTGGACGTCTGATCCGCGAGCGCACCGCGGGCTCCGGCAAGAAGCTGACCATGGAACTCGGCGGCAAGTCGCCGTTCATCGTGCTGGAGGACGCCGACCTCGACGGCGCGGTCGAAGGCCTGGTCGACGCCATCTGGTTCAACCAGGGCGAGGTCTGCTGCGCCGGATCGAGATTGCTCGTCGAAGAGGGGGCTGCGGACAGGCTGATCGCCAAGATCAAGACCCGCCTGTCGAAGTTCCGAATCGGCGATCCGCTCGACAAGGCCATCGACATGGGCTCGCTCGCCGCGCCCATCCAGAAGACGCGCGTCACCGCCCTGGTCAAACAGGCCGCAGACGAGGGCGCTACGGTGTGGCAGCCGGACGTGTCCTGCCCGATCACCGGCAGCTTCTTCCCGCCGACCCTGCTGACGGACGTGGGCACCTCCAACATCGCCTGGCGCGAGGAGATCTTCGGGCCCGTCCTTTCGGTCATGACCTTCCGCTCGCTCACCGAGGCGGCCCAGCTGGCCAACAACTCCCGTTACGGCCTGGCCGCGGCGGTCTGGTCGGAGAACATCAACCGGGCCCTGGAGCTGGCGGGCGAGATCAAGGCCGGGGTGGTCTGGGTCAACACCGCCAACCAGTTCGACGCCGCCTGTCCCTTCGGCGGTTACCGCGAGTCCGGCTTTGGCCGTGAGGGCGGGCGCGAGGGGCTGGAGGAGTACCTGAAGCCGAAGAACGAGTGGCTGGCCAAGGGCGAGGTGATCCTGCCCGAGCCCAAGCGCTCCGACGCCAAGGTCCCGTCCCACGGCATCGACCGCACGCCCAAGAACTACATCGGCGGCAAGCAGACCCGCCCCGATGGCGCCAACACCCTGGAGGTGCTGGACCACAAGGGCCGGCTGGCCGGGCGCGTGGGCGAAGGCAACCGCAAGGACATCCGCGACGCCGTCGAGCACGCCTTCAACGCGGCGTCGTGGGAGCGCACCGCCGCTCACGGCCGGGCCCAGATTCTCTACTACCTGGCCGAAAACCTCGATGTGCGGGCCGAGGAGTTCGCCGACCGGCTGCACGGCCTGACGGGTGTGTCCAAGGGCGAGGCCGAAAAGGAGGTCGCCACCTCCATCGAGCGTCTGTTCGCCTACGCCGCCTGGGCCGACAAGTACGAGGCGCGGGTGCATTCGCCGCCCTCGCGCCAGCTGGCGGTCAGCGTGCATGAGCCCATCGGCATCATGGGCCTCGTCTGCCCGGACACTCACCCGCTGCTGGCGCTGATCTCGCTGATCGGCCCCGCCGTGGCCATGGGCAACCGCGTCGTGGTCATCCCTTCCCAGCGCTACCCGCTGCTGGCCACCGACCTCTATCAGGTGCTGGAGACCTCCGACGTCCCGAACGGGGTGATCAACATCGTCACCGGCGAGCGCGACCTGCTGGCCAAGGTCCTGGCCCAACACGATCAGGTCGACGCCATCTGGTACCACGGCTCGGCCGAGGGCTGCCGCATGGTCGAGGCCGCGTCCACGGGCAACCTCAAGCGCACCTGGGTCAACGACGGCAAGGCGCGCGACTGGTATTCGCCGGTCACCGGCGAAGGCCAGCAGTTCCTGCACAACGCCACCCAGGTGAAGACGATCTGGGTGCCGTACGGCGGGTGAGGCCTGAAGGCGCGGCTCTGGCCGCGCGTCAGTTCGCCTTGCTGCGCGCGAAGGCCAGGATCAGGGCCTTGAGTTCCGGCTCGTCCACCGCGTCGGCGGCGGCCTGGGGCGTGAACCACTGGCGGGTGCGCTGGTTCTTCTCCGGCCACTTCTTTCGCTCGCGGCGGACCTCCAGCGGGAAGACCTCGACCAGGACGGCGACCTCGATGCCGCGCTTCAGGCGCTTCTGGTAGGGGTAGTGGCCGATGGCGACCGCATCGATCAGGCCCTGGATGCCGCCTTCCTCGAGCGCCTCGCGCGCGGCGGCCGCGTGCGGTTCGCGCCGCTGCATGGGCCAGCCCTTGGGGATGACCCAGCGCCTGGTCTCGCGCGAGGAGACCAGCAGGATCTCGACGCCCTCAGCGCCGCGCCGCCAGGGCAGGGCGGCGTACTGGACGGCGGGTGTGTGAGCCTCGGGGGGGCGCAAGGGCTTCATCTCAGCGCATCCACAGGCCGGCGAACAGGCAGGCGCCCGCGCCAATCAGGGCCGCCGCCGGCATGGTGATCACCCAGGCCCAGACGATGGAGGTGGCCACGTTCCAGCGCACCGCGCCCACCCGCTTGGCCGCGCCCACGCCCACGATGGCGCCGGTGATGGTGTGGGTCGTCGAGACCGGGATGCCGAGGTTGGTGAACAGGAACAGGGTCATCGCCCCGCCGGTCTCGGCGCAGAAGCCCTGCATCGGGGTCAGGCGGGTGATCTTGGAGCCCATGGTGTGGACGATACGCCAGCCGCCGAACAGGGTTCCCAGCGCCATGGCCGCCTGGCAGGCCAGCACCACCCACAGCGGCACGTGGAAGGAGCCCTTCAGCAGGCCATGGGCGTAGAGCAGGACGGTGATCACCCCCATGGTCTTCTGGGCGTCGTTGCCGCCGTGACCCAGGGAATAGAGCGAGGCGGAGACGAACTGCAGCTTGCGGAAAATCCGGTCGGCGAAGGCCGGGTGGGATTTGACGAACAGCCAGGACACCACCAGCACCAGCAGCAGCGCCAGCAGGAAGCCCAGGGCCGGGGAGACCACGATGGCGCCGATGGTCTTGCCCACCCCGTCCAGCACCACTGCCTTAAAGCCGGCCTTGGCGACGCCCGCCCCGATCAGCCCGCCGACCAGGGCGTGGGAGGAGGAGGAGGGAATGCCGGCCAGCCAGGTCAGGACGTTCCAGACGATGGCGCCCACCAGGGCGCCGAAGATCACCTGATCGCTGACGATGTGCGGGTCGATGATCCCCTTGCCGACGGTGCTGGCAACGTGCTGTCCGAAGACCAGGAAGGCCACGAAATTGAAGAAGGCCGCCCAGAACACGGCGTAGCGCGCCGGAAGCACCCGGGTCGAGACGATGGTGGCGATCGAGTTGGCGGCGTCGTGCAGCCCGTTCAGGAAGTCGAACGCCAGCGCCGTGATGATCAGCAGGATGAGAAGGAGGGTGACGCCGTCCAAGACCCCGTCCCCGCTCAGACGTGTTCGACGACGATGCCGCTGATGCGGTTGGCCACGTCCTCGAAGCGGTCGACCACCTTTTCCAGGTGATCGTAGATCTCGGCGCCGACGATGAAGCGCATGGCGTCGTTCTTGCCGATGTCGTGGTAGAGCGCCTTCATGCCTTGGTCGTAGAGGTCGTCGGAGCGGCCCTCGACCTTGACGATCTTCTCGGTCAGCTCGGCCAGCTTGCCCGAGTTCGAGTGCATCTTGCTCATCAGGGGCACCGCTTCCATGGTCAGGCGCGCGGCCTCCACGATGGTGTCGCCCATGTCGCGCATGTGCGGCTGGAATTCGCGCACCTCGTACAGGGTCACGGCCTTGGCGGTCTTGTGCATCTGGTCGATGGCGTCATCGAGCGAGGTGGCCAGCGACTGGATGTCGGAACGGTCGAAGGGGGTGATGAAGCTCTTGCGCACAGCGGTCATCACCTCGGCGGTGATCAGGTCGGCGGCGTGCTCGTGGGCGCTGATCTTGCGGCACATCTCCGGCGTCTGGTCGCCGCCTTCCAGCATCTGGCGCAGGCTGGCGGCGCCGTCGACGAGGGTGGCGGCATGACGCCCGAACAGCTCGAAGAAGCCGTCCTCGCGGGGCATCAGCGCCTGGAACAGTTTGATCATGACGCCTCGCAGGCCCCGGTCAGCAACGCGGCGGTCAGCCGCCCAAGCCGGGCGGCTTAGGCTGCGCCGGGCTTCAAGTAAATCCGTGTTCGGAGGACCAAGGTTCCCCGAGTCTCGCCAAAGGTGAAGCGCCTCCCGCAAACCGGGCGCCGCTCGTCGCAGCGGCGCTGGACAAAGGGCCGGATTGTGAAAAAACGGCTCGCCCGTTTCCGCGCCCGGTGAGGTCCCCCGTGAAATCGTTGTTCGCCGCCGTTTCGCTGCTTGCGCTCACCGCCGGCGCAGCCTTGGCCCAGGACGCGCCGCCCCTGCCGCAGCCGACGCCGATGCCGGCCTCCATTCCCGCGCCGCGCGACGTCGCCTATCCCGGTGTGATCAAGCTCAGCGTCGACGCCACCGACCTCGACCGCCGCATCTTCAATGTCCACGAGACCATTCCGGTGTCCGGAGCGGGGCCGCTGACCCTGCTGTACCCCAAGTGGATCCCGGGCAACCATTCGCCCACCGGTCAGATCGCCAACCTGGGCGGCTTGGAGATCTTCGCGGGCGGCAGGCGGCTGGAGTGGGTGCGCGATCCGGTCGATGTCTTCGCCTTCCACGTCGATGTGCCGGCCGGCGTCAGCGCGCTGGATTTGGACTTCCAGTTCCTGTCGGCGGTCGATCCCAAGGTCGGGCGCATCGTCATGACCCCAGAGATGATGAGCGTGCAGTGGTTCTCGCTGTCGCTCTACCCGGCCGGCTATTTCACCCGTGGCATCACGATCGAGCCGTCGATCAAGCTGCCGGAACGCTGGGACTTCGCCACCGCCCTGGAGACGGCGGCGCCCGGCGCACCCGGCCAGGTCAAGACCTTCAAGCCGGTCAGCTACGAGCAGCTGCTCGACTCCCCGATGATCGCCGGGCGCTATTTCAAGCATCTGGACCTCGATCCCGGCGCTCCGACCCGGGTCACCCTGGACGTCATGGCCGACCGGCCCGAGTTGCTGGAGGTCAAGCCGGAGCAGCTGGCCGCCCATCGCAACCTCGTTCAGCAGGCCTACAAGCTCTACGGCTCGCACCACTACGACCACTACGACTTCCTGTTCTCGCTGTCGGAGCGCATGGGCGGGATCGGGGTCGAGCACCATCAGTCCAGCGAGGACGGCTCGGGCGCGACCTACTTCACCGAATGGGACAAGAACCCGCAGGAACGCGACCTGCTGCCCCATGAGTACACCCACTCCTGGAACGGCAAGTTCCGGCGCGGGGCGGACCTGTGGACGCCCAACTACGACGTGCCGATGCGCAACTCCCTGCTCTGGGTCTACGAGGGCCAGACCCAGTACTGGGGCTACGTCCTGGCTGCGCGCTCCGGGCTGCTGACCAGGTCCCAGGCCATGGACGCCATCGCCGCCACCGCGGCGACCTACGACCACCGCGTCGGCCGCGCCTGGAAGCCGCTGATAGACACCACCAACGACCCGATCATCGCCATGCGCAAGCCGCTGTCCTGGCGCAGCTGGTCGCGCAGCGAGGACTACTATTCGGAAGGCCAGCTGATCTGGCTGGACGCCGACACCCTGATCCGCGAGCTGTCGGGCGGCAAGAAGTCGCTGGACGACTTCGCCCGGGCCTTCTTCGGGGTGAACAACGGCTCGTTCGTGGTGCGGACCTATGACTTCGACGAGGTGGTCGCGACCTTGAACAAGGTTCAGCCCTACGACTGGGCGACCTTCCTGAAGACCCGGCTGGAGGGCCACGGCCCCGGCGCGCCACTGGACGGGCTGAAGCGCGGCGGCTACCGCCTGGTCTACACCGACCAGACCACCGAATACGGCCGGGCCGTCGAGATGGGCCGCAAGTACACCGACCTGACCTATTCGCTGGGCATGATGGTGGGCCGCGACGGGGCCATCAGCGAGGTGCTCTGGGAGGGGCCGGCCTTCAAGGCGGGACTGACCTCCGGCGGCCAGATCATCGCGGTCAATGGCGTGGCCTACGACAGCGACACCCTCAAGGGCGCGGTCAGGGCCGCGAAGGGAACGGCTGAGCCGATCGAGCTGATCGTCAAGGTCGCCGACCGCTACAAGGTCGTGCGCATCGATTACCACGACGGCCTGCGCTACCCGCACCTGGAGCGGGATCCGAGCGTCCCGGCGCGGCTGGACGACATCCTGGCGCCGCGCAAATAGCCGATCAGTCGGCGCGCCGGGGCTTCAGGCATCCCGCGACGATGAAGGCGCTGGCCGACAGGGCGGCGGCGACGAAGGCGCCGTTCCACTCGAACGCGTCCTTGGGCGCGGCCAGGATGCGCGGGATGTGCACCAGGAACACCCACGAGCCGTACATGATCCCCGCCAGGACCGCGGCCAGGCGGCCCAGCACCCGGGTGACGATGCCCAGGCCCGCCGCGATGTGCGCGCAGCCCGCGAAGATGGCCCAGAACGGCCGGTAGGGGATCCAGGCCGGCATGAAGCCGGCCACGAAACCGGGATACATAAAATGGGAGACGCCGAAGGCCGGCAGGGAGAGGCCGAAGCAGAGCGGCCCGCCGTTGCGCCCCAGATCGGCCAGCCGGTCCCACGGCTTGCGGGGCTCCGACGCCGGCAGGCTGGCGGCCAGCGCCCAGGCGCCGCCGAACAGGGCGAAGGTCTCGAACAGGGCGTTGAAGGCCAGGGGCTTGGCGATGACGATCGGCAGGTGCACGCCCAGGACCCAGACCAGCAGCACCGCCGCCAGGAGCAGGGCGCCGAGGCGCGCGAAACGTCGGGTGAGCAGCCCCGCGCAGGCGATCAGCAGGATGGCGCCGGTCACCCAGGGGCCGAGGTGGTGCCCCGGCCAGGCCTTGGGGATCGGCTCCAGGCGCATGACGTAGAGGTCCAGCACCAGGCTCTGCACGCCCATGGCGGCGAAGGCGGCGGCGAACTGCAGGCGCGCGAACAGGCTGGAACGGCTCATCGTTAGGCCCCGTGGATGTTGGTCCCAAGTCGGGGATGGACCGGGGCCAAGCCCGCTCAAAGGTCGGCGCGACCAGGGCCGCCGTCTTGACGTCCGGGCGGACGGATATACATTTCAATGTATATCCATGGAGGCGCAAATGCAGGTCGGCAAATGGGGCAACAGCCTGGCGATCCGTCTGCCGGCGGCCCTGGCCGAGAAGCTGGGCCTGAAGGAAGGCGACGAGGTCGAGCTTCGCCCCGCCGCGGACGGAGCGCTGGAGGTCGCGCGCGACACCGAATACGAGGCCCGACGCCAGGAGGCCCTGAAGCAGATCGAGGCGCTTCGCTACGCCTTCCCGGACGACTACCGGTTCAACCGGGACGAGGCCAATGAGCGCTGAGGCGTTCCTGGACACCAACGTCGTCCTTTACGCCTTCGCTGCGGACGATCAGCGCCAGCTGCGCGCCGAAGCGCTGCTGGCGGGCGGTTGTGTGATCAGCGTCCAGGTCTTGAACGAGTTTGCCGCGGTCTCGCGCCGGAAGCACGGACGGTCGTGGCCGGAGATCTTGAACGCCCGAGAGGCGATCCGGACCTTGAGCCGTCGGGTCGTCGATCTGAGTGTCGAGGTCCACGATCGGGGCGCGGCGTTGGCGGAGCGCCACAGGCTCGGAATCTACGACGGCTGCATCCTTGCCGCCGCGCTCGAGGCCGGCTGTCGGGTGATCTATTCCGAAGACATGCACGACGGCCTGCTGGTCGAAGGGCGGCTTCGGGTGGTGAACCCATTCCGGGCCACCGGTCTCAATGAGGCTTGAATTCGTTCAGGGCCAGTAGGCCTTTCTGAGCTCGCGCTTGAGCAGCTTGCCCGTCGGGTTGCGGGGCAGGGCGTCGCGGAACTCCACGGCCCCAATACGTTGTTGGCGACCCAACCGTTGGTTGGCCCAGGTCTTCAGCTCATCCGGATCGGCCGCGCCGTTGCGGGGCACCACCAGGGCCAGCGGGGTCTCGCCCCAGGTCTCGCTGGGGATGCCGATCACGGCGCACTCCGACACCGCTTCGTGCTCCAGCAGCACGGCCTCGAGGTCGGCGGGATAGACGTTCTGGCCGCCCGACAGGATCAGGTCCTTCTTGCGGTCGACGATGGTCAGGTAGCCGTCCTCGTCCAGCCGCCCGATGTCGCCCGAGCGCAGCCAGCGCACGCCATCCGGCGCGGTCCAGGAGGCCTCCTCGGTCGCCTCGGGCCGGTTCCAGTAGCCGGCCATGGCGAAACGGCTCAGTCCCACGACTTCGCCGGACTGCCCGTTCGGCACGGGCCGGTCGTCGCCCCCCAGGATCAGGATGTCGGAGCCGGGCACGGGCTTGCCCACGCTCTCCAGCCGCCCGGGCGCTTCCTCGGGCGCCAGGGTGGTGATCACGCCTTCGGTGGAGCCGTAGAGTTCGATCACCCCGCAGGCGAAGCGCTCGAACAGCTGGCGCTTGATCGGAACCGGCAGGGGTGAGCCGCAGCACATCATGGCCTGCAACGACGAGGTGTCGGCGTCGTCCGAGCCGGGATGCTCCAGGATGCGCTGGAACTGGATCGGCACCATGGACAGGTGGGTGATCCGCTCGTGCGCGACGGTGGCGAGGAAATCGGCCGGGGTGAACTGGCGGCGCACGACGAGCGTGCCGCCGGCAAGCAGGGTCGCCAGCATCCCGACCCAGCTGATGTTGGAATAGAGGCCGGTGACGATCAGGGTGCGCGCGCCGGAGTGATAGCGCAGCGCCAGGCCCAGGTCGTAGGCCCAGTCCCGCCGCCCGCCGTGGGTGTGGACGATGCCCTTGGGCAGGCCGGTGGTGCCGGAGGAATAGATGATGTTGCAGAGGTCGTCGTCGACCAGCGCGACCGGTTCGCCCGGCCGTTGGGCCTCGATCCAGGGCTCATAGGCGGACCAGCCGTCCATGGTCACGGTCGCTTCACCGTCCAGGGCCGCCAGCAGCTGCGCCTCGAGCCTCACGCCCGGAACGCGGCCCAGGCGGGGAGCCTGGTCGGGCGTGGCGAACACCGCTTCGACGCCGGCGTCGGCCAGCATGGCCTGCAGGCTCTGGTCGGTGACCGAGGGATTGAGCGGGACGACGCCCACGCCCGCCTTCATGGCGCCCACCATGATCTCGAGCATGGCGCGGCCGTTGGACATGACCACGCCGGCGCGGGCGTCCTTGGCCAGTCCCAGCCCGTGAAGGCCTGCTGCGACCTTTTCGGTGCGTGCGTCCAACTCGGCCCAGGAGGTTACGCCCGTGTCGGTTACCACCGCCGGCCAGGCTGCGCGCCAGCGGCCGTGCAGTCGGATGATGTCGGGCAGCAGCGGGCCGACGGCGGCCATGATGTCCCTCCCCAGGGCATTATTCATTGACCAGTGAATACCGCTGGCGCGCGCTCCGCAAGTCCGATCTGCGGGGGCCTAGCGGCGAGGGGCCAGCCAGACGCTGTCGGCCGGGATCTTGAGGACGGCGGACTTCAGGCCGGTCGGGCACCAGGGGCCCATCTGGGTGCGCCGCTCGCGGAACAGGCCTTCCCGTTCGTCGTGGGCGGACTCCACCGCGCGCCAGCCGGCCGAGGTCAGGCTGTCGGACATGTCGTAGATGCGCCGCTCGATGCCCGCCTCGCACGAGTCCAGCAGGTGCAGTTCGGTCTCGATGTCATAGACCCGGCCGTCGCCGTCGACGCAGGCGGTGCGGTCGGGACGCGATGCCGCGGCGTGGGATCCGGGCGCCAGATAGTGGGATGCCTGGCGGCTCAGGCAATCCTGGTGCCGGTCGGCGGCGTCCAGCGCAAGCCGCAGATAGTGGTGCAGGTCGGCGAATTCGGCGGGCTGGAAATGATGGGCGTCGCCGCCGTCCACCAGCCGGATCAGGTCGTAGGTCGCGGCCTGGTATTCCGACACCGCCCGGTCATAGGCGCCCAGGCGGTCGAGGACCCGCGCGGATGTGTCGCCGGCCAGCATGGCGCGGCTGACCAGCTGCGCCGCCGCCTTCTGGTCGTTGGCTGCGCGAGCGAAGCGGGTCTCCGCGGTAAGGGCCATGGCGGCGAAGGCGTGGGCCTTGTCGTTGAGCTCCGTGGAGCGCGCCGAAGTCACGTCGATCAGCTTCAGGATCAGGCCGCCGACCACGATGACGAAGATGGCGCTGAGCACCCCCACCACCGCCTCCAGGATATTTCTGGAATGCTTGACGTGATCGAGGAGTTCGCGCGTTTCGGCGCTGCCCTCGGGCAATACCGAATGGTGCTCGTCGCCCATGATGCCTGGCCCCCCGGCGCTCCTGACGCCAGGGGTACTAGCATGACTCCGCCGGAGTCAGGTCTTCGGCGCCTGAACCTTCTGCATGGCCCCGGTCATGGGGATGAAGAAGACCCCCACGTCGCGCCGCGAGTGGACCTTGCCGGCCGCGTCCTTGGTGTAGATGTAGAGCACCTGGCCGCGCTTGAACGGCTGGCCGATCGGGATGATCAGGCGACCGCCGGGCTTGAGCTGTTTGAACAGGGCCGGCGGCACGTACTGGGCCACGCAGGTGACCATGATGATGTCGAAGCCGCCCGCGACCTCGGGCCAGCCGTAGTAGCCGTCGCCGATGCGGGTGGTGATGTTGGAATAGCCCAGCGGCGCGAAGATCCTGCCCACGCCCTTGCCCAGCGGTTCGATGATCTCGATCGAATAGGCGTGCTTGACGATGCGGCTGAGCAGCGAGCTCTGGAAGCCCGACCCGGTGCCGACTTCCAGCGTCACATCATTGGGCCCGGGTTTGGCGGCCTGGGTCATGTAGGCCTGGCCCAGATAGTCCGACAGGGCCGAGCCGTAGCCCAGCGCCCAGGGCTTGGGCCCTTCCTCGTAGGCGACGGAGGCCATCGAGGCGTGCTGGGCGTAGTTGTAGTGGTAGTACTCCCGCGGGATCTGCTCGAAGGCCGACAGCACCCGCGGATCGGCGGCGCCGAAGCGGCTGGTCAGATAGGCGCGGATCCGGTTCATCGCGGCGGGCTTCCTCGCCTGCACGGCGTTGAAGGCGGCTTCGGAGATCTTGGTCGGGCGTCCCGAGGCGGCCATGGCGGCCTCGAAGGCCTGCCGGTTCCACACCTTCGGCGTAGCCGCGATGGCCGGGGCGACGGCGCCCAGGCTGGCGAGCGCCGCGGCGCCCGTGATCAGGCTGCGGCGGTCTCGGTTTTCGAGGTCTCGGTCCATGACGTAGATTTACTCCCCCGGGGAAAGGCGATGAAGGCGATCAGGTAAAGCGCGCCGGCGGCGTAGAGCAGCCAGGAGAAGCCGGCTTCGCGGGCGATGAGGTTGGCGAGCGGCGTGGCTACCACCGAGAAGGCGCCGTTCAGCGCCCAGGCCCAGGGCAAGAACCGCCCGTCGCCGACCCGCTGCAGGCCGAGCGGGAAGGGCAGGCCCAGCGCCAGCGACACGACGGCGGAAACGCCCAGCACCAGGCCCGCGCGCACGAGCCAGCTCAGGTCGAGGTTGGCCAGCAGGGTCTGTTCGCCCACCCGGTACATGGCCGCGCCGAAGCCCAGCATGACCAGGGTGGCCAGGCCCACCCACAGTCGCGGGTTCCTGGCGAAGCGGCCGGCCAGCATCGAGCCAATGCCCGAGAAGACCAGCATGCCGGTGAGCACCAGCGAAAAGGCCGAGGTGCGGTCGTTCAGGTAGAAGGCCGCCTTCTCGATCAGGAAGATCTCGACGAACAGGAAGCCCAGGCCCAGGGCCGAGAAATAGATGATGCGCCCGGGTCCGCCCGACGGCGCCTCGGCTTTCAGCCGGCGGCGCACGATCAGGGGCACGATCAGCACGAACAGGGCGACGATGATGGCCTGGGCCAGCACCGCCAGGTTCACCAGTGCGCCGATCTCGGCCTGGGGCAGGACCTCCAGCCGTTTGACGATGGTGTCGAGCTGCTTCAGGTCCAGGATGGCGTAGAAGAACGGCCGGTCCAGGGTGACGGGCTTGAGGTTGAAGGCGCCCGCCGAGGCCGTGTCACGCCCGGCCAGCACCGCGCCCGCCTCGTCGGCGATGGAGTCGTCCGGACCCTGGGCGGTGATCTCGCCGGTGGCGAAGTCGACCGACGGCAGGTCGTTGTAGAGGCTCTCGCGCGCGGCCTTCACGTCCATGCCCGGATAGTAGCTGAGGTCGAAGGAGCGCTGGTCGGCGAAGGCCTTGAGCTTGTCGATGCGGTCCTCGTCCCAGGCCGCGGGCGACAGCAGGATGCGCACGCCCCAGGCCGAGCGGTAGACCACCGCGTGTTTCGACGGGTCATCGACCCCGGCCTTGAGCATGCCCTCGCGCGCCGTCGCCAGCATGCGCAGGGCATAGACCGGGAAGTCCTTGATCGAGACCGGCAGGGAGACGATGCCGTCGGGCCGGACCGCCTTCAGGTCGGCGGCGATGGCCTCGGCGGAGAAGGCCGTGCCATTGGCTTCGCCGGAGTCCAGGAAGTCGGCGGAGACGTCGACCAGATCATACTGGTGCTCGCCCGCCAGCCGGGCGGCGGCGACCGCCCCCATGTCGAGGATGCGCACGTGCGGATCGCTGGCGAAGGCCGGCGAGCGGCCGAGACCGTTCTGCAGAGCGCTGCGCAGCGTCGGTTCCGGCTCCAGGGCGTCGACGTGGGTCGCGCCCAGCTGCAGGGCCTCGGCGATGCGGAAACCGCCCGAGGCGCCGGCCAGCAGCACGCGGGGCTCGTGCACCAGGTGATAGGGCGCCGCCGCAAGCGTCGCGGTGGCGTAGTCGGCCTTGGCGCCGCCAGCCTTCGGCAGGGAGGCGATACGGTTGCCGTCGCGGTACAGGCCGTAGGTCTGGGGCGGACTGGTGACGCCCATCATGTCGGCGTTGTTCGACACGTCGGTGTCGACCCGCTCGGTGAAGTCGTCCAACAGCAGGTAGTCGCCGCGGGGCGAGCGCACCTCGGCCAGGATGCGGGCGTTCGGCGTATGCAGCGGGGCGTAGATGGCCTTGAAGTCGTTGAACGCCGGCTGGGCGCCCTTGATCAGCAGGACCTCGCCGCCGACCAGGGCGACCAGCGCCAGGCCGATCGCTGACCAGCGGCCCCGCCCGGGCGTGAAGATCGCCGCCGAGGCCAGCACCGCCAGCAGGGCCGACGCCAGGCGGAAAGGGTGCAACATGAACATCAGGCTCAGCACCAGGGCCGCGCCGAAACCGGCCCCGATCAGGTCGTAGCCGTAGACTCGCCCGACCTCGCGCGCGTTCAGCACGAAGCTCAGCGACACGAACAGGCCGGCCAGGAAGAAGAAGGGTGTCAGGGCCGCGTAGTAGAGGCCGATGTTGCGCACCTGGCTCATCCAGGTGGCGGTGTTCTGCAGCTGCAGCGGGTTGAATGGGTTGGTGGTGGTGTAGTGGAAACCCAGGGCCGCCGCAGCCACGATCAGGGCCGGCAGCAGGGCCTGCAGCCAGGGACCGGCGAACTTCAGGCTGTCGCGGAACAGGGTGACCACCACGCCCGAGAGCGCAAAGCCCGCCATGACGATGGAGATGACCCAGTAGCCGTACTCGGACCACTTCGCGACGGCGAAGTAGCGGGTGAGCGCGATCTCGAAGCCAACCGTCCCGGCCGAGACCAGGAACAGGGGCAGCAGCGCCGCCTTGCTGATGCGCACGGCCGCGGCGCTCAAGGCCACACCTTGCGTTTGAGGAAGTCGGCGACCAGGGCGTCGAAGCGCTCGGCCTGGTCGACGAACAGGGCGTGGCCTGCGTCCTCGAACACCGCCATCTCGGCGAAGCGGTGCTTGCGCACCAGGTTCTCGCCCTGGGCCTTCCAGTGCGGCCGCACCACGTAGAGGATCGGCCGCCCGGTGGCGTAGACCGCGTCGCGCCAGTAGGTGCGCGGGGCCGGGTAGGCGCGCAGCAGCTCGGCGGCGTAGGTCGGGGTCTTCAGCGAAGCCTGGGTCAGACGGTCGATCCAGGCCGGATCCTGGTTGGTGCGGAACATGCCGCGCACGAAGTCGCGCATGGCCAGCGCGTCGTCGCGCTTCTGAGGCTTGGCGCCGCCGCCCGCCGCCGCCACGGGCGCGGGCTCCTCGCCGATGGAATTGTCGACCAGCACCAGGCCCGCCACGCGGCTATCGCCGGCCTGGGCGACGTAGGCCAGGGTGTCCAGCACGCCGAGCGACCAGGCCACGATCACGACGGGCGCCCAGCCCAGATGCTCGATCAGCTCGCCCAGGTCCTTGCCGCGCCTGCCCGGCTCATAGCCGCCGACGGCGATGTCGCTGCCGCCCTGGGCGCGTGGATCGAAGGCGATGACCCGGTGATCGTCCGAAAAGGCCTCGATCTGGCGCGCGAAGATGAAGGCCGGCATGCGCCAGCCAGGGACGAAGACGAGGGTGCGGCCATTGGCGGGCCCGGCTTCCAGGTAGTGCAGGCGCACGCCGTCGGAAGTGGTGAAGAAACGATCCTGGGGCGCCTTGCCGGGCGTCGCCCACCCCCCGGCGCAAAGCCCCGCCGCCCCGATCGACAGGGTCAGCTCGCGTCTGCCGATGGGGGTTTCCAGGCGCATCCGCCCATATGAAGACGGCGCGTGGGCGCTTGTCGCGTAAATTCCCCCTGAGGGGGCCCGGTAGGGTTACTTGTCCCCGCCCTGTGGCGCGCCCGCCTCAGGCCTTCGGTTTCCACCCCGTCTTGACCTGGGCCGCGTTCGCCCCGCCGTTGACCGAGAGCAGCACCAGCAGTCCCTGCTCGGCGGCCGCCCGGTCGGCATAGACCTCACACTGGGCGCCGTCCTCCAGACGGATGTGGCGGCTCTCGCCGAGTTGGGCGGCGAAGGCGGTTTCGTAGTCGTGCTTTTTCGCCCCGTCGCCGGCGAAAAAGTCCGAGACGTAGTTGGTCGCGTCCGGTCCTTCGGCCACGCAGACGCCCCAGCCCTTGCCCTCCACCGGCTGGGCCGCGAAGGCGGGCGCGGCGGCGGACAGGGCGGCCAGCGCCAGGGCTGTGCAGGCGGCGCGCAGGATCATCGAAACCAGCTCCTTGATTGACGGGCGAGGTTGGCAGATGTCGGCGGGGCCGACCAGCCGCCGCGTTCCGGAGCCGCCCATGTCCCGCCTCAGCCTCGTCAGCCTGGTGGTCGCCGACTACGACGAGGCTATCGCCTTCTACGTCGGGGTGCTGGGTTTCGAGCTGGTCGAGGACACGGCCCTGGGCGGCGGCAAACGCTGGGTCGTGGTGCGGCCCCGGAGCGAGGAGGGCTCAGGCCTTCTGCTGGCCCGCGCGTCCGGCGAGGCCCAGTCGGCGCGGGTGGGCGACCAGACCGGCGGGCGGGTGTTCCTGTTCCTGGAGACCGACGACTTCGAACGGGATCACGCCGCCTGGTCGGCGGCCGGCGTGCGCTTCCTGGAGAAGCCGCGCCATGAACCCTACGGCCAGGTGGCGGTGTTCGAGGACCTGTACGGCAACCGCTGGGACCTGATCGAACCCCGGACCTGAGGCCTGCATCCTTCGCGGGGTCTGCGGCGTTTGGAGCGGGAACGAGGAGTTCCAAGTCCATGAAACCGCTCAGCTTCGTACCCCTGCTTCTGGCGGCCGCCTCGGTCGGCGCCATCGCGACCGCCGCCGCGGCCCAGGAGCACACCACGGTCATCCGCGAGCACCACGAGGTGGTGAGCACGCCCGCCCCGCAGACGACCGAGACCCAGCAGGTGGTGCAAACCAGAAGCGTGGTTCGCCACACGACCGCGCGCCGCCACGCCATCGTGCACCGCGCCGTGCGCCACAGGGCCAAGGCCCGCACCGTGCGCGCCGCCCACTACGACAGCCGCACCGCGGTGACCTCCGTCACCGAGCCCGCCGGTCCGCCGGAGGTGACCTCCTACGACCGCAAGACCGTCATCCACCGCGACGAGGACGGCGTCGTGCATCGCCGCACCCGGGTGGTGCGCACCAATCCGGACGGCTCCAAGGACGTGACGGTGCGGCACAACAGCGACGACGCGCCGCCGCCCCCGCCGCGCGACGATCCGGATCCGCGCTGAGCGGGCTTCGCCGCAGGCCTATGGCATGGGGTAGCAGCGTTCTGCTAAGCCTCTTCTCACCCCACAGGAGAGGCTCCCCATGCGTAAGTTCGCCCTGGTCTGCGCTTCGGCGCTGGTGATGGTTTCGGCCACGGCGCTGGCGGCGTCCGCCAAGCTGCCGGCCTACGTTTCCTCCGCCCTCGCCGACAAGGCTCGGCCTGAGGCTGACACCAAGCTGGACGAGGCGCGCCGGCCGGGCGAGCTGATCGTTTTCGCCGGGATCAAGCCGGGCATGAAGGTCGCCGACCTCCTGCCGGGCGGCGGCTATTTCACTCACCTGTTCGCCGATGTGGTGGGCGACAAGGGCCACGTCTTCGCCGTGCCGATCTCCGACAAGGGCGCCGAGCGGGTCAAGCCGGTGCTCGACGCGCACATGAACGTCTCGGCCGTGGTGGCCCCCCAGGGGACCTTCCCGATGCCGGAGAAGGTCGACGTGGTCTGGACCTCGCTGAACTACCATGACCTGCACAACCTGAAGCTCGGCGATGACGGTATGGTCAAGCTGGACAAGGCCATCTTCGCCGCGCTGAAGCCGGGCGGCGAGTTCATCGTCATCGACCATGCCGCCGCCGCGGGCTCGGGCCTGCGCGACACCAACACCCTGCACCGCATCGATCCGGCCGTGGTCAAGCAGGAGGTCGAGTCCGCCGGCTTCAAACTGGAGGCCCAATCGAGCCTGCTGGCCAACAAGGACGACGACCACACCAAGGGCGTCACCGATCCGTCGATCCGCCGGCACACCGACCAGTTCGTGTTCAAATTCAGAAAGCCGAAGTGACCGCTTCGGGAGCGGCCTCCGGCTGAAGACCGCCCCGTGCCCGATCTGATCCGCGACGGTTTCTGTGTCGTGCCCGGCCCGTTCGCCGAGACCGAGCTTGCAGGCTTGACCGAGGCCTACGATCGGACAGTTGCGACGGCCGATCCGGCCGAGGTCCGTCACGGCTCCACGACGTTGCGCGTGGGCGGTCTGGTCAACGGCGAGCGGTGCTTCGTGCGCATCTTCACGCACCCGCCGCTGCTGGCCGCCGCGCGCGACCTGATCGGCGCTTCGTTCAAGCTCAGCGCCTTTCACATCCGAAGCCTGTCGCCGGGCGCCGCGGATCAGGGTCTGCACCAGGATTTCGCGCCGCTGGCGGACGGATGGCCGATGGTCGGCTTCATCCTGATGGTGGATGCCTTCAGCATCGAAAACGGGGCGACGCGCTTTCTGGCGGGCTCCCAGTCTCTGGCCGAACTTCCCGCGGATAGTCAGGAGCTCACCTACGCCTGCGGTCCTGCGGGATCGATGATCCTTTTCAACGGATCGGTCTGGCATGGCCATGGGACAAACCGGACAGCATCGGCCAGGCGTTCGATCCAGGGCGCCCTGATCCGGCGCGACCAGACCTCGGCCGTCGACCACGCGCGACTGACGCGGCCGGACGTGTCGGCGCGGCTGTCGCCTGTCGCCCGCGAACTCTTGTGTCTGGATGGCTGAGGAGCGGTTTCCCGATGCGGCAGCCGTCGCAGCTGCGGATTACCACAATCGCTTGCGCGCAAAGGCGTGGCCGGAGCCTGACTTGAGATAGGTTTTGAACGCAGTGGCTTTCGCCTGCTCGGAGAAGGCCAGATAGGTCACCAGACGCCAAGGGCCGAATTTCGCTGTGTGTGGCGATCGGCCGGCGTTGTGATCAGCCAGGCGCGCCCTGAGGTCGACGGTGATCCCGACGTAACGCTCGCCCGGGTGAGCGATGCTTTCGAGGAGATAGACGTAGTACATTCGCTGTGCCCCGGCACAGAGGTTCAACAGATGCGGCAGCCGTCGCAGCCCTACTACGCCCCTGCGGGGCTTCGAAGGGCATCCTGCTTCGAATGATAGGGCAGGGCTTGTCCTGCGAAGCTCGTAGAGCGAAGCAGGATGGTGGACGCGGTAGGGATTGAACCTACGACCCCACCCGTGTGAAGGGTGTGCTCTCCCGCTGAGCTACGCGTCCGTCCGTCGGGGAGCGCGACATAGCCCGCACGTGGGCCGGGCGCAAGCCCGTGGCGCCGTTCACCGCACCCGAGCGGCAATACGGCGATAAACGATCCTCCCACGCATCCGTTGAGCCGGAAACGAGGCTCTAAGGCGGAAGAAGCCTGTGCCGTCCGGGGGACAATCCATGGCCATCAATCGCCGCCTGCTGCTTGCCGGTCTCGCCGCCGCGCCGCCGGCCGCCGCCCAGACCGCGGCGGTCGCCCCGCCTGCGCCGCCTGCGCCGGTTCCGGTCGAACAGCGCCTGCTGACCGAGGCGCTCAAGCACGTCCACGCCATGAGCTTCGACGGCGGCGCCTTCTCGGGCCCCGGTTGGGACCTCGTCGTCTCGGAAGGCCGCGCTTGCGAGTTCACCCTGCTCGGGGAGGAGCACGGGACCGCCGAGGTTCCGGTCTTCGCCCGGGCGCTCTACGCGGCGCTGCAACCCGCGGGCTACGACACCCTCGCCATCGAGATATCCCCGCCCATCGCCCAGGATCTCGACCAGGCGGCGCGCGGCGGCATCGAGGGCATCCGGCTCTTCGAAAAGGAATACCCGCCCGGACCGGCCTTCTATTTCTGGAGGACCGAGGCGGAGATGATCGCCGCCATCCGCACCGGCACGCCCGGCAAGCGCGACGTGCTCTGGGGCCTGGACTATGAGGTGACCAGCGACCGGCGCCTGATCGCGCGGCTGAAGGCCAAGGCGCCGGCCTCCGCGGCGGCGGCGCTGGACGCGCTCGACAAGGCCTCGCTGGCGGCCTGGGACAAGTGGCGCGCGACCCATAATCCGGGCGCCCTGTTCACCTTCTCCGGCGATCCGGCCCTGGTCAGGGCGCTCCGCGCCGCCTGGTCCAAGCCCGACGCCGACGCGGCGATGCTGATGGCCACACTGGAGGAGACGCTGGAGATCAACGCCCTGTTTCCGGGCAAGGCCTGGCAGTCCAACGAGCGGCGCAGCGGCTTCATGCGCGCCAACCTCGCCCGGCGCCTGAGCGAGGCGGCGGCGCAGGGCCGCAAGCCGAAGGTGATGATCAAGATGGGCGAATCCCACGTCATGCGCGGGGTCAGCTGGACGGGGAACTTCGACGTCGGTTCCCTGGCCGCCGAGGCCGCGACCCTGCGCGGCGGCAAGGCCTTCGCCATCCTGGCCGGGGGCGGGGCAGGGGCCGTGCACGGGGTGCTGGACCCCACGGTGATCGCCACCCGCCCGGCGCCGGTCGACATGTTCGATCAGCTGGGCCTGGGCTTCCTGATCGCCGCCCTGAAGCACAACGGGCCGGCGGTGGTCGATCTGAGGCCGTTGCGGCCCATGCTGGCCTCGACCGGACGGCTGAAGGCTTTCAACAATCCGGAGGCGGTGAAGACCATCTTCTCGTTCGACGTCCTGCTGGTCTGGAACGGTTCGACGCCGGCGAAGATGCTGATGGAGGGGTGAGCGGGGACTGCGCCCTTCCGGCGCGGTCTCCTTGCCAGGCGGCTCGGCTGCGGCGAGCATGGCCCGGTCGGGGGGAGGCTGGCGTTCTTGCCGGAGGCCATCCCAAGTGAATCACAGATCGGGATAGCGAAGATGCCGGTTCTTTCGCTGATGGGGCTTATCAGCGCCCTGATCTCGGCGCATCCGCGAACCCATGCCCAGGTGGCGTCTGTGACCGGCGTGGCGATGCCGTTTGAAGGCTCAAACCCGGCGGACGGCTTTGATTTCTTCAAGTCCCCCGACCTCACCCTGACCGATGGCCGATTCTCCCAATTCATGGTCCGGGAGGCCCGAGATCCACGGGGCGGCGCGTACCTTTACACAGGCGTTCAGGGGCGTTGCATAACCCGCATCGAGATCGAGCAGGCTTATGGGCGGCTTGGGACGCTCGGTGACTGGGCTAAGGCGCGGGGCGCCACGGATATTCCGCCGACGACGTTTCGCACCCTGCAGCTGGTCGCGAGTTGGGGCTACGCGGATTTCGAATTCGACGAGAATTTCCGCTGCGTGATCGACTTTTCCATGTCCGTCAGAAGCCAGGCGGCCGGCGCCTAGCCCAGCAGCCGCTCCACCACCGCGGGCAGCTCGTCCAGCCGGTCGATCAGGGCGTCGCGGTCGAGCTCGGCCAGCGGGATCTCGGTGTAGCCGAAGCTGACCAGCACGATCGGCACCCCCGCCGCGCGGGCCGAGCCGATGTCGGTCTCGCTGTCGCCGACCATCACGGCGCGCTTCGGGTCGCCGCTGGCCATCTCGATCGCCTCGATCAGGTGGGCCGCGTCGGGCTTGCGCTGGCTGACCGCGTCGGGGCCGGCCACCGCGGCGAAACGGTGCAGCAGGTTGGTCTCCTTCAGCAGCGCCAGCGACAGATTGGTGCGCTTGTTGGTGCAGACGCAGAAGCGCGCACCCCTGGCCTCCAGCACATCCAGCGTCTCCTCCAGGCCCGGGAAGGGCCGGCTCTCGCGGGCGATGCGGGCCAGGTACAGGTCGACGAAGCGCTCGACCATGTCCGGCGCGTCGCCGGCGTGGAAGGTCGCGCCGGCCTCGGCGAAGCCGTGCTCCAGCAGGTAGCGGGCGCCGCCGCCGACCAGGTGACGCGAGGCGGCCAGCGGCACTTCGGGCAGGCCGTATTCGACCAGCATCTCGTTCAGCACCCCGATCAGGTCGGGGGCCGTGTCGATCAGGGTTCCGTCCAGATCGAAGGCGATGGTGACGCCGGTCAATGGCACGTGCGCGAATCCCCCTCAAGTCGGTCGCAGCGGCCCGCCGTTTCGGCTAAATCGGCCCCCATCGCAACCGGAGAGTCGTCCATGTCCCAGCGCGCCGCCGTCATCCTGGCCGCCGGCCAGGGCACGCGCATGAAGTCGCCGCTGCCCAAGGTGCTGCACAAGGTGGCCTCGCGCGCGATGCTGGACCTGGCCATAGACGCCGCCGAGCGGCTGGGCTGCGAGCGCATCGTGGTAGTGGTGGGCGCCCATTCCCCGGCGGTCGGCGAGCACGTGAAGAAGCGCCTGGGTGAGGGCGCCATCGCGGTTCAGGACCCGCCCATGGGCACCGGCCATGCGGTGCGCGCCGCGGAGGGCGCGCTGAAGGGCTTCAAGGGCGACGTCCTGGTCACCTACGCCGACTGTCCGCTGCTGGACGCCCACGCCATCGCGCCCCTGATGGCGGTGCGCGAAAAGGGCGCCGACGTGGCGGTGCTCGGCTTCGAGGCGCGCGATCCGGGCGCCTACGGACGGCTTGTGATCGAGGGCGGCGACAACCTAGTCAAGATTGTCGAGGCCAAGGACGCGACCGCCAGGGAGCTGAAGATCACCGCCTGCAATTCGGGGGTGATGGTGGCGGAGGCCTCGCTGCTGTTCGAGCTGCTGGCGCAGGTGAAGAACGACAACAAGAAGGGCGAGTACTACCTGACTGACGTGGTCGCCCTGGCCCGCGCCGCCGGCAAGACCGTCAAGACCGCCATGGCCGACGAGGACGACGTGCTGGGCGTCAATTCCCAGATCGAGCTGGCCGAGGCGGAAGCCATCTTCCAGCGCCGCACGCGCCTTCGCATGATGACCGAGGGCGTGTCCCTGGTCGCGCCCGAGACCGTGTTCTTCGCCTGGGACACCAGGGCCGCGGGCGGGGTGCGCATCGAGCCGAATGTCGTGTTCGGACCCCGGGTCACGCTGGAAGCCGGCGCCGAGATCCGCGCCTTCAGCCATCTGGAGGGCGCGGTGGTGCGCGAGGGCGCCCAGGTCGGGCCCTATGCGCGGCTCAGGCCCGGCGCCGACATCGGGGCGGGCGCCCACATCGGCAACTTCGTCGAGGTGAAGAACGTGGCGGTCGGCGCCGGCGCCAAGGCCAACCACCTGTCCTACCTCGGGGACGGCGAGGTCGGGGCCAAGGCCAACATCGGGGCCGGGACCATCTTCTGTAACTACGACGGCTTCGACAAACACCGCACGGTGATCGGGGCGGGGGCCTTCATCGGCTCCAACTCGGCCCTGGTGGCGCCGGTGAGCGTGGGGGCGGGGGCCTATATCGGCTCCGGCTCGGTGGTCACCGACGATGTGGCGGACAATGCGCTGGCCTTCGAGCGGTCGGAGCAGATCGTCAAGCCGGGATGGGCCGAGCGTTTCCGCGCCGCCAAGGCCGCCCGAAAGGCCGCCAAGTGAGCGCGGACGATCAGAAGCGCGCCTCGGGCGAGGCCGCCGCGGCCCTGGTGGAAAGCGGCATGGTCGTGGGCCTGGGCACAGGCTCGACCGCGGCCTGGTTCGTGCGTGCGCTTGCGGCGCGCGGCCTGAAGATCCACGGCGTGCCGACCTCGGAAGGCACCGCGGCCCTGGCGCGCGAACTCGGTATCCCGCTGCTGACCCTGGATGAGGCCAAGGCCATCGACCTGACCGTCGACGGCGCCGACGAGATCGGACCGGGTCTCGACCTGATCAAGGGCGGCGGCGCGGCCCTGCTGCGCGAAAAGCTGGTGTGGGAGGCGTCCAACCGCTGCGTGGTCATCGCCGATGCCGCCAAGCGCGTGCCGGTGCTGGGCAGGTTCCCCCTGCCCATCGAGGTGGTCGCCTTCGGCCACCGCAAGACCGCCAACCGCATCTACGACGTGCTGATCGACCACGAGATCACCATGGCGCCGAAGCTGCGTGCGAAGGACGGGGCGGCGGTGCTGACCGACGGCGGCAACCTGATCTACGACGCAGCGTGCGTGGCCATCGCGCACCCCGCGGCCCTGGCCGACGACCTGAAGAGCGTCACCGGCGTGGTGGACCACGGCCTGTTCCTCGACCTGGCGGACGAGGGGCTGATCGGGACGGACGGGGGCGTGGAGCGGGTCAGTCCGTAGCACCCTCCCTTTCATCCCACGGTCGGCCGCAGGCCGATCCGGGGGACCCAGACAAGGCTCAAGCCGATCAGCGACCGGCGGCGGGCAATCTAAGCGTGGCCTGGGTCCCCCGGATCTCGCTTCGCGAGACCTTGGGATGACAAGAAGAGATGAAGCTTTGCGTCGGGCGCTGCGGATAACTACCTAGACCCCACCACCCCCAAGGACCCCTCCCATGGCCTACGACTACGACCTCTTCGTCATCGGCGCGGGCTCCGGCGGGGTTCGCTCCGCCCGCCTGGCCGCCATGCTCGGCAAGAAGGTGGCGGTGGCCGAGGAGCATCGGGTGGGCGGCACCTGCGTGATCCGGGGCTGCATCCCCAAGAAGCTGATGGTCAACGCCTCGGACGTCTCCCACCAGATCAAGATCGCCAAGGGCTATGGCTGGACCATCCCGGAGCCGACCTTCTCCTGGCCCGACTTCATCACGTCCAAGGACATCGAGATCGCCCGGCTGTCGGGCATCTACACCGCCAACCTCGGCAAGGCCGGCGCCGACCTGATCCATGGCCGCGCGAAGATGGTCGATCCCCACACCATCGAGATCGAAGGCAAGGACCAGCGCTTTACCGCCGAGACCATCCTGATCGCCACGGGCGGTCGCCCCTGGATCCCCGACGAGATGCCCGGGATCGAGCACGCCATCACCTCGGAGGAGGCCTTCCACCTGTCGGAGATGCCCAAGCGGGTGATGGTGGCCGGCGGCGGCTATATCGCGGTGGAGTTCGCCGGCATCTTCGCCGGGCTCGGGGCCGAGGTCTGTCTGGTCTACCGCGGGCCCAACATCCTGCGCGGCTTCGACGACGACGTGCGCGCCCACCTTACCGAACAGATCCAGCGCCGTGGCATCCGGGTGATCCTGGGCGCCCAGCACGTGGCCATCGAGAAGACCGCCACCGGCCTGATCAACCGCCTGAACAATGACATCACCATCGAGACCGACCAGACCATGTTCGCCGTCGGACGCCGCCCCTACGTCGGCGGCCTGGGGCTGGAGAACGCGGGTGTGCAGCTGACGCCCGAGGGCGCGGTGGCGGTGGACGAGTATTCCCGCACCAATGTCCCGCACATCTGGGCCATCGGCGACGTCACCGACCGGGTCAACCTGACCCCCGTGGCGATCCGCGAGGGCATCGCCTTCGTCGAGACCGCCTTCAAGAACAATCCGACCAGCTTCGCTTACGACAACATCCCGACCGCGGTCTTCTCCCAGCCACCGGTGGGAACGGTCGGCTACACGGAGCACGATGCCCGCCAGAAGTTCGGGAAGATCGACGTCTACCTGACCCGCTTCCGGCCCATGAAGTACCAGTTCGTCGGCTCGGAGGAGCGGGTGCTGATGAAAATCATCGTCGACTGCGGGACCCAGAGGGTCGTGGGCGTCCACATCGTGGGCCCGGAAGCGGGCGAGCTGATCCAGATGGCGGGCATCGCGGTCAAGGCCGGAATCACCAAGGCCCAGTGGGATTCCACCTGCGCGGTTCACCCCACCATGGCGGAAGAAATTGTCACCATGCGGGACAAATACATCCCGCCGGAGCTGGCCGCGGCCGAATAAATGTGGCGCCGCAGCATGATCTGCCTATTTTGAGGGGCGAAGCCTTTCTGCCCGCCCGTTCGAAGTCGAGACCATGACCACGCGTTGGACGCCCTCATCCTGGCGGGAAAAGCCCGCCCAGCAGATCCCCACGGACTATCCGGATGCGGCGGCGCTCAAGCGCGCCGAGGACCAACTGCGCGCCATGCCCCCGCTGGTCTTCGCCGGCGAAGCCCGCAAGCTGAAGTCGGAACTGGCCCGGGTGGCCGAGGGCGAGGCCTTCCTGCTGCAGGGCGGCGACTGCGCCGAGAGCTTCAAGGAATTCCACGCCGACACCATCCGCGACACCTTCCGGGTGATCCTGCAGATGGCGGTGATCCTGACCTTCGCGGGCTCGCGCCCGGTGGTGAAGGTCGGCCGCATCGCCGGCCAGTTCGCCAAGCCGCGCTCAAGCCAGACCGAGACCATCGGCGAGGACACCCTGCCGTCCTACCGGGGCGACATCGTCAACGGCATGGAGTTCGAGGCCGGGCCCCGCACCCCCGATCCGGAGCGGCTGCTCAAGGCCTACGCCCAGTCCTCCTCGACGCTCAATCTGCTGCGCGCGCTGGCCGGCGGCGGCTATGCCGACCTCTACAATGTGCACAAGTGGACGCTGGGCTTCGTCGCCGACAGCCCCGCGGGCGCCCGCTACGAGGAGCTGGCCGACAAGATCTCCGAGACCCTGTCGTTCATGGCCGCCATCGGCATCACGCCCGAGCGCCAGCCCGACATCCATCGCGTGGAGTTCTTCACCAGCCACGAGGCGCTGCTGCTGAACTACGAGGAGGCCCTGACCCGGGTCGATAGCATCAACGGCGACTGGTACGACACCTCCGCCCACATGGTCTGGATCGGCGAACGCACCCGCCAGCTGGACGGCGCCCACATCGAATACGCCCGCGGCATCAAGAACCCGCTTGGGGTCAAGTGCGGCCCGACGCTGGAGCCGGACGAGCTGATCCGCCTGATCGATGCGCTGAACCCCAAGAACGAGCCCGGCCGCCTGACCCTGATCGGCCGCTTCGGCGCCGACAAGGTGGCCGATCGCCTGCCGCGCCTGATGGCCGCGACCAAGCGCGAAGGCCGCTCGGTGGTGTGGTCCATCGACCCGATGCACGGCAATACGCTCAAGGCCCACAACGGCTACAAGACCCGGCCCTTCGACCGCATCCTGTCGGAGGTGAAGGGCTTCATCGACATCGCCCAGGCCGAGGGCGTCCATCCCGGCGGGGTGCACCTGGAGATGACCGGCCAGAACGTCACCGAGTGCATCGGCGGCGCCCAGGCGGTGACCGAGGACGAGCTGTCCAGCCGCTACCACACCCACTGCGACCCGCGGCTCAACGCCGACCAGGCGCTGGAACTGGCCTTCCTGCTGGCCGAACGGCTGAAAGCCCTGCGTCAGACCCGCTCGGAAGCGGCCTGAGCCCATGCGCCGACCCAAGGTGGCCTTCCAGGGCGTGCCCGGCGCCTTCAGCGACGAGGCGTGCCGGGCCTACGTGCCCGGCCATGATCCCGTACCGTTCGAGACCTTCGAGGGCGCCTTCAAGGCGGTGACTTCCGGCGCCTGCGAGCGCGCCTGCCTGCCGATCCACAATGTCACCGCCGGGCCCGTCGAGCCGGTCGTGGCCCTGCTGCCGACCTCGGGCCTGACCACCCTGTCGCAGCACGATCTGATCGTGCGGCAGAACCTGATGGCGTTGCCCGGCGTGACCATCGAGGAGGTGAAGGTGATCGCCTCCCACCCCATGGCGCTCGGCCAGTGCCGCCATTTCATCGAGGCCTCGGGTATCCTCGAGGAAGTCGCCTTCGACACCGCCGGCGCGGCCCAGGAGCTTCAACAGTCCGGCGATCGTACCCGTGCCGTGATCGCGGCGCGCGCGGCCGCGGAGCTCTATGGCCTCGACATCCTGGCGCCCGACATCCAGGACGACGCCAATAACTGGACACGCTTCGTCGTTCTTGCGCGTTAGGATGGCGCCATGAGCGTCGCCTTCACCAAGGAACAGGACTCTGAGTCCACCGCCGCCGATCTCCCGGACCGGCCGATCTCACCCCACGCCAACCTGGTCACGGCATCGGGCCTGGCGGCGATCGAGGCGGAGCTGGCCGCGGCGCGGGCGGCCTTCAGCGCGGCCAAGGCGGACGGCGGCGATATCCAGGCGGACCGCACCGCCATGGCGCGCGCCACCCGCGACCTGCGTTACTGGGGCGCCCGGCGCGCCTCGGCCCAGCTGACCGAGCCGGAGGCCGAGCCTGGGGTGCTGGTGTTCGGCCGCACCGTCACGATCGAGCGCGAAGACGGCCGCCGCCAGAGCTTCCGCATCACCGGCGAGGACGAGGCCGACCCTTCGAACGGCAGCGTCTCCTACGTCTCGCCCCTCGCCCAGGCCCTGATGGGCAAGGGCGTGGGCGACGTCGCCGAGGTCGCCGGCGCCGAGGTCGAGATCATCGCGGTGGCGTGAGCCCGGCCGCTACTGCGGCTTTTCCGGCTGACCCTCGGTCTTGTGGTCCTTGTGCTTCCGCTCGCCCTTGGGCGCCGGGCCGTTCGGAGCCGGGACGGCCTGGGGTTTGGGCGTGGGCGCGACCACGGCGGCCGGCGGACTGACCTTCGCCTGGGCGTGGGCCTGGGCCGCGTTGGCGCGCGCCTGGGCGGCCGCCGCCTGGTCGGCGTGGCGTTTGGCCCGCGTCTGGGCTTCAGTCTGGGCGGCCTCAGCCTGTTGCGCCTTGACCTGCGCCTGCTGCGCCGCCTGGGCGTGAGCCTGGGCGTCGGCCTGGGCCTGAGCTTTCAGGCGGCCCTGTTCGGCGGCCTGGACCTGGGCCTGATGGCTGGCCTGGGCTGAGGCGACGGCCTGCTGGTGCGCGGCCTGGGCCGCCGCCTGATCGCTTTGCGGACCCCGGTCACGGGGGCCGTGACGCAGATCGCCGGCCCCGGGCGAGGGCTGAACCGCCGGAGGCGGCAGGGTCGCCGGTCCAGCCACAGGTTGCGGTGGCGGCGGGCCGTGGGGACCTTGCGGGATCGGTTGGACGGCGGTGCGGACCTCACGCGCCTTGCGCGCCTCCTCGACGGCCCGGACCTCGGCCTGAGGGTCGTTGGACTGGCGCGCCACTCGGGCGGCTTCGGCCTCGCGGCGTTCACGCTCGCCGGCCCAGCGGCTCTGCCAGTCGGGAGCCTGGCGCTGGCGGAAGGCCTGCCAGTCGGGCGCCTGCTGGCGCTGGCGGTTCAGCTCCACCTGGGTGGCCTGGATGGTCGGGCGGCGTGTCTGCCAGCTCGAGCGCTCCACCGGACGGCGGCGGTCCTGCTGGGCGGCGCGGTACAGCGCCTGCGCCCGGCTCAGATAGCGCCCGGCCAGATCGGCGCGGCGCTCGGCCTCGCGCTCGGCCAGGGGCCGGCCGCCCCGGTCATAGACCACCACCAGCTCGCCGTTGTCGTAGCCGTAGGCATAGTCCGGGTCGCGCACCAGGAAGGGCCGGTCGGAGCCAGGACGATAATAGTAGTAGCGTTCGCCGCCCCGTACGGGCTCGACCACCCGGTACCAGCCGTTGTTGCTGCGCCAGGCCCAGGGGCTGGTTCCGTCATAGTCGAAGGCGTAGTCCGGCGGGGCGTCGCCGAAGCCGTAGCCCAACTGATCCGCCTCATCGATGTAGCCCCAGGTCTCGTCCGCCCGCACGGGGCGGCGGTAGCGGACCGGGGCAGGGGGAAGGCGCTCGGCCGGCGGCGCGTAGGCCACCGGTTGCGGAGCGCTGTCCGACAGCGGAATCGCAGCCTCCGGCACGGCGACCTGGTCAGCCGTGGAGGTCTTGCTGGCGGGCGTGCAGGCGCCCAGGGCGAAGCTTCCGGAGCACGCGAGCGCGATGAGTGAGGCGTGGTGGTTCAGGATGTGTCGCATGGGGGCTAAACCCCCTTGCGATTAGAGCGTTCCGCTAGAGCTCGACTTCGATCGGCCCGCGGGCCTGCACGTTGGCGCCCTCCGCGTCCTCGGTGTCGACGTCGACGTCGATCTCGACGCCGCCCTCCAGCCGAAGAACGGCGGCCCCGTCGTAGAGGCCCGGTTCGCGGAAGCGTCCGTCGAGCACGCCGCTGGCGGTGGTCGGCCGGTTGCGGCCGGCGAACACGTCGAGGGCGTAGGTCACAGCCAGTTCGCGACCGCGGCTGAGCAGCACGCCGTCGCCGCGGATGGTCTTGGACAGCTTCAGGGCGCCGCCGCCCTTCCAGGGCTTGTTGGCGCCTTGTCCCATGCTCATGTGGTGGTCCGATCGCCGGCCAGGCGCCCTGGGATCATCCCCGGACCGCGGGCTCTAAGGACCCCATATGGGGCTTCCGCACCCCGAAACACAGGTATCGGCGCCAGATGTGCGTCAACATTCGTCAGGGAGCGTACTTTTCCGAAGGCTGGGTGTAAGGGTGGGTCAACGGCCCGCCCAGGGCCTGGAGAGGTTCATGGCCAGCCCAAAGAAGGCGCCCACCACCGCGCGTCCCCCGCGTCCCCGCCTTCCCGAATTCCGTGCGGCCATCGCCCAGGCGGAGGCCGACGGCACGCCCAAGGAAGATCTGGTCCTGCGCCTGACCCTGAAGGATGACGCCGACCTGCGCCGCGATCGCAGCGTGGGCCTGGACGAAATCCGCTTCGTCGAGGGGCGCATGCAGTTCCTGGGCGTGACGATCCTGGCCGGCGGCGTCAGCGAAAGCGCGCTGGTCGTGGGCCCGATCATCGAGGCCCCGCCGCCGGAGCCCAAGCCTAAGCCGAAGCGTCCCCGGAAGCCTGCCGCCAGTAAGGCTCAACCGGCCCCTGCAGCTTGATGGTCAGGGGATTGCCGCGGCGATCCTTGGTCGTGCCCACCGTCAACCGCACCCACCCCTCGCTGACGCAGTACTCGTCGACATTGGTCTTGTCCTGACCCTTGAACAGGACGCCCACGCCGCGCTCGAGCACGGCGGCGTCGTAGTAGGGGCTGGACGGATCGGTCGACAGTCGGTCGGGGAGGGGCTCGCTCATGGGCGCGGTGATAGCCGGGTCGGACGGCGGCGCCAACCGAAGAGCCGCAATCAGGCCTGGGCTGGACCGCCGTAGCTGACGTAGCCGCGCTCGACCATGCGCCGCAGCGCCTCGTAGGCCTCGCTCAGTTCCTCGAAATTGGCCCGCATCTGCGCCAGGCGCGAGATCTGGTCGGGCGGCGGGACGGCGTGGCCCGCCGTCATGGCCAGGGATTCGGCCACCCACTTGGCCCGGGCGCTGGCGGCCGCGACCGCCAGGCGTTGGAAGGTCCCGACGTCGATCTGGCCGAGGGCATGGCCGATCACCTCGCGATTGGAGACGTAAGCCGTGTAGTCGATCTGCTCGAGCTGGCCGCGCAGGCGGCGCTGGGCCTGCGGGTCGCTCGCCTCTTCCGGCTGGAAGTGATCGCTCGAGATCCGCACGCTGGATGTCCGCATCGAAGACATGCCGTCCTCCCTGGCTCCGCAGGCTTTGAGGCGAGGGTAGGCGTGCGCGGGTTAATCGGGCCTGAAGCGCTCCCGGGCGGGGTCGCGCAAAAATTGACCGACCGGACGGTCATTGCGCACGATCGGGGCAGTCAGCGAGGGGGTGGGCGCATTTTCCGTGCCCCAAATCCCACAGTGGCGCTGCGTCGCAGCAAAATCCTGCCTCCGGGAGTTGACCCACAGGCCCGCTTCAGGCGTTATCCCGCCGCCGGGTGTCCCGGCGCGTGTGACGGAGCAAGGCCATGACCCGGCTTGATATCTCCCCGGCCACCCCCGCGGTGTCTGCGCACGCCTATTATTTTAGCGGCTACTATTACGGCTTTCGATACGCCGGCTGAGGCGATCGAGAGGGTTCTTCCCACAGCTTGATCGTCGGCCGGCGACCGCCCCGGAACGGGACGGCCATGCCCTGACATCACCCTATTTCCTTCAAATGAGCGCGCCCGAGCGGCGCCCATAGTCCACGAGCCGAAATCATGACCAAACTGTCCGTTGTGCCCAGCCGCACCCCCGCCGCCCCCTCCAACGACCTGACGCTCGACGCCATCCGCGCCGAGATCGACGGCGTCGACGACGAAATCCTGCAACTGATCCAGCATCGCCAGCGTCTTGCCGCCCGCATCGGCGAGATCAAGGACGCCGCCGGCGAGGGGCCTGCGCCGGGCCTGAAGCTGCGTCCCGACAGGGAGGCCAGCGTCATCTCCCGCCGGGTCGCCCGCGCCCAGCCCGGCTGCAAGCGCCTGGCCCAGGCCCTGTGGCGCGAGCTGATGAGCGCAGGCCTCTCCGTGCAGCAGCAGCTCGAGGTCGTTGTCTGGTCCGGCCCGCGCCGCGACGCCCGTGACGCCGCGCGCGCCCGTTTCGGCGGCTCGGCCGACTACCGGGACGCCCGCTCAGCCGCCGACGCGCTGGAGGCCGCGCTGAAGGACGACACCATCGCGGTGCTGGCGCTCGACCCGGATGACGCCTGGTGGGCGGAATTGCTGGACCGTCCCGATCTCTGGGTGTTCGAGGGCCTCGGCCGTCGCGGCCCCAGCGATCCGGCGGCCCTCGCCGTCGGCCGGGTCAACGCGGCGAACCTGGCGCGCGGCGGGGTGACCTACCGGATCTCCACCGGCGGCGACAGCGGCACCGACCACCGCGCCGAACGCGTGATCTCGGTCAGCGAGGGACGGCGTCTCTGCGTCTCGCGCGACCTGGGCTCCGGCCCGCTGGACCGCGAGCACGGCGTGGTGGGAACGGCGGCGGGTGTCTGAGCTAGAGCTTCCCGCTCTTGATGAACCGCGCCGCGCGTTCGCCTTCCAGGTCGCCGGCCACGCCCATGCTGTGGTTGATGGTCAGGTGGGTTTCGCCCGGCGCGGGGACCACCTCGGCCTGGGCGCCGGCTGAGCGCAGGGCGCGGCCCAGATCACCGGAGGCTTCCCGCGAGGCGTCGCGGGCCGCCACGTGGAAGATCAGGAAGGGCGGGTAGTGCCCGCCCTTCTTCACCAGCAGGGTGGGCGACAGGGCGGCCGGATCGGGCAGGAAGGCGCGCTCGTAGGCCTGGTGCAGCACCGGCTGGCGCTCGATCTCCACCAGTTCCTTCTTGGCGTCGTAGCCGGCGCCGTCGACCGGGATGACGCCGGCCAGGTCCGAGGGGCTGTGGTCGTGGGCGCCCAGGTAGTGGGCGTCGACGCCGATCAGGGCGACCAGATGCGCGCCGGCAGAGTGGCCCATGACGAACAACCGTTTCGGATCGCCGCCGTGCTCCGCGCCATGGTCCAGCATCCAGGCGGCGGCCGCCGCCACGTCCTCGGCGCAGCCGCCGGCCTTCACCTGCGGAACCATGCGGTAGTTGGTCGAGGCCAGCAGCAGGCCGTGGCGTTCGGCGAAGCCGGGCAGGGCGTTGACCGCGCGCTTGTCGCCAAACGCCCAGGCGCCGCCGTGGACGAACAGCAGCATGGGCGCGCCCTTCAGGCCGGGACGCTCGTACAGGTCCAGCCGTTGGCGCGGATCGGGGCCGAAGCGGTGTTCCGTGGCGCCGGCGGCGGGCGCGGCGGCCATCACCAGCGGCGCGGCCAGCAGCGAAAGGGCTTCGCGGCGGGTGCTGTTCATATCGGCCTCCATCTTCGTCGAACGGCGCAGCTTTTCTTTTCCGGCGGCTCTTGTCACCACAGGCCGGGAACTCCAGCTAGGGCGGCTTATGTCCGCGCCGTCCGCCACCCTTTTGTCGCGTCTGCGCCTGCCGGCTCCCCAGGGGCTGGCGGAACTGGTCAAGCTCGCCTGGCCGGTGGTGCTGGCGCGTGTCGGCATCATGACCATGGGCCTGACCGACCAGATCGTGGTCGGCCACCACTCGGCGCGCCAGCTGGGCTTCCACGCCCTGGGCTGGGCCCCGACCTCCATCGTGCTCGTGACCGCCGTGGGCCTCCTGCTGGGGGTGCAGGTGATGACCGCCCGCCACATCGGCGAGGGCCGCCGCGAGGCCGCCGGTGGCGTGCTGCGGCGCGGGATCGTCTATTCCTTCTGGATCGGCGTGGTTTCGGTCGCGATCCTGACCTTCGCCGGGCCGTCTTTCCTGCACGCCATCGGCCTGACGCCGGAGCTGGCCGACGGGGCCAGCGCGGCCATGCGCGTGTTCGCCTGGTCGCTGCCCTCCTACCTGGTCGCCACCGCCTGCATCTATTTCCTGGAAGCCCTGTCGCGGCCCAAGCCCGGCATGGTGGCCATGTGGATCGCCAACGGGGTCAACCTCGCCGCCAACCTTTGGCTGGTGCCGGGCCATTCCGGCCTGCCGGTCGAAGGTGCGGTCGCCGCCGGCTGGGCGACCTTCCTGGCGCGCGGCTTCCTGGTGATCTGGCTGCTGGTCTTCATCGCCCGCATGCCGGAGGCGAAGGCGCTGGGTCTGTTCAACAAGCCCATCGACGGCAAGGCTGCGGCCAGCGAGCAGCGCCGCATCGGCTACGGCTCGGGCGCCTCCATGTTCATCGAGGTCGGGGCCTTCGCGGCCATGACCATGATCGCCGGCCAGCTCGGCGCCCTGGAGGCGGCCAGCTGGGCCTCGGTGCTGAACACTTCGGCCCTGGTCTTCATGTTTCCCATGGGCCTCAGCGCCGCCACCGCGGTGCTGGTCGGCCGGGCCTACGGCGCGCGTGACCGCCACGGCGTCGTGCGCTCGGGCCAGCTGGCCTTCGGGGTGACCGCGGCGGTGATGACGCTGACCTCGCTGGTGGTGTTCCTCGGCGCCCGCCTCATCGCCTCGGCCTACACCATCGACCCGGCCATGATCGCCATGACCGCGCCGGCCATGATGCTGTGCGGCCTGTTCTTCATTCCCGACGGGCTGCAGGTGGTCGCCGCCCAGGCCCTGCGCGCCCGCTCGGACGTGTGGCTGCCCACCGCCTTCCACCTGGCCAGCTACGGGGTGATCATGCTGCCGCTGGGCTGGTGGTTCGCCCACCGGGCGCACCTGGGCGTCAACGGCCTGGTCTGGGCGGTGATCATCGCCAGCGCCGTCTCCGGCAGCCTGCTGGTCGGCCGCTTCCTGTGGTTGGGCCGCGGGCCGCTTCAGTCGTCGCCGTAGAGCTCGCCGATCGCCTGCGCGTCCCCGACATAGCTGAACCAGGGCTCGCAGGCGTTCTCCGCGGCGGTCTCCAGCTGCCACTGGGTGCGCCCGACATGAACACCCCAGGAGCGGAGTTCCGCGTTGATTTCCTCGCGGACCGCCAGCGGCGGCGCGCAGTTGTGGGACGCGCGCGCCTCGTCCAGCCGCCAGCCATGGGCCGGTTCGTTCCAGATCTCGACGATGACGCCGGGCGGTCCGACCCACTCGTAGAAGGCGTGCAGGCCCTTGGTCGCGCGGCCGATGCAGCTGCGCAGGCAGTTCTGGTAGCGCGCCGCCGCGTCGCGCATGGCGGCCTTGGTGGGCAGGTGGCGCAGGCGCGCGGTGCCGGGGAACGGCGGCGCCGGAACCTCGGGCAGCATGCCGTCCTGCACCGCGGTGAACAGCACCTTGGCCGTGGCCGCCCCGCCCCAGCGCAGGGCTTCCGCCGCGGCCTCCGCGGGCGTGCGGTTGCGCACGACGGCCCGCCAGGCGTCGGCCAGCAGCCGCGCCTGGGCCTCCTTCAGGGCGAAGCGGGATCCGACGCCGGCCTCTACCAGCGGGCTGGGCAGCAGGGAAAGGGTCGCGACGAGCGCGGGATCGATCCGCTGGGCGTGGCGCACCAGCTTGCAGCCGTGCGGATGGCGCAGCAGGGCGAGCAGGGCGCGGTAGTCGGCGGCCATCCAGGCGGTCTCGCCCATGTGGGCCAGGGCGCGGCGCAGGCCGTGGGGCGGGTCGACGATCACCGAACCGATGGCGTCGGCGAGACCCGCGTCCAGCAGGACGTCAGGCTCGGGCAGGCCGACGTCGCCCCCGGCCAGGGTCAGGGCCAGGCAGACCAGGTGGCGCCGGTCCGCCGGTGAGGTCAGGAACGGCGTGTGAGGCTGTGGCCACAGGCCCGCGATCCGGGGCGCGAAGTCGCCGGCCAGGTAGCGCAGGAGGGCGGAGGGCGGACCCACGGCCACCGGCCGCGTCCGCTCAAGCAGGGCATGCATGGTCTTCTCTCGAGGGCGCCCGCGCCTCTCGAGAGATGGCGCGGCTCAGACGGTGGTTAGGATCGTCGGTCGGGTGCGCGGCCAGGGCGGCTCATGCCGGGACGCGCGGAGCTGGCCGCCGAGGCAGCTGCTCTTCAGGATGTTCGCGTCGCGGGTCATGGAGTCGTTCCGGCTCCCTCGGTTTCGGGGACCGGCGATATCCCAGATGCGCGGCTCAGGCGCAAGCGGGGTGTGCTTTTCGCGCAGGAGGCGTGGCGGCGAGGCCACAGGGTCAAGTCAGACCCCGAGGATCCAGCCCTCTTCGCCCTGGACCACGGCGATGTCCGCTTCGCTCGCGCCCTTGGCGGGGGCGAAGGCCGCGCCCAGCGTGCCGGCCTCGTCCATGCGGGCCAGGGCCTCGCAGGCGCCGCGGACTTCGACGGCGGACTTCACCTCGCCCGGTTCGGCCTTGGCCGGGAACAGGGGCGGGAACACCTCGGCCACCACGACGCTCAACGGCGCGACATCGGCTTCCGACAGCGCACGCCAGCCGGTGCCGAAGGGCCAGACCGCGACGCTGGAGCCCAGATCGTTGACCAGCCGGCGCGCCGCCGACATGCCCAGCAGCGCCTGGCCGCCGACCGCGCCGGCGCCGGTCATCTGCCACACCGCGCGCGGCGCCAGCTTGGGATGGGTCTTGCGGATCGCCTGCTCCACGCGGCGGAATTCCGGCACATCGCCGTAGCCGCCCGCGGGCTTGGTCGGCTGCAGCCAGCGCTGGGCGTAGCGGGGCGGACAGCCCCAGAAGGGCCGCGCCTCGTCGGTCATCAGCCGGTTGATCTTGGCGGCGACGGCGAAGCGGTTGTTGGTGTTGTCGGGCTTCTCCACGATGTTCGAGCCCAGGAAGGCCCACAGCGCCGACCAGGCCTCACCCTTCAGGTCCAGGCGCTTCGCCGTGCCCTCGGGCAGGCCCAGGCCGAAGTCGAAGCCGACCAGGGCGCGGTCGCCCCGCTTGGCCAGGTCGGCCAGGATGTTGCGCAGCAGGGCCTCGCCCTCGGCGCGGGTCTGGGGGTTGTGGGCCTCGTAAGCCAGGCGGAAGCGCACGTCGCGCTTCATCACCCCGATCCACAGGGTCTGGTCGCCGCCCTTGCGGCCTTCCGCCGCGTTCCACTGGGCCACCACGTATGCGCCGAACAACCGGGCCACGAAAACTCCTGTTTCAGTACCGCGCGCGGCTTGTAGCGCGCCTTGGCCGCGCAACAAACCGCGACTGAACGTGATCGTCCGTAATCTTGCTTTGCAGGGGTTCGAACGGCAGGTTCCGCGCCACTGAAGATGGGGGTCCATCCGAGGAATCATGTCGCGAGTTCTGAGAGCAGGCGTCGCCGGAGCCGGCGTGTTCGGCGGCCACCACGCCCGCAAGTACGCAAGCCTGGACGATGTGGAGCTGGTCGGCGTGTACGACCGGGGGACCGGGCGCGCGCTGGAACTGGCCCAGACCATCGACGCGCGCGGCTTCGAGGCTGAGCACTGGGACGACTTCATCGGCCAGATCGATGTCCTGACCATCGCGGCGCCCGCCGTGGCCCACGCCTCCCTGGCGGTGCGCGCGCTCGAAGCCGGCGTCCACGTCTATGTCGAAAAGCCCATCGCCGCCTCGATCCAGGAGGCCGAAGCCATCATCGCCGCCGCCCACGAGAACGGACGGGTGCTGGCCTGTGGGCACCAGGAACGCATCGTGTTCCGCGAGATGGGCCTGTTCGACACCCCCGAGACGCCGGTGCGCCTGGAAGCCACCCGCGCCGGGCCCTGGACCAACCGCTCCACCGACATCACCGTCGGGCTCGACCTGATGATCCACGACATCGACCTGGCCCTGTCCCTGGGCGCGGGCGATGCGACCGACGTGAAGGCCACATCCCGCTCCGTGATGGGTGAGCTGGCCGACGAGACCTCCGCCGAGATCGACTTTTCCGGCGGTCTGGTCGCCGCCTTCGAGGCCTCGCGCGCCGCCGAGGGGCGCAAGCGCACCATGCGGGTGGTCTATCCGTCCGGCGAGGTGTTCATCGACTTCATGGCGCGCAGCTTCGACAACTCCACCCCGTTCGCGCTCAACGCCGGCTTCGCCGACACCCCGCGCGGCAAGGACCCGCTGGGCGCCAGCGTCGCCGACTTCCTGGCCGCGGTCCGCGGCGATCTTCCCCGCCCCGCCGTCACCGGCGAGGAGGCCGCCCTGGCGCTCCGCCTGGCGCTGGCGGTCGATGAGGCCGCGCCGACCCGGCGTCTGGCCACGGCCTGACCTGGCCGACCCACCCTACCTTTCAAGAGGCCACCTCAATGCCCACCCCTCCGGCGCCGATCGCCTTCGTCGACCTCATGGCCCAGCAGAAGCTGATCCGCCCGCAGATCGAGGAGCGGTTCATCCGCATGCTCGACCACGGGGCCTATATCAACGGCCCGGAGGTGCGCGAGCTGGAGCAGGCCCTGTGCGATTTCACCGGCGCTTCGAAGGCGCTGGCGGTGGGCAACGGCACCGACGCCCTGATCCTGCCGATGATGGCCATGGACCTGACCGAGAGGGACGCGGTGTTCCTTCCGGCCTTCACCTACAACGCCACCTGTTCGGCGGTGATGATCGCCGGCGCCACGCCGGTCTTCGTCGACGTGAAGGCCAACGACTTCTGCATGGACCCGGCCGACCTCGAGCGACGTATCGGCGAAGCGAAGCAGAAGGGGCTGAACCCGAAGCTGATCGTAGCGGTGGATCTCTTCGGGATTCCCGCCGATTACGAGGCGATCTTCCAAATCGCCGAGAAGCACGGCGCCTACGTCATGGCCGACGCGGCCCAGTCCTTCGGCTGTCAGTGGAACGGCCGCTACGCCGGCAATGTGGCGCCGGTGACCGCCACCAGCTTCTTCCCGGCCAAGTCGCTGGGCTGTTACGGCGACGGTGGAGCGATCATGTTCCGCGACGAGAAGCTCTACGAGGCCTGCGAGCAGATCCGCTGGCACGGCACCGACTCCAACCGCGCCGAGAGCGTGCGCCCGGGCATGAACGGGCGGCTGGACTCCATCCAGTGCGCCATCGTGGTCGAGAAGCTGAAGATCTTCGGCGCCGAACTGGCCCGGCGCACCGAACTGGCCGAGCGCTACAATAGCCGCCTGTCCCACGCCTTCGATCCCCAGGACTTCGGCCCGGGACGGGTCAGCGGCTGGGGCTACTACACCGTGGCCATCGACGACCGCGACGCGGTGCAGGCGCGCATGAAGGAGGATGGGGTCCCGACCGCGATCTACTACCGCCAGCCGCTCCACACCATGAAGGCCTTCGCGAAGTTCGCGCCCGAGGGCGGCATGCCCATGGCCGAGCGCCTCACCAGCCGAGTGCTCAGCCTGCCGCTGCATCCGTACCTGAGCGACGAGCAGGCGGACTATGTGTGCGAGCGGTTCCTGGCGGCCGTGGAGCGCAAGAACGACTGATCCTTCTCCCGGTCGGGAGAAGGATGGGCCCCGGTCGCGAAGCGACTGGGAGGATGAGGGGCTACGGGAGCCCCTTGTAACCCCTCACCCTCCCATTGCTCCGCAATGGGCCCCGCCCTCTCCCTCTGGGAGAGGGAACTCTATTTGTCAGCCTTGCTCAGCTCCCGCATCAGCCGGTAGGTGAACTCCACGCCCTCGTAGAAGGCGGTCGCCTTGATGCGCTCGTCACGCCCATGCGCGCGGCTGTCGTCGATGTCCCCGAACACCGACGACACCCCGTAAGTCGGAATGCCGGCCTTGCGGGGCGGGATGGAATCCGACGCCCCCACGTCCATGGTCGGCATGACCATCAGGCCGGGCCACATGGAGTGGACCACCCCCTCCAGCTTGCCCACGAACTTCGGATCCAGCGGCGATTCCGGCCCCGGATCGGCGGCGGTCATGACCGTGACCTTGATCCCGGGATCGCCGAGCGCCGCCTCGATCTTCTTCATGGTCTCGGCTTCGGTGTCGCCGGGCAGCATGCGGCAGTTGACCGTGGCCCGCGCCCGCTGCGGCAGGGCGGCCTCGGCATGGCCGGCGACGATTTGGGTCGCGACGCAGGTGGTCCGCAGGTGAGCGTTGTCGTTGTCGCCGGCGCTGAGGCGCGCGGCGGCGGCGACCGCGTCGGGCCCGTGGGCCGAGACGTCGAGCAGGTCGTCGTGGCGCTGGCCGGTCTCCATGCTCGCAAGCGACGCGAAATAGGCCTTGGTGGTGGGCGTCAGGCGCACCGGGAAGGCGTAATGGTCCAGGTTCACCAGGCCGCGGGCCAGCTGATAGATGGCGTTGTCGGGTCGGGGACGCGAGGAGTGGCCGCCGCGGTTGGTGGTCTCCAGGGTGAAGGTGACGAAGGTCTTCTCGCTGGTCTGCACCCCGTAGAACAGCCGCCGGTCGCCGCGGAAGGCGCCGCCGCCCGCGTCGGGGTTCAGCACCAGGCCGGCGTTGACCAGGTCCTTGTGTTCCCGGAACAGCCAGTCGGCGCCATTGGCGTCGGCGCCGGCCTCCTCGTCGGCGGTGAAGGCGCCGATGATGTCGCGGTCGGGGACGAAGCCCTCCTTCTTCATCCGGATCAGGCTGGCCAGGACGGCGGCGTCGTCGCCCTTCATGTCCTCGGTGCCGCGTCCGTACCAGTAGCCGTCCTTCTCGGTCAGCTTGAAGGGTGGCACGGTCCAGTCTTCGGGATTGGCCTCCACCACGTCCAGGTGGCCGATCCACATGATCGGCTTGCCCTTGCCCTTGCCGCGCAGGCGGATGATCACATTGCCTTTGGTCGGGTGGTCGGCGGGCGCCAGCTCGACCACATCGGCCGGGGCGAAGCCGGCCGCCAGCGCGCGCTGGGCCACGGCATGGGCGACGACCGTCGAGCCCCTGGCGTGGGTGGAGTCGATCTCGATCAGCTCCTTGAGGATGTCGTGGGCCAGGGCCTGGTTCTCGGCCGGGGGCAGGGGCGTGGCCGCGACCTTGGGCGGAGCTTTCGGGGCCTTGGGCGGCGCCTTGGCGACGGCGGCGCCGGCAAGCGCGGTGGTGGCGAGCAGGATGGTCAGAGCGCGGATCATGCGGGTCCCCAGACGATGTGTGGCGGGGACAGGAACACGCGGCGACGGCCGCCGTCCAGAGCACGATGTGATCAGGTGAAACCACCTGATCGTTGAATCGTGCTCTACATAGAAGAGCTTAGAGCATGTCCGGGCGCAAAAGTGGGTCCACTTTTGCATGACATGCTCTAGGTCTTCCTCAGCAGCACGCCGAAGGCCAGCACGGCCCAGGCGGCCAGCATGAACTGGAAGCTGTGGCCGGCCGCCTCGGGGGGCAGCAGATCAGGCCGGTAGACGCCCAGAAGCGAGGTGACCGCCAGCGCCAGCGAGATCAGAAACAACAGAACGGTCGGCGCCGTAAGCTTCATACTGGGCGTCCCCCCTCGGACGCGTGCCTGATTACAGCCAAGCCGTGACGTTTTGACAATGTCCTGAACGGTTTGCGGCTGCGCTTTCCCCCTGAAGGCGAGAGCTCAGAAGGGCGGTTCGTCGTCCTCGTCGAGCTCGTTTTGCTCGAACAGGGGGGCCGCGACCGGCGTCGGGCGTGGCGGCTGGGCGCGGGGACGGCGCACCAGGGTGTCGACATGGGCCAGCCAGCGGCGTCCGGCGCGCACGGCGTCGGCGGGGCTTTCGGCGCCGGACCGGAAGGCCGAGCGGGGGCCCCACAGCTCCAGTTCGAACTCGGGAAAGCGCGCGTCGTCGAAGATCAGCCGGAGCGCGACCTGGTCCGCGTCGCGGCTGAGGGCCTCCAGCTGGCGGCGCTGTTCGCCGCGGGCGACGCGCGCGGCCACATGGCCGTCGACGATCAGCTCGGCGCCTTCGATCTCGTCGAAGCCGTAGACCAGGCCCGATCCGCCCTTGTCCCAGAGCACGGCGAGCGCCGAGGCCTCGATGTCCAGCCCGGCGGCCCGACCGTTCTGGCGGTCGATCAGCTCTCCGGCGGGTTCGGCGTCCAGCACCCGGCGCAAGGCCCGTTTCAGCCGCCGGCCGGTCTCGAACCACCAGCCCAGGATCGCCGCCAGCGCCGTCAGTCCCGCCGCAGCCAGGGCCAGCAGGACCAGGGAGCGGACGGCGTCGGCCATGGCGCCCTCAGTCCTTCAGCTCGATTACGACCGGGACGTGGTCAGAGGGCTTCTCCCCGTCGCGCACGTCGCGCCAGGTGGTGATGCCGGCGAAGCGGTCGGCGGCCTGGGGCGACATGAAATGGTGGTCGATGCGGATGCCGTGGTTCCGCTGCCAGGCGCCGGCCTGATAGTCCCAGAAGGTATAGGTTCCGGCCGGTTCGTTGGCGACGGCGTGGGCCTCGTACAGGCCGAGGTTCCTCAGCGCCCGCCAGGCGGCGCGGCTCTCGGGCTGGAACAGGGCGTCACCGACCCAGGCGGCCGGGTTGTGGGCGTCCTCGGGCTCGGGAATGACGTTGTAGTCGCCGCAGAGAACCAGGGCCTCCTCCAGCGCCAGCAGGTCCTGGGCGTGGCGGCGCAGCCGCTCCATCCAGCGCAGTTTGTAGGCGAACTTCTCGGTCCCGATCGGGTTGCCGTTGGGCAGGTAGATGCCGCCGACCCGCACGGGCCGCGGCGCCTCGACCAGGGCCTCGATGTAGCGGGAATGCTCGTCCCCGTCGCCGTCGGGCAGGCCGCGGCGCAGGTCGCTCAGCGGGTATTTCGAGAGGATGGCCACGCCGTTGTAGGTCTTCTGGCCGTGGGTCTCGACGTTGTAGCCCAGGCGTTCGAAGGGCTCGCGCGGGAACTTCTCGTCCACGCACTTGATCTCCTGCAGGCAGGCGACGTCGGGCTTGGCTTCCTCGAACCAGGCCAGGACCGTTTCCAGCCGGGCGTTGACGGAGTTCACGTTCCAGGTGGCGATGCGCATGGGTCCCCTCTAGGGGCCTGTCTAGCATGGCTCAAGAGGCGATGGGTTAGCGGGACCAACACTCCAACCCATCCGTTTCCCCGGCGAAGGGCGGGGCCCAGCTCAATCCCCGACGAAGGTCGGGGTCCAGCAAGAGGTCATTTCCACTGGTTTCCGGCCTTCGCCGGAAAGGACTGGGCCCCGGCCTTCGCCGGGGAAACGGGAAGAAGAGAGTTAGCGGGGGCCCTTCACGAACGCCGCGATGGCGTCCGCCACGCCTGGCGCCAGCGGGATGGTCGGGTCGCTGTAGGTCGCCTTCTGCGAGGCGATGTCGGCGCCCGGCGCGGTCTTCAGGGTGTGGTTCACGGCGTCCATCTCGACCAGCCTGGCGTCCGGCCGCGCCTTGGCCAGGCGTTCGGCGTCGACGAGGGATGTCTGAACGTCGGTCTTGCCCTGCAGGATCATCACCGGGCCCTTGATGGTCTTGATCAGCTCAGCGGGATCCAGCGCGAACCACGAGATGATGTAGGGCTGTACCGAGGCGCGGAAGAGGGCCGGCGGCAGGCCCGTGGGGTCGACCGTCTTGCCGGCCTCGAGCTGTGCCAGGGCTTCGAACATCTTGCTCTTGGTCGGTTCGGGCGTCGTGGCCAACTGGGCGCGCAGGACGTCGGCGGCCTTGCGCCCGGCGCCGGAGACCAGCACTACGCCGCAGATGTCGGGATTGTCCTGGGCCGCGACCTCGGCCAGCAGGGCGCCTTCGCTATGGCCGACCAGCCAGATGCACGGCGCGTCGGTCTTCAGCTTGAAGGAGTGGGCCCAGGTCTTCACGTCGTCGGAATAGGTGGTGAAGCGCAGGTCCGCCTCGCCGGTCATGCCGCCCCCGCTCTGGCCGATGCCGCGTTTGTCGTAACGGGCGACCACGATCCCCCGGTCGGCCAGGTCGTGGGCCAGCCACTGATAGGTCGCCGGCTTGATCCCCGGGATGGCGGAATCGCCGTTACGGTCGGTCGGGCCGGAGCCGGCGATGATCAGGACCGCCGCCTTGGGCTCCCCGGCCGGATTGGTCACCGTGCCGTAGAGCATGCCGGGGCGGCCGGGGACGACCATCTCCTGCTCGGTCCAGGACGGCTCGGCGGCGAGGCTGAGGGCGAGAGCGGCGGCGGTCAGCATGATTAGCTCCTTCGCTAATTAAGCGAAGTGCTAGATCGAAAGCGGAGCGGTGGCAAGTCAGGCGCCGGTTCGCGACACCTCAGGTGTGATTTCCACCGTTGATCGCCGTTGTTGCGGCGATCCTAGATCGAGAAGCTCACCCCACAGCCGCAACTCGACTTGGCCTGGGGGTTGTGGATGCGGAACTGGGCGCCGATCAGCTCGTCCACGAAATCGATCTCGGAGCCAAACAGCAGGGGCAGGGACACCGGGTCCACCAGGGCCTTCGAGCCGTCATGCTCGATGACCAGGTCGTCGGCGTCCTGGTCCTCGACCAGTTCGAAGCGGTACTGGAAGCCCGAGCAGCCGCCGCCGTCCACGGCCACCCGCAGCATCAGGGGTTTGCCCTCGCTGGCGCCGAGCGCGGCGATGCGTTTGGCGGCGCTCTCGGACAGGGTGACGATGGATGACGGGCGCATGATCCAAACTTTCGGGCTTTGCGCTATATGAGGGTCGCCGACGCCGGGGAAAAGGCCCCGTATAGTGATCGGTCAGGCCGGAGGCCTCTTGAACGTCCAGGTTTTCCACCAGCCGCCGCGGGCCTCCTTCGCCGAGGATCCCGAAAACTACCGGGGCCGGCTGCATCCCGAGGCCGAGAGCCGCACGCGCAATCCCTTTGCGCGCGACCGCGACCGCATCATCCATTCCACCGGCTTCCGGCGGCTGAAGGAGAAGACCCAGGTCTTCGTGGCCCACGAGGGCGACTACTACCGCACCCGCCTGACCCATTCGCTGGAGGTGGCCCAGGTGGGCCGCTCTCTGGCGCGGGCCATGGGGCTGGACGACGACCTGGCCGAGACCATCGCGCTCGCCCACGACCTCGGCCACCCGCCCTTCGCCCACGCCGGCGAGGATGAGCTGCAGCGCTCCATGGCGGCTTACGGCGGCTTCGACCACAACGTCCAGACCTTCCGCGTGGTGACCAAGCTGGAGCACCGCTACCCGGGCTTCGAGGGCCTGAACCTGAGCTGGGAGACGCTCGAGGGCATCGTCAAGCACAACGGGCCTGTCGGCGACCGGCTGGAGGAGCCGGCCTGGACCGCCATCGCGGCCTACGCCAGGGACCATGACCTCAGGCTGACCACCTACGCCTCAGCCGAGGCCCAGGTCGCGGCCATCGCCGACGACATCGCCTACAACAACCACGACGTGGACGACGGCCTGCAGGCCGCCCTGTTCACGATTCCGGACCTGCTGGAGGTGCCGATCATCGGCCCGTGCCTGAAGGGCGCGCGCCTCGACTGGCCCTCGGTGGACGACCGGATGCTGCGGCTGGAAGCCGTGCGGCGCATGATCGGGGTGATGATCGACGACGTCATGGCCGAGACCCGCCGGCGCGTGCACACCGACCGCATCGAAACCGCCGAGGACGTGCGCCTGAATGGCCGGGCCCTGGTGGCCTTCTCCAGCGAGATGCTGGAGGACCTCGCGCGCCTGAGGGCCTTCCTCTACGAGCGCATGTACCGGCATTTCCGGGTCAACCGCACCCGCAGCCAGGCCCGGCGGATCCTGGCCGACATGTTCGGCCTGTTCATGGCCGAGCCCGAGGTCTTGCCCACCGAATGGTACGACCGGGTCAAGGGCAAGGACGAGACGGGCAGGGCGCGGGTGGTCTGCGACTACATCGCCGGCATGACCGACCGCTACGCCATCGAGGAGCACCGGCGCCTTTACCACGTCGAGGTGGGTCACGGGGAATAGCGGATCGTCCACAGGAACGATTCGCCGCCGCGTTCCGGGGGCTTCTCCGGTTAGGTAAATTGAAACCTAATTTTGTGCGATTCGGGGTGTAATCCCTTTCTCGCGCACCGGAGCTCCGCCCCATGTCCGACTACGATCGCGGCGCCTACACCCCGCCCCACGACGAGCCCCTGGCCTTCGACGCCCGCGCGGTCGAGCGGCGGCGGCCCATGCCCATGACCCTGGTGGCCTCGGCGGTGATCCTGGTGGTGCTGACCGGCGCCGTGGCGATGTTCTACCAGTCGGGGGTGCGCGGCGCGAACGAGCCGCCGCGCGCGGTCGGCCAGTCCGTGGGCAAGATCAAGGTTCTGTCAGGCGTGGACGAGGCCAAGCCGGTGGACGAGGCGCTGGACGTCTACGGCGCCGCCAAGACCGTGGCCCCCGGCACGCCGAAGTTCACCACCGGGCCGGAACAGCCCCAGCCCCTGGGCGCCACCTCCTCGGCGCCCGCCAAGCCTGTGGTGGTCGCGACCGCGCCCCTGGCGCCGGCCCAGGCCCCCGCCGCAGGGGCCGCGCCCGCCGTGGCGGTCTCCAAGCCGGCCAAGCCGGCGCCCGTCAAGGTCGCCGCCGCGGCCGCCGCGCCCGACGCCTTGGTCGAGGCCGGGATCGCGCCGGCGCCCAAGGCCGCCAAGCCCTCGGCTGCCGCCTCCGGCCACGCCATGGTGCAGATCGGCGCCTTCTCCTCGACCGAGATCGCCGACCAGGAGTACGCCAAGGTGCGCACCGCCTACGCCAAGTACACCTCGGGCAAGGCCAAGCACGTCGAGCCGGTCGACCGCGGCGGCAAGACGCTCTACCGCACCGCCTTCACCGGCTTCACCCCGGCCGACGCCGAGGCCTTCTGCGCGATCCTGAAGGCCCAGGGCCACACCTGCGTCGTAAAGTGATAGACCCGATCCCGTGACCCACGCCTGTATCCTGGGCCTCGCGGGGCCAAAGCTTTCCATCGCCGAGCGGGACTTCTTCCGGGACGTCGAGCCGTGGGGTTTCATCCTGTTCCGCAGGAATGTTGAGACACCGGATCAGGTGCGTGCGCTGGTCGCCGCGCTTCGCGAAAGCGTGGGGCGCGCCGACGCGCCGGTGCTGATCGACCAGGAGGGCGGGCGGGTCCAACGGCTGGGGCCGCCGCACTGGCCACGCTATCCGGCCGGTCGCGCCTATCTGGAAGCCGCCGGCGGCGATCTGGAAAAGGCGCGGGGGCTGGTGCGCCTGGGCGCGCGGCTGATGGCCCACGACCTGAAATCGCTCGGGATCAACGTCGACTGCGCTCCGGTGCTGGACACGCCCCAGCCGGGCGCCCACGACATCATCGGCGACCGCGCCTACGGGCTGGACCCGGCGACCATCGCGGTCCTGGGTCGCGCGGCCTGCGAAGGCCTGATCGCGGGCGGGGTGCTGCCCGTGATCAAGCATATCCCCGGCCACGGCCGCGCCATGGCCGACAGTCACCTGGACCTGCCGGTGGTCGACGCGCCCCGCGCGGCGCTGGAGAGCGTGGACTTCGCGCCGTTCCGCGCCTGCTCCGACATGCCCGCGGCCATGACCGCGCACCTGGTCTTTCGGGCGTTGGACCGCAAACGGCCGGCCACCACGTCGAAAAAGGTGATCCGCACGATCCGCGAGGATCTGGGCTACGACGGCCTGATCATGACCGACGACCTGTCGATGAAGGCCCTGACCGGCTCGTTCGAGGCGCGCGCCTCGGCGTCGATCCGCGCGGGTTGCGACGTGGTCCTGCACTGCAACGGCGATCCGGCCGAGATGGCGGCGGTGGTCGCCGGCGCAGGCAAGCTGAAGAAGAGCGCCCGACGCCGGGCGGAGGCCGCGCTGGCGCGGCTGCCGATGGACGTCGAACCTCTGGACCTGGACGAGGCGCGGGCTCGTTTCGTCAAGGCGTTCGGCGGGGAAGTGGCCAGGGCCAAGGCCGGGCCGAGGGTGGGGGAATGACCGACGCCTTCCAGCCCAACCTCGACTTCGAGGCGGCCGACAACGCCGCGGACGACGGCTACGCCCTGGTCGTCGACATCGACGGCTACGAAGGCCCGCTGCACGTGCTGCTGGCGCTCGCCCGCACCCAGAAGGTCGATCTGCTCAAGCTCTCGATCACCAAGCTGGCGGAACAGTACCTGGCCTTCGTGCACGAGGCGCGGCGGCGGCGGTTCTCGCTGGCGGCCGACTATCTGGTGATGGCCTCCTGGCTGGCCTACCTGAAGTCGCGCCTGCTGCTGCCCCGGCCTGAGCGCAAGCAGGGCGAGGAGCCGCCGGCCGAGGAAATGGCCGCCCAGCTGGCCTTCCGCCTGATGAAGCTGGAAGCCATGCGCAAGGCGGTGGAGGCTCTGAAGGTCCGCCCGCAACTGGGCCGCGACGTCTTCACCCGTGGCGATCCGCAGGAGATCGTCATCGTGCCGTCCCAGGAGATCGAGGCCAGCCTCTACGACCTGATGACCGCCTACGTCAGCCAGCGCAAACGCGACATCCAGCGCCACTACAACCCCGGCCAGCGGGTCGAGGCCTATCCGCTGGAGGACGCGCGCGACCGCCTGAAATCCCTGCTGCCCAAGCTGGTGACCTGGACCTCGCTGCAGGGCGTGGCGCCCGAGGTCGAGGACCCGGACGGCCCCAGCCGCGCCTCGTTCCTGGCCTCGACGCTGTCGGCCAGCCTGGAGCTGGTCAAGGACGGCGCCATGGACGTGCGCCAGCTGGAAGCCTTCGCCGATCTGTACCTGCGCCGCCGCGAGGTGGGGCAACCCCTGGAGCTGACGCCGTGAGCGACGCCGACACCACCGAACGCCAGGTCGAGGCGCTGCTGTTCGCGGCCGCCGGGCCATTGAGCGTGACAGATCTGGAGCGCCGCCTGCCGGAAGGCGCCGACGTGGCCGCCGCCCTGACCGCGCTGCGGGCCCGCTATGCCGAGCGCGGCGTGCAACTGGAGCAGGTGGCCGACCGCTGGCGTTTTCACACGGCGCCCGACCTGGCCTCGCTGATGATCGAGGAGCGCGAGGATCCGCGCCGCCTGTCCAAGGCCGCGCTGGAGACCTTGGCGATCATCGCCTACCACCAGCCGGTCACCCGCGCCGAGATCGAGTCCGTGCGCGGCGTCAGCCTGTCCAAGGGCACCCTGGACGTGCTGCTGGAGATGGGGTTCGTGCGCCTGCGCGGCCGCCGGCGCACACCGGGCCGCCCGGTGACCTACGGCACCACGGACGGCTTCCTGGAACACTTCGCCCTCGCCAACCTGATGGACCTGCCCGGGATCGCGGAGATGAAGGCGGCGGGCCTGCTGGACATGTCGATCCCGGCCGGTTTCGACGTCCCCGACCCCAGCCATGCCTCCGCCGACGAGGATCCGATCGAACCCGGCGACGAGGAGACCCCAGAATTCCACCAGGACTTCCTGGGCGAGGTGGAAAAGGCTTAACCCTGTCGGTCAGGCAAAGCTTAGGTTTTGGGCGCTAGATTGGGCCCATGTTCGAGCTCCTTGCCAGCCTCTTCCGCTACTGGAACGCACCCGTCCCCGGGTTTGAGTGAGGCTTAGGCCCGCTCGCGGCTTTCCACGCAGCCAGCACCGCAAGCTCACGGGCGCGGGGTATCCCCTTGTCGCTGCCGTTGACGCCGAAGTCGTAGCCCTGCGGCTTGCTGCGATGCAGCCAGGCCAGCTCGTCGGCCATCAGGTCTGACAGCGGCCGCAGCTGCAGTCCCGCCGCCAGGGCCTTGCCCTGATCCACCTGCATGAAGCCCTTGCGCACGGCCCGCTTCAGCGGCCGATAGAGCGGCAGATCGGTCCAGGCCTGGACGTTCTGTTTCAGCAGGAAGTCGTCCGCCACCCAGGTCAGTTCCGCCCGACCGCCCGACGCGGCGTTGAAGGCCTCCAGCACGCTACGCATGGTCTGGGGTTCGCGCGCCGGTCCGGCCACGTTCCAGGCGCCCGCCAGGCCTTGCTCGGCCAGGGCGACGGTGAAGGCGGCCACGTCCTTCACGTCGGTGAACTGAACCGGGTCGCTGCCGTCGCCGGGCGCCAGCACCGGCCCGCCGCGCGCGATGCGCTCCATCCAGAAGCGCAGGGTGTCGCTCTCCTGGCGCCAGCCGCCGATGATGTGGGAGCGCACCGACGAATAGCGCTCTGCAAAGAGCGCCGTCAGCGACCGCTCGCTGCTGGCCTTGCCGAATTCGTACCAGGCCGCCTTGTCCGAGGCGTCGTCGAACAGGGGATCGGTCTCTACCGCCCCGACCTTGACCAGGTCCTTGTAGGCCACGATCGAAGAGACATAGACGCAGCGCCCGACCCGGTCGCGCAGCATCCGCCCCGTCGCCTCGGCCATGGCGGGGTCCGAGGGCCAGACATCGATCACCGCGTCCCAGGTCCGGCGCCCGGCCAGGGCCGACAGGTCGGGACGCTTCGGGTCACGGTCGCCGCGGAGCTTCTCGACCCCGGGAAACAGATCCGGATTGGTCCTGCCGCGGTTGAACAGGGTGAGGGTGTGGCCGCGCGCCAGGGCGTGCTCGACAATGGCCGGGCCCAAAAACGAGGTTCCGCCCAGGATCAGCAAGCGCTTGCCGCGCGCCGCCGCCAGGGCCGGGCCGGCAAGGGCGGTGGCGCCCAGGGCGCCCAGAAGATCGCGGCGTGAGGCCATGCGTCACCACATGCTAAGTCACTTAGCGGAAATCCTATCGCGCTTTTCCCACCAATCAAGGTCTGCGTCGCCGACGCATTGGCGCGAGGCGGGGCTTTCGCCTATATGATCGGCGACTCTTGAGGTTTGGCCGCCGACCGGCGGCATTGGAGACGTTTCGATGGGCGCGCTCAGCCCCTGGCACCTGATCCTTATCGTCATCGTGCTGCTTCTGCTGTTCGGCGGTCGCGGCAAGCTGTCCGGCCTGATGGGCGACGCCGCCAAGGGCGTGAAAGCCTTCAAGGACGGCCTGAAGGACGAGGACGCGGTGAAGAACGACCCGTCCAACACCGGCAGCGCCCTGCCGCGCACGGACGCGGAAAAAGAAGACCTGAAGCGCTAAGGCGCCCCCAAGGCGAGAGGGCCTTCAAGCATGCTGCCGGGAATGGGCGGCCTGGAATTCATCGTGATCGCGCTGCTGGCGCTGGTGGTGGTCGGTCCCAAGGACCTGCCCATCCTGCTCAGGCGGCTCGGCAAGATGACCGCCAAGGTCCGCAACATGGCCGACGAATTCCGCGCCAGCTTCGACGAGCTGGCGCGCCAGTCGGAGCTGGACGAACTGCGCCAGCAGGTCGAGGCCCTGCGCGCCGAACGCTTCACCGATCCGCTCAAGGCCGACATCGACGCCTCGATGCACGAGATCAACACGGCGGTGGAGCCCACGGCCTATCGCTATGACCCGATCGCGGGCGGGGACCTCACGCCGCCTGCGCAGACCACGCCGACTGTCACCGTGAAGAAGCCGCGCAAGCCGCGCGCCAAGGCCGGCCCCACCGTTGCGGCTGCGCCGAAGCCGGCGCCCGCCCGCAAGCCCCGGAAGAAGACCCCGTGAGCGCGATCGACGACGACAGCGAGATCGAGGCGTCGCGCGCGCCGCTGCTCGATCACCTGGTAGAGCTGCGCAAGCGGCTGATCATCTGCATCGCCGCCCTGGTGGTCGGCTTCCTGGCCTGCTTCTTCGTCACCGACGAGATCTTCAAGATCCTGTTCCGGCCCTACGCCATCGCCCACGAGGTGATGGCGGCCCAGACAAGCGGCGCCGCGCACAAGGACCCCTTCGCCCTGCTGATGGCGATCATCGACCTGCGCCACACGCCCGCGGCGACGCCCGAGAAGCTGCAGTTCATCTACACGGCGCCGCTCGAGATCTTCTTCTCCAAGATCAAGCTGGCCATGTTCGGGGCCACCATCGTGGGCTTCCCGGTCCTTGCCTGGCAGGTCTACGCCTTCGTGGCGCCAGGCCTGTACAAGCGCGAGCGGCACGCCTTCCTGCCGTTCCTGATCGCCGCCCCGATCCTCTTCGCCATGGGCGCGGCCCTGGTCTATTTCGTGATGCTGCCGTTCATCCTGTGGTTCTCGCTGAACCAGGAGATCTCGACGGCCACGATCCAGGTCCATCTGCTGCCCAAGATCAACGACTACATGGATCTGATCACCAAGCTGGTGATCGGCTTCGGCCTCTGTTTCCAGCTGCCGGTGGTGGTCACGCTCTGCGGCATGGCGGGCCTGATCTCGGCCCAGACCCTGGCCTCGGGGCGACGCTTCGCCCTGCTGGGCATCATCGTGATCTCGGCGATCGTCACGCCCCCGGACATGATCAGCCCGTTCCTTCTGGCCGTGCCGATCTACCTGCTCTACGAGGTCTCGATCTGGTGCGTGCGGTTGATAGAGATGCGCCGCAAGACGGAAGACGCGGCCCAGGACATCGCGCCCGCCTGATGGGGGCAGGGGCGCCCGACCCCGACCTGGTCCGGGGCTGGCTCAGCGCCCGATCCGCCGCGCGCGGCCTTCCCCAGCCCGTGCCGGTGTCGGACGGATGGCGCGTCGACACGCGCTCGCCGCTCGAGCGCCGGCGCTACGTCTTCGCACGGCCGTCCCGGGGCCTTGAACGCCTGGCCCGGCGCATTTCCTGCCCGCACGTTCCCCTCAAGCTATTCGGCTCGCCTGAGGACCTGGCGCGGCTGCTGCCCGCGCGATGGCGGGTCGTGTCGGTGGGCTGGCTGATGACGTACGAGGGGACATGCGAGCCTCACGCCGTCCCAGACGGCTACGAGTTGCAGATCTCGACGATCGGGAGGGTGTCGAGCGCCCGCATCCTGACCCGGGAGGGCGAGCCTGCCGCCAGCGGCTTCGCGGCGGAATTCGCCGGGGTCTTCGTCTACGACCGCATCGTGACCGAGATGGCGCATCGGCGCAGGGGATTGGGCCGCGCCCTCATGGCGGCCCTGGGCGGCGAGCGCCGCTCGGCAGCCTCGCAACCGGTGCTGGCGGCGACGGACGAGGGGAGGGCGCTCTACGAGGCGCTGGGATGGGCGGTGCGCTCGCCGCTCGCGACCGCGCTCGTCATTGCGGATTGAGGCGCGTCAGGGGATCGAGAACACGCCCAGCGCCACCGCCGCGGCGGCCATCACGGCGGTCGCGAGCCAGCCCATGACGGCCTGCAGCTTCCCGACGACGAACTTCCCCATCAGGCTCTTCTTCGACACGATGATCATGGCCGCGACCATGATCAGGGGCGCCACCGCCCCGTTCAGCATGGCGGCCCAGACCAGGGCCTTGATCGGGTCCAGCCGGGTGAAGTCCAGCACCACGCCCAGCCCTGTGGCCACGGCGATCACGGCATAGAAGCCGACGGCCTCGCGCGCCGGGCGCGACAGGCCCTCGCGCCAGCCCATGGCCTCGGCCACGGCGTAGGCGGCGGAGCCGGCCAGCACGGGAATGGCCAGCAGGCCGGTGCCGACGATGCCCAGGGCGAAGAGCAGGAAGGCGAAATCCCCGGCGATGGGCCGAAGCGCGCTGGCCGCCTTGGACGCGCTGTCGATGTTGGTCACGCCGTGGGCGTGCAGGGTCACCGCCGAGGTCAGGATGATGAAGAAGGCCACCAGGTTGGAGAACACCATGCCGATGACCGTGTCCCAGCGGATGCGGCTGAGCTGGACCGGCGCCTCGTCCGGCGCGTCTTTGAGCGCGTGCTCGTCCTTGTGGTCGGTGATCTCCTCGACCTCCTGGGAGCTCTGCCAGAAGAACAGGTAGGGGCTGATCGTGGTGCCGAACAGCGCGACCACCATGCCCATCGAAGGTTCGTCGAATTTGAACTCCGGCATCACCGTTCGGATGGCGACCTCGGCCCAGGGGACCTTCACCACCATGACCACGGCCACATAGGCCAGCAGCGCCAGGGTCAGCCACTTCAGCACCGGCACGTAGCGCTTGTAGGGCAGGAAGATCTCCAGCCCCAGCGAGATGAGCGCGAAGCCGATGGTGTACATGTGCGGGATCGGCTGCGGCACGACCAGGGCCAGGGCCTCGCCCATGGCCGAGATGTCGGCGGCGATATTGACCACATTGGCGAGGAGCAGGGCCAGGACCAGCACCGCCACCAGCCAGCCGGGAAAGACGCTGCGCATGTTGGCCGCCAGGCCTTTGCCCGTGACCCGTCCGATGCGCGCCGCCACCGACTGGATGGCGATCATCAGCGGCAGGGTCAGCACGATGCTCCACAGCATGTTCAGGCCGAACTGGCTGCCGGCCTGGGAGTAGGTGGCGATGCCGGACGGATCGTCGTCGGCCGCGCCGGTGATGATCCCGGGTCCGAGGCTCTCGGACAGGCGGTAGCGCTTCGGCTTTGCTGTCTCGGTGTCGCTCACGCGGTCCCCCGATCTGTGGCGGTAAGTGTGGTCGATCCGCCGCGAGTGACAAGGCTTTGATCGGCTCGGGGTTCCCGGGGGTTTGCGTCCGGCGCGGCGCGCCTTAAACAGGCCCGCTCCCATTGGACCCCAAGCCTCCGGCCACAGACCATGCACGATATCCGCGCCCTCAGAGAGAACCCCGCCGCCTTCGTGCGCGGCTGGTCCTCCCGTGGCGTGGAGGATGCGCAGGCCGTGGTGGACGGCCTGCTCAGCCTGGACCAGCAGCTGCGCGCGGCCCAGACCGCCTTCCAGGAGGCCCAGGCTCGGCGCAACGAGGCGTCCAAGCTGATCGGCCAGGCCAAGACCAGGAAGGACGAGGCGGAGGCCCAGCGGCTGCTGGCCGAGGTCGATAGCCTGAAGGACATGATCCCGGCCAAGGCCGAGGAGGAAAAACGCCTGGGCGAGGAGTTGCGCGAGCGCTTGGCCTCGCTGGTCAACCTGCCCGCCGACGACACGCCCGAGGGCGCCGACGAGAGCGGCAACGTCAAGCAGGGCTCCTGGGGCCATCCGCGCGGGATCAATGCGCCCAAGGATCACGTCGACCTCGGCGAGGCGCTGGGCATGATGGACTTCGAGGCGGCCGCGCGCATGTCGGGCGCCCGTTTCACGGTTCTGAAGAGCGGCCTGGCGCGGCTGGAACGGGCCATCGGCCAGTTCATGCTCGACCTGCAGACCGGCGAGAACGGCTACACCGAGGTGTCGCCGCCGCTCATGGTGCGCAGCGAGGCGATGTTCGGCACCGGCCAGCTTCCCAAGTTCGCCGAGGACCTGTTCCACACGACCGACGATCGCTGGCTGATCCCCACCGCCGAGGTGTCGCTGACCAACATCGTGCGCGAGACCATTGTCGCGGAAGAGGAACTGCCGCTGCGCATGACCGCCCTGACGCCTTCGTTCCGGGCGGAGGCCGGTTCGGCGGGGCGCGACACGCGCGGCATGATCCGCCAGCACCAGTTCTACAAGGTGGAACTGGTCTCGATCACCACGCCCGAGCAGTCGGAAGAGGAGCACCAGCGCATGGTCTCCTGCGCGGAGGCCGTGCTGAAGCGCCTGGAGCTGCCCTACCGGGTGATGCTGCTCTGCGCCGGCGACATGGGCTTCACTGCCCGCAAGACCTTCGATCTGGAGGTCTGGCTGCCGTCGCAGGCGACCTACCGCGAGATCAGCTCCTGCTCGAACTGCGGAGACTTCCAGGCCCGGCGCATGGACGCCCGGTGCCGCAAGACCGGGGAAAAGGGCACGCGTTTCGTCCACACCCTGAACGGTTCGGGCCTGGCGGTGGGCCGCACCCTGGTGGCGGTGATGGAGAACTACCAGGACGAGGGTGGAAAGATCGCCATCCCCAGCGTGTTGCAGCCCTATATGAACGGCATGACGCACATCGGGGGTGGGGAATGATGAGAGTTCGCTTCCTTCCCCCCTCGAGGGGGAAGGTGGGGGCGCAGCCCTCGGATGGGGGGCCGCGCCGGCGATTGATGCGCTTGGCTCTCCGTCTCTGCGACTTTGGTCGCGGGACAACAGTGATTGTCGCGCTGCCCCCCATCCGGCTCCTGACGTCGCCACCTTCCCCCTCGAGGGGGGAAGGAACCTTGGTGTTTGCCCTGTGAAAATCCTGCTCACCAACGACGACGGCATTCACGCGGAGGGGTTCGAGGCGCTGCGGCGGATCGCGGCCCAGCTGTCGGACGACGTCTGGGTGGCGGCGCCGGAGACCGAGCAGTCGGGCGCCTCGCGCGGCATCACCCTGTCCGACCCGCTTCGGGTCCGCAAAGTCGCCGAGCGGGAGTGGGCGGTGGCGGGAACGCCCACCGACTGCGTGCTGCTGGGCGTCAATGACCTGATGCCGGTCAAGCCTGACCTGATCCTCTCCGGCGTCAACCGTGGCCAAAACATGGGCGAGGACGTCACCTTCTCCGGAACGGTCGCGGGCGCCCTGCAGGGCATGACCCTCGGCGTGCCGTCCATCGCGCTCAGCCAGGCCGTGGTGGTCTTCCACGACGAGCACCGTCCGCCCTTCGAGATCGCCGAGCATTTCGCGCCGGGGATCATTCAGTCCCTGATTACAGCGGGTTGGCCGAAAGACGTGATCATGAACGTCAACTTCCCCGACGTTCCGCTGGAGCAGATCACCCAGGTCGAGGTCACCCGCCAGGGGGTGCGCGACATGGTGCACATGCACGCCGAGCGGCGCACGGACCTGCGCGGCCGCGACTATTACTGGATGGGTTTTCGCGGCAAGCCGGGCAACCCGCCGGAGGGCACCGACCTGAAGGCCATCTACGAGGGCCGCATCTCCGTCACCCCGCTGGCGGTGGACATGACCCACCAGGCCACGGTGCACGACCTGCGTCAGGTGCTGGGCGGCGTTCCGCCCAGACTTCACCGCGAAGCGACGGAGGCCTGAGCATGGCCGACCGACCCGAGGCGGATGGCGCGCACGAGCGCATGGCCCGGCTGGTCCTGGCCCTGCGCTCCCAGGGGGTGACCGACGCGCGGGTCCTGAGCGCCATCGAGGCCACACCGCGCGAGCGTTTCGTCTCCGAGCTGTTCCAGGACCGTTCCTGGGAAGACACGGCCCTGCCCATCGACTGCGGCCAGACCATCAGCCAGCCCTTCATCGTGGGCCTGATGACCCAGTCGCTGAAGGTCGAGCCGCGCCACCGCGTGCTCGAGATCGGCACCGGCTCGGGCTACCAGTCGGCGATCCTGTCGAAACTGGCGCGCTACGTTTACACCGTGGAGCGCTACCGCACCCTGCTGGCGGAAGCGGAAGCCCGGCTGAAGGCGCTGGATATCCTCAACGTCATCACCCGCTTCGGCGACGGCGGCGAGGGCTGGCGCGACCAGGCGCCCTTCGACCGCATCATGGTCACCGCCGCGGCGCCGCACGAACCCTCGACCCTGCTGGAGCAGCTCAAGCCCGGCGGCATCCTGGTGGCCCCCGTCGGCCGCGGCGCGGTCCAGACCCTGGTGCGCTACACCGGCGAGCCCGACGGGAGCTTCAAGCGCGAGACCCTCGGCGACGTGCGCTTCGTGCCCCTGCTGGAGGGCGTGGCGCGCGAAAGCTGAGGCCGTGTCCGCACAGTGACTTCTCTCACATCCCCCCGGCGGCGCGCCGCCTAGCCTGATCCTGCGGCTGGAATCCGCGTCCGATGGGGGCGCCGGGGCCGCGGGAGCTTCGGCAATGCGCGCGCGCAATATCCTCTCACCCCTCGCCCTGGCGGCGGGCCTGGTCCTGCTGGCCCAGCCCGCCTTGGCCATGGACGGCATTCCGCACAACGGGGGCGGCGGCGCCCCACCGCCGGGCGCGCCTACCCCGGACGCGGCCCGCATCTACGCCAGCCTGCAGAACGCGATCGCCGACGACAGCCGCTGGCTGCGCGACGCGATCCTGGGCCGCCTGCACGGTGCGCAGGGCGGCGGAACCGTGGCCTGGGTTCACGGCCATGACGGTTGGGGCCGGCTTTCCGGATCGGGCGACACCTTCAAGCGCACCAGCGTGGGCGGCCTGTTCGGCCTGGACGCCGGCGCCGGCCGCTGGCGGTTGGGCGCGGTGGCGGGCGCCTCGGACACCAGCGCCGGCCTCGGTTCGGACGGATCGCGCGCCGGGGTCCACGGGATTCACGGCGGGCTCTACGCTGGTGGCGATCTGAGCCTGTTCCGGCTTTCGGCCGGCGCCGGCTTCAGCCGTCATCGCCTTGACGTCAGCCGCATCGACATTTCGGCTGCGCCTGACGCCTACGGCGCTCGCTTCAACGGCGACACCCGCCAAGCCTTCGCCGAGCTGGCCGTGCCGCTGAGGAGCCGGGTGGCGCTGGTCGAGCCCTACGCCTCGGCCGCCTGGGTCGAGGTCAGGAGCCGTGGCTTCACCGAGACCGGTGGCACACCGTCGGCGAGCCATGCGGGCGTGTTCCACGCCGAGTCGATCGGCGTGGAGGACATGGGCTCGACCCCCGTGGGCGCCCTGGCCCTGACCAGCGCGGGCGCGACCCGGCGGACCGGGAGCTCAGACCTGGGCGCGCGGTTCTCGACGCCCCGCGACGCGGGCGGTTCGCCCTGGACGCTGGACGCCGACCTGGGCTGGCGCCGGGTCTGGAGCGGCCGCAACGGGACGTCGGCCATGACCTGGAGCGGCGGCGCGATTTCGGGCTCCGGCCTGCCGCTCTCCCGGGACGCCGCCCTGGTTCGCCTGGGTCTCGGCCGCCGGCTGGGGGAGGGCGGCTGGGTCCGGCTCGGCTACGACGGGGTGCTGGGCTCGGGCCAGCGCGATCAGGGCGTGCTGCTGACCACCGGCGTGCGGTTCTGACGTCCATGCTCCGCGCGCGTCGCTCCGATGGCCTGGAGGCCGCCAAGTGGATCGCCATCGTGCTGATGAGCGTCAACCACGCCCTGCTGGCGCTTCCAGGCCCCTGGCCCGAGATCGGGCATCTCGCGGGGCGGCCGTGCGTGGCCCTGTTCGCCACGATATTGGCGGCCCGTCTTGCTGACGGGGGGCCGGAGAGATCGGGACGGGCCTTCCGCCGGCTGCTGATCTGGGCGGTGATCGCCGAGCCGGTCTACTATGCCCTGACCGGCAAGCTGGTGATCCGCGCCGACATCCTGTTCGTGCTGGCCGCCGGAGCGGGGCTGGTCTGGCTGATCCGGAAGCGGCAGTGGGCCGCGCTCGCCCTGGCCGCCGCCGGGATCATCGCGGCCGACCGTTGGCTGGACGGCGGCGCGCTCTCGGTCGCGGCGGTGGCCGTCGGCTGGATGGTCACGCGTCATCGTCCCGCCCTGGCGCCCTGGGCCGTGGCGGCGACGGCCGTGGCGGCCAACCTGTGGTCTTCGCCCGGCCTTCCCTGGGCGGCGCTCGCGGTGTTCGCCGCGCCCCTGATCCTGTGGGCCTGCCAAAGGCTGCCGGCGGCGCCGCGGGGGCCGCGGCTGTTCTTCTACGCCTACTATCCGGCGCATCTGCTGGTCATCCTGCTGGCCCTCGGCGCCTACGGATGAGAGCGTCCTTAACGCCGTCTTAAGTCCGGATCGGTCGTTGTCATTCCGGTAACCGTGGCGCTCGCGCGCCATGATTTCGCGCCAATGCCGCGCTTGTCTGGCGGAGGGGCGCATCGGGATGGACTGGCGGAGCGACCCCATGGGCCAAGGCGACTCGAGCAAAGTAAGGGCGATGGCCGGCGTGGCCCGCGCCGCGATGCTGGCGGGCGCGCTGAGCCTGATGGCGGGCGCCGCTGGCGCCTTCCCAAAACCCAAGTACGCGATCAGCACCGACGGCCTGGCCCCGGCGACGGCGGCTGCTCCGACCGCGGCGCCGGTGAGCGCGGCCGCCCCCGCGGCGGTGGAAGCGGTCTCCGTGTCCAACCTCGCCCCCGTGGCCCAGCCCGGTGTCGTGACCATGGCGCCCCTTGCGCCCCTGCCGGCGCCGGAAGCGGTCAGGCCGGCCTCGCCGATCGCCACGGACCAGGACGAGGACGCCGCCCGCCACCGCAAGAAGGCGCCGGCCAAGCCGGAACCGAAGGCCTCGGCGAAGAAGGGCTCGGCCAAGGGCGGCAAGCCCATGACCTATACGGTCCGCCACGGCGACACCCTGTCGGGGATCGGCCGGCGCTTCGGCGTGCCGGTGAAGGAGATCGTCAAGGAGAACGACCTGGGCTCGAAGAGCGCGGTCAAGGCCGGCGCGAAGCTCGAACTGCCGCGCGAGGCCAAGGACAGTGGCCGCGACCCGCACGCTTCCGGCACGGTCGAGGGCGGCCCCAAGCCGGTGGTCAAGACCGCGGCCAGGGCGCCGGCGACCAGGATGACACCGGCCAGGGCGATGCCCGAGCCGACCGCCCAGGCCGAGGCCGCGCCGCCGGCCAGGGCGCCGGCCTACGCGCCCACCACCATGCCCGCG
>CAYSNW010000006.1:0-99357 GCA_964432415.1 uncultured Caulobacteraceae bacterium
CGCCTTCGCCCTGGCCTGCGCCGGCCATTTCGTCGAGGCGGAGCGCGAGGGGCGCCGGGCGGTGGAGCTGGAGCCCGTGTCCCTGGCGGCGCGCGCGGCGCTGCTACAGATCCTGCTGGTGGGGCGCCGCTACCGTCCCGCCGCGGCCGCCGCGCGTGAGGCCATCGCCCTGGCGCCGGCCTCCAGCGAGGCCTGGTACGCTTTGGGCTGGGCCCGGGTGTTCCTGGGCGAGGAGGCCGACGGGGTCGAGGCGCTGCTGACCGGGCTGAAATTCTGGGGCCTGGATCCGGCAAGCCTGGACGCGCTGCAGGCGGCCTACGACCGCGACGGGTTCGCCGCGCTTTGTGCGAAAGGCGCGGACCTGTTCGAGGGCCAGCGCCTGATGTTCACGCCCCGGCCCACGGACGTGGCGATCCTGCGCGCGGCGGCGGGCCAGGCGGACCAGGCGTTCGCGGCGCTGGAGACGGCGGCGGCGCGCGGGGATCCGTACCTGCTGATGCTGCCGTGGATGCCGTACCTGGACGGGTTGCGGGGGGATCCGCGGTTCGCGCGGCTGCTCGAGCGGGTGCGGGCGGTGAGGTGAGGGGGGCGGCTTTGCGGAAGATTCGCTGTTGGGTCTTCGGGTCTACGGCGCTTCGCGCCTTCGCTCCGAGGATGACGTAACTATTTAATTTTATTCGTCATCCTCGGGGCTTCGCGCAGCGAAGAACCCGAGGACCCAACAGCGAATCTTGCTGGAAGCCGGGCGCCCATGCCTTTCCCCCCAAGGAATTCCCAAGCTTTCCGCCAGCCTTCCCGAAACACTTGCGCCGGCCTCTCCGCCACCCTTCGCGCATCAACACGGGAGGTTCGCATGCGTGGGTTCATCAAGGGGGTTTTCGCTCCGGTCGCGGCGCTGGCCGCGTCGTTCGCCATCACGGCCATAGGACAAGGAGTCTGGGGCGCGCTGGCCCTGGTCAATCTGAAGACCGATCCGGCCACGCCCTGGGCGGCGGGGGTGATGGCGGTGGTGCTGGCGGCGCTGCTGGCCTGGCTGGGGGGATGGGGCTGGCCGAGGCGAAACAGCGAGGCCCGGCGCGCGCTGCTGCGCTGGAACCCCATGCCGGCGGGGGTCTTCTTCTGGGCGGTGTTCACCGGCCTGCTGTCGCTGGTGGCGCTGGGCGGGGTGTGGATCGCGACCTCGGACCTGATCGTCATTCCGGCGGGGGTGCAGCCGGACATGCACGGCATCCCGCCCACCACCGTCATCGCCTTCCTGGTCATGGGCAGTCTGGCCGCGCCGCTGAGCGAGGAGGCGGCGTTCCGCGGCTACGCCCAGGGCCTGCTGCAGCGGGCGTGGGGCTGGGCGCCGGCGGCGGTGGTGGGCTCGTCGCTGATGTTCGCCGCCGCGCATTTCCTGCAGGGGATCGATCCGGCCAAGCTGGGTCTGTATTTCCTGGCGGGGCTGATCTTCGGCAGCATCGCGCAGCTGACCAACTCGCTCTACGCGGCCATGGTGGTGCATTCGGCGGCCGATGTGATGGGTTTCACCCTGCTGTGGCCCCATGACGCAGCGCCCCATGAGATGGTCAGCCAGGGCGGCTATGATCCGCTGTTCCTGCCGGCGGTGATCGCGGTGGTGGTGTTCCTCCCCCTGGCCCTGCTGGCCTTCGCAAAGCTGGCGGCCATGACGCGGGGGTTGCGCCGGCCGACCGAGACGCCGCTTGGGGTTGCGGCCTACGCGTAAACACCGCGCCCCTCGCACGAACGCCCGCCCGCCCCATGGCCGGCGGGCGTTCGCCGTTGGCCCGCAAGGCGCGGACAACAAACCGGAACATCCCCGGAACACCAGCTTTACGGTTAACAAAACCCTCGCAAAAGGCCCGACTCAGCCTAGTTCGGTAACAGTCCCTTAAGGATGGTGGTTTCCCATTAACCGTGTCCCAAAGGGCCCGGTGCGTCGCGCGTGCCGGCACTCCCCAGGGTTGGGTCTTAGAGGTCGGTCAATGGCAATTTCTCTGTCCGCGCCACGCGCCACGGAACTGAAGCCCCGCATCGTCGTGTTCGGTGTCGGCGGCGCAGGCGGCAACGCCGTCAACAACATGATCGACGCCGGACTGGAAGGCGTCGAGTTCGTGGTCGCCAATACGGACGCCCAGCAGCTCCACTTCTCCAAGACCGACCGCAAGGTCCAGCTTGGCGTCACGATCACGCAGGGCCTCGGCGCCGGCGCCCACCCGGAAGTCGGGATGAGCGCCGCCCAGGAGAGCGAGAGCGAGATCGCCGAGCACCTGGAAGGCGCCCACATGGTGTTCATCACCGCGGGCATGGGCGGCGGCACCGGCACCGGCGCTGCCCCCGTCATCGCCAAGTGCGCGCGTGAGCGCGGCATCCTGACGGTCGGCGTGGTGACCAAGCCCTTCACCTTCGAGGGCCGCCACCGCATGCGCCTGGCCGACGCCGGCATCCAGGAGCTGCAGCGCTACGTCGACACCCTGATCGTCATTCCCAACCAGAACCTGTTCCGCGTCGCCAATGAGCGGACCACCTTCGCCGAAGCCTTCGGCATGGCCGACCAGGTGCTGCATTCGGGCGTGCGCTCCATCACCGACCTGATGGTGCTGCCGGGCCTGATCAACCTGGACTTCGCCGATGTGCGCACCGTGATGAGCGAGATGGGCAAGGCGATGATGGGCACCGGCGAGGGCGCCGGAGAGGACCGCGCCCTGCACGCGGCCCAGAACGCCATCCAGAACCCGCTGCTGGACGAGACCTCGCTGAAGGGCGCCAAGGCGGTGCTGGTCAATGTGACCGGCGGCCTGGACATGACCCTGCTGGAAGTCGACGAGGCGGCCAACGCCATCTCGGCCGAGGTCGACCCGGAAGCCAACATCATCTTCGGCGCGGCCTTCGACCCGTCGCTGGACGGCAAGATCCGCGTGTCGGTGGTCGCCACCGGCATGGACAGCGCCGCCATGCAGAAGATCGAGCCCAAGCCGGTCTATCAGTCGACCCGCGCGGTGGCGTCCCAGCCCTCGCCGCTCGCCACCACCACCATCCGCCAGCCCGAGCCGGTCAAGGCCCCGGAGCCCGTGGCCGCGCGTGAGCCGGAGCCGGTGCGCTTCTCGGCCCCCGCCGAGGACATCCTGGAGCCGGCCACGACCCAGGCCAGCGGCAAGCCCCTGCCCACCGGCCTGGTGCGCGCCAAGCTTCCGGACCCCCTGCCGGCCGACCGCGAGCGCACGCCCGACACGGTGCGCAGCTACGACCCGGAAAAGAACACCCTGGCGGGGGGGCGCAAGGTCGACATCCGCGAGCCCCGCGTCGAGGACAACGGTCCGGTGACCCGCATCGTCGACCCCCTGGTCGAGGAGCACGAGGACGAGATCCAGCAGCCCGACCTCTATGCCGACACCACGCCCGCCCCGGTTTCGGTGACGCGGCGCGAGCCGGTCAGCGCCCCGGCCCTGCCGTCCCAGCCCCTCTCGCGTTACGGCCAGCCCCCCCAGCCCGAGCCGCGCCGCGTGCAGGACGTGCCGGCCGCCTATGCCGAGGAGCGCAAGCCCGGCATGTGGAAGTCGCTGTTCGGCGGCCGCCCCCGCTATGACCAGCAGGCGCCCGCGCCGCGGCCCCAGCAGCAGCTGAAGCCGACCCAGCAGGCCGAACCCACCACCGACGCCGAGCCGATCGAGAACCACGACGACCTGGAGATCCCGAGCTTCCTGCGGAGGCTGGCGAACTAGGGGACGGCGTTACGGTTGAAGAGTTGAGAGCCCCCGGTCGAAGGACCGGGGGTTTTTCGTTGGAGGCGATTGCGCATACGCACATCAAGGCCGATATTCTTCTCATGAGTTCCGATGATAAACGGGCGATCCGGTCCGAGCCGAAGGCCCTCAAGGCCGGGACGCGGCCCAAGTCGGTGACCGCGAAATTCCTGTTCACCGCCGACGGCCTGAAGACCCGGGTGCTGGCGGTCGACGCCAACAGTCCGTCGTTCGGCGCGGACTTCCTCTATGTCTTCACCCAGAATGTCCGCCGCGCCCGCAAGGAGAACAAGCTGCGGCTGGGTTCGACCGACGGCGTGAACAAGGGTGGTTGAGCCGCCCTGGCTATGGATCATCGCCGGGCCCAACGGGTCGGGAAAATCGAGCGCCTATAGCAAGGCCACCGTCGACGCTCCACTGGGGTCGATCTGGATCATCAATCCGGACGAGCTGTCTAAACGCATCCTCGAACAGGAAGGTCTGGGGCTGGACCCCGCCAATCTGGAGGCGGTCAAGCGCATCGAAACCTGGCTGTACGCCTCCGTCGAGGCTCTGCAGACCGTGGGCGTCGAAACGGTGCTGTCCAGCCCCAAGTACCGGCGTCTCGTTGAGACCGCCAAGGCGAAGGGTTTTCGGGTCCGGTTGATATATGTGGTGCTGGACAAGGCTGAACGGAACATCGAGCGGGTGCGCATCCGTGTCGCCAAGGGCGGCCACGCTGTCGCCGAGGACAAGATTCGTGACCGCCGCCGCCGCTCGCTGGAACAGCTGACCTGGTTCTTCGAACACGTCGACGAGGCGGCGATCTACGACAACTCGGGCGCCGAGCCGGTCATGCTGGTCTCCAAGACCGAAGAGGCGGTGGGGGTTTATGGCCCCCTGTTCGAGGAGCTGGTCGCGGCGCTGGAGCCTGTGGTTCCGGGATTGCGGGCGATGACGGCGCCGAAGGCGAGGCGACGACGCCGGCGTCGGCGGCGGCACAAGCCGACCGTGGCGTAGTCAGGCCCCACGCGTGGGTCCTGCAGCGACGGGGTGTTCAGAAAAGGACTCTGACCCCTTTTTCGCTTTTTTTGCTGGACCTGATGAGGATCGCCTCAGCCAGTGCGAGCGGGCCCTATTCGATCACCGTGAACGTCGCGGTGTCGCCTGCATTGGCGATGAGCGGATGGTGGTCAGGATCGTTCGTGAACATCCGCTGCTGATCGACACGCCGACCGCCGCGGAAGACCAGCGCCTGGATCATCACACCGCAATGGTTGACCCACCTTTGCCCTGACGAGCCGTCCCGGGCGACGAAGGTCGTATGCACCATGCAGGCGCTCAGATCGGGCGCGGGTTTCGCGTTGGGAGCGCCGGGACCTGTCTGCGAGGGCCCGGCATTGGGGCCAGCCGCCGGCTGGCCGAAAGCGGGGGCGCTGACGCACATCGCCAGCGCGATAAGGGCCGTAACCGTCGCCGCACGACACCGCATCAGCTTCTCTCCTCAAGTTGGATTGGCCGTGGCCTCGGACCCAAGAGCCCACACCAACCCGATTGGCAGCAATCTCGTCGCGCCGCCCGACCCCTTCCTGACGAAATTCCGACTTCTGCCTGACTTCAGCACCTGGTTTGCGCCGCCAGGCCACTCGCTCGGCAAGGCCATTGCCGCTCGGCTTAGATTGGGTCGGCAGCGGACATTCACGGCGCGGGCGAGCATCGTGACGAAGGGCCAGAACCTGACTATCCCTGCGCAGGGGTCCCGGCGGGGCCTTCGCCGGAGGCGCCGGCGCCGTCAACGTCAGGGAAGGCGCCGCACCGGCGCCGGGGAGCTGTCGATGTTCAGATCCGAATTTTCGCCCGCCGTCCTGGCCTTTCTGGCAGTCCTGCTCGGTTCAGGGCCGGCGGTCTGCGACGCGCCCGCGCCCGCGGCCTATCTCGCGAGCCTGGACCAGGCCGAGCGAGCCTATGACGCCCAGGCTTGGGGCGAGGCCGCCGAGCGGTTCGCCGCCCTGGTCAAGGCCAACCCCGACAACGGCGCGCTGTGGCTGCGCCTGGCGCGGGCGCAAACGCGCCTGGGCCGGCACCTGGAGGCCGCTCCCAACTACGAGATGGCGATGCGGCTGGGGGCGCTGGATGCGCCGCGGGGACACTACGCCCTCGCCCAGACCTATGCGCGAGCCGGGAAGACGGAGCAGGCCCTCGCCGCCCTGCGCGCCGCGCTCGACGCGGGCTACCGCTATCGCCCCGACGTGGCGGGGGACGAGGCCTTCGCGGGGTTGAGGAAGGATCCGCGTTTTCTGGCGCTGGCGCAGCCGGGCTGCCCGCGCACGAACCGTCAGGCCGGTTTCAGCTGCGATCTCGACCTGCTGCTCGGCGAGATCGGACGCGTCCACAACCGCTACCGCCAGCAGGTCTCGCCGCGGGACCTGGCCGCGGAGGCGCGCGCCTTTCGAAAGGCCCTGCCGCACAGGAGCGACGCGGAGGCGATCCTGGGCCTGCAGGCGATTGCCGCCCGGCTCGGCGACGGTCATTCCCTGGTCTATCCGGCCGGCATGGAGCGCGGCGTGCTGCATCTGCTGCCGCTCAGGCTCTACTGGTTCAGTGACGGGCTGTTCGTGATCCCCGGCGGCGCCGACCCGGCCATCGTCGGGGCTCGCGTTTCCGCCATCGGAGGCGTCGCGCCCGAGGTGTTGTTCGAGCGCATCCGGCCCTACGCGAGCCACGACAACGACTCGGAGCTGAAGTGGGTCTCGCCGGGCTATCTGCGGATCGCGGAACTGCTGACACTCGTGGGCGTCCCGATGCGCGACGGCGGCTTCGAGGTGACGCTCGAGACCCGCGACGGCGCGCGCCGGACGCTCCTCGTACGACCCGCAGCCACAGCGCCGGGCGAAGCCGACTTCGATATCAGCCTGCCGCCCCCGCCGGCGACGGCGGCGCCCCTGGCCTTCAGCCGGACCGAAAGCTCGTACTGGTTCCAGCGCCTCCCCAACGGGATCGTCTATGTTCAGTTCAACCACGTCCGAGACGATCCCGCCGAGAGTCTGGCCGCCTTCGCCCGGCGCCTGCGCGAAGAGATCAAGGCCGCGCCGGTTCGCGGCCTGATCCTGGATCTCCGACGCAACAACGGCGGGGAGGGCACGCTGACCCCGGACCTGCTGCGCACCCTGGTGTGGTTCGAGATCGACCACGGGCCGCGATCGCTGGTCGCCCTGATCGGGCGCAACACCTTTTCGGCGGCGCAGAACTTCACGAGCTACCTGAACACCATGACCGGCGCCGTCTTCGTCGGCGAGCCGACCGGGTCGCGTCCGATCCACGTCGGGGACGAGGCGACCTTCCGCCTGCCCTACAGCGGCGCCATCGGCCAGCTGGCGCCGGGGCTGCACGCTGACGCCCTGTTCCAGGACGAGCGGATCTGGATCGCTCCGGACATTCCCGCGCCGCTGTCGTCCCAGGACTATTTCACCGGCCGCGATCCCGGGATCGCGGCTGCTCTCGCGGTCTTCGCCGCGAAGGATCAGGCGGGACGACCCTAGGGGCTTCGCGGACCCGGGCCCCCGCCGCGATCATTGCCTTGCGCCGCCCCTCCGCTAACCTGCCGCCATGAACAGACGTCGCCTCCTGACCACCGCCGCGGCCCTGGTCCTGTGCGCCACCGGCGCCCGGGCCGAGGGCTTCGACTTCAGCCGGTTCAAGCCAACCACCCTGGTCCGGGCCCGTTCGGAGTTTCTGGCCACGGCGCGCCGGCCCATGCCGGGCATCCCCGAGGAGAAGCGCGACCGCTACATGGACCTGGGCGGGGCGCGCTGGCGGGTCGGGGCGACCTATACGGGGCGCTCGCGGCCCCTGGCGGCGGACGAGCTGGACTTTATCCGCGGCTGGCTGAAGACCATGCAGATCGGCGGGATGGAGGACCTGTTCACGACCAGCTATCTGTTCAGCGCCGACGGCCAGGAGTTCTGGCTGCCGGTCGAGACCCAGGTCGCGGGGTTCTTCACCACCGACCTCAAGCCCGGCGACGCCGTCACCCTCTACCTGGCCGAGATCGGCGGCCCCCGGCGCAAGGACGGCTGGGTGTGGCTGCCGCTGGTGGAGGAATTCACCCAGCCGGGCAGCGGCGCCGGGTGATAAGGCTGGGTTTCGAATTCCACCGGAGGAAAGCGCCGTGCACATCGGTCTGGTCGGCGGCATCGGGGTGGCCGCCACGGTGGTCTATTACCAGCGGCTGGCCGCCGCGGTCGCGGAGAGGGGCGCGGCTCCGCTCGCGCTGACCATCGTGCATGGCGACATCCAGGAGCTGATCCGCAACAATCTGGCCGACCGGCGCGAGGAGCAGGCGCGCGCCTTCCTGCCCCTGGTGGAACGGCTGAAGGCGGCCGGGTGCGACTGCGCGGCCCTGACCTCGCTCGGCGCGCACTTCTGTCTGGAGGAGCTCGAGGCGCTGTCGCCCCTGCCGATCGTCTCGGGCGTGGCGCCGCTCGACGCCTGGTTCGCCGAGCGCGGCGTCCGGCGCATCGGCCTTCTGGGCACGCGGGTGGTGATGCGCACGCGGCTGTACGGGCAGCTGGCCCGCACCGAAGCCCTGGCCCTGGACGACGAGATCGACCGGATCGGACAGACCTACCAGGACGTGGCGGTGGCCGGGGCCTGTACGCCGGCGCAGCGGGCGCTGCTGCTGGATGCGGGGCGGCGGCTGGTTGAGGCGGGGGCGCAAGCCGTGGTGCTGGCCGGCACCGACCTCAACCTCGCCTTCGACGGTCAGGACCCCGGCTATCCGGTGATCGACGCCCTGGATGTGCACGTGGCGCTGCTGGCGGACCTGGCGGTGGGCAAAACCCCGCTCGCCGCCGCCGTGTGAGGCCGCCGCGCAGGCGGTGAGCGTCACCTCGGGCTACGGTCCCAGACCTCGAACTTCATCGCCCAGTCGGCGGACATTTCGCCGTCGAACGCCTTCGCCAGCGGCCCCGCGGTCCGAAAGCCGATCAGCCAGCCGTCGACGACCATCGCCCGGAACTGCACGAACACCGCCTGTCCACCGCTGTGGGCGCGGGAGCGGGCGATCAGGACGCGCGGCGGATGTTCGCGCTCGCCGACGACCTGCTCGCCCCGGGCCGGACCGATACTGGGGTCCGGTTCAAGGTCGGGCCATTCGGACCGGGCTTCGGCGAGGAGGCTGCTCAGCGCCTCGTCGGCGGTGCGCCCGGCGGGAAGCTTGCGGGCGAAGGTCAGCTCGGCCAGGCCCTGGATGGTGCGGGCGCAGGCCACGTCCTGGCCGCGCGGCAGGCCCCGGTCGTAGACGATGATCCGGTTGTCCGGCGTCTCGCTGGCGACGAAGCAGGTCATGCCGCTGGGGACGTGGACCAGTTCGGCGACGTTGCTCACCGTCCGAACCGCGAAATAGCGGGCGGCGCCGGAGTCCTTGATCAGGCGCTCGGCATAGGCCTGCTCATGATCCATCCATTTCGGATCGGGCGGAGTCGGCTCGGCGTGGGCCGGCGGCGTCCACGCGGCCGAGGCGGCGGCTAGAAGCGCGGCCAGGGCCGCCTTGACGATCGTTCGCACCCGTCCGCTCCCGACGCTCGGCGAAGAGTGGCCCGGAAACCGGGGACCGCACAACCGGGGCGCCGACGGAAAGGCTCGGCGGCCTGTAAATAGTATTTGACACTCGCCCTGCGGCCTGTAAAAAACATTTTACAGAGTGCAGGGAGTTGCAGCGTGACGATCAAATCAAGGCAGGCGCGAATTCTGGCGGGCGCGGGCATTGCGCTTGCGGGCGCGGTCGCCATCGGACTGGCGGCCGGCGCCGTGAATGTCCTGACGGCAGGCCATCTCGAAACGGGGGTGAAGACCGCGATCATCGCCGCCCTCGTGCTGCTGGCCTTTCCGGTCTCGATGCCATGGTGGCGGCGGCTGGACGAGATGGCGCGCGAGGCGCACCTCTCCGCCTGGTACTGGGGCGGATCGATCGCCGGCGGCATGTGCGTGTTGTCCCTGTTGCTCGTGGCCGGGCCGGCCAGCCCCCTGTTTCGCGGCGGCGCCCTGGTCCTGCTGGTCCAGGCGGCAGGCTACGCGATCTGCTGGCTGGGCTGGTGGATCCTGCGCCGGTCGCGCGCGGCATGAAGAACCGCATTCGCGAAGAACGGACCGCGCGCGGCTGGAGCCAGGGTGATCTTGCGGACCTGATCGATGTCTCGCGACAGACGATCAACGCCATCGAGGCCGACAAGTATGATCCGTCGCTGCCGGTCGCCTTCAGGCTCGCCGCCCTGTTCGAACGCCCCGTTGAACAGATTTTCTCCAATCCGTTCGTGAAGTGACCTGCGGCGCGGCGTGCGTGTGAGGCGCCGGCTCAGTCCGGGGTCACCTTCAGACAGGCCGTCACCGCGTCCCACGCGACAGCTATGCCCGGCGTCTCGAGATGGACCGCCCGGTCGGGCAGGGTCCAGTCCAGAACGCGGGCGCCCCGGACGCGGGCGGCCAGGGCCGGGTCGTCGAGCGGCGTGGTCATCATCGAGCCGTGGCCCATGCCGCTGACGCTCATGGGGGCCGAGCCGTCGACGGCCAGCTGGATGGTTCCGCGCACCCGCGGCGCGTTCATGCCCTTGACCATGACGCCCAGCAGCAGGCCGTGGTCGCCCCTGGCGCCCATGACGAGCACGTCGCCCGCGGCGCTGGGCAGCTCAGCGGCGCAGCCGGGCGGAGCGCCGGGGACACGGTCGGTGAGGACCCAGCCCGGCGCCGCGGCGATGGGGCGCTGGCGCATCGGCGGGGCCTCGGCGCAGCGGGCGGCGGCCTGGGTCGCCTGGCCGAGGCCGGCGGCGGCGAAGTCGTAGTCCTTGCCCTCGACCGTGACGGTCAGGACCCGGGCGTCGGCGACGGCCGCCAGCAGGGCCGGGTCGGCCTGGACCACCAGCACGGAGTCGGAGAGGGCCTGGCGCGCGATCGGGGCGCCGCCATCGACGCGCAGGGTCAGGGGGACGCTCTGTCCGGTCTTGACCGGCATGCCGGGGGCGAAGAACAGCAGCGAGCGGCCGCCGGCGCGCATGGCCATGACGGCGAACTCCTTTGGCCGGGCGGGCGGGGCGGCCACGGCGCAGAACTGGTCGCGCCGCACCAGGGTCCAGCCGTCGGGCGCGCCCCCATCGGCGGCCAGCGCGGGGGCGGCCGTGATCAGGGCGGTCAGGACGGCGGTGAGCTTCTGGAACAGGCGCATGGTCATCCCCCCGGATGTGGCGCGTGACTGGGGACACACACCTATTACCCATCGCACCCGCTGCCAAATCCGGCGCCGACCGTGCCGGGTAATAGGTGTGTGTCCCCAACTACCCCAGCAGTTCCAGAATCCGCGCCTGTTCGGCCTTCGCCTCGGGCGAGCCGGAGCCGCCGCGGCCGGTGGTCAGGGTCGCGAGCTTGAGCGGGGTGGAGCCGGAGCCATTACGCCGGTTCGGGTCGGCGCCGGCCTTCAGCAGGGCCTCGACCACCGAGGCCGAACGGGTGCGCACGGCGATATGCAGCGGCGTGACGGCGCCCATGGCGGCGGCGTTCGGATCGGCGCCGGCGGCGATGAGGGCTTCGGTAGCTGCGGCCTGGGCGTCGGGGTCCCAGCCGGGAACGGCCGGGTGGCCGGCGGCCGCGGCGTGCAGGGGCCGGTGGCCGCGCCGGTTGGCGGCCTCGACGTCGGCGCCCAGGGCGACCAGGCGTGAGATGAGGTCAGCGCGGCAGGCGGCCGCGGCGAAGTGCAGGGCGGTGTCACCGGCGTAGATGTAGCGCAGCACCCGGGGGAGGAAGTTCGCCTCAGCCTGCGCGCGGGTGGCGCCCTCGGCGATGGCGGCGCGGGCCAGGGCCGGGTCGGCGGCGAGCAGGGCTTCGATTTCGGCGTCGTCGCCGCGGTCTATCGCCTCGAACAGGCGGCGCAGCATGGCTGACTGGCTCATGGTTCAGAGCCCGTCCGGGCGCAAAAGTGAGGACCACTTTTGCATGACAGGCTCAGTGCGCCGAGGTCAGGACCACGCCGACCAGCACTGCGGCCCAGTGCACGCCGGCGGCGGCGACCACGTGGCCGTGCCAGATGGCGCGGGCGAACTTGAGCTTCTTGTTGACGTAGAAGATCACGCCCGAGGTGTAGAGCAGCCCGCCGATCGCCAAGAGCAGCAGGGCCACCCAGGACAGGCCCGCCAGCATGGGCTTGAACGCGATCAGCACCAGCCAGCCCAGCGCCACATAGACCGCCACCCAGAAGCGGCGGCCCAGGCCCGGGAGGAACAGCTTGCCCAGGGCGCCGAAGGCCGCGATCGACCAGACGGCGGCGGTCATGCCCCAGGCCCAGGCGCCGGTGAGGCTGTGGGTGGTGAAGGGGGTGTAGGAGCCGGCGATCATCAAGAAGATGCCGGCGTGGTCGAGCCGGCGCAGGGTCGGGCGCCAGGCCGGCTTGGCGAAGTTGTAGGCGGTGGAGAAGCCCAGCATCAGCATCAGGCCCGCCGCATAGACCGCGATGGCCGCGATCTGGCTGAGGCGGCCCATGCCGACCGCCAGGCCCAGCAGGATGCCGCCGCCGAACAGGGCGAAGACCAGGCCGGTGATGTGGACCACAAGGTCGGCGCACTTGGCGGCCGCGGTGGGATAGTGGCGCGGTGGGTGCGGGACCTCTGAATTTTGGGGCGCGGGCAGGTTGGTCGCGCTGGCGGTCATGGCGGGTCCCCGGAGTTGGGATGAGCTTGTCACAGCCGTCGGCGGCGAAAAAGGGGCGGGCGCGGTTTGGCGCAACGCTGTGATGTGGAAGCCGCGTAGGCGCGACACGCGGGCGATCAGACCTGCCCCATGGCGTGTTTTCCGTCCGATATCGCGCAACGGTTAAGCTTAATCTTCAGGGCGATTATGTCAAAAATACAATCCTGATCAGTCAATCGACGAACCATCCACCGTAATATCACGCTCACAGAACGCTGTATTCTTGCGCTGTGGCGCCCTGGGGGGTAAGCGGAGCCTGTCACAGGTCCGTATTGAGACCTGCGTCCGGGGGTTATTACGTGAAGTTTTCCGGCCTGGGGCTGTTCGCCCGCGCTGCGTCGCGCGTGTTTTCGTCTGTTTTCGGCAAGCGCGAGACCGGGCCCAGGCGGCTGCCGCTGGCCCTGCTGCTGGCGACCATAGCCGCGATGGCGGCGGCCTCCCCGGCGGCGGCGTCCTCGCCGGTCCTGACCCCCAACCTGGCCGATCCCAACGACAGCACGCCGCTGTTCCAGGGCGCCCCGGGCCAGAGCGACTACATCATGCACACCTATGTGTTCAACAACGGGCTGGGGACCTCCTCGGGGACCTACACCCTGACTTGGCACATGCCCTCGGGCGTGACGGTCACCGCGATCTCGGGCTCGGGCTTTTCCTGTACGCTGAACGCCACGACCCCGACCTGCAGCAGCTCCCAGGCGCTCGGCGCCTTCTCGGGCGGCCCGTCGGTCGTGCTGACCATGTCGATCGACCCGAACATCACCTCCAGCGGCCCGGTCACCGTGAACCCCACGGTCGACGTCAGCGGCGGCGGCAATTCCTCGACCATAAGCGACACCAGCCACACGTTCCAGATCACGGCCAACCGGCCGAGCTTCTCGACGGCGTTCTCGCCCACCAGCATCGCGCCGGGCGCGACCTCGACCCTGACCTACACGGTGTCGAACTCGGCGGGGAACTTCATCAACCTGCACAACATCTCGACCAGTTCGAGCTTCCCCTCGGGCCTGGTGATCGCGCCGACGCCGAACCTGACCAACAGCTGCGGCGGCACGGCCACGGCGACGGCGGGCGCAGGCAGCCTGACCTTCAGCGGCGTCACCCTGGCGCCCGGGACCAACTGCACGATCAGCGCCAGCGTCACGGCCGCCAGCGGCGGCGCCTACGCCTATGCGCCGGTGGCCACCTCCACCGAGACCGCTTCGCGCACGGCGGCGAGCAAGACCCTGACCGTTGTGGCGCCCCCGACCGTAATCTCCATCAGCCCGACGGCCGGCCCGACCGCCGGCGGCACGAGCGTGGTGATCACCGGCACGAACCTGACGGCCGCCACGGCCGTGACCTTCGGCGCGACCGCGGCGACCAGCTTCACGGTCAACAGCGCGACCCAGATCACCGCGACCAGCCCGGCGGGCGCGGCCGGCACGTCGGACATCACCGTCACCACCGGCAACGGGACAAGCGCCACCGGCGCGGCCGACCAGTTCACCTGGGTCCCGGCCCCGACCGTGACCTCGATCTCGCCGACGAGCGGCCCGGCCACGGGCGGCACGACGGTCACCATCACCGGAACGGGCTTCTCCACCGCGACGGCGGTCACCTTCGGCGCGACACCGGCCACCGGCTATACGCTGAACAGCAACACCCAGATCACGGCGACGGCGCCGGCGGGAACCGGCACGGTCGACGTACGCGTGACCGGCGTCGGAGGAACCAGCGCGACCTCGGCCGCGGACCATTACACCTATATCGCGGCGCCTGTGGTGACCTCGGTCAGCCCGACGGCCGGTCCGACCGCCGGCGGCACGACCGTCACCATCACCGGTACGGGCTTCCTCTTCTCCACGGCGGTGACCTTCGGCGCGACCCCGGCCACCAGCTACTCGGTCATCAGCTCCACCCAGATCACCGCAGTCAGCCCGGCGAACGCGGGCACGGTCGACATCCGGGTGACCACCAGCGGCGGAACCAGCGCGACCAGCGCGGCCGACCAGTTCACCTATGTGGCGCAGCCCACGCTCTCCCTGGTCACCCCGAGGTCGGGTCCCTCGAGCGGCGGCACGACCCTGTTCCTGACGGGCACGGGCTTCACCGCCGCCTCGACCGTATCCTTCGGCGGGACACCGGCGAGCAGCGTCACCGTCGGCAGCGCGACCTCGATCATCGCGACCGCGCCGGCGGGCTCCGGCACGGTGGATGTGCGCGTGGCCACGGAGGGCGGGACCAGCGCGACCTTCGCGGGCGACACCTTCACCTTCTACCCGGTCCCCACGATCACCTCGATCAGCCCCGCCAGCGGCTCGACCGCCGGCGGCACGAGCGTGACCATCACGGGCACGAACCTCTCAAGCACCTCGGCGGTGTCCTTCGGGGGCACGGGGGCGACTTACGCGATCAACAGCGATACCTCGGTCACGGCCACGGCTCCGGCCGGGACCGGCACGGTGGACCTGCGGGTGACCACCATCGGCGGAACCAGCGCGACCAGCGCGGCCGACCAGTTCACCTACGTCACCGGACCCGCGGTGACGTCGATCAGCCCGAGCAGCGGCCCGGCCGCCGGGGGCACGAGCGTGACCATCACGGGCACGGGCTTCACCGGCGCCACCGCCGTCAAATTCGGCGCGATCGCGGCTACGAGCTTCACGGTCAACAGCGCGACCCAGATCACGGCGACCAGCCCGGCGAACGCGGGCACGCTCGACGTCCGCGTGACCACCCCGGGCGGAACCAGCGCGACCAGTCCGGCTGACCAGTTCACCTTTGTGGCGCAGCCCAGCGTGACCTCGATCAGCCCCACTGCCGGCCCGACCAGCGGCGGCACGACCGTGACCATCACGGGCGCCAACCTGCTCAGCGCGACGGCGGTGACCTTCGGCGCGACGCCGGCGACCAGCTACACGGTCAACAGCGCGACCTCGATCACGGCCACGGCTCCGGCCGGCGCCGGCACGGTCGACCTGCGGGTGACCACCACGGGCGGAACCAGCTCGACCTCGGCCGCCGACCAGTACACCTATGTGGCGGCGCCTTCGGTCACCTCGATCAGCCCGTCGGCCGGCCCGTCCGCCGGCGGCGCGACCGTGACGATCACGGGCACGAATTTCGCCGGCGCCACGGCGGTGACCTTCGGCGCGACGCCGGCGGCGAGCTTCACGGTCAACAGCAACACCCAGATCACGGCGACCTCGCCGGCGGGCGTCGGCACGGTCGACCTGCGGGTGACCAGCGTCGGCGGAACCAGCGCGACCAGCGGGGTGGACCAGTACACCTACATCACGGCGCCGGCGATCAACGGGCTCAGCCCCGCGACTGGTCCGACCAGCGGCGGCACGACCGTCGTGATCACCGGCACGAACCTTACGGGCGCCACCTCGGTGGTGTTCGGCATCAACTCGGCGGGCAGCTTCACGGTCAACAGTTCGACCCAGATCACCGCCGTCGCGCCGGCCGGCGGCTCCGGCGTGCACGTGAAGGTCACCACCGCAGGCGGAACCAGCCCCAGCGTCGCCGCCGACGTCTATACCTACGTCGCGGCGCCCACGGTCACCTCCCTCAGCCCGAGCTCGGGTCCCTCGTTTGGCGGCACGACGGTGACTCTCACCGGCACGGGCTTCTCCGGCGCCACGGCCGTCACCTTCGGGGCGACTCCGGCGGCGAGCTTCACCGTCAACAGCGCGACCTCGATCACGGCGACCGCTCCGGCGGGGACCGGCACGGTCGACGTGCGGGTGACCAGCGTCGGCGGGACCAGCGCCACCGGCGCGGGTGACCAATACACCTTTGTCCAGGCTCCGGCCGTCACCGGCGTCAGTCCGGCCAGCGGTCCGAACGCGGGCGGAAACAGCGTGACGATCACGGGCGCGAACCTGTCCGGCGCCACGGCCGTGACCTTCGGCGCTTCGCCGGCGGCCGGCTTCACGGTCAACAGCTCGACCTCGATCACCGCCACCGCGCCTGCAGGCTCGACCGGCACGGTCGACCTGCGGGTGACCACTGTGGGCGGAACCAGCGCGACGGGAGCGGCCGACCAGTACACCTATGTGCCGATCACGCTGACGCCGTCCTCGCCCCTGACCGCCGCCAAGGTCGGCGTCGCCTATTCGGCCACGATCTCGGCCTCGGGCGGCTCGGGAACCTACACCTACGCCCGCACGGCGGGCGCGCTTCCGGCGGGTCTGACCCTGTCCGCCGCCGGAGCCCTGAGCGGCACACCGACGCAGGGCGGATCGTTCAGCTTCACGATCACCGCCACGGACACCTCCAACAGCGCCACCGGGTCGCAAGCCTATGCCCTGACCGTCAACGCCGCGACGATCACGGTCGCGCCGACCAGCCTCGCGGCCATGACCCAGGGGGTGGCGACCAGCCAGGCCATCTCGGCGTCGGGCGGAACGGCGACCTACCGGTTCTCGCTCGGCGCAGGCACGCTGCCGGCAGGCCTGAGCCTCGCCGCCGACGGGACGCTGAGCGGCACGCCCGGCGGTTCGGGCGCCTACAGCTTCTCGGTCGTGGCGACCGACAGCTCCACCGGGACCGGCCCCTACCAGGGCTTCCGCACCTATTCGGGCACGATCGCGCCCGGGATCCCGACCGCCGGACCCAAGTCGGCGACCACCGCCTATGGCACGGCCGTCGACATCGACCTGGCCGGCGTCATCACCGGCGTGACCCCGACCGGCGTCACGGTCGCCACGGCGCCCGGCCATGGCGTGGCCACGGTCACCGGCACGACCACGATCCGCTATGTCCCGAGCGGCTACGCGGGCGTGGACAGCTTCACCTACACCGCCACCGGTCCGGGCGGGACGTCCCAGCCCGCGACGGTCAGCATCACGGTCGCGGCGCCGGTGATCGATGTCGCCCCGCGCAACCTGGCCTCCGCCACCGTCGCTACGGCCTACAGCGCCAGCGTCACCGCCTCGGGCGGCGCCGCGCCCTACAGCTATGCGGTGACGTCCGGCGCCCTGCCGGCGGGCCTGACCCTGGCCTCCAACGGCACGGTCTCGGGCACGCCCACGGCGGGCGGCGATTTCGTCTTCACGGTCACCGCCACCGACAGCTCCACGGGCACAGGCGCGCCCTTCAACGCGTCGAAGTCGATCAGCCTGACGGTGAGGGCGGCCACGGTCACCCTCAACCCGGCCAGCCTGCCGAACGGCGCGGCCAACGCGGCCTACAGCCAGACGCTCACCGCCTCGGGCGGCACGGCGCCCTACAGCTACGCGCTCACCTCGGGCGCGCTGCCGGCCGGCCTGACGCTGGCGGCTGACGGCCAGCTCATCGGCACGCCGAGCGCGGGCGCGACGTCCAGCTTCAGCGTCACCGCCACCGACAGCTCCACGGGCTCCGGCCCCTATACGGCGACGCGCGCCTACAGCGTCACCATCACCGGCGCCCCGACCGTCACGATCAACCCGGCCGGCCTGAACCCGGCCACCGCGGGCAAGCTGTTCAGCCAGATGCTGAACTCGACCGGCGGCGCCGGGCCCTACCACTACGCCATCACGGCCGGCGCCCTGCCGGCCGGCATGACCCTGTCGACCAACGGCCAGCTCTCGGGCACGCCGGCGACGGCGGGGACCTTCAACATCACCGTCACCTCGACCGACAGCTCGGCCGCGCCCGGCCCCTACGCGGGCAGCCACGCCTATGTCCTGACCGTGGCCTCGCCGGCCATCATCGTGAACCCGGCCACGCTGGCCAACGGGACGGTCGGGGTCGCCTACACCCAGGCCTTCACCGCCACCGGCGGCCAGGCGCCCTACGCCTATGCGGTCACCGCCGGGACGCTTCCCGCCGGCCTGACCCTGTCGGCCACGGGCCAGCTGACCGGCAAGCCCACCCAGGCCGGCAGCTTCCCGCTGACCGTGACGGCCACCGACCACTCGGCCGGCGCCTTCAGCGGCAATGACAGCTTCACCCTGGTGATCGCCGCGCCGACCCTGGCGATGACGACGACCCTGCCGAATGCAACGGCCCAGACCAGCTACGCCCAGACCCTGACCGCCTCGGGGGGCACGGCGCCCTACGGCTTCACGGTCACCGCCGGAACCCTGCCGGACGGCCTGACCCTGACCCCGGCCGGCCTGCTCTCGGGCCAGGCGACGACGGTAGGGGCCTACGCCTTCACCATCACCGCCACCGACAGCTCGACGGGGGCCAGCGCACCGTTCCAGGTCAGCCAGGCCTTCAGCTTCAACGTCAATCCGAAGCCGGTGACCGTCACGACGGCCACCATTCCGTCCGGCAAGGTGGGCGTCGCCTACAGCCAGACCATCGCGGCGGCCGGCGGCGTCGGTCCCTACGCCTTCGACATCAGCGCGGGCGCCCTGCCGGCCGGACTGGCCCTGGCGTCCGACGGCACGCTTTCGGGCACGCCCACGGCGGCCGGAAGCTTCAGCTTCACGGTCCGGGCCACCGACAGCCTCTCGGCCACGGCGACCCACGCCTACAGCCTGACCATCGCGGCGCCGACCCTGACGGTGGCCGGCCCCGCGGCCCAGCCGACGGCCTATTCGGGCGTGGGCTACAGCACCACCCTGACCGGTTCGGGCGGAACCGCGCCGTACAGCTTCACGCTGGCGACCGGATCGACCCTGCCGGACGGCTTCACCCTGACCTCGGCGGGCGTGCTCTCGGGAATGCCGGGCAAGCCGTCCAGCAGCAGCTTCTCGGTGACCGTCACCGACAGCTCCGGCGCGCCGGGCCCGTACCACGCCAACCGCGCGCTCTCCCTGCAGATCGTCGCGGCCCCGGCGCCGACCGCCTCGGCGGCCAGTTCGTCGACCCACGTCAATACGCCGGTGACCATCGACCTCACGGCTTCGGTCGTGGCGGCCAACACTGTCGCGGTCTCGACCGCGCCGGCCCATGGTTCGACGACGGTCTCGGGCCTCGCGGTCACCTACACTCCGGCCACGGGCTTCAGCGGGACCGACAGCTTCAGCTACACGGCGACCGGGCCCGCCGGGACCTCGGCGCCCGCCGTGGTCAGCGTCACGGTCGGCGGCGCCGGTCCGGCGTCGGTGTCCTCGACCCAGTTTGTGATCGTGACCGCCCAGAACTTCACCGCCACCACGCCGGCCCTCACCCCGGTCACCGTGGACGTGACGGCGGGCGGAACCGGCGGACCGTTCACGGGCGCCACGGTGGTGTCGGTCAGCCCCTCGACCTCGGGCACGGCGGTCGCCGCGCCCACGGGAGCGTCAGGTCACTACGCCATCACCTTCACCCCGAATGCGCAGTTCTCGGGAACCTCGGTGGTGACCTTCACCCTGACGTCAGCGAGCGGAACCTCCGCTCCGGCGACGCTGACGGTCACCGTCCAGCCGCGCCCGGATCCCTCGCTGGATCCGGACGTCAAGGGCGTGCTCGGCGCCCAGAGCGGGGCGGCGCGCCGCTTCACCGACACCCAGATCGGCAACTTCGGCCGGCGCATGGAGCAGCTGCATGGCGGCTCGGGCGCCGACGGGCAGGGCGGCTATGCGTCCAGGTCCTCCTTCGGCCTGAGCCTGGGCTTCGGCGACTACGCCAGCGACCAGCGCATGGGCGACAACCCGGCCAGCCGCCAGCGGGCCGAGGAGATGTACAACCCTGCCTTCCGTGAGGGCTCCGCGGTGCGCAGCGTCCGGCACGCCGACACCGGGCCCGCCAGGGGCGGCGCCGGCGCCGCCGATCTCTACGCCGCGCCGGGCTCCGGTTCGGGCCGCGAGACCAGCGGCGACGGGACCTCGGTGTGGGTGACCGGCTCCATCGACCTGGGCCAGCGCCACCTGACGCCGGGCCAGGCCGGACTGAAGTTCGAGACCTCCGGCCTGAGCTTCGGCGTCGACCGTCCCTTCGGCGAGCACGTCGTGCTGGGCGTCGGCGGCGGCTGGGGTCACACCACCGACCGGATCGGCACGCTGGGCACCACCTCGCGCGCCGGCAGCTGGACCGGGGCGCTCTACGCCTCGTTCAACCCGGCCTCCAACCTCTACCTCGACGCCATGGTCGGCCGTTCGAGCTTCAGCTTCGACACCCACCGCCATACGGCGGGCAGCTTCGTGACCGGCTCGCGTGACGGCGCCCAGACCTTCGCCTCGCTGACCGCGGCGTGGGAGCATCGCTCCGACGGCGGTCTGCACATGGCGCCCTACGGCCGCATCGACGCGGCGGACGGGTGGCTGGGGGCCTTCACCGAGACCGGCGATCCGGTCTGGGCGCTGGCCTACGGCGAACAGAAGCTGAAGACGCTGACCGGTTCGCTCGGCCTGCACGGCGACTACGCGTTCCGCCACCGCTGGGGTTCGTTCACCCCCAGCTGGCGCTTCGAGTACCGCCACGAGTTCGAGGACCTGAGCGCCACCAGCCTGCGTTACGCCGACCTGCCCGCGGGCACGGTGTTCCAGGCCACGCCCGAGGGCTCCAAACGGGACAACCTCTCGCTGGGCGCCGGCGGGGAGTGGGGCTTCCGCGACGGCTGGCGGCTGGGCCTGGAGTGGGAGGGGCTGGTCACCGACTCCTCCAACCCAAGCAACCGCTACCTGTTCAAGGCGCACAAGACCTTCTGATCCGAGCGGATCGGAACGGCATGAACCAGGGCCTCCGGCGGCGACACCGGGGGCCCTTTTCTTGACCGGGCGCAGGGCCCTCCCGCGGGCCGGGAGTCAGTGTATGCAGGCCCCGGAACGCCAATGGGAACAGGGTCGCATGCTCGCTGACGTGGACAGGGCGGTCGCCGCGCCGGATGGCCTGCTCGCGGCCTGGAAGACGCGGGTAGGGGTGCTGAACAACCCCTTCCTCTGGCGGCTGATCCTGATCGTGCTGGGTGTGCCGAGCCTGCTGGCGGGCGTCGTCGTGGCGCTGGTGGCCCGCGACGCCTCCATGCTGGTGCTCGTCCCGCCGGTCGCCCTCGCCGCGACCCTGGCGCCGTTCGTGGCGCTGGGGGGTGCGATCGACCTGATGGGCGGGGTGCGCGGCGCCTTCTTCCTGACCGCAGGCGGGGCGCGGATGGTCCTGGGTCCCCACGCGCGCGCCGTGTCGATGAACGCCGAGCCGAAACACGGCGTCTTCATGGCCTGGGACGAGGTCCGGAAGGTGCGGGTCAACCGGCGCCAGCGCCTGATCGTGCTGCGATCGGGCCCACGCTCGCTCACCCTGTTCTGCGCGCCCGACACCTTCACCCAGGTCCTGGGCGTGCTCGGCCGTCAGACCACAGCGCGCTCCTGAACCGAAGACGAACTGTCTTGACGTCAAGATACATTGCAGCCATATATCTTGACACAAAGATAGATGGAGCCACGCCATGACCCCCTTTCTGTGCGAGACCTGCGGAACCCAGTTCGCGCCCTCGGCCCAGGCGCCCGAGGCCTGCCCGATCTGCCTGGACGAGCGCCAATACGTGGGCTGGCGCGGGCAGCGCTGGCTGACTCCCGAAGCCCTGGCCACGCGTTTCGGTCCGCGGATCGAACGGGACGCCGGCCTGCTGGGCGTGGGCATGAGCCCGTCCTTCGCCATCGACCAGCGCGCCCTGGTGCTGCCGACCTCGGGTCCCCGCATCCTGTGGGAGTGCACGAGCCTGGCCACGCCCGAGACGATCGAGCAGGTGACGGCCGAGGGGCCGATCGACCTGATCGCCATCTCGCACCCTCATTTCTACACGGCCATGGCGGCCTGGAGCGAGGCGCTGGGCGGGGTCCCGATCCTGCTGCACGCGGCGGACCGGCGCTGGGTGATGCGGGGCTCGGCGCGCATCCGGTTCTGGGACGGGGAGGGGCTGGAGCTGGCGCCCGGGGTGCGGCTGATCCGGCTTGGCGGCCATTTCGAGGGCTCCACCGGCCTGCACTGGCATGATGAGGCCCGGCCCGAGGGCGCGCTGTTCCCGGGCGACGCCCTGCAGGTGGTCTCCGACCGGCGCCACCTGACCTTCATGTACAGCTACCCCAACTACATCCCCATGCATCCGGACGCGGTGCTGGCGCTGGAGCGGGCGATCGCGGGATGCGCCTTCGCCGACGTTTACGGCTACACCTGGGGGCGCAACATCATCGGGGAGGGGCGCCAGGCGGCGGACCGTTCGTTCGAGCGGTACCTGCGGGCGGTGGGAGCGCAGGCGGCGTGAACGACAAGATCGACGACATCTGCGCCCAGTGGCGCCGCGTGGCGCCGGAGCTTGACACCGCTCCGGTGGCGATCCTGGGCCGGGCGTACCGGATCGCGGCCCTGGCGGGACGGCCGATCGCGGCGGTGTTCGAACGCCACGGCCTGGACCGGGGCGAGTTCGATGTCGCCGCCACCCTGATGCGCACGGGCGCGCCGCACGAACTGACCCCGACCGACCTCTACCGTGAGCTGATGATCTCCTCGGGCGGCCTGACTCACCGGCTCAAGCGGCTGGAGGCGCGCGGCCTGATCGAGCGGGTGAAGTCGCCGGATGATGGGCGCAGCTGGACGGTCAGGCTGACGGCGGCGGGCCGGCGGCTGGTGCTGGAGGCCTATGCCGAGGACCTGGCGCTGGAGGCGCGGCTGCTCGAGGGCCTGACGGCGGAGGAGCGGTCGGAGCTGGAGCGGCTGCTGGCCCGACTGCACGCCGTGGTGGCGCGGAACCTGGCGTAGGGGCGCCCGGCTTCAAGCAAGATTCGCTGTTGGGTCCTCGGGTTCCGCTGCGCGGCCCCGAGGATGACGAACATAGTTGGGGGGCAGCGGCCCAGCCCGCTCTCCAGAGCGGGAGGCACTCCTTTCAAGTATGTCCGTCATCCTCGGAGCGGAGCCCCGCAGGGGCGTAGACCCGAGGACCCAACAGCTCCCGTCCTCAATGCCGCCTACCGCTTCGCCGCCAGTTTCTCGAACGCCGGGATGTCCTTCGCCTTCACCTCCGCCCAGGCCGCGAGCTGGGCGTCGGCTTCGCCCTTGAGCTCGACGAACATGGCCTGGTCCTGGCTGGTGGGGGCGTAGTCGCCCTGGGCCACGAGGCTGGCCAGGGCGGCCAGCATGTTGTTGAGCCGGATCGGGAAGTTGAGCGCATCCTCGGAGGCGTGGGCCCGGGGCTGGATCAGGGCCTCCTCGATGGCGGTGAGTCTCGCCTGCAGGGCCGCCGCGGCCGGGTCGAGCCTGCCCCTGGCGGCCGCGCGGGCGGCCTCGATGCGGGCGCGTTCGGCGCGGATCTCCAGGACGGCTGAGTCCACCGCCGAGAGTTCGGCGTTGATGGCGCTGTGCAGGTCGAACTGGGCCTTCAGGTCGGCCGCGCTGGCGAGCCCTCGCGGGTCGGGCAGGATCTCCAGCGGCTGGGTCTGGGAGACACCGTCCACGGTCAGGCGCACCTGGTAATGGCCAGGCAGGGCCTTGGGTCCCGCCACGCTGCCGGCCCAGAGCGGCGCCTTGGGCACCGCGGTCGCGCCCGCCCAGCGCAGGTCCCAGGCGAAGGTGTTGTAGCCGGCCAGGTGGGGGACCTTCACGGGCTTGGGACCAGGGGCCTCCTCGTCGTCCTCGGCGATTTCGGGTTCTTCGGTCTTGCTCTCGGCCTTGACCGGCGGCTCGGGGAAGGCGCGCACCAGACGGCCCTGATCGTCGAGGATTTCCAGCTTGATGCGGGCGTCGAGCGGATCGGGACCCTTCTTCTTGTCCTTGTCGTGATCCTTGTCCTTGTCCGCCTCGCCGACGGCGGGCCGGGCGGTTCCGATCGAGGGGGGCAGCCAGTAGGTGATGATGGCGCCGTTGGGCGGATTGGCGCCGCTGGCGAAGCGGCCGTCGCCGCCGCGACCGAAGCCCGTGTGAATCGCCGGCGCCGGCGGGACCAGCTTGACCGCGGCCGGGGCGCCGCCTTCGGCCAGGCGCACGGGGGTCAGGTCGTCCATGATCCAGAAGGCGCGGCCGTGGGTGGCGATGGCCAGGCTGTTTCCATGCACCACCAGGTCGTGAACCGGCACGACCGGCAGGTTGAGCTGGAACGGCCGCCAGTGCGCGCCGTCGTCGTAGCTGAGCCACAGGCCCCGCTCGGTTCCGGCGTAGAGCAGACCCTTGCGCGTCGGATCGGCGCGGATGACGTGCAGGTAGGCGTCGCCGGGCAGGCCATCGCCGATCCGCGTCCAGCTCCGGCCGAAGTCGGTGGTGCGCCAGGCGTAGGGCGTCTGGTCGTCCAGCCGGTGGCGGTCGGCGACCATCCAGGCCGAGCCGGCGTCGCGCGGATCGGGCTCGATGGTCTGGATGGTGGCGCCGTCGGGCATGTCCTTCGGCGTCACGTCGGCCCAGTGGGCGCCGCCGTCGCGCGTCAGGTGGGCCAGGCCGTCGTCGCTGCCGACCCAGATCTGGTCCTTGGCCAGGGGCGACTCGGTGACCGAGAAGATAGTCCCATAGGTCTCCACGCTGGTGTTGTCGTGGGTGAGCGGCCCGCCCGAGGCTTCCTGGCGCGACTTGTCGTTGCGGGTCAGGTCCGGCGAGATGGCGGTCCAGCTCTGGCCCTGGTCCAGCGAGCGGAACAGCACCTGGGCGCCGTGGTACAGCGCGTGCGGCTCGTGGCGCGAGATCATGATCGGCGCCGTCCACTGGAACCGGTACTTTTCGTCCTTCGGCGCCCAGCCCATAATGTTGCGCGGCCAGGGCGTGATGTGGCGGGTCTGGTCGGTCCTGTGGTCGTAGCGGGTGATCAGGCCGTCGTAGCTGCCGGCGTATACGATCTCGGGATCGGTGGGATCGGGCACGACGAAGCCGCTCTCGCCCCCGGCCACCGGATACCAGTCCTCGATGCCCACGCTGCCGCCGCGCCCGGCGGTCGGGATGGCGATGGTGGAGTTGTCCTGCTGGGCGCCGAACAGGCGGAACGGGTAACGGTCGTCGGCGGCGATATGGTAGAATTGGGCGGTCGGCTGGTTCATCTCCGAGGTCCAGGTCTCGCCGCCGTTGACGGTGATCTCGGCGCCGCCGTCGTCCCCCTCGATCATGCGCTTCGTATCGGTCGGATCGATCCACAGTTCGTGGGTGTCGCCGTGGTGAACCTTCAAGGCCTTGAAGGTCTTGCCGGCGTCGGTTGAGCGGTAGATCGAGGTGTTCAGGACATAGACGGTGTCGGGCGCCTTCGGGTCGGCGAAGGTGGTGTTGAAGTACCAGGCGCGCTGGCGGTAGTCGTTCTTGTCGCTGATCAGGGCCCAGGTCTTGCCGCCGTCGTCGGTGCGATACAGGCCCCCCTTGGCCGCCTCGATCATGGCGTAGACGCGCTTGGGGTCCGAGGTCGGGGCGATGTTGACGCGTCCGAGGATGCCCTCGGGCAGGCCGCCGCCGGACTGGCGCGTCCAGGTCTCGCCGCCGTCCACGGACTTGAACAGGCCGCTGCCCGGGCCGCCGCTTTCCATGATCCAGGGCTTGCGGTGGACCTGCCACATCCCGGCCCACATGACCTTGGGATCGGTCGGGTCCTGGCGCACGTCGACGCCGCCGGTCTTCTGGTCGACGAACAGCACCTTCTTCCAGGTCTTGCCGCCGTCGACCGACTTGAAGATCCCCCGCTCGGCGTTGTCGGCGAAGGGGTGGCCGAGCGCCGCGACGAAGACGATGTCCGGGTTCTTCGGATCGACCACGATGCGGCCGATCACCTGGGTGTCGCGCAGGCCGGAGAAGCTCCAGGTCTTGCCCGCGTCGGTCGACTTGTAGAGGCCGTTGCCGGTGACGGCATTGCCGCGGATGTTGGTCTCGCCGGTGCCGGCATAGACGATCTTCGGGTTGGACGGGGCGACGGCCACGGCGCCCACGGCCGGGGCGGCCTCGGGGAACTTGTCCCACAGCGGCTTCCACGTGGTTCCTCCGTCGGTGGTCTTCCACAGGCCCCCGGCCGCGGCGCCGAAATAGAAGGTGTTGGGATCGCCGGCCACGCCCGCGACCGCCGCCACGCGCCCGCCCCGGAAGGGACCGACCAGGCGGAAGTTGAGGCCGGTCAGGGGATCTTCTACGGCCGCCGGCTTCGCCGCGGGAGCCGCCGCGGGCTTTGGCGGCGGGGCGGCCTGGGCCAGGGCGGACAGGGAGACGGACGCGGCGAGCGCCAGCGCGAAGACGGACGGTTTGATCACGGCAAGGCCCCCAAGAATGCCCCGGCGAAGCGGTCGGCAGGGCAAGACCTATCACCTCGCATGGAGGCGATGAAGCGGCGTGCGACGGCCCTAGTCCCCGGCGGGCCTGAGCGCCCGGAAGGCTTTCGGCACGACCTCGACCTGGGCTTCGCGGCCGAGGTTGAAGGCCTCCCCGTCGAGCAGGGCGGGGATGTGGTGGGCCGAGCCGATCCCGGCGCTCAGCAGCCGCGCCATGGCCACCGTCGGGTCGTCGCGCCAAGTCCCAACGAGGGTGGACAGGGCGAGCCGCACGGTGTCCGCGGCGCCTACGACATTGACCGCGGCGGCCTCGAGCATCGCCTCGTCGGAGGCCAGCCGCTGCGAGCCGAGCGGGGTCAGCACCACGACGGTTTCGGCCTCGCCCTCGAGGTCGCCGAACCGGTAGCGGAGATCGGCGGAGAAGGCCTGCTTCAGGGCCGAGACCGACTTTCCGACGGCGCCGGCCACGTCGAAGTGGCGCAGGGCTTCGCGCGCCTCGGACAGGTGGGTGGAGCCACCGAAGATGGCGGCGATGTAGAAGGTGTGGCCGCCGACCTTTCCGCCGTGCACCGGCTGCACGGCCGGGGCCGCCAGGGTGTCCTTCAGGGCCTCGCGCCAGGGCCGGTCGCCGTACAGGCAGCGGGGCAGCATGTTCATGGTGCCGCCGGGCAGGGGCATGACCAGGGGGCCGTCCGGCCCGCAGGCCTCCGCGGCGCCGCGAATGGTGCCGTCGCCGCCCAGGACGATGAGGAGGTCGAGACCGGCGCCGGTCGCCTCGGCGGTCGCCGCTTCGATCCCGCCGCCGTCGGCGATCCAGAACCGGGCCTGCTCCAACCCCGCGGTTTCAAGAGCCGAACGCAGGTCGGATTCGGCGGCGGCGTCGCAGCTTCCGCTGGACGAATTCAGCAGCGCCCCGATCTTCAGGGCGCCCAGATCGATGGAGCCGCCGCTCATTTCGCCTCGAATTGGTTTCATGTGTCTCAAGCTGCTCCGCACGGGTCCAGGCGCGCAACGTCCGAAACGGGGGAAAGACCATCGCGCCTTGGCCGCCGATGCAAGCGTGAGCGGAACGCAGCCCCGATCCCGCCGTTGTGAGGAGGGCGAAGCGCGGACGCCCCCGCCTCATCCGTGCGAGGACTCCTATGATTATTCTGTTGATCTGCGGCGCGCTGGTACTGGCCTGGGGGATCGGGCCAGGGGTGGCGCGCATGCTGCGCCGGCGCAAGGAGGCGGCCGAAGCCGCCCCGGAAAGCTTCGAGGGCTGAAGCGGCGAAGCCGGCGAGCGCGCCGGCCTCAGACCGCGTGGACGTCGGCCCGTCCGGCGTCCTGGACGGCGGCTTTCCGGTCGTGAATGACCGAGACCGCGGTTCCCGGCTTGCGGTCGGCGACCTCGATACGGGCGCCGAGCTGGCGCGCGACGGCCTCGACGATGTTGGTGCCCAGGCCGGGCTTGTGGTCGCGCTCGCGCGAAATGCCGACGCCGTCGTCGCAGACGCTGAGGGTCCAGTCCTTCTCGGTCGAACGATAGTCCACCATCACCTTGCCCTGGCGGTGATCGGGGAAGGCGTGCTTCAGGGCGTTGATCACGAGTTCGGTGACGATCAGGCCGAGGCTTACGGAGACGTCGGCGGGCATGCTGCTGTCGTCGGCGGTGACTTCGAGGCTGACCCGGTTGTGGTCGCTGATCATCGAGGCGCCGATGCTGGCGCAGAGGCTGGTGAAATAGGTGTGGAGCTTGACGTCGCCGACGTTTGAGACGGCAAGCTGGCGCTGGACCGCGGCCACCGACATGACCCGGTTGTGGGCGTCGTGCAGATGCAGGCGGGACTCGTCGGAGACCTTGCGGGCGTTCTGCAGCAGCACGCTGGCGATGATCTGCAGACTGTTGGCGACGCGGTGCTGGACCTCCTGGAGCAGGATGGTCTTTTCGCGCACCAGATCGTCCTTGAGCTTCTCGGCCAGGCGGGCGTCGGTGACGTCGGCGACCGAGAGCACCAGGCGGACTTCAGCGGCCGCGCCGTAGCTCAGCAGCTGGGCGTTGAGCACCAGCCGCCGGCGGCCGGTGGGGCTGGTTTCCAGATCCATCTCATAGGCCTCGATGGCCGCGGCCCCCGAAACGGTGGCGTCGAGCAGGGAGCGCAGACGGGGCAGGTTCCAGGCGCCGCCGCCGAGGTCGAAGCGCCGGCCATCGCCGTAGGATCGAGGTCGAAGGCGCGACAGAAGGTGGCGCTGGCGGCGATGACCTTGAGCTCGCCGTCGAGCAGCAGCATCGGCGCGGTGGAAGAGCCCACCACAGCGAGGGCGAGGCTCAGGCCAAGATCGGTGTTGGAAGGCGATTGGGTAGCCAAGGGCCGACCCTTCGGTGCGCCGGAGGCTCGCGAAGCGAAAGCCCTGCCCGGCGTAGGCGTACGCGACGTCGACCGAAGAACCGATGTATGTCGTAAGACAAACATAGCATGCCCGGCGCTCAGTCGGGGAGAAATTCAACCGGTGCGGCAGGCCGCCGCGGCCAGTTTCAGTGCAGGCCGGCGGCGCGAAACGGCGGAAATGTTTCGTCGTCCCCGTTAGAGGCGCTGTGCGCCAGGCAGTCCTCCGCAGCGGCCATGAGGCGGGCCTGCAAGGCGAGGTTGCGCCAGCCGCAGGCGGTGTGGAGAAAGGCGCGCCGGTCGTCCTCCGAACCGGTTTCCAGCGCGCGGCGCTCCAGGTCCGCGGCGCGGGCGAGATATCGGGTGACACACTGCATGGAAAAACTTTCGAGCGGGACCCCGACGTCGGCTCTCATTGAACATACCCGAACCCCAATGCCTCACGGGCGCGGGAGTTGCCCGGCGGCGGCGATTTAGATCGCGGTCGGCGCCGGGGCCTCAGCGAAAGCCGACCCTCTCCGCCGCAAACCGGCTAACCTGAGCGGCGAGACTCACGGCCGGGGCCATGACGCTGGATCTGTTCGAAACCGCCGCCGCGATCCTGGGGATCACCACGCTCGCCTGCTGGATCAACGCCCGGCTGCTGAAGCTGCCCCTGGCGGCGGGCCTGCTGGTGCTGGGCCTGGCGGTGTCGATCGGCGTGGCGGCCCTCGATCTGGCCGCGCCGGGTCTCGCCCTGGGCCGGACCTATGGCGCCCTGGTCGCGCGCATCGACTACCCGGCCCTGATCCTGAAGTTCCTGCTGGCCTATCTGCTGTTCGCCGGCGCGATGAACGTCGATCTCGGCGCGCTGAAACGGCGCGGCTGGTCGGTCGCCCTGCTGGCGGTGTTCGGCACGATCACCTGCGCGCTCCTGATCGGGCTGGGTTTCCGGGGCCTGGCCGGGCTGGCGGGGCTGGACCTGCCGCTGCGATGGGCCCTGGCCTTCGGGGTGCTGATCAGCCCGACCGACCCGATCGCGGTGCTGGCCATGACTCGGCGCACGGACCTGCAGGCGGAGCTGCGCGCCCAGCTGGAGGGCGAGGCCTTGTTCAACGACGGGGTGGCGGTGGTGCTGTTCCGCGTCGCGGCGGCGCTGGCCGTCGGCCAGGCCGGCGCCCAGGCGGGGATCGGCGCCCTGGCGGCGCATGCGCTGGTGGAGGGGCTGGCCGGCGCCGCCCTTGGCTTCGTCGCCGGAGGCCTGGCGGTGCTGGTCGTGCGCGTGGTCGACGACTGGGCGACGGAGACCCTGATCACCCTGTCCGTGGCCACGGCGGTCTACGCCCTGGCCCTGCACATGAACTGGTCCGGCCCGATCGCAGTGGTGGTGGCGGGCCTGGTCACCGGCTCGCGGTGGGCCGAAAGCGCGATGAGCCACCAGGCCCTCAGTCACCTGCGCCCGTTCTGGCGGGTGGTGGACGAGGCCATGAACGCGGTGCTGTTCTTCATCCTGGGCCTGAAGGCCTGGGAGCTGCGCCTGGAGCCGGCGTTCCTCTGGCTGGCGATCGGCGCGCCGCTGCTGGTGCTGGCCGCGCGCTGGGTCATGCTGGCGGCGCCGGTGGCGGCCCTGCGCCTACTCAGGGTCCGCATCGGCTTCAACCTGGTCCATGTCCTGACCTGGGCGGGGGTCCGCGGCGGGCTGTCGGCCGCCATGGCCCTGTCCCTGCCGGACAGTCCGGCGCGCCAGCCGATCCTGATGGGGACCCTGGCGGTGGTGGTCTTCTCCATCCTGGTGCAGAGCCTGACCATGGAGCGCCTGGCGCTTAAGACCGGCTACGGCCGCCTGCGCGATACGCCTTTGGAGCACTAGCGCCGCCGCGAGGCCATGAAGGCGTCGTGGGTCGCGAACCGGCGCCAGTCCTCGATGTGGACGGCGAGGGAGGCAAGCTCCGCCTCGTGGCGTTCCCGGTCCCGGGCCTTGTCGCTCCAGCGGCCGGCGTCGATGACCAGGGCGCGCAGAAGGAGACTTGCGGCCAGGGGATAGCGGCCCTCGATCAGGCGCGCGGCGGGCTCCAGCACGTCGATCTGATCCTCCGACAGTCGCGGGGCGGCGAAGGCCTCGGCGCGGGAGAGCACCAGGGCGGCGGCCTGGGCCGGGGAGGGCCATTCGGTGAAGAAGCGCAGGGCCTGGAAGGGATCGGGGAAGGCCAGGGCGTGGGCCATGGCCCGGTCCTCGGCCTCGATGTCGTCGAAGTCGGCCAGGCGTTTGAGGAAATCGCGCAGGGGCGCGATGGACAGGCGCCGTTCGAAGGCCTGCCAGCGCAGCTCCTGGGCCAGGACGTGCTCGCCCTGGGCCTCGAGCGCTTCGAGGTAGGCGGACTCCCACTCCAGCACGCCGGGCAGCAGGGTGCGCGCATTGGCGGGCGGGGTGGCGCGGGTGAGGGCGGCCAGGGCGTCCTCGGTGCGGGCCGCCGCCAGCAGGCGCCGGGCCAGGCGCGCGCTCCAGATCGGCTGGCGCAGTTCCTCGGGGCTCAGCGCCGCGGCGAAGGCATCGGCGTCGCCCTGGGCGTCCGCAACCCACAGCACCGCCGAGCGCAGGCCGGCGCGCTGGCGCGGCGGACCCGAGCGCGCTGTCTCGAGATGACGTTTCAATGCCGCGACAGCGTCGGGCTGCAGGGCCGGGACCACGGCGCCGGCGAGGTCGCCCAGGGTCTCGCGCACGTCGGCCTGCAGGGTCTCCACGATCCGCCCAGCGACGAGGTCCGGATCCGGTTTCGCCTTGCGGATCAGGGACGCGAGGTCGGCGACGGCGGCCAGGAAAACGGCGGCGATCTCGCCCTTGGTGTCCAGGCTCTGGTGCGAGACGGGCCGGACCAGCGACAGCAACCGCCACATGGACTCCAGCGCCACGCCCGCGTCGTGTTCCGCCAGCTGTTCGGCGATCAGGGCGCGCAGGACGTCGAGCTCATGGACGAAGGCGCGGTACTTGCGCCAGTGCAGGCGCGAGCGGCGGGTCTCGATGGTGGCGAAACGCTTCTCCAGCTCCGCGGCCAGGGGCTCGGCGCCGACGGCGGCGGCCAGCTCCAGCCGAAGCCGCCGCTTCAGGCCGGGGTCCTCGTCGGCCGACTGCATCAGGACCAGGGCCAGGCGCTCGGCGCCGAGGGCTACGAGGTTGGGCTCGTTGAGCGTCTTTCGCGATCCGGATCGTTTGGCTTTCTCGGCCACGCACGCCTCGAGGAAAGGGGACACATACCAAACGCACAGTGTCGCTGTGTTCGCCTGCGACGGCGAGTGATTGGTGCGTGTCCCCTCAGCCCTCAGCGCAGCCCGTGCTCGATGACGTTGCGGAAGGCGCTCAGGTCGCCGGGCGCGACGCGGGAGGGGTAGAGCTGGATCAGGTCGCCGCCGTCCGGCCCGCCGTAGTGACGCGCCCACCAGGTGGCCATGCCGAACTCGTTGCGGGCCAGGACGGTGACCGAGGCGTCGGGAAGGATGGCGCCGCCGCTGACCAGAAAGCCGCGAAGACCCCAGGCGGTCCCTTCCGCCGTCGGCTCCGAGACATGGTAGCCGGACTCGGCGTCCGGCGCGGGCAGGCGCACCCCGACGATGGCCGCGGCGCCCGGATTGTCCAGGGCGGTCACCTCGCCGGTCTTGGGATCGGTGATGAAGCCCATCGGATTGCCGCCCAGGAAGGCGACGCGGCCGCCGTGCTCCAGGTAGCGGCGGATCAGGGCCTGGTCGGTGCGCGGTTCGGCGATGGCGGCCGGGTAGCGGTCGTCGGCGAAGACCACCAGGCTGCGCTCCTTGCCGGCGATCTGGTTTTCCATGGCCGCGCGCAGGCCCTCGGCGTCCACCGGCGTGTAACCCGCCGCCTTGAAGTCGTTGAAGATGGCCGTGTCCACGTCGTTGAGGAACCAGACCAGGGCGTTGGGGGACTTGGCGCCCTCGAAATAGACCAGCCGCTTGACCGGGGGTCGGGTCGGGGCGTCGGCGCCCACGTCCAGGGCCCAGAGCACGCCGGCGTCGGAGGCCGCGAACACCGCGCCGTCGCCGACCACCGGGCTGGCGTAGGCCATGTCCTTCATCGAAAAGCGCCAGAGCTCGGCGCCGGTGGCCTTGTCGGCGGCGTAGAGCTTGCCGGAAAGGTCGTCGAACAGGACCACGTCGCCGGCCAGGACGACGGGGGCGAAGACGGCGCTTGAGACCTTGAAGCGCCAGGCCTCGGCGCCGGAATTGAGGTCGGCGGCCTGGACGATGTAGGCGCTGCCGCTGCCGATGTAGGCGCGGCCGGGCTCCACCGCGGCGGACAGGATCCAGGAGCCGCCGTCGTGGGTGGTCTTCCACTTCTGCGCGCCGGTCTTGAGGTCGACGCCGTAGATCTGGCCGTCGCGGCCGCCGATGACCACCACGCCGTCGCGGATGGCCGGGGAGGCCATGATCGAGGTGGTGTCGTTGTGCTTGAAGGCGAAGGTGCGCGAGGCGCCTTCGGTGGCGAAGGTCCAGCGGCGGGCGCCGGTCTTCAGGTCCAGGGCCTCCAGCTTGCCGGCCATGGTGCCGACCACGACCAGGTCGCCGCTGACCGCGGGGGTCGAGCGCACCCGGGCGCCGAGGTCTGTGCTCCACAGAGGGCGGCCCGACTTGCGGTCGATGGCGTAGAGCTTGCCGTCGCCGCTGCCGACGTAGAGGGCGCCGCCGACCGGGGTGGGCGAGGAGGTGTAGAAGTCCCAGTAGTTGTGATCGCCCAGGTCCGCGCCGAACGCGAAACGCCAGCGCACGCGTCCATCGGCGGCGGAGACCGCGTAGAGCTTGCCGTCGCGGGTGGTGAAATAGGCGACACCGTCGACCAGGCTGGGGGAGGAGGTCACCGCGCCGGAGGTGCGGATGCGCCAGCGCTCGGCGCCGGTCTTCGCATCGATCGCGAAGAAGGCGCGGTCGGAGTTGCCGAAGTAGAGCACGCCCCCCGACAGGACCGGCGTGCCGCGGATCGGGGCGCCGGAGGCGAAGCTGAAGCGCACGCCCTTCAGGCGCCGGGGCGGCGGTGCGTCATAGACTCCGGTCAGGGCGGGGTCGCCGCGGAACATGGCCGGGGGCGCAGCGAAGGCCGCGGACCCCAGGGCGAGGGTCAGGATCAGGGCGAGGGTCGAGGCGATGGCGCGGGCCATGGGCGGTCTCCGAAAGGCGAAGCTGGAGCCTGGGGCGCCGTTCGCGCACGGGCGACTAAGGAAGAGTTCAAGAATTTCTGGGCGCCCCTCGCGGGCCGCCGCGGCTTTGCCTAGTGTCCCCCCGACGGAGCGGGTGAGCGGAGTGCGGCGGTGACCAAGGCCTATGCGATCGGCGACTGGAGTTTCGACCCCAGCAGCCACGAACTGCGCCGGGGCGATGAGGTCGTGCGGCTGGAGCACCGCGCGGCGCGGGCGCTGGAGCTGCTGTGCGAACGGCGAGGGCAGGTCGTGCCCCAGGCCGAGCTCGCCGCCCTGCTGTGGGGCCAGCGCCAGGTCAGCGGCAACAGCCTGGCGGTGGTGATCGGCGACCTGCGCCGGGCGCGGGGCGACGACGCCCGCCGATCGCGCTACGTGGAGACCGTGGCCAAGGCCGGCTACCGCCTGAGCGCGCCCGAAAGCCGGGCGGAGAGCGGCGTGCGGCGCGAAACCAGCCTGGCGGTGGCCAGCGCCGTGGCGGCCCTGGCGCTCGCCGCCGGCGCGGCGGCGGTGGGTTCGGCCCGGGTCCAGCCCGTGACCTGGGTGGTGCTGTCGGCGGCCACGCCCAACGAGACGGGGATCGCCGCCTACGATGCGACCGCCCGGGCCTCCGGGGCCCTGCTGGAAAGCAAGCTCAGCGACCGGCCGCACCTGAAGGTCTGGCGCGCCGGCGAGGGACCGCCGCCCCTGGCGCGGCCGGGGGTGCGGGTGGTTCGGCTGAGCGCGAAGCTGGTGATCTGGACCGGCCAGCCCGACATTGCGCTCAGCGCCCAGGCGGCGGATTCGCCGGCGGTGATCTGGTCCGGCCACGCCTTCGGACCCGAACCCACGCTGCCGCGCAAGCTCGACGAGCAACTGGCGCGGTTCGAGGCCGCGCTGGCGAAGGGCGCTACCTGACCTTGGCCGCCTTTGGCTTCTTGGCCTGGCCGGGCCTGGCCAGGGGCGAGAGCAGCCAGGCCACGCTGATCAGTTCGTCGCCGGGCTCGGGATCGGGGGTCCAGATCATCTCGCCCAGCTCATCGAACAGGGCGTTGATCCGCTTCAGCCGCTCGGGCGAGGGCCGCATGACGACGCGGAAGATCCAGTGGTTGCGGTCGTCGCCCTCGAGGCGCCAGTCGCCGCGGTCGAAGGCCGAGGCATAGTCCTTGGCCGCCTGGGAGGCCACGGCGGCCCCGACCTGGGCCATGGGCTCGCGGTTCTCTTCCCGCAGCGGCGCGCGCGACATGCGCATCAGCGAGCCCACGGTCTCATAGACCTGGGCGGGCCTGCCGCGGGCGGAGCGGACCTGCAGGCTGCGGATCAGGCCCAGGTCCTCCATCAGGCGCAGGTGGTGATAGATGGCGGTCGGCTTGCGCCCGAGGGCGGCGGCCAGGTCGCGCACCGACATCGGCCCCATGGCCACCAGGCGATCGACGATGTCGAGCCGCACGGCGCTGGCCAGGGCCTCGATCTGGTCGCGCCGGTTGATCCAGTAGACGGGCTTGGACATGCGGGTCCGATTGTTGCGGAGAGTCACGATTCTTCAAAAAGAGACCACGTCGGTTGAACAAAGGGAAGAGTCTGGGGCGGCGGCGATCCAGGAAGAAAGGTTTTCCACAGACCACACAGACCACACAGACGAGGAAGCAAGTGATCGGGCCCGTGAGGGGGCCTTCCTGCCGGCCATCGGCCGGCGAAAATGATCCCTCGCGCCTGGAGGAGGCATCCCGTCTGTGTGGTCTGTGTGGTCTGTGGAAAATCCTTCCCTGCATCTCGCGCCGAACGTCGGCGCGCCCACTCGAAACAAAGCGAAACACGACTTTGCTTGAGGCTCGCGGGGCCCGGCGGCTAGTGGGAATGTCAGGGGTCGAGATCCGCGTCAGACGGATCGACGAAATACGGTGTCTTCCAAAGTGTCCAACGCGTCGTCGGAAATCCACGAACACACGCTCGCCGGCCCGGCGATCTGCGCCGGCGTGGGCGTGCACACCGGTGAGCGCGTGCGCATGTCGATCCGCCCGGCGGCGCCTGGGACGGGCATCGTGTTCGTGCGCACCGACATCAAGGACCGCGACAACCGCATCGCGGCGGTGGGCGAGGCGGTGACCGCCACCCAGCTGGGCACCATCATCTGCAACAAGGCGGGCGTCGAGGTCTCGACCATCGAGCACCTGATGGCGGCCTTCGCGGCGCTCGGCGTGGACAACGCCACCGTCGAGCTGGACGGCCCCGAGGTCCCGATCATGGACGGCTCGGCCCTGCCGTTCATCCAGCTGCTGGACCGCGCCGGCTTCCGCCGCCAGCACACGCCCCAGCAGTTCATCGAAATCCTCAAGCCCGTGCGGGTGGAAGAGGGCGACAAGTCCGCGGCCCTGCTGCCCTGCGACCGCTTCGAGATGTTCTTCGAGATCGAGTTCGCCACCCCCCTGATCGGGCGCCAGAGCGTGGACCTGGTGATCACCGAGGAGAGCTTCCGCAAGGAGCTGGCCGCGGCGCGCACCTTCGGCTTCGTCGAAGAGGTCGAACACCTGCGTTCCATCGGCAAGGCCCGTGGCGGCTCGCTGGAAAACGCCGTGGTCATCGACGGCGACCGCATCCTGAACCCCGAGGGCCTGCGCTTCGCCGACGAGTTCGTGCGCCACAAGGCGCTGGACGCGGTGGGCGACCTCTATGTCCTGGGCGCCCCGCTGCTGGGCCGTTTCGAGGGCCGCAAGGCCGGCCACAGCATGAACAACAAGGTCGTGCGCGCGCTTCTGGCTCAGCCGGACGCGTGGCGGGTGGTCACCCTGACCCCCGAAATGGCGGAAGCCGTCTAGGTCTGTCTGAATTCAGCCTTGATCTATCCCGACTATCGGCGTCGGATCACCGCCGGGGAGGGCGTTTGTCGCGGCCGCTTGCGGTTGGCGCACGCTCACCCCTCGTGTAGAAGCGGCGTTCGGGTTCGGGACGTGTCTCAAGAGGTCTGATCGGTGCTTCGTAAACTCTCTGGCCGCGGGCCTGTCATCGCGGCCATCGCCATCGCCGTCGCCGTCTCCGGATGCGCGCGGCAAAAGCCCAAGCCCCAGATCGCTTACGAGGAGCGTCCGGACGACCTTCTGTACCTGGAAGGCGCCCAGAAGCTGGACAAGCACGAGTGGACCTCGGCCATCGACTACTTCGACGAGGTCGAGCGCCAGCACCCCTATTCCCAGTGGTCGCGCCGCGCGATCCTGATGGAGGCCTACGCCTATTACGAGGCGAACCAGTACGAGGACGCTGTCGCCGCGGCGGACCGGTTCATCACCCTCTATCCGGGCAGCCCGCAGGCGGCCTACGCCTTTTACCTGAAGTCGATCTGCTACTTCGAACAGATCATGGACGTGCAGCGCGACCAGGGCGCCACCCAGAACGCGCTCGCCTCGCTGCGCGACATCGTCCAGCGCTATCCGAACACGGACTATGCCCTCGACGCCAAGGTCAAGATCGACATGGTCAACGACCAGCTGGCCGGCAAGGAGATGTCGATCGGACGCTGGTACCTGCGCGAGAACCAGCCGCTGGCCGCCATCGGCCGCTTCAAGACCGTGGTCGACAACAAGGAATTCCAGCGCACCTCGCACACGCCGGAAGCCCTGTACCGCCTGACGGAAGCCTATCTGACCATGGGCCTGACCGACGAGGCCAAGCGCAACGCCGCGGTGCTGGGCTACAACTACCCGGGCGACCGCTGGTACCGCGACGCCTACAAGCTGCTGGCCGCCAATGGGCTGAAGCCCGCCGTGACGCCGGACGAGCACGGCGCCAAGGGGCCGGACTCCAAGGACTTCGCGCCGCAGAAGAAGAAAAGCCTTCTGCAGAAGCTCATCCCGTTCAAGAGCTAGCCCGCGAATCCGCTAAGGTAGGGCGATGCTGATCGGGCTCGCCATCCGCGATGTGGTGCTGGTCGACGCGCTCGATCTCGCGATCGGGCCGGGCCTCACCGTGCTGACCGGCGAGACCGGCGCCGGCAAGTCCATCATCCTCGACGCCCTGGGCCTGGCCACCGGCGCCCGCGCCGACGCGGGCCTGGTGCGTTCCGGCGCCGAGCGTGCGGTCGCCACCGCGGTGTTCGCCCCGCCCATGAGCCACGGGGCCTGGGACTATCTCTCCGAAAAGGGCCTCGACTTCGATCGGGGCGAGGACCTGGTGCTGCGCCGCCAGCTGGGCGCCGATGGCCGCAGCCGCGCCTTCGTCAACGACCAGGCGGTCAGCGTGGGCGTGCTCAAGGACCTGGGCGAGCAGCTGCTGGAGGTCCACGGCCAGCACGAGACCGTCGGGCTGCTGGACAGCCGCACCCATAGGGGCCAGCTCGACGCCTACGGTCGGCTGGAGGCGGCGGTCGAAGGCGTCCGCGGCGCCTGGAAGGCCTGGCGTGCGGCGCAGGCCGAGGCGGCGTCCTTGCGCGAACGCGCCGCGCGGGCCCAGGCGGAGGCCGAGGAGCTGTCGCTGCGCCTGGCCGAGCTCGACCGGCTCGACCCGCGTCCCGGCGAGGAGACGGCGCTGGCGGAGGAGCGGGCGCTGCTGGGCGCGGCGGAGAAGGCGCTGGCCGACATCGCCTCCGCGCGCGACGCGCTCGGCGGCGACACCCTGTCCAGCCGACTGGCCCAGGCCTTCCGGGCGCTGGAGCGGGCGCGCGAACGCGCGACCCAGGCGGGGGCCGGCGAGGACAACCGCATCGTCAAGCTGATCATCGCGGCGGCCGAGAGCGTCGACCGCACCCTGGTCGAGGGGCTGGAGGCGATCGCCGCGGTGGACGCGGCCGCCGACGCCTTCGAGTTCGAGCCGGGCCGGCTGGACAAGGCGGAGGAGCGGCTGTTCGAGCTCAGGGCCATGGCCCGCAAGCTCGGGGTCACGGTCGACGACCTGGCCCGCGAGCGGCTGCGCATCGCCGAGGCGCTGCGGCTGATCGAGGACACGGAAGGCGCCCTGAAGGCGGCCGACCAGGCCGCGGCCCAGGCCGAGGCGGACTATCGCGGCGCGGCCGCGGCCCTGTCGCTGGGGCGGCGCGAGGCGGGGGAGCGCCTGACCCGGGCGGTCAATGCGGAGCTCGGCCCGCTCAAGCTCGACAAGGCCCGCTTCCGGGTGGCGGTCGAGCCCCTGGCGGCCGAGCGGGCGGGGCCCGAAGGCGCCGACCGGGTGGAGTTCGAGGTCTCGACCAATCCCGGCGCGCCCTGGGGCGGACTGGGCGACATCGCCTCGGGCGGCGAGCTGGCGCGGTTCGCGCTGGCGCTCAAGGCGTCCCTGGCCGGGGTGGGGGCAGGCCCGGTGATGATCTTCGACGAGGTGGACCAGGGCGTGGGCGGCGCCGTGGCCGACGCCGTGGGCCTCCGGCTCAAGGGGCTGGCGGTGTCCGGCCAGGTGCTGGTGGTGACCCACTCGCCCCAGGTGGCCGCGCGCGGCGACGCCCACTGGAAGGTCAGCAAGCGCGATACGGAGGGCGGCGTGCGCACCCTGGTCGCGACGCTCGGCCCCGGCGAACGGGAAGAGGAACTGGCCCGCATGCTCGCCGGGGCGGAGGTCACCGACGCGGCCCGCGCGGCGGCGCGGGCGCTGATGGAGGCGTGAAGGGCCTTTTCGCGCCCAGCTTTGAGCAAGAATCGCGGTTGGGTCCTCGGGTCTACGGTCGCTTCGCGTCCTTCGCTCCGGGGATGACGTATATAATAAAAACAATACCTTAGAACTTGACGTCATCCTCGGGGCCCGCGAAGCGGGAACCCGAGGACCCAACAGCTCCCGAACTCAAAGCGGCGAACCTACGCCCAGCACATCACTCCGGCCGGGGCGCCTTGCGCTTCCGGTTCCAGCGGTGGACGGCCAAGGCCGCCGCAAAGGCCAGCCCGAACGGCAGCAGGTAGGACAGGGCCGCCACGAAGAAGGCCAGGCCGTCCATGACGTGGCCGGTGAAGCCGTGGACCGCTCGGTCCAGCCGCCCGAAGGCGCTGCCGGGCGCCAGGGTGGCGGTGGAGCGGTACTCGACCACCAGCTTGGCGGTCACCACCCGGGTCTTCATCACCTCGAGCTCGGACTGGGCGGCGTCGATCTCGCCCTGGACGTTGGCGACCTGCTGCTCCAGCTCGACCAGGTCGTCCAGCTTGCCCTTGTGGGTGGCCAGCAGGTTCTGCATGCGATCGCGCAGGGTCTTCTTGGCCCGGAGCGCCGCCTCGGTGTCGACGATCGAGCGGCTGAGGTCCTCGGTCCCGACGGCGGAGGAGGACAGCGTGCCGTGGGCGGCCTTGACGTCCTCCTCGATGCGGGCGCGGAAGCCCTTGATCCACTCGGGCGCGGCGCGGATCTCCAGCCGGCCGGCGACGTCGTCCTTGCCCTCCTGTCTGGTGTCGGCGCCGACCACCTGGCAGACGGTCGCCCCGGCGGCGGCGCAGGCGTCCTCGTGCATGCGCACCAGCATGGGCACGGCCGCGGGCGGCGCCTGGACGGCGTAGTTGTAGTCGTAGGCGAGCTGGGGCGCGGTCAGCTTGAGCGGACCGGGCTTGACGGCGGGCGCGTTCGGCCGGGCGGCCGAGGCTGCGACCGGAGGCGCGGCGGCGACATCGGACTCCGGCGCCGAAGGCGCGGCGACCTTGGCCGCGCTTTCGGATGGGGATTCGGCCACGGGTTTGGCCGGCACGGGGGCCGGACCGGGGCCGGGCTTCCTGTCGCAGGCGGCGATGGAAAGGGCGAAGGCGAGCGCGAGCACGAGTGAGTGCTTCATGGGTTTGGCTCCTGCCCCCAGCGCCGAGTCGGACGGTAACAGGCCCGTGAGAATTGCCTAGAAAAAGATCACAAGTTCGTGATTACAAATCGGTCATGCCTTGGTCGACATGGGCTTGAGGATCGGCGGATTTCGTCGCCGCCTGTTACCGTGCGACCCTTTCCGTCGCCTTTTCAGGGGCTTCCGCCGCAGCGGCCTTGCTCGTGAAGGGCTGCGAGCAAGGGATGGCCAGATCGTATACGGAGGCGGCGGATGAGATATCTGTTCGTGACCACGGCCGCCGCCTCGGCGCTGGCTGTCGCGGCCCTGGCGGCGGGACCGGGAGAGGTCGCCTATCCCGAGGGTTTCCGCGCCTGGACCCATGTGGGCAGCGCGGTGATGGGCCCGGAGGCTCAGGGGTCGCCGGCCTTCGAGGGCCTGCACCACATCTACGCCAACCCCGCGGCGATGCAGGGCTACCGGACCGGCAGCTTTCCGGCCGGATCGGTGCTGGTCTTCGATCTGCACACGGTGAAGGTCGCCGCCGGGGTGACCGCGCCGGTCGCGCGCAAGCAGCTCGACGTCATGGTCAAGGACGCATCCGGCTGGCGCTTCGCCGAATTCACGGGCGAGAGCAGGGTGGCGCGAGCGGAGACGCCGGACTGGTCGGTCAAGACCTGCGCCGCCTGCCACGCCAAGGCGCCGACCGACTTCGTGTTCAGCCGCTGGCGGGAGTGATCATCCTCCAACTATGTCCGTCATCCTCGGAGCGAAGGCGCGCCAGCGCCGTAGACCCGAGGACCCAACCGCTCCCGCCCTAGACGCTGCAAAGAGAAGAGGCGCCCGGCGTCAGAAAAGATTCGCTGTTGGGTCCTCGGGTCTCCGCTTCGCTCCGCTCCGAGGATGACGGACATAGTTTGGGGGCGAGCTGCTCAGCCGCCCCCGTCTCCCCGGTGCAGCGGATCGGGCAGGGGCTCGCCTTCCGCCGCGAAGGCCAGGGACACGGAGTTGATGCAGAAGCGCAGGCCCGTCGGCGGCGGGCCGTCGGGGAAGACGTGGCCCTGGTGGCTGTCGCAGCGGGCGCAGCGGATCTCGGTGCGGACCATGCCGTACTGGGTGTCGCGCACGAACTTCAGGTGGGCCTCGTCGTAGGGCGAGGTGAAGCTGGGCCAGCCGGTGCCGCTCTCGAACTTCTCGCCCGACTTGAACAGGGGCAGGCCGCAGAGGCGGCAGCAGTAGGCGCCCTTGAGCTTGTTATCGAGGAAGACGCCACAGAACGGCGCCTCGGTGCCGTGATGCAGCAGCACCTCGCGCTCCTCCCGGGTCAGGTCGGCCTCCAGCCGCGCGCGGTCGTCCGCTGACGGCGGGGTCAGATCGAAGCCGGAGGGGGAGGTGTCCATGGGCTGCTCCTTGGGGCGGGAGGATGGCTGGGCGGCGGCGCGCCGGCGGATTTGCACAAGCTACGGCGCCGGCCTGGAGGCAGATGGCGCCGCGCACGGAGAAATCCAAGGCCGGATCCAGGGTCGCCAGCCAGGCTGTTGACAGGTCACGCCTGAACACTTTACCCATTGGTGAAGTGTTGGAGGTCAGGCCATGTCCACAACCCCGTCCCGCCGTTCTCTGATCGACCTCGGGGCGGGCGTGCTCGCCGCCGCCCTTGTCCCGCAGGCCGCAAGCGCGAAGACGCCGGCCGGCGCGACCACCCGCAACGAGACGATCGTGCGCCGGTGGTACGGGCTGTGGGAGACGGAAAAGCAGAACTGGGCCCCGTTCGCCGCCCTGCTGGCGGATGATTTCACCTTCACCAGCGCCGCGCCCGACGACCACATCAGCAAGGCCGCCTTCAAGACCACCTGCTGGGACACCCAGATCGGGCACATCAAGAGCTTCGATCTGGAGCTGGCGATGGCGCAGGGCGATGCGGTGTTCGTGCGCTACCTCTGTCACACCACCAACGGCAAGGCCTTCCGCAACGTGGAGCTTCTGCGGTTGCGGCGCTCCAGGATCGCGTCGATCGAGTGCTACTTCGGCGGTCCGGCGGGCTATCCGACCGCAGCCGAGTCCCAGAAGAAGTAAGCGCTGGAACGCCGAGCGACCGGCGGGCGGCCGCCCCCCGGTTGCGCCGGGACCGACGCGGCGTAAGCTCCCCCACGACCTTTGGGGGAGGGGCGCATGACAGCGCAGCGGGACGGCCTGGCGATCCTGACGTTTCTGGGACTGACGGCGGCGTTCAGCGCCCTGTTCTGGACCCTGATGATCAACGCCGGCCAAATCGGCGCCGGCGGCGGGCACTATGTCGAGGGCGTGATGTGGTCGCCGGGGATCGCGGCGCTGGCGACCGTCGCGATCTTTCGCCTGGATATCGGCTCCCTCGGCCTGTCGCGGTTCGGCGGGCGGTTCGCCGCGGTCGGCTATCTCACGCCCCTGGTCTATGCGGCCATCGCCTACGGCCTGGTGTGGACCCTGGGCTTCGGGACCTTTCCCGATCCGGCGGGGATCGCCAGGCTGTCGGCGGGCCTCGGCTGGGGGGCGAGCGCGCCCGGGCGGTTCGTGCCGCTCTATTTCCTGCTGATCGGCTTAACCGGGATGATCGCCGGCACGGCGCGCGCCCTCGGCGAGGAGATCGGCTGGCGCGGCTTCCTGGCGCCGCGGCTGGTGGGGCGCTGGGGCTTCACCGGCGGCGCCCTTGTCAGCGGCCTGATCTGGACGGCCTGGCACGTGCCGGTCCTGCTCAACGCCGACTACAACAACGGCACGCCCTGGTGGTTCGCTCTGACGTGCTTCACCGTCATGGTGGTCGCCGACAGCGTCATCCTGACCTGGCTGCGCCTGCGCTCGAACAGCGTCTGGCCCTGCGCCATCCTGCACGCCAGCCACAACCTGTTCATCCAGAAGTTCTTCACGCCCCTGACCGGGGCGAAGGGGACGCTCACCCCCTACGCCATCGACGAGTTCGGCGTGGCCGTGCCGGCGGTGGTGCTGGTCTTCGCCCTGGCGTTCTGGGCCAATCGCGGACGGGCGACGGCGCCCGCGGCCTGACGGCGCTCAGGCGGGGCGCGGGCCGGGGTAGGCGGCCGTCAGGGCATTGAGCGAACGGCGCCCAGGTCGCGGGCGAGCTGGACCTGGGCGGCGAGCGCGGCGTTCTGCCGGCGCAGGTCGTCGGTCTCGCGTTCGAGGCGCTCGATATCCAGGGCGTGGAGGTCCGTGCCGACGTGCCGCGCGGCGTGCGCCAGGGCCTCGACCTCGTCGGGACGATAGCCGTCGCCATCCGGCTTGGCGCCGAGCAGAACGAAACCCTGAACTTCGCTGCGATGGGCCATCGGCAACAGCAGAACGCCGCCCAGCGCCGAACCGGCGTCCTCGCTCAGGACCGGCTTGAGCCGGGCCCGGAGCGCCACCAGGCCGGGGTCGTCGGTCGCCGCCGAGGCCGGCCCGTCGCCGGCGGCGCGCCGGAAGCCCGCGCCGCCAAGCCAGTAGACGCCGCAGTCCGCCCCGCCGCTGAACCGTTTCAGCTCCTCCACGAAGGCCTTCGCCAGGGCCGCGGGGCGGGTGATGTACCCGGCCTCGGCGGCGAAGCGTTTCAGCGCCGCCTCGTTCTCGCGCCAGCGGCGGTAGAACAGCCGCTCGATATTGTGCTCCACCAGGTCGCGGACGCGGTGGAAGGTCAGGAACACCGCGAGCGCGATGCCGGCGTCGATCAATGCGTTCTTCTCGCGACCTTCGATGTGCACGAAGTGATCGAAAGCCCATTCCAGCAGGCCGAAGGCGCCCAGCAGGATGGCGCTGACCACGCCGTAGATCAGGGCCCGGTTCAACGCGAAGCCGAGGTCCAGCAGCCGGTGGCGGAAGACCGCATAGGCGAACAGCATCGGCCCGAAGATGAAGCCGAAGCTGGCGGTGACGATGATCGGTGAGCTGAAGTCCAGCTTGAAGAACAGGAAGGCGGAGGCCAGCACATAGATGCACTGGGGGAAGAAGCTGATCGGCAGGGCGATCAGCATGACGGCGTAACGGCGCCGGAGTTCGGCTGCGCTGCGCATCCAGCCTCGCGCCAGGTACCAGACCGGAATGACGAGGCCGAGGGCCTGCAGGCTGTAGTTCAGAGGGCGGATGACCTCCATGCCCGGCAGTCTCAGGTTCCACAGGGTGTCGGCCATCTCCAGCACGCAGGTCACGGCCTGCAGGGCGACGAGCAACCAGAACGCCGTGCGCTCGCCGCGGCCGATCCGGGTCGTGTGCTGCTCGTAGAAGCCCATGGCGAAGCGCAGGAACGTCCAGGGCAGGGCGGCGATGCCCACCAGCATCGGAGCTGTCCACACCGGAATCTGCCAGGCCGGCGCCGGCCAGAAGAAGGGCGGCATGGGGCCGATCAGGACGAAGGCCGTGCCGAGCAGCATGGTGCCGACCTCGCGCCGGCCCCGCCAGAAGATCATCAGTCCCATGAAGGTCATCAGGCTGTTGCCGATGAACGTCATCGCCTGCAGCAGGCGGCTGTCCGCGGGCGCAGGCGGCACGGCCGGCAGCACAGCGGAAAGGTGCGGGCGGCCCGGGCGCGACAGGTCGTCGAATTCGATCCGCTCACCGGCCGGGATCATCCGGAGGTCGTCCCAGGGATGGGCCAGTCTCAGGTGATCGCCCTCGCGCACGCCGGCCGCGCGCAGGGCGGAGCGGGGCTCCAGGTCGTGGACCACGACGGTTCCAGCAAGCGGGGCGTCGTCGCGGCTGAGGCGGGCGCCCATATCCCCCGCGCCGCCGGGATCGAAATAGAGGTGCGACAGGATCAGGCCGTTGGAGGCGAAACCCACCGCGCCGAACACCAGGACCAGGACGATCCAGATCAGTCGCCAGGCCGAATAGCCGACCCTGGCCGCGCTCGTCTCTCGCCGCATCGGATTCGCCCCCGCGAACAGCCGTGGACATCCGATAGCACGGACACTGGCTGAACCGGCAAGTCCGCCGCGCCTAGGGCTTGAACCCCGCCAGCCCCGCGCCGGCCATGGCGCCGTCCTGATCGGAGGATCCGCCGCTGGCGCCGACCGCGCCGATGATCCGGCCGTCGACGATGATCGGGATGCCGCCCTCGATAGCGACGACGCCGTCGAGCGACAGGGTGGCCACCCGGCCGCTCATCACCGAGTCGAAGAAGGCCTTCGAGGGCCGCTTGAAGCGAGCGGCGGTGCGGGCCTTGGCCTGGGCGACGTCGACGGAGCCGTACTGGGTCCCATCCATGCGCTCGAAATAGACCAGGGTCCCGTCAGGCTCGACGACGGCGAAGGCCATATGGAAGCCGTTCTTGCGGGCCTCGGCCTCGGCGCCGGCCACGATGCGCCGGGCCTGCTCCAGGCTGACGGGCGCGCCGTAGGGCAGGGCGGTGGTCGCCGGCGGTGGGGCGGCGGCCGCGGCGGCGGGGGCCGTCTGCCCATAAGCAAAGGGGGCGGCGCCGAGCGCCACCCCCATCGCAGTCACGATACCGATCGCGCGCATCACTTGGCGATCGTGGCGACCCACGCCTTGACCGCGGCCTGGTCGGCGAGGTCGCCGGTGTAGGTCTGCGACGGCGTGAAGGGCGCGTAGGAAGCGCGCTGGCGGGTCAGCCAGGCCTTGTTGCCGTAGGTCAGGTAGGCCTGGCCGGAGGGCAGCAGGTTGGTGGTCGGGCCCACGAAGATGGTGTCGCCGCCGGTGGCCGTCCCGATGTGGGTGACGTTCGGCAGGGCGGTGAACAGGTCCATCATGTCCAGGCACGCGGCCTGGCACCAGTAGTCGGTCAGCACGTAGATCCGGCCGGCCACCGGGTTCGGCGGAGGCGTCTCGGTCATCGGCGTGGACTCGTCCCGCTCGAGCAGGTTCTTGCCCTCGGCCATGGCGCCGTCCATCTCGGCCAGCATCTGGGTCCAGCGCGGACGCTGCTGGAAGTACTGGTCGTCGGAGTTCAGGCGCGCCACCAGGTCCGCGTAGTAGGTGCGGTTGGCCTGGGAGACGCGGTAGGCGACCGGTCCGTACTGGGGCGCCTTGGAGCGGATGTAGACCGGATCCCAGATGCGGTTGGCGATGCGGTAGCCGGCCGCGGCGTAGCCGTCGTCGGCGCCGCGCAGGTCGATGACGATGAAGGGCGCCGCGCGCAGCGCCGCCTGGTTCTGGTCGATCTGGGTGACCAGGGTCTCGGAGCCGTCGGTCGACTCGAAGGTGTGCAGATTGATCCAGAACCCGCCCTGGCCGAAGGGCTCAAGGCCCGCGCCCAGCGGCTTGGGCGCCGCGGCCTGGAAGGCGGCCTGGCGCGAGGTGTCCTGGGCGCCGCCGCCGAACTGCTGGGCGTCGAGGATCGGATAGGTCTGCCGGGACTTGCCCACCATGAAGTCGCACTTCTGCGGCATGGTGATGAAGGGGTTGGAGCGGTCCCACAGCAGGTAGGGCGCGGTGCGCAGGCGGTCGGGCTGCAGGTCGAGGTTGCCCTCGTAGCGGTCCAGGCGCTCGCGGGCCAGCTGCTCGGCCGGCTTCTTGTCGCAGGAGACCAGGACGGCGCCGACCGGCGGGGTCTTCTTGAAGCTGGGATCCGCGTAGGCGACCACATAGGCGCCGTTGCGCCAGGCGGTGGAGAAGCCGGGCCAGGTCACCGCCAGCCAGGGACGGGTCGGCGCCCAGTTGCCGTCGGCGTGGATGTTCGGATCGCGAAAGCCGCCGGTGTAGGCGCGCAGGGCGTAGAGATAGCCCTGGGGGTTGGGGCCGATCTTGTTGAGCGGCAGGGCGCGGGCCTGGGCGTAGCCGGCGTCGACCCAGCTGCGGAAGGTCTTGCTGTCGCGATCCACATAGACCGCGGGGCTGTTGTCGCGCAGCGAGTCGTGGATGGCCTGCAGGTCCGATGCGGCCAGGGCCGACCAGTCCTGGGCGGCGGCGCCGGATGCGGCGACCAGTGCGGCGGTAGCGGCGGCCGCCGCGACGATCGTCTTCATAGGTAACTCCTCCTCAGCAGCGGGAGATAAAGCGCAGAATGCGTCTGGGGTAAACTCGGCGCCCCCTGTACAGCGAATTGCGTTCGTTCCCGCCCACGTTTAAGCAGCCGCGACCGCCGCTGGGCGGAAGGGGTTGCGATGTTCGGTAAGATTCTTATCGCCAACCGTGGCGAAATCGCGGTGCGGATTCAGAAAACCGCAAAACGCTTGGGAATCAAGACCGTACAGGTTTACTCGGAAGCCGACGCCGACAGCCTCGCCGTGGAGATGGCCGACGAAAAAGTCCTGATCGGACCGGCCCCCGCGGCCCAGTCCTACCTGCTGGCCGACAAAATCGTCGAGGCGGTGCGTCAGACCGGCGCAGAGGCGGTTCACCCGGGATTCGGCTTCCTGTCGGAAAACGCGGGATTCGCGCGCCGGCTCGAGGCCGAGAACATCACCTTCATCGGACCCAACCCCCACGCCATCGAGGCGATGGGCGACAAGATCCAGTCCAAGCTGTTCGCCCAGAAGGCGGGCGTGTCCTGCGTGCCCGGCCACATCGGCGAAATCGACGACACCAAGCACGCGGTCTCCATCGCCGAAGAGATCGGCTATCCCGTGATGATCAAGGCGTCCGCCGGCGGCGGCGGCAAGGGCATCCGGGTGGCCTGGAACCGCAAGGACGTGGAGGAGGGCTTCCCCGCCGTGCGGGCCGAGGCCAAGGGCGCCTTCGGGGATGACCGCATCTTCCTGGAGAAGTTCATCGTCAATCCGCGCCACGTCGAAATCCAGGTCCTGGGCGACAAGCACGGACACGTGGTCCACCTGTTCGAGCGCGAGTGCTCGATCCAGCGCCGGAACCAGAAGGTGATCGAGGAGGCGCCCTCGCCGCTGCTGGACGAGAAGACCCGCGCCGCCATGGGGGCCCAGGCGGTCGCCCTGGCCAAGGCGGTCAACTACGACTCCGCCGGCACCGTGGAGTTCGTGGCCGGCCAGGACCGCTCCTTCTACTTCCTGGAGATGAACACCCGACTGCAGGTGGAGCATCCGGTCACCGAGATGATCACGGGCCTGGACCTGGTGGAGCAGATGATCCGCTCGGCCGCCGGCGAGGTCATGGCTTTCGGCCAGAAGGACCTGAAGATCCAGGGCTGGGCCATGGAGAGCCGGATCTACGCCGAGGATCCGTACCGCAAGTTCCTGCCCTCGATCGGGCGGCTGGTGCGTTACGACCCGCCGGCGGAGGGCCAGCATCAGAAGGACGATGTCCGCTACGTCGTGCGCAACGACACAGGCGTGCGCGAGGGCGACGAGATCTCGATGTTCTACGATCCGATGATCGCCAAGCTGTGCACCTGGGGCGCGGACCGCGCCCAGGCGGTGGAGGGGATGGCCCGCGCGCTCGAGGATTTCCACATTGAGGGCCTGGGCCAGAACGTGCCCTTCCTGTCGGCGGTGATGGACCAGGAGCGCTTCCGCTCCGGGGCGCTGACCACCGGCTACATCGCCGAGGAGTTTCCCGATGGCTTCCACGGGCTGGAGGCCAGCGCCTTCCAGAAGGACGTGATGACGGCGGTGGGGGTGTGCATGCACCGCACCATGGCCGCGCGCGCCCGGCGCGCCGGCGGGGCGCCCGTGGCGGATCGCGAGACCTGGATCGTGGCGCTGGGCAAGGACGTGCGCGGCGTGCGCGTCACCCCGGTGGAGGGCGCGCTGGAGATCGCCTTCCCGGAGGAGGACCGCGCGATCCGGCTGGAGAGCGGCGACTGGCGTCCCGGCAAGCCCATGTTCCGGGGCTCGCTCGACGGCCGCGCCTTCACCGTGACGGTGAAGCCCTGCGACGACGGCTTCAAGGTGCGCCACCGGGCGGCCGAGGCGCACGTGAAGGTGCTGACCCCCAAGGTCGCCGAACTCTACGCCCGCCTGCCCGAACGCGCGGCGCCGGACACCTCCAAGATCGTGGTCTCGCCCATGCCGGGCCTGGTGGTCTCGCTGGACGTCAAGGCCGGCCAGGAAGTCAAGGAAGGCGAGACCGTCGCGGTGATCGAGGCCATGAAGATGCAGAACATCATCCGGGCCGAGCGCGACGGGACGGTCAAGAGCGTCGGGCCCAAGGCCGGGGACAGCGTGGCGGCGGACGAGGTGCTGGTGGAGTTCGCGTGAGGGCAGGCCGGGGCCACGAACCCTCCGTTCCGGTCGCAATTCACCCTTTCGGGCGATAGGCCGCCGCGCATTCGCCGCCATACTGCACGCACCAATTCAGGGGAAATCGACATGACCGACAATGGAATCGATCTGGGGACGTCCGGCAGAGGCGTCGCGTTCGTCTACGTGGCCGATCGGGAACGGGGGCTCGGCTTCTATCGCGATGTGCTCGGCCTGAAGGTGGTCGACTCCGACCCCTACGGCGACTACCTCGAAATGCCCGGCGCCCTGCTGCGCCTGACCACGGTGTCGGATCTGAAGCCGCATGCACATCCGGTGCTCGGCTTCGAGGTCGAGGATATCGCGGCCGCCATGCGGGCCCTGCGCGGGCGCGGGCTCAGCTTCGACATCTTCGACGGCATGGGCCAGGACGCCGACGGCGTCTGGACCTCGTCGGACGGCGGGAAGCTGGCCTTCTTCAAGGACGCCGACGGCAACGCGCTGATGCTGCAGACCCGGCCGACGCGGGCCTAGGCCAGGCCTGAATGACTTCCGCTCAAGCTGTCACCTGTGGCGTTCTGTTCGTGAACGGCAACGTCGTCCTGACCATGTTCGGCATCCCGGCGCTGGCCTATGGGGCGGTCCTGGGGCTCGGCCTCGATGCGCTGTCGGCCGAGAAGGCGGCGGCCCTGGCTTTCCTCCTGAGTTGGCCCCTGGCCTGGCTCTGCTGGTCGCTTCTTGTGCCCCGTTGGCGGATTTGGGCCTATGAGCGGATCGAAGACATCGGCCAACTGAAGAGGTCTGCAGTCACTGCCGGACTCATCTGGCGCGAGGGCCACTTCTTCGAGCGCACTGAAATCCGGACGCCGTATCAACGCCGGCGCATCCGCGAACTTGAGCAGGCGTGGAGCGACAAGGTCGGGACCGAGAACTGAGCCTTCTCGGCGCCGCTTCATGCGAACGGCCGGGCGACGTCTGTTGGGTTCGCACCTCCCGCGCCCGGATAGGCTCTTTCCTCGCCGCCTTGCCTGTCCTAGCTAGGGGCTGTGAGCCGGAGCGCGCGATGAGCGGCAGGATCGAGTGGAGCGAGCTGTTCTTCTCCTGGAACGGGCGGGTCAACCGCATGCCGTTCCTGGTGGCGGCCGGCATCCTGCTCTTGCTGTTCTCGCTCTATGAATCGGTGGTGGAGAGCAACCTGGCGCTCCACCTGATCACCGGCCTGCCGGTCTATGGCCTGCTCGGCTTCACGGCCGTCTGCGCCCTGGCCAAGCGGCTGCACGACCGGGGGCGGTCGGCCTGGTGGTCGGCGCCGGTGCTGATCTCGCTGGCCCTGGTCACACCCTGGCAGGCCAATCTGTGGGACTTCGTCGCGGCGATCTTCCTGGTCTGGGCCACGGTCGAGCTGGCGCTGATGCCCGGCGAGCAGGGCGACAACCGCTTCGGCCCCAATCCCCAGCGGCCCGCCGCGCAACCCTATCGCGCCTGAGAGCGGCGCACGGAGACCCCCCAATGCCCAAGGGATACTGGATCGCTCACGTCGATGTGGCGAACCTGGACGAGTACAAGAAGTACGTCGAGGCCAGCACCATCGCCTTCAAGAAGTACGGGGCCACCGCCCTGGCGCGCGGCGGCCATTCGGAGGTGCTGGAGGGCCAGGGTCGCGGGCGCAACGTGATCTGGGAGTTCGCCAGCTACCAGGACGCGCTCGACTGCTATAACTCCCCGGAATACCAGCACGCCAGGAGCTTCCGAGTCGGCCATTCCACCGGCGATTTCACCCTGGTCGAGGGCGTCTGAGCGTTCACTGGACATCTCCCGCTCTACATATGTAGAGTTAAGCAATGAAGCGCGTGCGCAAACCCTCGCGGCAGACCCTGGCGGTTCTGGCCTATCTGGCCGAGGCCGGGGCGGACTGGCGCCACGGGCTGGACATCGCCCGCGCCTGCAACCTGAAGTCCGGCGTGCTCTATCCGCTGCTGATCCGGCTGGCGGATCTCGGCCTGATGGACGCCCGCTGGGAGGCTTCGCCCCACCCGGGACGGCCCGCGCGGCATCTCTATCGCCTGACCGGCGAGGGCAAGGCCTATCTGGCCCAACACAGCCGGGCGGCGGCGACCTGGGACCAGGTCCCCGTGGGAGCGTGGTGAGCGACTCGACCCCCACGCGCGTCCGGAGTTAAGCTCCACTGTATCCCGGGGGGTCGGGAGGACGCTGGGGGGTGTCATGGCGGGACGAATTTGGGCGGCGCTGGCCGCGATGGCGTGCCTGGTGTTCGCGGCGAGCCCGGCGGAGGCGCGCTGGCTGCGCGCGGAGAGCGCCAAGTTCATCGTCTACAGCGACGGCAGCCAGGACGACCTGACCCAGTACGTCGAGAAGCTGGAGATCTTCGACTACCTGCTGCGTTTCGAGCACGGGCTGAAGCTGGACGAGGCGCCGCCACGCAAGCTGACCATCTATCTGGTGCGCAACCGCGCCGAGATGCTGCGCACCAACCCGGGCCTGGGCCCGAACATCGGCGGCTACTATTCCGCCACCGACGGCGACATCTATGCCGTGGCCATCCGCGAGGACAGCCGCGAGACCGTGTCCCACGCCGCGCGCGACAGCGAAGAGGGCAAGGAGAACGTGGTCTTCCACGAGTACGTGCACCACTTCATGCTGCAGTACTTCCCCTACAGCTATCCGACCTGGCTGGTTGAGGGCTACGCGGTCTACTTCAGCACCACCTCGATCAACGGGACCCGCATCGAGGTCGGCCATTTCTCGAACGGCCGGGCGCAGAACCTGCTGGACCTGAAGTGGGTGCCCATCCGCGACGTGCTGGGCAAGCGGCTGGACCAGCTGCCCGAGGGCGAGGCCCACGCCATGTTCTACGCCGAGAGCTGGCTGCTGACCCACTACTTCATCAAGGATCCCCAGCGGTTCAAGCAGCTGAAGGCCTATATGCAGGCGGTCGGCGCCGGGCAGAATCCGGTGGACGCCATGCAGAAGGTCACCGGCAAGACGCCGGAGGATCTGGAGAAGGCGCTGCACGACTATGTGCGCGGCGGGCTGAAATACACCGCCATCGAACACAAGGGCGGCGAGGCTGTGAAGATCTCCGTCCTGGCGCTGCCGCCGTCCGCGGACGACATTCTGCTGGAGGGCCAGCTGGTGCGACGTGGCCTGCCGGCGGCGGACCGGGCCAGCTACATCGCCGACATCAAGGCCAAGGCGGCGCGCTGGCCGGGGGATCAGATGGCCGAGCTGGCGCTGGCGCGGGCCGAGATCGACGGCGGCGACCGCAAGGCCGGCGAGGCGATCCTGGAAAAGCGGCTGGCGGCCGATCCCAACGACGTCGAGGCGCTGGAGCTGGCGGGCCGGGCCCGCCTGGACGACGGCGACCAGTTTCCCGACCGCATCCGCGAGCTCTACATCGAGGCCACCCCGTATCTGGCCAAGGCCTACAAGCTCGATCCGAACCGCTACCAGACCCTGCGCACCTACACCCGCAGCCGCCGGCTGCTGGACAAGGACTACCCGTCGGACAACACGCTGGAGGCCCTGCTGGCGGCGCTGGAGCTGGCGCCCCAGGTCGACGACATCCGGGTCGCGGCCGCGCAGGGGATGATGCGGCGCAATCGCTGGCACATCGCGCGCCAGATTCTGGCGCCCCTGGCCAACAGCCCGCACGGCGGCGGCGGCGCGGCCTATGCGCGGCGGCTGCTCGAACAGATCGACGAAGAGGAAAAGACCACGCCCGACGCCGGTTGACCTCAAGGTTTCGGCCAAGATGAACGTTCTGTAATCAGGTGAACGATCCTTAAGTTGTGTCCGATCGGGAGCGTTCTAGTCTCCGGCCACCAATAAAAAGGAGGCCGACGTGTTGAACTTCTTCTTCGGATTCGAAGGCCGGGTCCGCCGGTCCAACTACTTTTTCGGCGCCCTGGTCGCGGGCTGCCTCTACAGCGTGCTCTGCGTCTCGACCTTCGCCGCCATGGGCGTGCACGTGGGCGAGCGGCTGCACTCGGTGACCTGGGACTTCGAACCCTCCGCCGTGGGTCTGGCCATCGCCTGCGTGCTGAGCCTGATCGCGCTCTGGGCGATGCTGGCCTTGACCGTCAAGCGCTGGCACGACGTGGGCATGACCGGCTGGTTCGCGCTTCTGACCCTGCCGCCCTTCGCCAACGGCATGGTGTTCCTGCTGCTCTGCCTGCTGCCCGGCACGACCGGCGCCAACCGCTTCGGTTCCGATCCGCGCGGGCGCGTCGTGGCGCACGAAGCCACCGCCTGATCAGGCGCAATCGCCGACCTGGCCGCCCGTTCGGGGGAGACTCCGGGCGGGCGGACGCGGACCCGAGCGGCGCTAGCCCAGGTCGGGCGCCGGCGCCGGCTCGACCGGCCCGAACACCCGCTCGAAGCTCGTCCTCAGGGCCGCGTCCGCCTCGTCGAGGCCGACCGGCAGGCCCAGGTCCACCAGGCTGGTGACTCCGTGGGCCGTAATGCCGCAGGGCACGATGCCGGCGAAGTGCTCGAGGTCCGGCTCCACGTTCAGGCTGATGCCGTGGAAGGAGACCCAGCGGCGGATCTTCAGCCCGATGGCGGCGATCTTGTCCTCGCGCGGCGGCGCGTCGGGATGGCGCCGCTCAACCCAGACTCCCACGCGCCCGGGTCGGATTTCGCCGGTGACGTTGAATTCGCCCAGCGCCCCGATGATCCAGGCCTCGAGCGCGGCCACGAAGGCGCGGACGTCCCGGGTGCGGGCGTTGAGGTCCAGCATGACATAGGCCACGCGCTGGCCGGGGCCGTGGTAGGTGAATTCGCCGCCGCGCCCGGTGTCGAAAACGGGGAAGCGGTCGGGCGCCAGCAAGTCGGCGGCCTTGCCCGAGACGCCCCGGGTGTAGAGCGGCGGGTGTTCCAGCAGCCAGACCAGCTCGCTCGCGCGGCCCTCGGCGATGGCCTGGACCCGTTCCTCCATGAAGCGCACGGCCTCGGGGTAGGGGACCGGCGCGCGCGACACCGACCAGCCGGCCGGCGCGGCGTCGGCGCGCAGGAAGGATTTCGTCGGCGGACTTAACGCGTCGTCAAGCATGGCCTCTCAATGTGGCGATCAGGGCCGCGCGTGCAACTGCGGCCGCGCGTGACAGGTGACGAGTTTGAGCTTGGGTCAGGTAGCGGCGGTCAATGTGGAGATCTCGGTGGTGCTGGGCCGCTGCCTGCTGCCGATGCAGCAGCTGCTGCGCATGGGCCGCGGCGCGGTGATTCCGCTGGACGCTCGCGAGCACGACGAGGTCTGGATCCTGGCCAACAACCACCCGGTGGCCCGCGGCGAGATCCAGATCAACGAGGACCGCATCTCGATCATGGTGACGCGGGCGGCGGACGTTTACGACTTCATGGCCGGATCGCGGGTGGCGGCGTAAGCGCCGACCCTTGCCGGCGGCGCAGCCGTCAACGAGGATTTTTTTCCACGAACCACACGAACCACACGAACGGGGTGGGTTGTTTGGTATGCGTCCGGGTCCGTCCGAACGGGTTCCTGTTCGTGTGGTTCGTGTGGTTCGTGGACCAATTCTTTCTTTCTGACGCTTCGCGTCGCGCTGTCGCGGACTCCGTCCCAGCCTGAGCGCTTTACCCACCGCAAATCAGTTGCTACATGCCCGCCTCCACTGCGTGCGGTCGTGGCGGAATTGGTAGACGCGCAGCGTTGAGGTCGCTGTGGGGCAACCCGTGGAAGTTCGAGTCTTCTCGACCGCACCAACTCTTTCAGGACGTATGCCCAGCGCATAAGAGCTCACCCCCGGCCCCGTGCCGGGCCCATCGAGAGAAGGAGGCCAAGCGTGAATCCGCCCGCAGCCGAAACTCTCGACGACGCCAAGCTCGACAGCCCCGAAGCGATCGAGGATTTCGCGCTTCAGGAGGACTACGCCCTCAATCCCGAATACGTCGAACTGGTCATCGACGCCGCCGACCGCGGCGACGGCCTCAGGCTGCGCGAGCTGCTCGACGCCCTGCACCCGGCCGACGTGGCGGACCTGATGGGCTTCCTGTCGGCGGACTACCGCGCCGAGGTGGCGCCCTGGATCCCGCCGGACATCCTGGCCGAGGTGCTGGCCGAACTCGACGACAACATCCGCGACCAGATTCTGGACCACGTCGCCCCCGACGCCCTGGCCGAGGCCCTGCAGGACCTGGACTCCGACGACCAGGCCGCCGTCGTCGAGGACCTGGACGAGGACGAGCGCCGCGCGGTGCTGGCCGCCATGCCCGAGGTCGACCGGGCGGCGATCGAACAGACCCTGTCCTACGGCGAGGACACCGCCGGCCGTTTGATGCAGCGCGAGGTGATGGCCGCGCCGCAGTTCTGGTCGGTGGGCCAGACCATTGACCACATGCGCAGCCACGACGGCGACCTGCCGGAGCTGTTCTTCGACATCTATGTGGTGGACCCGGCCTTCAAGCCGATGGGGGCGGTGCCGGTGAGCCGGCTGCTGCGCTCGAAGCGCGAGGTCGAGCTGGCGGCGGTGATGGAGCCGCTGATCGAGATCGCCGTCGATCTCGATCAGGAAGAGGTCGCCTACATCTTCGAGAAGTACCGCCTGATCTCGGCCCCCGTGGTCGACGCTGGCGGGCGGCTGGTCGGCCAGATCACCGTCGACGACATCGTCAACATCATCCAGGAAGAGAACCGGGAAGACATCCTGGCGCTGGCCCAGGTGTCGGACGCCGGCCGGGACGCCTCGGTCTGGGAGATCGTCAAGTCGCGCCTGCCGTGGCTGTCGATGAACCTGGTGACCGAGGCCATCGCGGTCTGCTCCATCGCCCTGTTCCAGGAAGAGATCGCCCGCGTCGTGGCCCTGGCCGTGCTGATGCCGATCGTCTCATCCGTCGGCGGCAACGCCGGGACCCAGACCCTGGCGGTGGCGGTGCGGGCGCTGGCCAGCCGCGAGCTCAACTCCTCCAACGCCCGGCGCATCGTGCTGCGCGAGGTGGCGGTGGGACTGCTCAACGGCATTCTGCTGGCGGTGATGATGGGGGCGGCGACCCAGTTCTTCTACCACAGCCCGCGCCTGGCCCTGACCGTGGGCCTGGCCCTGATCGCCAACATCTTCGTGGCCGCCATGGGCGGGATCCTCTGGCCCCTGGTGCTGGAGAAGTTTGGCCGCGACCCGGCGGTGTCCTCGCCGATCTTCGTCACCTTCCTGACCGACTTTACGGGCTTCTTCGCCGTGCTCGGGATCGCCGTCCTCGTCCTGCACTGAAGGGGCGGGCGCAACTGTCGCAACCCTGTGACTTGCCCCCGGACCGAGCTTGACCCTTTAACCTTTCGTTGACGGTACGCCGCTTGCTCCCTCGCCTTCGGGGCGAAGCCGCCCGTTTCGTTTTGGGTCAGGGTCATGCGTCAGCGTCAGAAGGTCTCCCGTGCCGGGATCGAGCTGATCAAGAGCTTCGAAGGCTTGCGCCGCAAGGCCGCGCGGCTGCCCGACGGCGGCTGGACCATCGGCTACGGCCATACCCGATCGGCCCGCGAGGGCGCCGAAGTGACCGACGCCGACGCCGAGGCCCTGCTCCTTTTTGACCTGATGGGCGTGACCGAGGCGGTCAGCGAGCTGGTCTTCACCCCGCTCACCCAGAACCAGTTCGATGCGCTCGCCGCCTTCGCCTTCAACGCCGGGGTCGAGGCCCTGCGTTCCTCCGATGTGCTGAAGCGGGTCAACGAGGGCCGGCTGACCGAGGCCGCCTGCGCGCTCGACCTGTGGCGCCGCGCCGAGGTGGCGGGCGACCCGATCGTGCTCGACGCCCTGATCCGCCGACGCTCGGCGGAGAAGGCCCTGTTCCTGACGCCCGAGGGCGGCTACGTCGCCACCCCCTCGCCGCTGGTGCGCCCGCTGCTGGACACCGAGGCCGTGGGCGTGATGCCGACCAGCCGGCCGGTGGAGATCGAGACGCCGCTCGAGGGCGACACCGCCGAGATCCATCGGGTGGCGGAAGCGGCGGCGCCGGAACCCGAAGCAGCGGCCGTCGAGGCGGCGGTCGAGGCCGTAGCGCCCGAGCCGGCGCCGGAGCCCGAGCCGCAGCCAGAACCCGTCGTGGAAGCCGCGCCCGAACCGGACCCGCAGCCGGAACCTGTCGTGCACACTGCGCCCGAACCATCGCCAGAGCCCGTGACCCCCGAGCCCGAACCCGAGGTGGTCGCTCACTCGCAAGAGGCCATGCCGGAGGCCGTGGCGCCGGCGCTGGAGGCCGTGTCCTACTTCATGGGCGAGGAGGCGGAACACGCCCCTGAAACCACCGCCGAGCCGGCTGAGGCGCCGGTCGCGGAGACCCACGCCGAGCCCGAGGCGCCGCCCGCGGAGCCTGCCCCTGTGGAGGCCGCGCCCGAGCTGTCTTCGGAAGCGCCCGCGCACGACTATGCCGCCGAGCCTGTCTGGGAGCCGCAGGCCCATCCCGAGCCCGCCCCCGAGCCGACGCCGGAACCGGCGCCCGCCGTCGAGGCGCCGGCCGAACCCGAGCCCACGGCGCCCGCGCCGCGCGAGCGGGTGCTGGCGGAAATGGCCGCGCCGCCACGGCTCTACAGCGCCTATGGTCCGATGGGCGTGCCCGCGCTCGGCCCGCCCCCGCCGACCACCGCCTATCCGATCGCGCCGCGCACCGGCGATCCCCAGCGGGCCGAACCCTCGCCTCCGTTCGGACCGCCGGCGGTGGCCAATGCCGAGACCCTGGCGGAAATCTCCGAGCCCGCCTCGGTGACGCCCGCCGCCATGCCGACGTCCGAGCCCCTGGTGCTGACCCCACCGCCGGAGGACTGGGAGCCGCCGCACCCGGCGGCCTTCGAGCCTTCGCTGCCGGGCGCCGAGCCCCACGCCGACCAGGCTCCCCTGTTCGAGGACGCCTGGGGCGGCGGCGCCAACCAGACACGGATCGTGCGCGAGGAGGAGCTGCTCGAGCCCGAGATGGGCCGCAGCTACGGCTCCACCGGCATGTTCGTCCTGCAGCTGGCGGTGGGTTTCACCGCCTTCGCCGGCGCCGTCGCCGCCTTCCTGAAGGGCCGCGCGGGGGGAACCGACGGCATGACCTGGCTGGCCTGGGGTCTGGCCCTGATGGGCGTGGGCTGCGTCTCGATGGCGGTCTATTTCCTGCTCAAGCGGCTGGATCGGGGCGAGGACTGAGCTTCACGAGAGCGAATGGCGCGTGCCCGAGCGCGATGCGATCGGATGAAATATCCGATCGCTGAATCGCGCTCTAATCCAAGAGTTTAGAGCATGTCCGGGCGCAAAAGTGGGTTCCACTTTTGCATGACATGCTCTAGGTCCGCCTCATGAGCGCCATGCCCGACTTCGACTTCCAGCTCGGCGAGACCGCCGACGCCATCCGTGACACCACCCGCCGCTTCGCGACCGACAAGATCGCGCCCATGGCGGCGGAGATCGACGAGAAGAACAAGTTCCCGCGCGAGCTGTGGCCCCAGATGGGCGAACTCGGCCTGCATGGGATCACCGCCGACGAGGAATACGGCGGCCTGGGCCTGGGCTACCTCGAACACTGCGTGGCCATGGAGGAGGTGTCACGCGCCTCGGCCTCGATCGGCCTGAGCTACGGGGCCCACTCGAACCTGTGCGTGAACCAGATCCGCCGGTGGGCCAACGCCGACCAGAAGGCGCGCTACCTGCCCAGGCTGATCTCGGGCGAGCACGTCGGCTCGCTGGCCATGTCGGAGGCCGGGTCAGGCTCGGACGTGGTGTCGATGAAGCTGCGCGCCGACCGGCGTGGCGAGCGCTATGTGCTGAACGGGACCAAGTTCTGGATCACCAACGCGCCGGAGGCCGACACCCTGGTGGTCTACGCCAAGACCGCACCGGGCGAGGGCAGCCGCGGCATCACCGCCTTCCTGATCGAGAAGGGGTTCAAGGGTTTCTCCGTCTCCAAGAAGCTCGACAAGATGGGCATGCGCGGCTCCGACACCGCCGAGCTGGTGTTCGAGGACTGCGAGGTCCCGGAAGAAAACGTCATGGGGCCGGAGAACGGCGGCGTGGGCGTGCTGATGAGCGGGCTCGACTACGAGCGCGCGGTGCTGGCGGCGGGGCCGCTCGGCATCATGCAGGCCTGCCTGGACGTGGTCATTCCCTACGTTCGTGAGCGCAAGCAGTTCGGCAAGGCGATCGGCTCATTCCAGCTGATGCAGGGCAAGGTCGCCGACATGTACGTCGCCCTGAACTCGGCAAGGGCCTATGTCTATGCGGTGGCCAGGGCCTGCGACGCGGGCAAGACCACCCGTTTCGACGCGGCCGGCGCCATCCTTCTGGCCTCGGAGAACGCCGTGAAGACCGGTCTGGAGGCCATTCAGGCGCTGGGGGGTGCGGGATATACCAGGGAATGGCCCGTGGAGCGTTTCCTTCGCGACGCCAAGCTTTACGATATCGGAGCCGGAACGAACGAGATTCGGCGTTTCCTCATCGGACGGGAGCTTTTGGGGGCATGAGCGATACAGCAGCCGTCGCGGTCAGCGGCGACACCATTGACGAGGCGATGAAGCCGATCGTCAAGGTGGTCCAGGAACTGGTGCGCGCGTGGAATGCGGGTGACGCCCCGGGTTTTGCGGCCCAGTTCGGCGAGCAGGCGGACCTGATCCATCTTTTGGGCGGCCACCTGAGCGGCCGGGGCGCGATCGAACAGGCGCACCGCGCGCTGTTCGAGGGAACCTATGCCGGCAGTCAGATCGCCTACACGGTGGTCAAGCTCAAGCCGATCACCCCCAATGTGCTGGTGGTGTTCCTTCGTCAGAAGCTGACCTTCAAGGAGGGCGGCAAGACCCACGAGATCCAGGGCAGCCCGACGCTGACGCTCCGGCGCGCCGAGGACGGCTGGAAGATCGCGGTGTTCCAGAACACCCGGGTGCTGGGCGCTCCCGCCGACGATGGCGAGGAAGCGGCCCCGGCGGAGAAGCCCAAGGCCAAGAAGGCCGACAAGCCGGACAAGACGGCCAAGGCCTGATGCGCCTGGCCCTGACCGCGGCGCTGGCGCTGACCCTGAGCGGTTGCGTCAGCGTCAAGGTCTCGCGCTGCGCGGCCGGCGAGCGTCGGGCGGAGGTGGCGCAGGTCTTCTTCGGGCGCAATGTCGGCGATCGGGTGGGCGTTTCGGAGGCCGACTTCCAGGGATTTCTGGATGCGGAGGTGACGCCGCGTTTTCCGGACGGGCTCAGCGTGAGCGACGCGGCCGGCCAGTGGAAGGGCGCGGCAGGACCGGTGCGCGAGCCGTCGAAGGTGCTGACGGTGGTGCTGAAGCCGGGCGACCGGGCGAAGCTCGGCGCCATCACGGCCGCCTACAAGGCGCGTTTTCAGCAGGAGTCGGTGCTGACCATCGTCGAACGCGGATGCGTCAGGTTCTGAGCTCCAGATAATCGAAAGGCCGCCGGGTTTCCCCAGCGGCCTTTCCATTGTCGGACCGCGTTGCGGTCATCGCGACAGGCTTATCCGCGGCTCCTTGCGGAGACGAGGGACCAGTTCGCGACCACCGTTCGCGAGTTATGACAATGAGACACTGGTCACCTCCTTTCAGCTACCGTCGGCAAATCCCCGACACAGGTCGAAGTTAGGCGCCGTTCCAGCGGAACGGAAGAGGCTTCGCGTGCGACGCTAGGGCGTCTTTGAAAAACAAGGCCATATTTTACGCGCCGCACTTGGATTCCGATCGGGCCCTCAAATGTCACGACCTCCTGTTGATCGCCTCCTGCCACTGCCATGGGGCTCAGACGACGGATGTCCATGCGGGAGTGGGATGAGGTTTGGAGAGTGTTGCGAGAGGCCTGGTGCCATCCCGTTGATAGGAGTGCCCAACCTCAGGCCACCTGGGGCAAAGACAGGGAAGTCGCACCCAAGATGCTACATGCGAGACACCCAAAATTGTTCAGAGAGTATATCCCGAGAGCACTACATTTCTGCGGCGGTACTTCGTCAGTTCGATTCTTTGACGATACGTGGTTTTCCTTGGCAGGCCGCGGGCGAACGGCTCGGTCTCGCGCCCACGGCGCTCGCATCTAACATACTGTGCGAGCGTCATAACGCAGCGCTCTCGCCGCTGGATGAACTGGCGGGTCAGACCTTCAAGGTGTTTGTTGACGCTGCAAGGCATGCCGCCCGGCGATCCCTATCGCGGAAATCAGCCTACTTTCTCGCTAGCGGAGACGGGCTCGAACTTTGGCTGACAAAAGTCCTGGCGGGACTATTCCAAGGCAAGATCGCGGGAGTTGACGATCCCATTCTCCCTGGTAGTCGCACACTGGACATGAACCCCATCGTCGCGACTCTATCGGGCGCTAGACTCGCCTTTCCGTTGGGACTTCGCGCATCATTTGAAGCCGACTTCGAAGCGCCGCTTGAAATTCGTTTTGCACCCCTCTTGGGAATGACGGACATGACCACTCGCGGCCTCAGAGTCATGATGCGCGCGGTCATGTTTGACTTGCTCACCGACGCCAGTGAATTGGGTCCGGAGTGGGTCGAGGATGATGCCGGATATCGACCCTCAATCATCGACTTTGTAGGGCCTAATCGGACCAGCCGGATCGTTCTAACTTGGGAAGGCCAACGCACGTCAGGCAAACGCATTGCGATAAAGATCGAGGCGTCAGGGTCGTGATCACTTTTCCTGGGTTGGACAAAGGGTTGCCACAACCATGGCGGATCACCCCCCGCTAAGTCACTCCGCCGCCGTGCTGGAAGCTCTCCACCAGCGATCCGGCGACGAGGCGCCAGCCGTCCACGAGTACGAAGAAGATCAGCTTGAACGGTAGCGAGACCACCACCGGCGGCAGCATCATCATGCCCATGCTCATCAGCACGCTGGCCACGACAAGGTCGATGACCAGGAACGGCACGAACAGCAAAAAGCCGATCTCGAAGGCGCGCTTGAGCTCGGAGATCATGAAGGCCGGGGTGACGACCCGCAGCGGCAGGTCCATGGCCGTCTTGACCTTCTCGATCTTGGACAGCTTCACGAACAGGGCGAGGTCGCCGGGGCCGACCTGGTGCAGCATGAAGGCCTTCACCGGTTCCGACGCCGCGTCGAAGGCCTGGGGCAGCTCGATCTGCTTGTCGAGCAGGGGCTTGATCCCCTCATCGTAGGACTTGGTGAAGGTGGGACCCATCACCACCGCGGTCAGGAACAGAGAGAGCGAAACCAGCACGGCGTTGGGCGGGCTCTGCTGCAGGCCGAGGGCGGTGCGCAGCAGGGAGAGCACCACGGTGATGCGCACGAAGGAGGTGGTCATGATCACGATGGACGGCGCCAGCGACAGCACCGTCACTAGGGCGATCATCTGGACCACGCGCTCGGTCAGGCCGCCGCCGTTGCCGAGGTCGAGATTGATGGCCTGGGCGGCGGCGACCGCCGGGAAGATCAGGCTAACGGCCGCGGTGATCAGCGACAGCTTCAGCGCCTGACGGGCTTCCTCGCGGGTGGGAAAGAGGGAGCGCAGGGGCGGCTTCACTGGTCGGCTCCGGCAGGCATGGACGGCGAGACGTCGCGGCCTTCGCCCAGCAGGATCAGGCGTTCGGCGCCGTCGACGCGCACCAGCAGGAGCCGCTGGGTCGGGCCCAGCACCAGGGTCTCGACCACCGCCAGGCGCTTCTTCTCGCCGGCGCGGGACTGCAGCCGCGCCAGCAGGCCCGGCGCATAGCGTCGCGCGCCGACCCCGACCAGGCCGATCAGGCCGATCACCACCGCCAGGGCCAGGATCGCCCTCAACACATCGAGAAAATTCATCGTCCCGCCCAGGCTGCGCCGCTTCTGGCGCGCAGGTGAGAGGGTGAAGAAACAGGGTTAACGGGCTCTTTACCGAAAGGCCCTGTTAACCATGCGCGCGGCAAGTTCTTCCCAGCGTGGGCGCCGGTGCGCCCCGCACGCGTGAGGAGCCGCAGTCGTGGGCATGGACTCCATCCCCCTGTTCGCCGTGCTCAAGGGCCGGATGGACTATCTGAACCAGCGCCAGAAGGTGATCGCCGAGAACGTGGCCAACGCCGATGTGGCGGGCTTCACCCCGAAGGACCTCAAGCCCCAGAATTTCTCCGACCTGGTCGCGTCCAACGGCGCGGGCGGCACGGTGCAGATGACCACGCTCTCGCCCGGACACCTGGGCGGGACCGGCGGGTTCGCGGCGGGCGGGGCCGGCGGCGGCGGTGAGGGCTCAAACTTCCAGTCGGTCACCGCGCCCGACTCCGAGACCAAGATGAACGGCAACTCGGTCGTGCTCGAGGAAGAGATGCTGAAGATGAGCGAGAGCCGCATGGCCTACGAGGCCGCCATCGGCTTCTACCAGCATTCGCTCAACATGCTGCGCATGGCCGCCAAGCGGCCCGGTTCCTGATCGGAGAGTAGCCCATGGCCGACGTGACCCCTCCCGGCAATTCCACCATGGCGGTGGCGGCTTCCGCGCTCAAGGCGCAGCAGGCGCGCATGCGGGTGATCGCCGAGAACATCGCCAACTCGGACTCCACCGCCAAGACCCCCGGCGGCGATCCCTACCGGCGCCAGATTCCGGTGTTCCAGACCTCCAAGATCGACGGCGCCTCGGGCGTGAAGCTGGCCCAGGTCGCCCAGGACCGCTCGGACTTCCACATGGAATACGACCCCAGCCATCCGTCGGCGGACCCCAAGGGCTATGTGAAGCGGCCCAACGTCGATCCGCTGATCGAGGCCATGGACATGCGCGAGGCGCAGCGCGCCTACGACGCCAACCTGAACGTGATCGAGACTGCGCGCTCCATGGAAAGCCGCACCCTCGATCTGCTCAAGAAGTAGGGACTGATCCGTGGCCGCTCCGCTCGCCGCCCTGAAGGCCTATTCCGCCGCCCAGAAGGCGATGGAGGCCCCGTCCGCGGGCGCCGCCGCCCTCGGGGGCTCGGGGCCGAGCTTCCAGAACGTACTGTCCCAGGTCATGGGCGACGTCGGTCAGAGCACCAAGCTCGCCGAGACCCAGATGACCGCCCACGCCCAGGGCAAGGCGCCCCTGGTGGACGTGGTCACCGCCGTAGCCTCGGCCGAGGCCTCCCTGGAGACGGTGATGGCCGTGCGCGACCAGGTGATCCAGGCCTACCAGGAGATCATGCGCATGGGCATCTAGTTGGGGCTTCCAACTAGGGCCACGGCTGCGGCGCGTTGCGCAGGAACTGGGACAGCAGCCATTTGTCGCCCCGCGTTGTGGGCAGGCCCGCGTGCTGGCTGCGCGGATCGGGCTGGAAGCCGCGGTCGACGTTCAGGAACAGGATCCCGTCGCCGGGCCCGCCCCGATACTGCAGGCCCAGCCGCGGAAAGTCGGTCTGGCCGCCGTCGAAATCCAGGTTCAGGTAGCAGAGGAAGGTGGCCACCCGCTGGCCCCGGGTCTCGATCTCCACCGCGTGGCCCGGCAGGTCCGGGTTGAAGTAGTCGAAGTGAGGCGTGAAGGCCTGGCCCGGGCGGTAGTGCAGCACCGACAGATATTCCAGCGCCTCGGCCGGCAGGCGCGCGACCCGTGCGATGCGGGCGCGGATGATGGCCATGACCACGTCGTGCAGCAGGGGGGCGAACTCGGTGGAGCCGTTGGTGCGGCTGTCGTCCTCCTTCAGACCGTGGCTCTCCAGTTCGTGGATGCGGGCCGGCTTGATGCGTCCGCGCGCCCGCTCGATCAGCCAGCCGCAGAGGGGCTCGGTCAGGAAGCCCTCGAACACGACGATCAGGGGATCCTGCGAAACCACGTTCCCGGTCGGCGTGGCCAGCCAGGCGTCCAGATCGATGGCCCGGCGGGCGCGCTCGAACAGCTCCGGCCCCGCCTCGCCCGCGCCGATGCGCGCCGCCGCGTCGCGGTCGCCGGTCAGGAGCGCGAGCTGGGAGCGGGCGCGCGGATCGCCGAGCTCGGCCGAGCGCTGCAGAAAATCGAGGGCGCGCGTCCAGTCCTGGGCCCGGACCACGCCCTCCGCCAGCAGGGCGGCGGCCAGTTCCAGCGCCTGGGGTTGGTCGAGCTCCGCGGCCCGGAAGAGCAGGTCGACACCCTCGGCGACCTCGTCGGGGGTGCGCAGGGCGGCGATCAGCTCGCCGCCCAGGATCGCCATGCCGGTCGGGTCGCCGGCGCCCGCGGCCTCGCGCAACGCCACGGCGGCCTCGGCGGCGTCGCCTGCCAGGAAGCGCTCACGGAAGCGCTGAAGGGATTGGGAACCGGAGGTGGAGGTCATGGGGGCGCGGAACCGGTCAATGCCAGGATTGCGCGCGGTCGCGCATGAACTGGGAGAGCAGCCACTTCTGGCCGGAGGTCGGGGTCAGGCCCGCGTGCAGGGTGCGCCGGTCGAGCACGCCGTCGCGGCTGACGTTCATGAACAGCAGGCCGTCGCCGGCTCCGCCCCTGTGTTTGAGGCCGAGCATGGGGAACTCGGTCTCGCCCCCCTCGAACTCGTCGTTGAGATAGACCAGGCAGGTGGCCACCCGCTGGCCGCCTTCGCGCAGCGCCACGGCGTGAGCCTTGAAGCGTTCCTCGAAGAAGTCGAAGTGGCGAGTGAAGGTCTGGCCCGGCAGGTAATGCAGCACCGAGGGCGGCTCCAGCGCATGCAGGGGCAGGCCGGCGGCCGCGGCCATGCGCGAACGGACCAGCGCCGTGATGACGTCGGCGTGGGCCCCGGGGATCTCGGCGGCGGTGTTGGAGCGGGTGCGGGCGTCGACCAGGCCGTTGCCGTAGGTGTTGAAGATCCGCGCGTCGACCAGGGCGCCGCGGGCCTTCTCCTGGAACCAGGCCGCGAACGCCGGCGGCAGCATGGCCTCGAAGGCCACCAGCAGGGGCGAGGGGTTGAGCACCTTTCCCGGCGGCGGCCGGCGCCAGCTGTCCAGGTCAATTCCCTCCAGCAGACGAAGCTGGGCCCGGGCGCGGGGCTCGCCCAGATCGGCGGCGCGGCGCAGGAGGGCGACGGCGCCTTCGAGGTCCTGGGGCCGGGCCACGCCGCCCGCCAGGATCGAGGCGGCCATTTCCAGGGCCTCGGGATGGTCGCGGCCGGCGGCGGCGAAGATCAGGTCGGCGCCGCGCCGGGCGTTACGCTCCACGCCGTGGGCGCTCATCAGGTGCATGCCGAGCAGCGCCATGGCCCCGGTCTCGTCCCGGGCGGCGGCGTGCTCCAGCGCGGCGATATGGTCCTCGTCGACCTGCATACCGCCTTAGAGCAAGGGCAGGGGGGGCCGTGCAAGCCGGGCGCGCCTCTCCGGCGAGCGCCATTGACGGACCGGCCGATCGCGACGACCACTGTCACCGGGACGGTTTCGACCGATGGGGGAAGACATGGACCGCCGCAACCTGATCATCGCCGGCCTCGGGCTGGGGCTTGCGGCCTCCGCCTCAGGATCGACCCGCGCCGAGGAGACCGAGGCGGAGCCCCTGCGCCGGGCGAGCCGGCGCGGACGGATGATCTACGACTACGACCAGGCGGCCTGGCACAGCACCGACGCGGCGATGGCCCAGCTGCCGGAGGCCCAGCGCAAGAAGGTCGGCGGCTATGTGGTGGAGCCCGCGCCCGGCGCCCTGCGCGCGACCTACTACAGCACCGAGGCAGGCAAGCCACGGGCGCTGTTCACCGCCGAGGTGCACGGTCGTGAGGTCCGCGCCGGCCACGTGGTGGCGGCCGGCGAGGACGGGAGCCTCAGTGCGACGGCGGAACGCCTGGTCGCGGCGCGCAAGGTGGCGGTCGCGGACGTGGAGAGCCGGGGCCTGAGGCCATGCACGAACGGCGCGTTCAATACGGTGGTACTGCCGCCGGAGCCCCCCGGCGAGGTCACGCCGGTCTATGTGCTGTCGCCCGAGGTCAAGGCCGGGGAATTCCCCGCGGGCGGACACTACGAGATCGATGTCGCCGCCGATGGGACCATCGCCTTCCGCCGCGCCTTCACCCGCAGCTGCATCAATCTGGGCGGCCAGGCTCTGCCTCCCGGCGCCAAGCCGGCGGCGGCCATGGTCAGCCACCTGCTCGATCCCACGCCCACGGAGATCCACGTCTTCCTGGCGCTGTCGATGGGGCAGCCGCTGTTCGTGGTGACGGGCGCGGACCATCTATGGCGCGTGGACGGCGACCGCATCGCCCTGGTCGACGGCAAGGTTCGCGGTTAGGCCTCAGCCGCGCAGGAGGCTCAGGAACTCCTCGCGGGTGCGGGAATCGTCGCGCACCACGCCCAGCAGGTGGCTGGTGGTCAGCGAGGCGCCGGGCACGTCCACCCCGCGCATGGTCATGCAGCTGTGCTCGGCCTCGATGACCACGCCGACGCCGGCGGGTTTGAGCACCTCCTGAATGGCCTGCGCGATCTCGGCGGTCATCTTCTCCTGGATCTGCAGGCGCCGGGCGAAGCCGCGCACCACCCGGGCCAGCTTGGAGATGCCCACGACGCGGTCGGTCGGCAGGTAGCCGACGTGGGCGCGACCCACGACGGGCAGCATGTGGTGCTCGCAAAAGGAGACGAAGCGGATGTCCTTGAGCACCACCAGGTGGTCGTAGCCGCCGACCTCCTCGAAGGTGCGCTCCAGATATTCGCGGGGGTCGACCTCGTAGCCAGCGAACAGTTCGCGGTAGCTGCGCGCCACCCGCGCCGGGGTGTCCATCAGGCCCTCGCGGGTCGGATCGTCGCCGGCCCAGCGGATCAGGGTGCGCACGGCGGCTTCGGCCTCATCCTGGGAGGGGCGGCCGCCATGGGCGGGGGTGTGAGGCCCGGGGATCGGGACCCCGGCCTGGCGGGCGATGGCGGTGCGGGGGTCGAAGTCGAGGTCGTCCATGGGGCCTGTCTTATCGCGATCGGGGAGGGATGGGGAGGCGAGGCGGCGTGTTGCAGGGTTGGACGGCGGGGGCGGGGCGGAGGTTCCCGTACGGTCGAGGTGGGGTGGGGACGCGAAGTTTCAACCGGTCCGCCGCGCAGTTTTCCTCCCATCGCGGTCGCGATTCCGAATGCGTTAACCATGCGCACGGCAAATCTTACCCGGTGCGGCGGGCCTCTCCCGCCGGGTGGCGTAAAGCGGAGTACGGCGGGCATGAACGGCGCGGAAGTCCTGGATGTGGGCAGGGACGCGATCTGGCTGACCATTCAACTGTGCGCGCCGGTCCTGATCGTGGGGCTGATCGTGGGCGTGGCCATCGGCCTGGTCCAGGCCCTGACCCAAATCCAGGAAGCCACCCTGATCTATGCCCCGAAGATCATCGCCATCTTCGTATCGCTGCTGATCTTCCTGCCGCTGATGGGCGCCCTGCTCGGCGGCTTCATGCGCCAGATCGCCGCCCGTATCGCGGGCATGTAGGTGGGCGCCTGGGCGACCCCGGACCAGGTCTGGGCCGCGGCCCTGGTCTTCGTGCGCGTCGGCGCTATCGTCATGCTGATCCCGGGACTGGGCGAGCAGGTGGTGCCGCCGCGCATCCGCCTGTCCTTCGCGCTGCTGCTGTCCATGGCCCTGGCGCCGGTGGTGGCCCACACCCTGCCGCCCCTGCCGGGGACCATCGGCGGCATCGGTGGCTGGGTGCTGCGCGAGCTGCTGGTCGGCCTGACCATCGGGGCGCTGATGCGGGTGATGCTGGCGGCGCTCGCGGTGGCCGGCGAGGTGGTCAGCCTGCAGACCACCCTGTCGTTTTCCCAGACCACCAATCCGCTGCAGGCCCAGCCCGGCGGAACGGTGGCGGCCTTCCTGGGCCTGCTGGGCGTGACCCTGGTTTTCGCCACCGGCATGCATCAGATGTTCATCGCCGCGATCGCCAATTCCTACGACCTGTTCTCGCCGCACAAGGCCTTCATGGTGCACGACGCCGCCGAGCTGGCGGTCCGGACCACCGGCCAGGCCTTTGCGGTCGGGGTGCAGCTGTCGGCGCCGGTGATGGTGTTCTCGCTGATCTTTTCGGCGGCTACCGGCCTCGTCGGCCGTGTGATGCCGCAGTTCCAGGTGTTCTTCGCCGCGACGCCCCTGACGGTCCTGCTGGGCCTGTCGGTGTTCGCGCTCAGCCTCGGTGTCATCGGACTGGTGTGGATCAACCGCTACCAGGACACCCTGGCCATCTTCCTGAGGCGCTGAGATGGCCGAAGCGGCTGATCCAGAGTCCAAGACGGAAGAAGCAACCCCACGAAAACTCGAGGAGGCTCGGCGCAAGGGCGACGTCGCCAAGTCTCCGGATGTGGCCAGCTGGATGTCTCTCGGCGCCGCCTGTGCGGTGGTGGCGGGCCTGGGCGGGATGCTGGCAAAGAACATGGCCGATGCCCTGACCGTCTTTATCGCCGCGCCACAGGAGCTGATCGGCCTCCTGGAGGACGGCAAGGGGGCGATGATCGCGAAAACCGCCCTGCTGGCCGCGGCGCCGACGCTGCTGGGCGTCATGCTGGCGACCATGCTGGCGGGGGTGGCGGGCAATGTCATGCAGACCGGGCTGCTGTGGAGCCCGTCCAAGCTGATGCCCGACTTCAGCAAGGTGTCGCCGGCCCAGGGCTTCAAGCGCATCTACGGGGTCGATGGGCTGGGCCAGTTCGTCAAGACCCTGATCAAGCTGGTGATCACCACCTGGGTGGCGTGGCGGGCGATGGCGTCCCATCAGGACGAGTTCGCCAATATGGCGACGATGGGTCCCATGGCGGTGCTGAGCATCGGGCGCGCCATGCTGATCGCCCTGTTCGGCTCGGCCCTGACCTTCATGGGCCTGACCGCGGTGCTGGACTGGCTGTGGCAGCGCCAGCGCTTCCTGACCCGCATGCGCATGAGCCGCGAGGAGCTGAAGGAAGACTTCCGCCAGGCGGAAGGCGATCCGCACATCAAGGCCAAGGTCAAACAGATCCGCACCATGCGCGCCCGAAAGCGCATGATGGCCAATGTGCCCAAGGCCACCATGGTGGTGACCAACCCGACCCACTACGCCGTCGCCCTGCGCTATGTGGCCGGCGAGACCCCCGCGCCGATCTGCGTGGCCAAGGGCATGGACAATGTCGCGCTGAAGATCCGGGAAGTGGCGGGCGAGCACGAGATCCCGATCTTCGAGGATCCGCCTCTGGCGCGCGCGCTGTACGCCGCCGTTGATGTGGATGAAACCATTCCACGCGAGCACTACGAGGCGGTGGCCAAGGTCATCGGCTTCATCATGGGCGCGAAGAAGCCGCGCCCGGCGGGACCGCAAACCCCGCCGATTCGTCGCGTTCCGCTTTAGGAGTCATCATCGTGTCCGATTCGCAGGGCCTCACAGTAGGAGACCGCCCAGGCATGGACGCGCCGCCCGCCGGCCGACCGACCCCGCAGACCGAGCCGGCAGCGAAGCCCCGGGGCGCGGGACTGCGCCTGGACCTGCGCTTCGACTTGCGCTTCTGGGCGGCCGCTGGCCTGTTCGCCGTGGCCCTGGTCGCGGCGGCCTGGCCGGCCCTGCGCACCGATCCGGGCAGCGCGCCGGGCGTGATGCTGCTGATCGGCCTGGTCGGGGTCGCCACCCTGGCCTTCTTCGCCTTCGGCGCCGCGGACGCGCGCACGGGCACGGACGAGACCCAGACCCTGGTCGAGGCGCTGGACGAGCCGGCGGCCATCGCCGCGGCCGACGGACGGCTGCTGGCGGTGAACAAGGCCTGGGTCGAGGCCGGCGGCGAGGCCCTGCGCCTGCCACGCGGACCGGCCGCGCCGGCCCTGTTCGTGGCCCTGGCGGAAGCCCGAGCCGGCAAGACCGGCCGCGCCCTGATCCGCCTGGGCGACACCGATTTCGAATCCCTGGTCTCGTCTCTGGGCACGGGCCGCTTCCTGGTGCGCGCGGCGTCGGACGGGGTGCTGGCCCCGACCCTGCTGCTGGCCTATGCCCCGGAGGCGCCGCAGGTGGTGGACGCTCCGGCGGCGGCCCTGCCGGTCGGACGCGATCCCTTCGCCTCGGCCGCGCCCTTCGGAGCGGCGGTGCTGGACCAGGAGGACCCGTTCGAGGGCGCCATCGTCGAGATCAACCCGGCGCTCGGGACGCTGACCGGCGGCAAGGCCTGGCCGGGCGCGAAGTTCGCCGAGCTGATCGATCCGGCCTCCATCCCCGAGGCCAAGGCCAAGATCGCCGGGGGCGCCACGGGACCCATCGAGGTCGAGCTGGCGGGCGAGCCCAAGCGGGCGGCGCACCTGTACCTGTCTTCCGACGAGGGCAAGCGGCTGGTCTATGTCATCGACGTCTCGGAGCAGAAGCAGCTGGAGCTGCACCTGGCCCAGGCCCAGAAGATGCAGGCCATCGGCCAGCTGGCCGGCGGCGTCGCCCACGACTTCAACAACCTGCTGATGGCCATCCAGCTGCGCCTGGACGAGCTGCTGCAGCGCCATTCGGTGGGCGACCCCTCCTACGAGGGCCTGAACGAGATCCGCCAGACCGGCGTGCGCGCCGCGGACCTGGTCAGGAAGCTGCTGGCGTTTTCGCGCAAGCAGACGGTCAAGCGCGAGCGGCTGGAGCTGGGCGAGCTGATCAGCGAGTTCGAGGTGCTGCTGCGCCGGCTGCTGCGCGAGGACGTGAAGCTGGAGACCAAGTACGGCCGCGACCTGCCGCTGGTCCTGGCCGACAAGAGCCAGCTGGAGACCGCGGTGATGAACCTGGCGGTCAACGCCCGCGACGCCATGCGCGGCAAGGGCTCCAAGGGTGGTGGCGGCGGCATCGTGCGCATCAAGACCGCGGGCCTGACGCAGGCCGAGGCGCGCGCCGCCGGCTGGGCCGAGGCGCCGGAGGCCGGCGCGGCCCTGATCGAGGTCTCCGACACCGGCCCCGGCATTCCGCCCGAGATCATGTCGAAGGTGTTCGAACCCTTCTTCACCACCAAGGCGGTGGGCGAGGGCACGGGCATGGGCCTGGCCACGGTCTACGGCATCGTCGACCAGGCCGAGGGCCACATCACGCTCGAGAGCCGCCCCGGCGAGGGCGCGACCTTCCGCATCTTCCTCCCCGTTCACGTGCCCTCCGTCGAGGCCCTGGCGCAGCCGGTCGAGGTCAAGCCGGCCCGCACGGTGGCGCGCGACCTGTCGGGCGCGGGCAAGATCCTGTTCGTGGAGGACGAGGACGCGGTGCGCGGCGTCGCCGCCCGCCTGCTGCGCGCGCGCGGCTACGAGGTGATCGAGGCCGCCGACGGCGAAGAGGCCCTGATCCTGGCCGAGGAGAACGCGGGCTCGATCGACATGCTGATCTCCGACGTGATCATGCCGGGCATGGACGGGCCGTCGTTGCTAAAAAGGGCGCGCCAGTACCTGGGCACGGCCCCGGTGATGTTCATCTCGGGCTATGCCGAGGCCGAGTTCTCCGACCTGCTGGAAGGCGAGAGCGGCGTGTCCTTCCTGCCCAAGCCGATCGACATCAAGACCCTGGCGGAACGGGTGAAGTTCGAGCTGAGGGCGGCGTAGGGTTCTTCGCGCGTCCCGAGTGGCCCCGAGGCCATCGACCGCCTAAGCTTCGCCGTCCGACCAGACGGGAGGCAGCCGTTGCGACCCTTCTTGCTGATTTGCCTGGCGCTGTTCCTGGCGGAAGCGGGACAGACCACCGCCGCGCCGCAGTCCGCCGCCACACCCGCGCCTGTGACCTACAGGTCAGCGCTTCCGGGTCAGCTGCACGCCTTCATCATGCTGATCCGGCTGCGTTACGACCTCTACGCCCGCTGGAAGGCCACCGGCGTGTGGCCGGACGATCCCGAAGCCAACAAGGCGCTCGACGGCCACAGCGCCTATTGGCGCGAGCAGCTTAGGCAGGGCCGCGCGGTCATGGCTGGCGGCATGAGCGGCGACTACTGGGACAACGCCGCCATCATCGTGTTCGAGGCGTCATCGCTGAAGGAGGCCGAGGCGATCGTCGCCGCCGACCCGGCGGTGCGCGCCTACGTCTTCCAGGCCCAGGTCCGGCCCTTCGACGTGAATTTCCTCACCAACAAGTACGGGTCCGGCGAACCGGCGGCAAAACCGGACGCCCCCGCCGCGCCGAAACAGTAGACGCGCCTGGGGTTCGATGGGTTGCCATGGCCAGCCCCCCGTCTAGGTTGAGGGCACTTCACCGGGGGCGGGACCATGGACATCGCAAACATTCTGTTCTCGCCCAGGGGGCGGATCGGCCGAGGCGGGTACTGGATCGGGTTCCTGATCCTGCTGCTTCCGTGGCTCGTGCTTGTCGTGGTTCCCGTGTTCGGCTGGCTGGCGCCGATCCTGTCGATCTACGGCTGGGTCTGTCTGTACGCCAAGCGTCTGCACGACATGGGCAGCTCAGCCTGGTGGCAGCTGATCCCCTTCGGCGCCACGGGCGCGGTGTTCGTCCTGGGGTTCGCCCAACTGGCCGGCTTTCTTGTCATGGCTTCCGGCTCGAAGATGCCGGAGGCCGAGCTCCACCGCAGGGCCGGAGAGCTTGGGGAGCAGGCCGGGGTCATGCATGGCCATATGGCGTTCGGCCTGATCTTCGTCTGGCTGCTCTTCGTCCTGTGGCTGGGCCTGGTCGGCGGCGAGTCAGGACCCAACCGGTACGGCCCCGAGCGCTGATCGCCTGAGCCTCGCCAACCCCCGTTACGCGAATTTGCTTCCCCCCACGGGCGAGTTAAGCTCGGGCCCTCATCCTGGGGAGGCTGACGTCATGGACTTCGCGAAGATACTGTTCTCGCCCAACGGCCGCATTGGCCGGCAGGAGTTCTGGATCGGGTTCCTGATCCTGATCGTGGCCTGGAAGATCCTGCTCTACATCCCGGTCGTGGGCTGGCTGCTGGACATCGCCATGATCTATTGCTGGGTCTGCCTGGACGCCAAGCGGCTGCACGACATGGGCAAGTCCGGCTGGCTGGTGCTCGTACCCATCCTGATCGGCTGCATCGCCGGCGCGGCCATCGTGGCCAGCATCGGCATGACGGTGGTCACCTCGCTCACAGCGGCGGGGGCCGACAACCATCTCGGGCCGGAAGGGATCGGCGCCATCATCGCGGCGGGCGGCATGGGGATGATCGCCTTTTTCGGCTCCTGCCTGGCGTGGCTGGTCTTCGTGCTCTGGATCGGTATTTCCAACGGCACGCCGGGGGACAACGCCTATGGCCCCGCGCCGAGCGCGACAACGCCGGTGACGCCGGCGGCCAGCTAGTTCGGCAGCGGCGCTCTCGCCTCCGCGCCCCGGTGACCGAAGGCGGGCGCCGGCTCGGGCGGCAGGGGACCGGCGAGGCTGGCATGGGTCGCCCCGGCCAGCCGCGCCAGCACCAGGTCATGCGGTGAGCGCAGCCCGTGGACCACCACCGAGCGGGCCGCGCGCTTGGCCGCGGCGACGCCGCCGGCCAGGGCCGCAAACAGGTCGGGCGTGGTGTCGTAGGTATCCCTGAGCGGGAAGGCCACCCCGTTCAGGCCCGCGCCCGACCAGGCCCGCACCCGCAGGTCCGCCAGGCGGTCCAGGGCGCCGACGACCGCATAGCACCAGGGACGCAGCACCGAGCAGGCGTCGAACACCATGGCGCCGGGCACGCCCTCGATGCTGCGGATCTCGCAGATCACGCGGCTGGTCAGGCCGTCGCTGGCCTCCTTCAGGCTCGATAGCAGCCGGGAGCGGCCCGAGCGGGTCATGATGGTCGCGTAGGAGGCCGGCAGGATCAGCATCGGGGGGGCGACCTTGCCGAACTCGAGCCTGAGCCGGTCCATGCCGCGCGAGATGGCGGCCATGTCCACGCGCTCGATGTCGGCGCTGGTGAGCTGGCCCTGGCGCTCGAGCGGCAGGACCTGGCCGTTCATCCCATCGACGACGCGGGCGTGGATCCGGAAACCGATCTGGCGCGCCTCCTCGAGCCGGAAGCAGGGTTCGAGCACGCAGGAGACGCGCAGGGGGCGGCCATCGGAGGCGACGAAAGCGCTCCAATAGTCGCTGGCGACGGCCGGGCCGACGGGGGCCGCCACGGGGCGCGGCTCGAAGGAGTGGCCCTCGCCGGCGACCGGGCCGCGCGCCTCGAAAGCGCCTCCGGCGACGGGAGTATTCGGGGCGACGAGGTGGGCCTCCAGGCCCGATCCCGCGACCGAGGTCACCTCGCGCACCGCCATGTCTCCGGGTTCGGCCTCGCCCAGGAAGTGGGTCAGAACCTCGCGCATCAGGCCGAAGCAGGCGGCCTGGGCCGAGAAGCGGTTGAGATCGGGGTGGACGACGAGGTAGTCGGCGTCGGAGGCGCGCACGAAGTAGCCGTCGTGGCCCAGGCGCCGCTCCAGCACCTTGGCGACATGCTCGTGCACCTGGTCCTTTCTGAGCGGCCAGCGCGGGCCCAGGCGGCGCACGATGGAGTCCAGGCCGATCAGGTTGACCCGGCCCTGCTCGATCAGCGGCGACCCCTCGAGCGCCTTGAGCGCGGCCTTGGCGTCGGCTTCGACCAGGCGGTCGATGATCGGACCGGCCGGCGGTTCGGCGGCGGGGGGCGAAGGCGCGGGCGACGGCAGGGACGACGGCATGAGCGGCTCTCCGCTTTGGACGTTGTGATGACCCTCGAAACAACTGGTAGTGTGCATCCATCAATCGCGCGAGGAGGTAAACGACCGTTTATGGCCCCGCTTACTTATTTTCGGATTGATGCTTAACAGTCAGCAGCAAGCCAAGGGCGGTGGGCTGGAATAATTGAAAGGAAAAAGAAGTCTGACATCTCAATCGAATGCTCAGCGTCTTCCGCTGCATTTTCCATTACTGCACAGATTTCACTTTTGCCGTTCACCATGTGCGATGACACATGAGGGCCCTTGCTTCCGCCGGCCGGGCGCGGGAGTGTCCGGCCTCGCTGATTTCGGGAGCGGACGATGAAGACCTCGGTTGTGGTTCTGGCCGGCCTGGCCCTGCTGGCGGCGGCCCTCGCGGCGCAGGCGAAACCGCGGGCACACCGGGCGGCTGCCCATGGCGCCGCGGCGGCGCTGATCGACCCGGTGCGCATGACCGAGGAGGTCAAGATGCTGTCCTCCGACGCATTCGGGGGACGGGGCCCGGCGACCGCGGGCGAGACCCGAACGATCGACTGGCTGGTCGCCCAGTTCAAGGCGATGGGCCTTCGGCCCGGTGGGCTCAATGGTTCCTGGACCCAGGAAGTGCCGCTCAACCGCTACACCATCGAAGACAAGCCCAGCCTGTCCCTGAGCGCGGGCGACTGGCGCCGCCAGCTCGCCCAGGGCGAGGACGTGGTGGCGGTGACCATGCGCCCGGTGGACCGGGTGAAGATCGACAGGGCGCCGATGGTGTTCGTCGGCTACGGCGTCGACGCGCCGGAGCGCAAGTGGGACGACTTCAAGGGCGTCGATCTGCACGGCAAGATCGCTGTGATCCTGGTCAACGATCCGGATTTCGAGGCGGACCTGGGCGGCCTCTTCGGCGGCAAGGCGATGACCTACTACGGCCGCTGGACCTACAAGTACGAGGAGATGGCGCGGCGCGGGGCGCTGGGCGCACTGATCGTGCACGAGGCGCCGGGCGCGGGCTACGGCTGGACCACGGTGAAGAACTCCAACACCGGGCCGCAGTTCGACATCGTCCGACCGGATCCGGCGAAGGACAAGGTGCTGCTGCAGGGCTGGCTGCACCGCGATGTGGCGGTCGAGCTGTTCCGCCACGCCGGCTTCGACTTCGAGGCGATGAAGTCACAGGCCAAGACCCGCGGTTTCCATCCGGTGGTGCTCAAGGGCGCCGGATTTTCCGCCGACTACGCCCTGACCACGGACAAGGTCGTGACCCACAACGTCCTGGCGCGCTTGCCCGGAAAGACGCGGCCCAATGAGACGGTGATCTATTCGGCCCACTGGGACCACTTCGGAACCGGCAAGCCGGACGCCAGCGGCGATCCGGTGTTCCACGGCGCGGCCGACGACGGCACCGGCATGGCGGCCGTGCTGGAGCTGGCGCGGGCCTATGCCAAGGCGCCGCGCACCGACCGCTCGATCCTGTTCGCGGGCTGGACCGCGGAGGAGAGGGGCCTGCTGGGCTCGGAATACTACGGGACCCACCCGGTCTGGCCGCTGGCCACCACCGCGGGGATGATCAACCTGGACATCCTGCAGACCGCCGGGCGTTCGCGCGACGTCGTGCTGGTCGGCTCGGGCAAGGACACGATGGAGGACCTGCTGGCGGCGCACGCGAAGCGCCAGGGCCGGGTGGTGACCCCCGACGGCCATCCGGAGGTCGGATCCTTCTATCGCGGCGACCAGTTCAGCCTGGCCAAGCGGGGCGTTCCCGTGCTGCCGCTGATGGACTCCGGCGGGGCGGTGGACCTGGTCAAGGGCGGCCGGACGGCCGGCGAGGCCTGGGTCAAGGAATACACCGCTCACCGCTACCACACGCCCCAGGACCGCTGGAGCCCGGACTGGGACCTGTCGGGCGCTGCCCAGGACACGGAGCTGGTCTATGCCGTGGGCCGGGACCTGGCCAATTCGCGCAAGTGGCCCGGCTGGAAGGCGGGCTCCGAGTTCGCCGGCGAGCGCGCGAAGAGCGCCAAGTCCCGGCGCTAGCGACCCTTACGCCCCGTAGCAATACGGATTTGCCGACTCCGACGCGCCCTCTATCACAGCCACCGGGGGCGAACCTGTTCACCGACCGACGGTGACGGGCAGTGCAGGGCGTTTAAGGCGAGTGCCGAGCAAGTCAGACCAGCGCCGTGTCCAGGCGCAGACCCATTGCGACCGCGGCGTCGAACTGCTCGACCGCCGCGAGCCCGCCCGTGCGCTCGCCGAATTCGAGCAGGCGGTGGCGCTGACGCCCAATTCCGCCGACGCGCGCTATCTGATCGCGGTGGCGCTGGCGCGGCTGGAGCGGCTGGACGAAGCCGAGGCCTGCCTCAGGGTCGTGCTGGAGACCGACCGCACCCACATCGACGCCGCTCACCTGCTGGGGACTCTGCTGCACCGCCGCGGCCTGGACACCGCGGCCCTGCTCTGGCTGCGCGACGCCGCCCAGCGCGGGCCCGACCGCGCCCAACTCCACAGGGATCTGGCGGTGATCAGCCTGTTCGTCGGTGACATCGCGGCGGCCAAGGCCTCCTTCGTGCGGGTGCTCGAGCTGGATCCGACCAGCGACGAGGTGATCTTCAACCTGGTGCGCCTGATCGATATGGCCTCCGACGATCCGCACGCAGCCGCCGCGGCGGCGGCCATGGCCCGGCTGGAATCGTCGCTCGATTCCCTGCCGGACGCGCTGCGGGTGCAACTGCTGTTTTCCATGGCCAAGACCAGCCACGACTTCGGCGAAATCGACCGGGCCTTCGACCTCTATCTCGAGGCCAATGCGGCGATGCGGGCGCTGGTCGACTATTCGATCGAGGCGGAGGAGGCCCGGTTCGCGGCGGTGGAGCGGCAGTTCGACCGGGCCCTGTTCGCCCGGCTGGCGGGGCAGGGCGCGCCCAACAGCCGTCCGGTGTTCGTCACCGGCATGCCGCGCTCCGGCACCACCCTGGTCGAGCAGATCCTGAGCGCCCATCCGGCGGTGATGGCGGCCGGGGAAATTCCGGCCATGCTCGAGCTGGTGACGGACGCGCGGGGCCTGGGCGGCGTCCGCTTCCCCGACTGGGTCGGGCCCATGACCGCCGACGACTGCCTGAACCTGGGACGCACCTACCTCGGCAAGGCGCCCAGCGGAGCGCGGGGTCATCTGAAGGTCACTGACAAGCGGCTGGAGAACATCGAATACATCGGCCTGATCCATCTGATCCTGCCGCGCGTACCGATCATCCACTGCCGCCGCGACCCGGCGGACACCTGCCTGTCGGCCTTCACCCTGCTGTTCAGCATGGGCCAGGACTACAGCTATTCCCTGGAGGAGCTCGGCCGCTACTGGCGCGCCTACGACCGGCTGATGGCGCATTGGGCCCAGGTGCTGCCCCCCGGGGTCATGCTGGATGTCCCCTACGAGGCCCTGGTCGCCGAGCCGGAGACCTGGGCGCGCAGGATCGTCGCCCACTGCGGCCTCGACTGGGACCCGGCCTGCCTGGACTTCCACAAGTCCGCGCGCGGCGTGACCAGCGCCAGCGCGGCCCAGGTGCGCCAGCCGATCTACGACCGCTCCATCGGCCGCTGGCGGCCCTTCGCCCACCGGCTGGGGCCGATGTTCGAGGCCATGGGGGAGCGGTTCGCGGCGGAACGGGTCACCCCGCTGAGCGTCGGGGGCGGTAAGGGCTGAGCCTCACTCGCTCCCGAGCCGCAGACACATGCGCACCAGGTCCGGCAGGCCCGCCGCGTCCATCTTGGCCATGACGGCGGCGCGGTAGGTTTCGACCGTGCGCACGCTGATGCCGAGCCGTGCGGCGATCTGGGTGTTGACCAGGCCTGAGGTGACCATGTCCATCACCTCCCGCTCGCGCCGGGTCAGGCGCGCGGCGCGGGCCTCGAGCTCGGCGCGCGAGCGCAGTTCGCCGCGGATTTCACGGCTGCGCGACAGGGCTTGATCGACGGCGCCCAGGAAATCGCGCTCGTCGAACGGCTTCTCGAGGAACTCGACCGCGCCGGACTTGAGCGCGCGGATCGCCATGGGGACGTCCGCGTGGCCGCTGATGACGATGACCGGCGCGCTGACGCCGCGCTCGGCCAGCACGCCCTGCAGCTCCAGCCCGCCCATGCCGGGCATGCGCACGTCGGAGACGACGCAGCCGGCGGTTTCCGGGTCGATGCCGGCCAGGGCTTCCTCCGCGCTGGCGTGCGAGCGGGCGGCGTAGCCCGCGGACTCGAGCAGCATGGTCAGCGACAGGCGGATGGCCGCGTCGTCGTCCACCACATGGACCAGCAGATCTTTCTTCATGCCGCGCTCCGCCGGGCCGCGCCCGCAGGCAGGCTGAATCGGAAGGCGACATTGCCCGGATGCGCCTCCGCGATCCAGATGCGACCGCCGTGCGCCTCGACAATTCCCTGGCTGACGGTCAGGCCGAGACCCATGCCGGAGTCTTTGCTGCTGACGAACGGAAAGAACAGCCGTTCGGCGACCGCCGCGCTGATCCCCGGGCCCGTGTCGCGCACCTCGAACTCGACCTCGTGGCGCGAGGGCGCGCGCACGCTGAGCGCGATGGCGCCTTCGGCCGCGTCGCGTCCGGCGAGGATGGAGTCCAGGCTGTTCTGGATCAGGTTCAGGATCACCTGCTGGATCTGGATCGGATCGACCAGCAGGTTGGGGGCTTGGCGTTCGGCCGCCAGGGTGAGGACGACGCCCGCCCTCTGGCAGCGCGCCTGGATCAGGCCGACGGCGGACTGGGCCAACTGGGCGGGCGCGCTCGAGGTGCGCTCGCGTTCACCCTTGTCGATGATCCGCCGCAGCGAACGCACGATGCCGCCGGCGCGTTCGATCTGGAGCACCGACTGGTCGAGCGCCTCGCGCGCCCGCTCGGGCCGGTCGAGCAGACGCTGGGCGGAACGGGCGAAGGCGATGGCCGCCAGCAGCGGCTGGTTGAGCTCATGCGCGAGGCCCGCGGAGATCTCACCGGCGATGGACAGGCGGCTGACCCGGGCCAGGTCGTCCTGGCGCTGGCGCAGCGCCTCTTCGGTCGCGCGGCCCTGGCTGACCGCCACCCCCAGGAACAGGCCGGATATGGTGAGGGACAACAGGCGCGGCTGGAAGCTGAGGATGGTGGCGACGTCGTTGGTGGTCAGCATCAGGGCGCTGAACACCGCGATCAGGATCGTCAGATTGGCCAGGACCGCGCCCTGGACGCCGAAGCGGGCCGCGATCCAGATCTGGGGCAGAAACAGCAGGTAGAACATGCGGAAGCGGTCCGGACCGAGGCCCCCGAACAGGGTGACGGTGCAGGCGGCCAGGGCGGCGGCCTGCAGGGCCACCTCGACCAGCCCGGCGCCCGTGAGCTTGGGCCGCCAGGCGCGCAGGGCGAGCGCCGCGGGGACCACGATGACCACCCCCAGGAAGTTGGCGGTCCAGCCATGGTAGGCGGAGGAGAGGAACTGGTCCGCGCTCAGGCCCGACCAGCTCCAGAGGATCGGCACATTGAACACCGCCACCGCCAGGGCCGCGGCGAAACCCGCAGCCAGGAGGGCGATCAGCTCACGCTGGCGGCTGAGCACGGCTGCGCGGCGGCGATGCATCCAGCCGGTCACGGGGCCATAACCGGCCAGGGCGGCCACGCCGCAGGCCAGGACCTCGGGGATCGACCGACCGAAGGCGGGGCTGATCAGGCTGGAGATGATCTCGGCGACGAACAGGCCGATCAGGCCCGGCCGTCCGGCCCAGGCCAGGAAGACCAGAGCCACGCCACAGGACAGGTTCCAGGGCGTCGCGGCCTCGGCCCGGAGCATCACCCCTAGATTGTCGAACAGCACATAAGCGAGGAGGAACAGGGCCCAGACCAGGGCCGGCGCCGCGCGAAGCCGCGTCAGGACCTGCGCGGGACGCAGTGACCGGCGGATCGGCGGTGGGGAGGCGGTCTCGGCCAAGGGTGTTTCCGACGTTCAGGGGCTCAGCTTAGCCGCAGGACGCTCGCGCGTCTGCCGTCGCCGTGCTCCGGATTACCAATCGGTAAGCCGCACCGGCTTGCCGGGGCGACGAGGTGGGCCTACCCCTTGGCGACCAATTCCTGGGGAGTTCCCATGTTCGACCGTCGCCGCCTGCTGTTCGCCGCCACCGCAACCGCCGGCGCCGCCGGCGCGGACGCCGCCCTGGCGGGCCGGGGGGGAGGGGGCGCCCCGCACCTGCCGCGCGGCGCGCGCAGCAGCCAGAACCGCCAGTCCAAGACCAAGCCGACCGCAACAGGCTCCGACCCGGCGACCGCAGCCCGGCTCAACGCGGTGCTCGAGACCATCTTCGAGGAATCGCTGAAGGAGAGCCCGCAGGGCATGACCGGCCTCGGACTCGACAAGGGGCCGGGCGCCTGGGCGCGCAGCAAGCTCGACGACGCCTCCCCGGCCGCGGTCGAACGCGGAAACCAGCTGACGAAGAAGTGGCTGGCCGAGCTGCGCGCGGTCGACCGCAAGAAGCTCAAGGGCATGGACGCGGTCAATTACGACACGGTCGAGTACCAGGGCGCGATCTCGGTGGAGGGGACCAGGTTCCACTATGGCTCCACCAGCGGCGGCGGCTATCCCATCCCCTATCTGCTGAGCCAGCTGACCGGCTCCTACCAGGCGGTCCCGGACTTCCTCGACAGCCAGCACCCGATCGAAAACGCCGCCGATGCCGAGGCCTATCTCTCGCGTCTGGCGCAGTTCGCCACAGTCATGGACCAGGAGACCGAACGCGCCACGGCGGACGGCGCCAAGGGTGTGATCCCGCCCGATTTCGTCATCGACAAGACGCTGGCCCAGCTCAAGGCCCTGCGCGGCACGCCGACCGACAAGACCACCCTGGTGGACTCGGTGGCGCGACGCACCAGGGAGAAGGGCATCGCCGGCGACTGGGCCGGACGGGCGGCCGCGACGGTCAACGGTCCGGTCTGGGCCGCCGTCAACCGGCAGATCGCCCTGATGGAGGCCTGGCGGCCCAAGGCCGTGCATGACGCCGGTGTCTGGCGCCTGCCGGACGGCCTGGCGCTCTACCGCTACTGCGCCAAGGAGCAGACCACCACCAACATGAGCGCCGAGGAGATCCACAAGCTGGGTCTGGACATGGTGGCCAAGCTGTCGGCGGAGGCGGACGCCCTGTTCAAGTCCCAGGGCATGAGCCAGGGCAGCGTCGGCCAGCGCATGGCCGCCCTCTTCAAGGATCCGCGCTTCATCTATCCGAACACCGAGGAGGGAAAGGCCAAGCTGCTCGAGTACCTGAACGGGCTGGTGAAGCAGATGACGGCCATGCTGCCGCGCTACTTCGGGGCCCTGCCCAAGGCGGGGCTGGACATCCGCCGCGTGCCCGTGGCGATCGAGGCGGGCGCGCCGGGCGGCTACTACAATTCCGGCACCCTGGATGGGTCCAGGCCCGGCGCCTACTACATCAACCTGCGCGACACGGCCGAAGTGCCGCGCTGGACGCTGCCGACCCTCAGCTACCACGAGGGGGTCCCGGGCCATCACCTGCAGGGCACCCTGGTGCTGGAGGCCAAGGGCATCCCGATGATCCGCAAGGTCCTGGGCTACAACGCCTACCAGGAAGGCTGGGCCCTGTACTCCGAGCAGCTGGCCGACGAGATCGGCATGTACAAGGACGATCCCTGGGGACGGCTCGGCTACCTGCACGACGCCATCTTCCGCGGCGTGAGGCTGGTGGTCGACTCCGGCATGCACGCCAAGCGCTGGAGCCGCGAACAGGCGGTGAAGTACTATGTCGACACCATCGGCGACCCGGAGAGCGTGGCGATCACCGAGATCGAGCGCTACTGCGTCTGGCCCGGCCAGGCCTGCGGCTACATGGTCGGCAAGGTCGAGCTGCTGCGCCTGCGCGCGGCGATGAGGGCCAAGCTCGGCGCGAAGTTCGATATCCGCCGCTTCCATGACGCGGTGCTGCTGACCGGGTCGATGCCGCTGGAGGTGCTGGCGCGGCGACTGGACGACTGGGCCGCCGCCGGTGGCGTGGGCTAGGTCCGTGCGGGCCCTCCTGATCGCAGTGGCGCTGGTCTTGACCGGCGCCGCGTCCGCCCTTGCGGCGCCCGGGCCGGAGACGCCGAAGGCGTTCCTCGAGGGGCTGTACGCGCACTACGAGGGACCGGACGGGCGCAAGGCTCCAGGCTACGATCCGAACTTCTGCGTCACCTGCAAGCCGGCGCTCTGGTTCGATCCGGCGATGGTGACGCTGCTGCGCGAGGACGACCGCCTGACGCCGAAGGGCGACATCGGCGCGCTGGACATGGATCCGGTCGCCATGAGCCAGGATCCGGGCGGGTTCATCGCCAAGGTCGAGATCCGGACCCAGACCGCCACCACCGCCCATGCGGTCGTGACCCTGACCTATCCGTCCCATGTCCCGGAGGAGCCGGGCGTGGTGGTGATCCGCATGTCGCTGGCCAAGGTCGGCGCCCACTGGCGCATCCACGACATCTCGTCCGACGACCTGACCAGCCTGCGGGGCATGCTGATCAAGGAGAACGCGGCGCGTCGGCCGCGCCACAAGCGGCGGTGAGGACGAAGGGGGGCCTTGTCCTCTCCGGTTCGATTTGCGACGCCTAGCAAGCTTTTCGAGTTGGGGGGACCTTCCATGCTGCGCCGTCGTGACCTGCTGGCCTCCGCGGCCGGCGCCTCCGCTCTTGCCGCCACCCCCACCTTCGCCGCCGAGGCGACGTCCGAGGACGCAAGGCTGGACGCGATGCTGTCGCGCCACTTCAACGAGAACCTCGATCGCTCGCCGGAGAACGCCACCAACCTCGGACTCGACAAGGGCGCGCGGGCGCCGCTGCGCTGGCGGCTGAAGGACCGCTCGCTGGACGAGACGGCGCGGGAGAAGGCGCTGGTCAAGGCGCGCTGGGCGGAGCTGCAGACCATCGACCGGGCGAAACTGACGGGCGGCTTCCGCCTCAGCCGCGATATCGCCGCCTTCCGCTATTCCACCGCCGCCGCCGCGGCCACGCGCTTCGACTATGGCGCGTCGGGCGCGCAGGGCTCGGCCTATGTGCTGAGCCAGCTGACCGGCGCCTACTATTCCGTGCCCGACTTCCTCTCCAACCAGCACAAGATCGAGAGCAAGGACGACGCCGACGCCTATCTGTCGCGCCTGAACGCCTTCGCCACCGTCCTGGACCAGGAGACGGAGGTGTTCCGCCACGACGTGGGCAAGGGCGTGATCCCGCCCGACTTCGTGGTGGCCAAGACCATCGGCAACCTGAACCGGCTGCTGGAGGACGGAGCGGGCAAGAGCGTGCTGGTGCGCACGGTGGCGGACCGGGCCAGGGCCAAGAACCTCGGCGACTACGAAGCGCCGGCGGCGGCGATCTATTCGGGACCGGTGAGCGCGGCGCTCCAGCGCCAGGTCGCGGCGTTGAAGGCCGTGCTGCCAAAGGCGATCCACGAGGCCGGCGTCTGGCGCCTGCCCGATGGCGACGCCTTCTACCAGGCCGGGATCACCGCCAATACGACCACCACCATGACCGGCGACGACATCCACAAGCTGGGCCTGGAGCAGCTGAGGGATTTCCAGGCCCGCATCGACACCCTGCTGAAGGCCCAGGGCATGACCAAGGGTACGGTGGGCGAGCGGATGGCGGCGCTCAACGCCGACCCGCGCTGGGTCTACCCCAATACCGAGGCGGGCAAGGCGGACCTCCTGGCCCACCTGAACAGCCTGGTGGCCGCCATCGGGCCGAGGCTGCCGTCGGTGTTCGCGACCCTGCCCAAGGCCGACCTCGAGATCCGCCGGGTGCCGCCCTACATCGAGAGCGGGGCGCCGCTGGGCTACTACCAGGGGGCGCCGCTGGATAACTCCCGGCCCGGCGCCTACTACATCAATCTGAAGGACACGGCGGACTGGCCCAGGTGGAGCTTGCCCACCCTGACCTATCACGAAGGCATCCCCGGCCATCACTTCCAGATCTCGGTCTCGCGTGAGGCCGGCACCTTGCCGCTGTATCGCCGGGCCGCCGGGTTCCCGGCCTACAACGAAGGCTGGGCGCTCTACGCCGAGCAGCTGGCCAGCGAGATCGGGGCCTACGAGGGCGATCCGCTGGGCCAGATCGGCTTCCTCCAGAGCCTGGCGTTCCGGGCGGTCCGCCTGGTGGTCGACAGCGGCATGCACGCCAAACACTGGAGCCGTGAAAAGGCGATCCGCTTCATGGTCGACAACTGCGGGCGCACCGAGGGCGCCTCGACCAACGAGATCGAGCGCTACTGTGTCTGGCCGGGTCAGGCCTGCAGCTACAAGATCGGTCACACGGTGATCGTGCGCCTGAGGGGCGAGGCCCAGAAGGCGCTGGGGGCGAGGTTCGACCTGAAGGCCTTCCACGACACGGTGCTGCTGTCCGGTTCCTTGCCGCTGACGGTGCTGGAGGGCGTGGTCGGGGACTGGGTCAAGGGCCAGGCGTGAAGATTGGGGCCTGATCGTCGCAGGCCGGAAGGGCAGCGACGGAGCGGGCGCCGGGCCGGCGTTGAACGACCTGAGCGGCCGCCACCGGCCGAACCCTCAAGGGAGACCTCCATGATGAAATCCGTGATCGTCGGCGTCGCCGCGGCCCTGATGGCGGCCGGCGCCGCCTGCTCCAAGACCCCCGACCATGCCCCCGCGCCGCAAGCGGACGGCCAGGCGGCGGGCGGAGGCGGGATGATGCGCGCCGACACCAACGGCGACGGCAAGATCTCGCTCGACGAGTGGGTCAAGTCCCGTCACGCCCAGTTCGAGCGCATCGACGCCAACCACGACGGCAAGATCACCGCCGACGAGATCGAGGCGGCCCAGAAGGCCCAGGAAGCCCGTATGGCCGAGCGCGGCGGGGGGCAGGGTGGCGGCCGTGGCGGCAACATGGCCGAGCGGCTGAAGCGCGCCGACGCCAACGGCGACGGGGTGATCACCGCCGAGGAGTACGACGGCGTGATGGCCATGCAGTTCAAGCGCCTGGACGCCAACGGCGACGGCTTCATCACTCAGGACGAACTGGCCGCCATGCGTGAGCGCATGGGCGGCGGGGGCGGCGGTCAGGCCCAATAGTCCGACGCGACGAGAGCAGGGAAGGCGGCGCCGGCGACGGCGCCGCCTTTTCGATTCAGCGCCACTCGTCGGAGGTTCCGGTGCGGCGTCGGGCCGGCTGGGGCGCGGCCGCGACCGGCAGTTCCTCCGGCTGGCCGTAGAGCCAGCCCTGACCGTAGTCCACGCCGCAGTCCTTGAGCGCCGCCTCGATGGCGGCGGACTCGACCATTTCGGCGACGGTCTTGACCTTCAGTTCGCGGCAGAGCTCGACCACGTGGCGGACCACCGCCTGGTTGCGGCCCGACTCCACGAGGTCGCGCACATAGCGGCCATCGATCTTGACGAAGTCGACGCTGAGCCGGCGCAGGTAGTCGAAGGAGGCGGCGCCCGCGCCGAAGTCGTCGAGACTGACCGGGTAGCCGCGCGAACGCAGGAAGGCGATGTGGCGCCCGGCCTTGTCCAGGTCGTCGATCTTGGCGCTTTCGGTTATCTCGAACAGCAGCCGGCCCTTCAGCGGCGAGCCGGCGAGGGCGGCGATCGCGCGCACATACCGCTCGCTGATGATGGTGCGTCCGGAGACATTGACCGCCAGGCGCAGGCGACCGGTCTCATCCGCCTGCAGGCGGCGCACGCTCTGTTCGGCGACGGCGATGTCGAGCTTCTCGATCAGGTCCAGTTCTTCGGCCAGCCGGATGATGGCGAAGGGGCTGTGCTTCTCGTCGAAGCGCACCAGGGTTTCGTAGTGGCTGGTTTCACGGGTGGCCAGATCCACCACGGGCTGGAACACCAGCTTGAAGCGCTTCTCCGCGACCAGCGCCCCGAAGGCGCCCGCCTGGGCCAGCGTCGCCTGCACGGAACGGCCGAGGGACCGGGCCGGCGTCTCGCCCGCGGTCCGCTCGCTCAGGAAGGCGTCCATGGCGTGACGGATCAGGCGCGCGGCCTGGGCGCCGCCGTCCGCCTCGGTGTCGATGTCGCAGGTCTTGACCGTCGGAGTCAGCTTGCCGGCGGCGACCGACAACACCCGGGCCAGGCGGGCCGCCAGGCGCTCGGCCGGCTCTCCGGCCTGGCGCAGAACCGCGAACTGTTCGGAGCCAAGCCGGGCGGCGGCCGCGGCGCCCCAGGACTCGGCGCGCACGGCGGCGACGGTCAGGCGACGCAGACGTTCCGCCTCGTCCTCGGGAAGGGCGCCGATGGCGGCGTCCAGGCCGCCGAGTTCGACCAGGGCCAGGTCCAGCTGAGCCCCCGTGGCGCGGGCGAGTTCGACGAACGGGCGGGAGGCGGCCTCCAGGGCGGCGGCGTCATACAGGCCGCCGGCGCCCGTGGCCCGATTGGGCAGGACGGCGGTCGCGCCGTTCAGGGAAAGGGCCAGGGAGATGTTCGGCTCGAGCTGGGGCAGGCGGCAGGCGGAGAGGCTGGCTGTCAGACCTTTCTTGCCTTGGGCCAGCCGCACCGCGATCGGACCCTTGCGCCGACCGGGCTCGAGTCCCGCGACCAGCGCCTCGACCAGGGCGGCGTCGTCGGTCTCGAACAGGGTCGAGCACGACCGTCCGACCAGGTCCTGGTCCGAACGTCCGCAGGCTTCCTCCGCCGCGCCCATGGCGAAGGCGATGGCGCCGTGGGGTTCGATTTCGAAGAGCAGGTCCGCGCTGGCGAAGGCCAGACCAAGATACCGTTGCGGCTTTCCGCCCATGTCGTGACGCACCTGACCGGCCACTCACCGGCCTTTGGACAGTTCCTAGGCCAAGAGCATTGAGAACTCGTGAGCAGCCGCAGGAAATCGGGCCCGCGCCCGTGGACTCGACTCGCGGCTTCGATCCAAGATGCGAGGTCTCAGTCTTTCCCGTTTCTGTCGCTTTCGTGCGCACCGGTCGCGGGGAAGATCTCCCCGCCAGGCCGATGCCGGATCGGTCCCCGGGGGATGCCCATGAGCCTGCGCCAAATCCTGCTTCGTCTGGTCCTGCTGGGCGCTTTGATCGCGGCCCTATGCGTGGTCAGCCTGAGCTGGTTCTCAGAGTCCTCGGTGGTGGTATCGTTCTGGCCGGCCAATGCGCTCGCCTTGGCCTTTGTGCTGCGGGCCTTCTCCCGTCCGCTCGAGCGGGGGCTGGCGGTCCTGGTCAGCTTCCTGGTGATGACCGGCGTGAGCCTTGTCTTCGGCCGCGACTCGATCGTGGGCCTAGGGTTCGCGGCCGCCAACGCCGTGGAGATCGCCGTGGCAGCCCTGGTGCTTCGACGTTCGCCCATGCCGCTGGCCGATGGCCGCACGCTGTGGCGGCTGGTGCTCGGGGCGGTCATCGCCGGCCCCCTGGCCTCGTCCCTGGTCGCGGGCGCGGCCATCGGCATAGAGCGCGGATGGGGCGGGGCGGTGTTCGGTGGCGGCCAGTGGCTGGCGGCCGACGCTCTCGGCATGGCGGTGTTCGCGCCCCTGTTCCTGGCCGCGCGCCTGGCGCCCCTTCCCAAGGCCGTGCGCACGCGCGGACTGGTGCGCACCATAGGCGCCCTGGCAGCCGTCGCAGTGGTGACCGCCGGCGCCTTCACCCAGGACCAGTTCCCGGCCCTGTTCGCGATCTTCCCGCTGGTGGTGCTGTCGGTCTGGGCCGGACGCACGATCGGCGGCGCCTGCGCGGTGGCCCTGGTCGCGGCGATCGCGGCCCTGATGACCAGCCAGGGCCTTGGCCCGCTGTTCGTGGCGGCGACCTCCACGACCGCGGAGGTGTTCGGCGTCCAGGCCTTCATCGCCGCCCAGATCCTGACGGTGCACCCCCTGGCGCTCGCCCTGTCGCGGCTGGACGCCTACGCCGCCGACGAAAAGGCCCGCCGCCGCGAGGCGGAACGGCGCAGCGACACCCGCGCCAAGCTGCTCGCCCACGTCAGCCACGAGATCCGCTCGCCGCTGTCGGGCGTGATGGGTCTGGCGGAGCTGATGCGCAACGGGGCGCTGGGCGAACTCAGCCCGCCGCAGAAGGATGGCGTCGCGCGCATCGCCGATTGCGCGGTGGAGATGCAGGCCCTGGCCTCGGACCTGCTGGACGCCGCGGCCGTCCAGAGTGGCCGCCTCAGCGTGAGCCTCGCGCCGGTGGGGGTGCGATCGGCGGTGGAGGGCGCGGTCGAGGCGGCGCGGTTCCGCCTTCGCGAGTATGCGCCGGAGATCAGCTATGCGGGCGCCTGGCGCGACGACCTGGCGATCCGGGCCGATCCGCAGCGGCTGAAGCAGGTGCTGATCAACCTCGTGGTCAACGCCGCCAAGTACGGCGGCCGCCCGCCGCGGATTGAAATCGCTGCGAGCCAAAGTTCGGGGCGCATCCGCATCGAGGTGTCCGACAACGGCGCTGGCGTGCCCGACGCGCTCAGGGCGAAGCTGTTCACGCCCTTCGAGCGGCTGGGGGCGGAAAAGTCCGGCCTGGAGGGTTCCGGCGTCGGCCTGGCGGTGGCGCGCGAGCTGGTGGAGCTGCAGGGCGGCGCCATTGGGGTGGAGGACAGTCCGCTCGGCGGCGCGCGCTTCTTCGTCGAGTTCGAGCGCGCGGACGCGGCGGCTGCGGCCGCGTGAGCCCCGAGGATTTCGCGCGACTGGCGCTCTCCCTGCCGGAGACGCTCCAGGGCGCCCACCTGGGCACGACCGACTTCCGGGTGGGCGGCAAGATATTCGCGACGATGGGTCATCCCGACGCGGATTGGGCCATGGTCAAGCTGACGCCGGACCAGCAGGCGGTGCTGTGCGAGGCGGAGCCGGAGATCTTCCGGCCCGTGAAGGGCGGGTGGGGCCTGAAGGGCGCGACCAACGTGCGGATCGAGACTGCGGACGAGGTCTCCGTGACCGGGGCGCTGCGGCTGGCGTGGGTGAACACGGCGCCGTCGAGGTTGCGTCCGCTTCTCGCCTAGGTGAGACTCGGCGCCGCGGAGGCGCTCCATGGCTGACTCGATCTGGCCACATGCACGGATTGCGATCGGAGTCGTGGTCTTCACCTTGATGGCGATGATCGATCTGGCTCGGCGCCGTTCGCCGGGCGACCGGACATCCTTCAAGCTGACGCTGATGGGCCTCAATGTCATCCTTACCGTGGCCTTGATGGTCTTCGCGAAGTTTGACTACACCCACCGCCGTTTGCCGGAGGACGCCTACATCATCGCTCTCGGCGCCTCGGCCGCCTTCTGCGTTCTGATGGTCTTCTGGATCCTCGTCGATCGCGCACGCGGGCGGCGCTGACGTCTCTCGCCCAGGCCTATCGCGCCGCCCGCTCCGGCCGCAGCATCCGGCGCGCCACCTCGGCGTAGCCGCGCCCGACGGCGATCACCGCGCCGGTGCGGGTGGTCAGGCTGAAGCTGCGGTCGCCGGTGCGGCGCACTTCTTCCACGGCGTCGAGGCGCACGATGACCGAGCGGTGCACCCGGGCGAACAGATCCGGGGGCAGGCGCTTTTCGAAGGCGCCGATGCGGTCGCGCAGCAGGTAGCTGCGGCTCTTCGTGTGCAGACGCACGAAGTCGCGCTCGGCCTGGACCCACAGCAGCTCGTCCGGCGCCAGACGCCGCCTTGCGCTCCCTTCGGGAACCCAGATCGGGTGATCCCTGGCGGCTTCGGGCGCCGGGCCGGGGTCGGACGGCTCTCGGGTCGCGGCGCGGGCGACGGCGTCATAGTCGCGGGCGAAATACAGGGCGGTCCAGGCCAGGAAGACCCAGAGTTCGCTCAGCGACCCCACCAGCCAGTCCGTCAGTGAGGCCGGCCCCCAGCGCGGCGCGACGACGTAGAAGACCAGCTGGCTGAAGGCGGATTCCGCCAGGCTCGCGCCGACGCATAGGCCGAGGGCGCCGACCACGCGGCGGGAGAAGGGGTGTGGACGACCGCGGTCGAGGGGGCGCAGCATCGCCCAGCACAGCAGAGCCCCGAAGGCGCAGACCAGGATGCGCCGCAGGCTGCGGTCGAGCATGAACGGCATGGGCTGCAACAGCCAGTCGGCGGTCCAGGCGCCGTAGGCGACCAGCCAGACGATCAGGATCGAGCCCAGGTGGGCGCCGGCGCGCGGACGTTGGGTCAGTGCCTCCATGGCCCGATGCTCCCCGAAGCCGCGCCGGAACGCCAGCCACCTTGTCGTGGGGATTCGGCGGCTCGTCTTACGGCGGTCCGGGCCGTCGCGCCGATCGGCGCGTCGGACGCGCGGCGAGCGACGCGGCGATGGGGTCGAAGGCAGCTTCGCGAGAGCGCAACCGGGGACGCCTGCCTTGAACCTTCGACATGGATTGATCGCCGCCGCCTGGGCGGCCCTGGGCCTGGGCGCCACGACGGTGTCCGCCGCCACACCCGGCGAGCCGGCGCAGGCCGAGCGGCTGCACGGGCCGATCACGCTGGACGGCAAGCTGGACGAGGCGGACTGGCGCGCGGCCGTCCCGCTCAGCCGGTTCGTGGAGATCTATCCGGGGGACCGCTCGCCCCCGCCGGAACGGACCGAGGTCCGCTTCCTCTACGACGACCGCTTTCTCTACGTCGGCTTCCGCGGCTTCCTGCGCGACCCGTCCGGCCTGAGAAAGCCGTTCGTGCGGCGCGACAAGGTCGGGAGCAGCCACGACTACATCCAGGTCTATATCGATCCCCTGGGCGCCCAGCGCGGCGCGTATCTGTTCCGGGTCAATGCGCGCGGGGTGAAGACCGACGGCCTGCAGGACGAGGCCAAGCAGAGCGAAACCCTGGACCCCGATTTCGACTGGGACGTGGCCACCAGCATCGACGACCAGGGCTGGAGCGCGGAGCTGCGCATCCCGCTCTCGACGCTCCGCATCGCCAAGGTCGGTGAGCAGCGCTGGTGGGTGATCGTCACCCGTGGGGTCCCGCGCGGCCAGAACACCCAGATGGCCACTGCCGCCTTCCCCCATGATGCGAGCTGCTTCCTCTGTTACGCCAGCGAACTGACGCTGAAGGACCTGACGCCGAAGACCGAGACCCTGTTCGTGGTTCCCAGCGCCACTATCACCGGCCTGGACGAGACCGGGCCGGCGGGACGCCAGCGGGGATTACGCGGGCAGGGGAGCCTGGACGTGAAGTGGCTGCCCTATCCGGGGGCGGCGGTCGACCTGACGATCAAGCCTGACTTCTCCCAGGTGGAGGCCGATGCGCCGCAGCTGACCGCCAACACCCGCTTCGCGATCAACCTGCCGGAGAAGCGGCCGTTCTTCCGCGAGGGGCTGGACCTGGTCTCCACCCCGATCCCGGCGCTCTATACCCGCACCATCGCCGCGCCGGAGGTCGGCCTGCGCTACACCCACCGTTCCGCCGGACTGAACAGCACGGTTTTCCTGGCGCGCGACGCCGGGCGCACCGGCATCATCGAGCCGGGTCTGCTGAGCTCCTCGGCCGGCTATCCTACGGTCGACGCCGATGCCGCCTTCGGTCACGCCAAGGTCGGGCTGGGCGCCGCGGATGCGGGGGTGCTGGGGGCGGTGAAGCAGAACCTGGACGGCAGCTACAACGCCGTCGCCGGTCCCGACGCCAGCTGGGGCGACTCCACCGACCGGGTCGCGGGTCAGGTTCTGGCGTCGCGCACCCGCGACCCGAACCGGCCGGATTTGCTGAGTGACTGGCATGGCCAGAGCCTGTCGGGCCTGGCTGCGAGCCTCGAGTGGGATCACGCGGCCGCCACGGTCTGGCAGGTTCGCTATTCGCGCTACGACGACGGCTTCCGCAGCTGGCTCGGCTATGTGCCCCGGGTCGGCTACCAGGAGGCCTCGGCGGACCTGCGCCACCCATTCTCTATCCATCGCGGGTTCATCAACGACCTGATCCCGTACATCGACTACGACGCCCTGATCCCGCTCCATCACGACGGCGGCGAGGGCGGGGCGGTGTTCGGGCTCCGGCTCGTCGGGGCGCACAACCTGACCTTCGACCTCTCCGCCCATCCCGACGCGGGCGTCCTGACCGCCCAGGGCGACCAGCGGCGCACCAGCTACGTGCAATGGACCATGACCGCGAACCCTCGTCCGCGCATCCCCCTGGTCGAGTTCGACGGGACGGTGGGCGAGATGGTGGACTTCGCCACCGGAGAGGTGGTCCCCGGCTCAACCTTGACTGCGGGGCTGCGCGCGCGGCCCCTGGACCGTCTGGAGCTGGAGGGGCGGGTGTCGCGCTCGGTCCTGGGCGATGGGCCTGGCTCGCGCCCCCGGCTGGAGGAGACCACCGGCGAATTCCTCGCCACCTGGTACCTCAGCGCCCGCTTCCACGTGCTGGGTGATCTGCAGCTGGACCGCACGATCCGGCGCCTGCCCGTGGCCGACCGCTCGGCCTCGAGCCTGGCCAGCGTGCAGTTCGTCTGGGAGGCTTCGCATGAGCTGCAGCTCTATTGGGGCGTGCGCAACGGCCTGGACCATCCCGAGGACCCGACCCAGCACGCCCGCTCCACCGAGGTCTATTTCAAGCTGACCCGGAGCTTCGCGACGCGGCTGTAGGTGCGGGACTTGCGTCAGGAGCGGACGTAGGGCTGAAAAAGAACATCTTGCGAACAGAGAACAAAATGGGTACGCATGGTTCGTCGATCGGGGGCCTGCTGAGTCCTACCGGAGACACGGCGGAATCGTGCGATAGGGGATACTCAGATGGCTCAATCGGTGTTGCGACTCGTGGGTAAGGAAGAAGCGGACAAGCAGCGCGCTCTGGAAGCGGCGCTGGCCCAGATCGACCGGGCGTTCGGCAAGGGCTCGGTGATGAAGCTGGGCACCAACGGCAAGGTGGTCGAGATCGAATCCGTGCCCACCGGCTCTCTGGGGCTGGACGTGGCGCTGGGCATCGGCGGCCTGCCGCGCGGGCGGGTGATCGAGGTGTTCGGGCCGGAAAGCTCGGGCAAGACCACGCTCGCCCTGCACACGGTGGCCGAGGTGCAGAAGATGGGCGGCACCGCCGCCTTCATCGACGCCGAACACGCGCTCGATCCCGGCTACGCCCAGAAGCTCGGCGTGAACCTGGACGACCTCCTGGTCTCCCAGCCCGACACGGGCGAGCAGGCGCTGGAGATCACCGACACCCTGGTCCGCTCCGGCGCCATCGACGTGATCGTGATCGACTCGGTCGCCGCGCTCACCCCGCGCGCCGAAATCGAGGGCGAGATGGGCGACAGCCTGCCCGGCCTGCAGGCGCGCCTGATGAGCCAGGCGCTACGCAAGCTGACCGCTTCGATCTCCAAGTCCAAGTGCATGGTCATCTTCATCAACCAGATCCGCATGAAGATCGGGGTGATGTACGGCTCGCCGGAGACCACCACCGGCGGCAATGCGCTGAAGTTCTACGCCTCGGTCCGCCTGGACATCCGCCGCACCGGCTCGATCAAGAACCGCGACGAAATCGTGGGCAACACGGTGCGGGTCAAGGTGGTCAAGAACAAGGTGGCGCCGCCGTTCCGTGAGGTCGAGTTCGACATCATGTACGGCGAGGGCATCTCCAAGATGGGCGAGATCATCGACCTGGGCGTCAAGGCCGGGGTGGTGGAGAAGTCCGGCTCCTGGTTCTCCTTCAACTCCCAGCGCATCGGCCAGGGGCGCGAGAACGTGCGCGACTTCCTCAAGGCCAACCCGGACATCGCCAGCGAGATCGAGCAGGCGGTGCGCAAGAACTCCGGGGTGCTGGCTGAGGAACTGCTGGGCGCGCCCGAGCCCGAGGACGACGGCGAAGCCTGAGACCCTTTTTCGGGTTCCATCGGTGCGGCGGCGGACGTGTTCCGCCGAACGACCCCGCGTCCGCCGACAGCCGGTGGCAAAGGGCGTCCGGGAAACCGGGCGCCCTTCTTCTCAGGCGCCGGGCGCTACCGATGCCGCCGCGCATGGCCGGCCGGCTTGCTTCCGCCGTCCCAGCCCAGGAAGTGCATGAGCCGGCTCCAGAAGCCGCCCTCGACCGGCGCGCGCGCCTCGAGGCCGCCGGGGACCCGGAGGTCGCGGTGGGTGGCCAAGGCCCGGCCCGCGACCTCGCGCCAGATCTGGGCGGGCAGTTCGCCGCCCTTGACCCCGTCCATGGGCGAGTTGTCGTCGTTGCCGACCCAGACGCCGATCACCAGGTCGCCGGCGAAACCCACAAAGACCGCGTCGCGGTAGTCCGAGGTGGTGCCGGTCTTGCCGTAGACCTGGGTTGAACGCAGGCCCGCGGCGCGCCCGGTGCCGTGGTCCACCACCGCGCGCAGCATCTGCAGCAGCGGCCAGCGCTCGCGCGTCTCGACGAAACGGCGACCCTCCGGGACCTTCGTCCCCGGCAGACCATGGGGCGTGATCGGGTAGCGGCCGGCGGCGATGGCGCCGTAGGCGGAAGTCAGCTCCAGCAGATTGAGCTGCGAGGTCCCGAGCGGCAGGGTCGGACCGGTCTCCAGCGGGCTCCTCACGCCCAGGTCGCGGGCGGCGCGGATGACCTCACCGCGCCCGACCTTCTCGGACAGGCGCACGGCGGCGACATTGCTGGACTGGGCGAAGGCTTCGCGCAAGGTGAGCGGAGGGCCAAAGCGGCCTTCGTAGTTCTGGGGCTTCCAGGCGCCGATCTGCAGGGGGCTGTTTTCGACCTTGCTGTCGGGATCGAGACCGGCGCGCAGCGCCGCGAGATAGACGAACAGCTTGAAGGCCGAGCCCGGCTGTCGACGCGCCTGGACCGCGCGGTTGAAGCGACTGGCGGCATAGGAGCGGCCCCCGACCATGGCCAGGACCGAACCGTCGCGGCGCATGGCCACCAGCGCCGCCTGGGTCGCGCCGCGGCGGCGCCCCGTGTTTCGCAGCACCGCCTCGATGGTGCGTTCGGCGTCCTGCTGCAGGCGGCGGTCGATCGTGGTGTAGACCTGCGTCTCGCCGTAGCTGGGGCCGAAGGCCTGGCGCGCCTCGGGCGCCACCCAGTCGGCGAAGTAGTCGCCCTCGGGCCGGTCGAAGGCGCCGTCGCTGGGTTCGGCCGCGACGGCCGAGGCGGCCTGCTGGGGTGTGATGGTCCCGGTTTCCGCCATGGCCGCGATGACGCGGCGTGCGCGGGCCTGGGCGAGGTCGAGGTTGTGGGTGGGCGCCAGGCGCGAAGGGGCGTTGACCACCCCGGCCAGCATGGCGGCTTCGCCCAGACTGAGGTCCTGGGGCTGCTTGCCGAAGTAGTGGGCCGCGGCCGCCCGCAGGCCATAGACCCCGTCACCGAAGTAGGCGCTGGAGAGGTAGCGCGAGAGGATTTCTTCCTTGCCGAGCCTGAGCTCCAGCCAGAAGGCGATCAGGGCCTCCTGCAGCTTGCGCGCGATGTGGCGCCGGCCGTCCAGGAAGCTGTTCTTGGCCAGCTGCTGGGTGATGGTGGAGCCGCCCTGGACGTAGCGGCGGGCCTTGATGTCGGCGACGATGGCGCGCGCCAGGCTTCGGAAATCCACACCCCAGTGCTGGTAGAAGCGCCGGTCCTCAATGGCGATGAAGGCGCCCTTGACCTGCAGCGGCAGCTTGCGCGCGTCCACGGGCTCGCCCTTGACCGCCCCGATGCGGGCGATGGCCTGGCCGTCGCTGGTCAGGATCACCAGCGACGGGGTCTGCAGTGGCTGCAGCGAGCGCGACAGCGGCAGGCTGAAGCTGGCGAAGACGAACAGGGCCGCCAGCAGCAGCCCCGCCAGCAGGGCGGCGCTGCCGCGACGCTTGTTGACCGGGATCGGGTCCGGCGTCGCTCCCGGCTCGGGCAGGGCGTCATAAAGCCATCGGGCGCCGCCACGCGCGCGCAGGATCGCCTGTTCCCCGAAGGCGCGCAGCCTGGGCGGGATCCGGGACGGGCGGGGCGGGGTTTCGGGATCGCTCAACGACCGGCCCTGGGCGCTCGAACGCCGCCGCATACCGCCTGACCTGGGCAGCCGCCGGTCACCAAACGCCTCCCTCCCGTCCGCCGGCGCGCCTGTGAACCGGCCAGCCGTGCATGAATCACATCCCTACCGCGCTTCTCGACCATTTCGGGGCGAACGGCCACGGGATCGCGCGGCCGGCGGCCTCGACGGCGCGGGTTCGCCTCGCTTGTATTCCACGCAAAACGGATTGAAATGCCGAACGACCCTTGACGATCAAGGAGAGGAACAATGCGCCTCAATACTCGTAGTGTCGTTCAGTGGATGGCGACCCAGCTCGGTAGTTGCCCCAAATGCATGCGCAGCGCCTTTTTCGCGGCGATGCTTGGCCTGTGCCTCGCGATGCTGGCGAGCCTGTTCGCGCCCACGCTTCCGGGCGTGTGGCTGCTCTGGCCCTTGGCCGGGGCGTTGGTAGGCCTCTGGTTACTGCATCTGGTTGTCTACGCCCTGCGCGTCGCGCGTTCGGGCGCCGGCGGCGGGTCGGCCCTGGCCGGCCCCGATGAAGCGATCAGTCCGCCACCCCTCCCGGACCTGGCGGGACGGCGGGCGTTCCTCGTCAGCGCGATGAAGGCGTTTGGTTTCGCGTTCCTGGCCACCAGCTTCTCCTTCGGAAGGTCGCGGGCGGACAGTTCGTGTCAGATCACGAGCTGCAGCGATCCGAAATGCGTCTGCGTGGCGCCGACCCCTAGATGCGTGTTCTGTCCCAATCGCAACGAATTCGCCTGCGCGCCTTCGGGCGTCACGATCTGCTGCAGCAATGAGGCCTTCTGGTCCTGCCAGAGCCCGACCCCGAACTGCTACGGCAACGGGGCGTCGCTGCCGCGCTGCCACTAGCGGGCGAGGCGACACGCCAGTTTCAGATCCGGCTGTAAGGGAGATCAAGACCCAGGCCGTGCGGCACGGCGGACGCCGCGCGGGGATATCGGGCTGCGCGCCATTGTGCAGCGCCGCAAACCGCTTGGCTTGACCAGCCACGGGTCACTATATGTCTCCCTCCCGTCAGCCGGCGTCTATCTGGAGCGGCCATGCCGTCTATGAATCACATCCGCAGCGCGTTTCTCGACTATTTCGGGAAGAACGGCCACGAGGTCGTGCCGTCCGCGCCGTTGATCCCCCAGAACGACCCGACGCTGCTGTTCGTCAACGCCGGCATGGTGCCGTTCAAGAACGTCTTCACCGGCCAGGAGACCCGCGCCATCCCGCGCGCGGCGTCCTCGCAGAAGTGCGTGCGCGCCGGGGGCAAGCACAACGACCTGGACAACGTCGGCTACACGACGCGGCACCACACCTTCTTCGAGATGCTGGGGAATTTCTCCTTCGGCGACTACTTCAAGG
>CAYSNW010000007.1:0-99269 GCA_964432415.1 uncultured Caulobacteraceae bacterium
TCGATGCCGAGCTTGTCGCGGCAGTAGAGGCACTGCGAGGCGAAGGCCTCGTTCAACTCCCACAGGTCGATGTCGTCGACCTTCAGGCCGTGGCGTTCGAGCAGGCGCGGCACGGCGAAGACCGGGCCGATGCCCATCTCGTCCGGGGCGCAACCGGCCACCGCGAAGCCCTTCAGCCGGCCGAGCGGCTCGAGACCCCGGCGCGAGGCTTCCTTGGCCTCCATGATCACCAGGGCCGCGCCGCCGTCGGACAGCTGCGAGGCGTTGCCGGCGGTGACGAACTTGCCCTCGCCCATCACCGGCTTCAGCGCCGACAGGCCCTCCAGCGTGGTGTCGGGTCGGTTGCACTCGTCGCGGTCGACCACGTAGTCGACGAAGGATTCCGTTCCCGTCGCCTTGTCCACCACCTTCATCTTGACCGGCATCGGGACGATCTCGTCCTTGAACAGGCCCTTGGCCTGGGCGGCGGCCATGCGTTGCTGCGAGCGCAGGGCGTACTCGTCCTGGTATTCCCGGCTGACGCCGTAGCGCTGGGCCACGATATCGGCGGTGTCGATCATCGACATCCAGATGTCGGGACGCTCACGCATCAGCTTCTCTTCGGTGATCCAGAAGCTGTTGAAGTGGCCGCCCATCTGGACCAGCGAGATCGACTCCACCCCGCCGGCCACTGCGATCGGCGCGCCCTCGCGCTCGACGTAACCGCACGCCGTGGCGATCGACTGCAGGCCGGAGGAGCAGAAGCGGCTGACGGTATGGCCCGAGGTGGTGATCGGCAGACCGGCCCAGAGCGCCGAAGTGCGCCCCACGTTCTGGCCGGTGGCGCCCTCGGGGATGCCGCAGCCCATGACCACCTCTTCCACCGCCTCGGGCTCGACCTTGGCGCGCGCGACGGCGGACTTGATGGCGTGGCCGGCCATGGCCGCGCCGTGGGTGTTGTTGAAACCGCCGCGCCCGGACTTGGCGAGGCCGGTACGGGCGTAGGAGACGATCACGGCGTCGCGCATGGGGGAGGGCTCCGTCTGATGAGAGCCTTCGACCTAGGCCGTGCGCGGGATGGATTCAACCATATCCGCCGGTCCGGCCCGCGCCAGGGCCACCAGACGCTCCAGTTCCGCCACGTGGGCGGCGAAGGCGGAGCGGCCCGAGGCGGTCAGGGCCAGCCAGGTGCGCTGGCGCTGGGCCGAGGTCGCCTTGCGCACCGCCACATAGCCGGCGTCCTCCAGGATCTTCACCTGCTTGGACAGGACCGAGTCGCTGACCCCCACCGCTTCGCGCACGGTGGCGAACTCGGCCTCGGAGACCGCGGCCAGTAGGGCGCAGACCTGCAGCCGGTTGGGCGCATGCATCACCGCATTGAGCGCGGGGGCCGGCTTCACCCGCTCACCCCCAGGTCGCGGCGGTAGGCGGCCTCCCAGGCGTAGCCGCGCAGGGTCATGAACGGGGCCAGAAACAGGCCCGCCGCGATGGGCGCCCAGGCCACGCCATGGCGCTGGAACCAGACGCCGGCCAGCATGGCGCCGCCGCCGATCACGGCGCTGGAGATCGCCACCCAGCGGGTGCGCCCGGCGCGGTAGCCGGGAATCCAGAAGCCGGTGTGGCGACGATAGGCGCGCACCAGGAGCGTGATGCTGACCAGGACGCCGATCTCGACGGCGATCAGAAGCTCTATGGGCCCGGCCATGGCCGCCGAAAGGGCGCCCAGCAGCAGGCCCAGGCTGACGTGATACCACCAGGGCGCCATAGCCCGCCGAGCGGCCTCCTCGCGGGTCGCCCGGACCGCCGCCAGGGCCTCGTGTTCGCCGCCGTTCATATGGGACTCGGACATCGCCGCCTCACTTTCCACTATGGAAAGTGTAGAAGCTGACTTTCCAACTTGTCAAGTGACGGGCCTAGCCGCCGATCAGCCGTCCTACGCCCGGTACGCTGGCCACGGCCTCGCGCAACACGTCGCGGCCGGTCTGGTCCTTCACCCGCGCCTCAACCGCCTTGAGCAGGACCTTCAGATCGGCCTTGCTCACCCCGGCCTTCTCCGCCTTGGCGAGCATGCCCATGGCGTCGGAGACCGCCGCGCCCGAGACCCCGCCGGCGCTGCGCATCACGCCCCCGAACAGACCCCCCGCGCGGGGGATGTCCGCCTGCGGCGAATAGGCTAGGTCCTGCGAACCCGGGACCGCGGCGTACAGGGCGTCCAGCCGGTCCTGGGCGGCGTGCTTGCGAAGCAGGCCGAGCGCCCCGGCGAGCGCCAGGCGGACCCGGCCCTCGTCCAGGCCGGTGGCGTCGGCGCCGGCGCGGACCAGATCGTCCATCATGAAAAATCTCCTGTTGACTCTGATACTTAAGATTCAGGCAAGGGGGCGGGCGCAGCCTCGTTGATCGTGCGCCAGCGTATTCCGGGCGCCCGAGTAAGCGTCATGTGGGTCACCCTCGGACTTGTCCTGTTCGGGCTTTTCTTAGCGTCGCGGATCGAAAACCGCCTGGGCGCCGCCTTCCTCGCATTTTCGGGGGTCACCATCCTGCATGTCGTGCTCGAGACCGGTCCGCAACTGCTGAGCGGCTCGATCCTGGGCCGGCGCGTTTCGGTGGCCTTGCGGGAACTGGACCGGCACGGCGGCGGATCCATACCCCAGATGTTCGCCGCGACCCTGGCCGGCGTGATCCTGATCGACCTGCTGGCCCGGGTCTCCGACGACCGAAAGCCGGGCTGACTCTCGCAGGCTAGGCGTTTTTTAAGGCGAGGGCGCCATCATGGCCCCCGTCATGAACGCCGAGCACCTGAAACCCCTGACCTCCCTGAGGTTCTTCGCGGCCCTGTGGGTGGTGTTCTTCACCTACTGGTCCAACCTCGGCGCGCCCTCCCCCGCCTTCGTGGAGAAGGGTTATCTGGGGGTCGAGCTGTTCTTCGTGCTCTCCGGCTTCATCCTCAGCCACGTCTATCTGCAGTCCTCCGGCGAGGGCCGCTTCCGCTACGGGCCGTTCCTGTGGGCGCGGCTGGCGCGGGTCTATCCGCTGCACCTGTTCACCCTGACCGGCATCGCGATCCTGGGGATCGCCGCGACGGTCGCGGGCATGACGATCGATCCCAATGTGCTGTCGCTGAAGGCCCTGCCCGCGAACCTGCTGCTGGTCCACGCCTGGGGCTTCTCGCCGGTGGCGGGCTGGAACCATCCCTCCTGGTCGATCTCGGCGGAGTGGTTCGCCTACCTGACCTTCCCGGCCTTCGCCTGGGCCGCCTGGCGCCTGCGCGAACGGCCGCAGATCGCGGTCGGCGCGGCCCTCCTCCTGATCTTCGGCCTCTATGCCGCCTTCGAGCGCATCGCCGGGTTCCCCCTGACCTCCGCCACCATCTCCTGGGGCGCTCTGCGAATCATTCCGTGCTTCGCCTACGGCTGCGCGGTCTATCTGGCCTGGCGCGGGGGTGCGTCAGACCGTCGCACCCTGGCCCTGGGCGGCACAGTAATCTCCACCTTGGCCATAGTCATATTTGCGTCCGCCGGGATACCCGACGCGGTCGTCGTCAGTCTGTTCGGATTACTGATTCTCTCGCTCGCAGGTCTGTCGAGAACACCCGTTCCGGTGCTTTCCAGTAACGTCTGCGTCTGGCTCGGAGAAATCAGCTACTCCGTTTACATGATCTGTGTGCCCTGGAAGCTGATCTTCCCGAAGATCGCCTCGAGGCTCTTGAATGTTGAGCCACAACACCTGCCTCTTTGGGCGTGGCTCTTCTTTGTCGCCGCGGTCGTGCCGCTCGCAGGCCTGTCGCACCATCTGGTCGAACGGCCGGCCCGAGAGGCCCTGCGCCGACTGGGAAATCGTCTCTTCCGCGAACGGCAAAAGCCCGCACTCGCGTGAAGGGTTCTTCAAAACGCGGCCGGGATGGGCTAACACCCCTCCCTTCCGAGGCGGGGAGTCCACCCTTAGTGATGATGAAACGACTGACCGGCGCCGCAGTTGCGGCCACGATCGCGTTTTTCAGCGTGACCTCGGCGGCCCACGCCGATCCGTACCTGCAGTGCGTCACCTTCGCGCGCATGTTCTCGGGCATTCAGATCTTCGGCGACGCCTGGACCTGGTGGAACAAGGCCAGCGGCAAGTACCAGCGCGGCTCCACGCCGACGACCGGCGCGGTCCTGGTGTTCAAGCCGGAAGGCAAGATGCGCCACGGCCACGTGGCGGTGGTCAGCCAGGTGCTGACCGACCGGATCATCCAGGTCACCCACGCCAATTGGAGCCCGATCGAAGGCTCGCGCGGCAAGGTCGAGAACGACGTGACCGTGGTCGACGTCTCCCAGAAGGGCGACTGGAGCAAGGTCAAGGTCTGGTACAATCCCGTGGGCGACCTGGGCACCACCGTTTACCCGACCTACGGCTTCATCTATCAGGCCGCCAAGGACGCCGCGACGCAGTTCGTCTCCGGCTCTCCCGCCAAGACCGCCACCAAGGCGTCCAACACCAAGACGGACAAGTCCGGCCGCTGAGCCCCCGCTCCGCGTTCGGCGCGGAGGGTGAATGCTCAGGGTTCTGAGGACGGGTCTCGCCGGCTTCGACATCGCGCCTGAGGACCTGACCGGCTGGACGGTGCCGGCCGACGCCCTGTGGATCGACCTGGTCGAACCCACCCGCCCCGAGGAGCTGGCGGTCGAGAAGGCGCTGGGCGTCGGGCTTCCCACCCGTGAGGAGATGGCCGAGATCGAGGTCTCGAGCCGGCTCTACCAGGACAATGGCGCCACCGTGATGACCGCAACCGTGCTGTGCGGTTCGGAATCGGACGCCCCCACCGCCGAGCCGGTCACCTTCGCCCTGGTGGGCGAGCGGCTGGTGACCATCCGCTACGCCGAGCCGCGTTCGTTCAAGGCGTTCACGGGCCAGCACGAGAAGCAGCCCGCCGAGGCGACCAGCGGTCCCACCCTGTTCCTGCACCTGATCGACGCGATCGTGGACCGCACCGCCGACATCCTGGAGCGCATAGCCTCGGACGTGGAGACCATTTCCCAGGACGTGTTCCGCCGACCGCGCACGGCGAAGTTCGAAGACCTGCTGACGGGTCTCGGGCGCGCCCAGATGGTCGGCGCCAAGGTGCGCGAGAGCCTGGTCAGCCTGTCGCGCCTGGTCAGCTTCGCGGCGCTGGCGCTGCAGTTCGCCAAGGCCAAGGACGCGAAGGACCATCTGAAGAGCCAGGCCCGCGACCTGCAGTCCCTGACCGACCACGCCTCCTACGTCTCCAGCAACATTACCTTCCTGCTGGATGCGGCGCTGGGCCTGATCAACATCGAGCAGAACGCGATCATCAAGATCTTCTCGGTGGCGGCGGTGGTGTTCATGCCGCCCACCCTGATCGCCTCCATCTACGGGATGAACTTCCATCACATGCCCGAGCTGGATAAGCCGTGGGCCTATCCGCTGGTGCTGATGGCCATGGTGGCCTCCGCCGTGCTGCCGATCGTCTATTTCCAGAAAAAGGGCTGGCTGAAGTGAGTTCCGAGAGGTCCGTGGGCGCCATCGAGGTCTGGCGCGGGGCGTGCAACGCCTGGGAATGCGACGAGATGGGCCACATGAACGTGCGCTTCTATGTCTCGCGCGCGCTGGACGGCCTGGCGGGCCTGAGCCTGGAGCTGGGCCTGCCCGATCCCTACCAGCCGTCGGTGTCCTCCATGCTGGCCCCGCGCGAGCATCACGTCCGCTTCCTGAAGGAAGCCCGCGCCGGCGCCGCCCTGCATCTGGAGGCGCAGCTGGTCGAGATCGGCGCCGAGGAACTGACCGTGGTCCAGGTGCTGCGCCACACTTCCACGGGCGAGCCCTGCGCGGCCATGACCAGCCGCTGCGCCCACACCACCCTGGACGGCCGGATCTTTCCCTGGTCGGAACACACCCACGCCGCGGCCCAGGCGCTCAAGGGCGAGGCGCCGGACTTCGCGGCGGCCCGCAGCATTGGCCCGGAGATGAACCTGGCCCAGGCCTCGCTGGCCAATGCCGACAAGCTCGGAATGATCGTCACCGGGCGTGGCGTGATCGGGCGGCGGGACTGCGACGCCTTCGGGCGCATGCGCTCGGACGCGGTGATGGGGCGGCTGTCGGACGGGGCCGCGCACCTGTTCGGTCCCGGGGCCCAGGCCCTGGCGCAGGAAACCGGAAAGCGCCTCGGCGGCGCCCTGCTGGAGACCCGCATCCGGCATCTGAAGGTTCCGCGGCTGGGCGCCCGCTACGTCATGCGCTCAGGCCTCTCCAGAGTGGAGCCCAAGCTCAGCTACCGGGTCGACTGGATGCTGGACCCGGAGTCGGGCGAGGCCCTGACCGTGGCGCGCGGCGTGGCCACGAGCCTGGACCTGGAGGCCCGCAAGAGCTTCGAGCGGTCGCCGAGCCAGATGAAACTGTTCGAAGGTCAGCTGGTGAAGGGGCTGGAGATTTAGAAATCCAGGCCGCGAAGCGGCGACCAAAAAAGCTTGGACCACCAAGCACACCAAGGACACCAAGGGGTCGGCGCGCAGTCCCGATCCGTCCTTGGCGTTCTTCTTGGTGTTCTTGGTGTCCTTGGTGGTGAAAACTCTCTCTTCGCCTGACGACGAAAGGCGACCCTAGACCGCGCAGTCCAGGATCGCGTCGCGCACCAGGTCCGCCCGTTCCATCGGGAAGAAGTGGCCGCCGGACACGGTGCGCACCCGCACGTGCGGCAGCCTGCGCAAGAGCCTCGATCCTTCGCGCAGCCAGCAGGTCGAGCCGTGTTCGCCCCTCAGGATCGACACCGGGCGCGGCAGGCGCGACAGGGCGCGCCAGGAATCGTTGGCCTGGGCGGCGAAGTTGGAGGCTTCCCATTCCGGGCTGCAGGCCAGCTCGACCTGGCCGTCGGGACGCTCCAGGAAGCCGCCGGCGACGTAGTCGGCCAGCACCGTCTCGGGCCAGGCGCGGAAGGCGCCGCGCCCCTTGTAGGCCGCGAAGACCTGCGACCGGTCCGCAAACACCGCGCGGCGGCGCAGCGCCCCCTGCACGATCGGCAGGCGCGCCCGCGCCAGGGCCTGGGCGCCGGGCAGTCGGGCCAGGGCCGCTACCAGGGGCGAGAGGATCACCGGATCGAACAAGGCGAGATTGGAGACCCGGTCCGGCCGCTCGGCGGCGGCCAGCAGCGCCGCGGTCGCGCCCATGGAATGGCCACAGAGCGTCACCGGCGGGCCGCCCAGGGCGTCCATCAGTCCGCTGAGGTCGTCACGGAAGTCGCGCCAGGAACGCCGCCCGCGCGGCTCGGCGGTCAGGGTCGAGGCGCCGTGACCGCGCAGGTCCGGCGCCACCAGGCGGAGGCTGGCGGAGAGCGGCGCCAGCAGCTGGCGGTAGGTCTGGGCGTTGAAGCCGTTGGCGTGGACGAAGATCACGTCCACCGGCCGTTCGGGATCGCCGAAGTCGAGCACCGCCATCTCGCCGTCGCCCCAGGGGCTCCGGATCGGGATCATCCGCCGCCGCGGTTCCTGAAATCGAGCGGCGTCCATTCGCCGGGCTCCTCAGCGCTCACGACAACAGGTAGGGCCGCCGGCAGGCGGTTTCCAGTGCGCACGCGCGGGACGGGTGGGGTAACCTTGACGCGGAGGGCTCAGCCCACCGTTTCGGCGAACTCGAAGTCGCAGCCTTCGGTCCGGGCCTCGTTGAGGTCGGCCTCGATCAGGCGGGTGCGGCGGAAGTCGGCGCCGCGCAGATCGGCCATGCGCAGGCAGGCACGGGTCAGGTCGGTGCGCACCACCCGCCCCTCCGAGATCGGCAAGGGACCGAGACGGGCCTCCCGCATGTCGGCGCGAATGAGCTGGGCGCCGCCGAGCTTGGCGCCGCGCAGGTCTGCGTTCCTGAGATCGGCGCCGCGCAGGTCGGCGCCGGTCAGGTCCGAGCCCTGAAGATGGGCGCCCGCGAGATTCAGGCCGAAGAAGACGCCCCGGGGCGCGTGCAGCGCGGTCAGGCGGCGCTTGGCCAGCGACCGCTCGGCGCGGAAGTCGACGTCGGGAATGCGGGCGGCCTTGCCCTGCATGCCGCCGGTGTCGCACCACTGCTCGTGGGCGCTCAGGATCTCGCCCAGCGGCAGGTCGTCGATGAAGACGGTGGCCGGCGGCGCCTTGAGCACCCCGGTCAGGTCGGTCTTGTCGGTGTTGGCGCGCTCGATATTGGTGCCGCTCATCACCGCGCGCTTGAACGAGGCGCCGGAGAGGTCGGCCGAGGACAGGTCGGCGCCGGACAGGTCGGCGCCGTCCAGGGTGGCGTTGCGCAGGCGCGAGCCGGCCATGATGGCGCCGGTCAGGTTGGCGTCGCGGAAGTCGGCGGCCTGGGCGAAGGTGCCGCTCATCTGGGCGCCCTGCAGGTTGGCGCCCGACAGGACCGCGTAGTCCAGCTCGCCCGGCTTGCGCTCGTGCTTGAGCAGGCGGAAGCCGTCCTTGGCGTCCTGCAGGGCGATCAGCCCCTCGCGCAGGTCGCATTCGACCAGTTCCGCGCCGGACAGGTTGGCGCCGCGCAGGCACGCGCCCCGGAGGTCGGCGCGGCGCAGCTGGGCGTAGCGCAGGTCTGCGTCGCGCATGTCGGCGCCGAACAGGATGGCCCGATTGAGCTTGGCGCCCAGCATCAGGGCGGCGTTCAGCCGCGCGCCGGACAGGTCCGCGTCGGACAGGTCGACCTTTTCCAGGTTGGTGTTGGACAGGTCGAAATAGGAGAGATTGGCGCGGCGTCCGCCCGGGGTGCCAGCGAGGTAGCGGGCGTGCGCGTCGATGATGGCGCGCAGCGTCGACTGGTCGACCGATTTGATCAGGGCGGAGGTTTTCATGGTCACGCAGCAATATGGCTGACCACGCTTTAACGAAGCGTTGGCGTAGCGCCGTTCGGCGCAAATTTCCCGGGTTTCTTAAGGTTAGCGCGCGCGTTCCCGGCGAAGCGGCTTTGCATCGCCTCAGTCGCGCGCTAGAAGCGCCGCTCAACTTTTGCACAAGATAAAAATCACTATGGAACAGATGCCGCTTCCCCAGGGCGCCGGGCTTTCGGGCAACGTGCTCTTCTACAGCAAGCCTGAGCCGCTGAACGCGCAGATGCATGGCGCGCTGGGGGTCAATCGCACGGACAAGCCCTACCGCTTCGTGGCGCAGACCAACGTCGTGCCGTTGACGGTGACCGAGTTCTTCGCGGCCTGCATGTCCTACCCGATCATCTTCATGGGCGACGCCAAGACGCCGCTGGTGGTCATGGGTCTGCGCCAGGGCGACAACCTGTTCGTCAGCCCTGAGGGCGACTTCCGCATCGACGCCTACATCCCGGGCTTCGTGCGCCGCTATCCCTTCGTGTTCGCCAACGACGACGAGGCGGACCGCATGGTGCTGTGCGTCGACCGCGACGCGCCCTTCATCTCCGAGACCCCGGACGTGCCGTTCTTCGAGGAGGGCCAGCCCTCGGCCTACACCCAGAACGCCATGCAGTTCTGCAACGACTTCGAGCAGGAGCGCCGCCGCACCGAGACCTTCGTCGAGCTGATGAAGGAACTCGACCTGTTCGAGAGCCGCGACGCCACCTTCCAGCCGACCAACCCGGACGGCTCCTTCGGTGAGCCGGTGAAGCTGGCGGAGTACTTCGCCATCAGCCAGGAGCGCCTGAACGCCCTGCCGCAGGACAAGTTCATGCAGCTGCGCGACAACGGCGCCCTGCAGCACATCTACGCCCACCTGATCTCGCTGCTGGGCTGGGACCGCCTGGTGGCCATTGCGCTCGACCGCGCCGCACGCGACGGCACCGATGGCCTGGCCGCGTCGGCCACAACCAACTGAGCTCGGGCTCCGGCGTGAGCTCGGAAGAGGCCCTCCCTCGCGGGAGGGCCTTTTTCGTTTGCCCAAAATATATGTCCGTCATCCTCGGAGCGGAGCCCCGCAGGGGCGCAGACCCGAGGACCCAACAGCTCCCGTCCTCAACGCTGCGAAAAGAAGAGGCGCCCAGCTTCAATCAAGATTCGCTGTTGGGTCCTCGGGTTCCGCTTCGCGGCCCCGAGGATGACGTCAAGAAGATGAAGTAGGGCCTACTTCTCTTCCGCCTGCACCTGGGCCAGCGCGCTGGATCCGACAATGCAGGTCTTGACGTTGAGCGGGCACATGCCGTTCCAGCGCTCGATCTCCTTCTGGCGCAGCACCTCGGGGCTGGCCCTGAGCGCCAGGGCCTGCAGGCGGGTGGACTCGGCCAGGCCCCGGGCCTCCTCGATCTTGGCGTCTGCCTCGGCCTTGGCCTGGGCGACCTTGCCCTGCGCGGCCATAGTGGCCTGATCGACCTGCGACTTGCGGGTGATGCCGTCCAGCACGCTCTGCGGATAGCGCAGGTTGCCGAGCCAGCTCAGCTGGCTGATCTCCACGCCCTGACGCGACCACTTGGCCTGAACCCGCGCCAGGGCCCGGCCGATCATGGCCTGCCGCCCGCCGGACATCATGTCGTCGGCCGAAATCAGCTCGGACTCCGCGGCGATGGCCGAGCGGATGTCGTTGCGGATCGGTGTGGCGAAGAGCTGGTCGAAGCTGAGCCGCCAGCTCGAATAGAGCTTGGGCGCCTGGGCGGGATTGACCCTCAGCACCACCTGGACGTCGGCGGTGATCGGCAGGCCGGTGTGGTCGGAGAAGCTGACCTCCTCATTGCCCTCGCCGCCGCCGTTGGCGGTGTTGGGATCGCGGGTGTAGGCGTAGGAGCGCTCGATGCTGGGGTACTGCACCACCCGCTCGCCGAGGCCGACGAAATGCCAGCCCGGCGCAAGCGGCGTCGGATCCACCCCGGCGTTGGCGCCCAGGGTGCGCACCAGCACCCCGACCTCGCCCGGCTGCACCGTGACGCTGTGCTTGGCGATGCTGCAGCCGGCGAACAGCAGGATGACGAGACCGAGGGCCCCGTAGACCCCCAGACGCACCGTGGACGGGAGTGAGAACCGCCGCAACAGGCCAGGGCCGCCCGACGTATTGCTCATATTCGTCCCTCAGGGTTGGAGAACGCCCGCTCACATCGCTCGGCGAATGTCGCGGACCATCAGATAGAACAGGTAGAGCAGGCCCAGCGCGCCGGCGACGGCCAGCACGATGGCGGCCAGCGGCGCCAGGTCCGAGCGCGCGCCCCAGGTCATGGGCACCAGAATCCGGAACAGCACGAAGGCGCAGACCAGCCAGCCGACCACATAGGCGATGACCCGCGCGCCCAGTTTGAATTCACGCTCAAAGCCGCCCTTGCCGGGCGGGATCGGGGCGATGTCCCGGGGGTCCTCGGCCATGAACGCGCTAGCGCCCCATCACCGAGCGGGTCAGGCAGGAGAAGACCAGCCGTCCCGCCTCATCCAGCAGGTCGTGCTGGGCGATGACCACGCCCTTGTCCTCGCCGACGGGATCGACCCCCATCACGGTCATGCGGCCGCGCAGCAGCTCGCCCGCCGGCGGATTGCGCACCCAGCGCAGGGCGTCGACCGCCAGCCGCTTGTGCCGGCCCCAGCCCTTGGAGGTGTCGGCCTCGAGCCGGGACCAGATGGCGTAGACCATGGCGTCGGGCGCGCCGTTCATGGCGTCCCAGTCCGGCGCGAAGGTCGTGCAGAAGCCCTCGATAGCCCGGCGGTCCAGCGCGATGGCGCCCAGCGAAACCACCTGTCCGATCTCGATCTCGTCGAAGGTCATGATCCGGCGACTCGCTTGCTGTTTCCGGTGACCCGATCATGCCCCTATAAGTCGCCCGTTCAAGCTTTGGAGTTGCGGTGCTGCGCTATCTCATCCCGGCCTTCCTGGCGGCCCTGGCCCTGGCCTTCCCGGCCGCAGCCGCGCCGGTCAACACGGGTCATGTGAAGCTGGAGCTGGCGCCCGAGAGCGCGACCGTCGCGCCGGGCTCGACCACGCATGTCGCGCTGCGCCAGCAGATCGCGCCGGGCTGGCACACCTATTGGAAAAACGCCGGCGACGCGGGCCTGCCGCCGGAGCTGACCTGGACCCTTCCGGCGGACTGGAAGGCGGGGGAGATCGTCTGGCCGGCGCCGAAGCGTCTGCCGCAGCCGCCCCTGATGACCTACGGCTACGAGAGCGAAGTCTTGCTGCCGGTTGCGATCACCGTGCCGGCCTCGGCCCGGCCGGGGGAACGCGCGCATCTGTCGGCGGCGGTGAACCTGCTGGTCTGCGCCGACGTCTGCATTCCCGAGAGCGGGACGGTGGAGATCGACCTGCCGATCGCCGCGGCGGCGCCCCAGCCCCATCCGGTGTTCGGCGCCGCGGTGGCCTCGGCCCTGGCCGCCGCCCCGAAGACCGCGCCGATCGAGGCACGCTATCGCCGCGAGAACGGGAAGCTTCTTCTGGCCATGACCGGGGGCCCGCTGAAGGGCGCGGAAGCCGCCGGCGCCTATTTCTTCCCCGCCACGCCGCGCCTGATCGACTATTCGGCCGCCCAGGTCATCGAGCGCGGCCCCGACGGCCTGACCCTGACCCTGACCCCCGCGCCGGGATCCGGCGCGCCGCCCTCCGGTCCGATCGCGGGCGTGCTCACGACGCGCGCCGGCGCCTGGGAAATCACCGCCAGCGAAGGACCGGCGCCGGCCGGCGCAGGCGGACTGGGTCGCGCGCCGGGCGCGGAGACGGTGAGCGCTCTTTCATCCCCGGCCGTCGGACCCGGGCTGGGGCTGGCGGTCCTGTTCGGCCTGCTGGGGGGCCTGCTTCTCAACCTGATGCCCTGCGTCTTCCCGGTGTTGGCCATGAAGGCCGCCGCCCTGGCGCGCGGCGCCCACGATCCGGCGACCACCCGGCGCGACGGCCTGGCCTTCCTGGGCGGGGTGCTCATCGCTTTCCTCAGCCTCGGCGCGATCCTGATCGCGGGCAAGGCGGCCGGCCAGGCCGTGGGTTGGGGCTTCCAGCTGCAGTCGCCGGCGGTGACCGCCTTCCTGGCCATGCTGATCGCCGCGATCGGACTGAACCTGTCCGGGGTCTATGACGCGGGGACCTCGCTGCAGGGGCTGGGCGCCGGCCTGCACAGCCGCCCGGGACCGCTCGGGGCCTTCTTCGCCGGCGTGCTGGCGGTGGTGATCGGCGCGCCCTGCACCGCGCCGTTCATGGGCGTCGCGCTCGGCTGGGCCCTGACCGCGGGGACGCTCGACACCCTGCTGGTCTTCCTGGCGCTGGGGTTGGGCCTGGCTCTGCCCTACGTCGTCCTGAGCTTCTCGCCCGGTGCGCTCGATCGCCTGCCCAGGCCCGGGCCCTGGATGGACAGCCTGAGGCGCTGGCTGGCCTGGCCCATGTACGGGACCTGCGCCTTCCTGGTCTGGGTCTTCGCCCAGCAGTCGGGCTCCGCGGCGCTGGGCTTCCTGCTGACGGCCCTGCTGTTCTTGGCGCTCTGCCTGCAGGTGTGGGGGCGACTCCAGCGCAGGGACCCGGAGGGTCGTCGCACGGTCCTGACTCTGGTCGCGGCGGGCCTGGCCCTGATGCTGGCGGTGCTGTTCGCCATCTGGGGCGCCGCCGCGCCACCGCCGCCCCAGGGGGGCCGGACGCTGGAGGGCGCCGAACTGGGCGCCGAGCCCTGGTCCCAGGCGCGCCAGGACGCCCTGATCGCCGAGGGACGCCCCGTGTTCGTCAACTTCACCGCCGCCTGGTGCGTCAGCTGCAAGGTCAATGAACAGACCTCGCTCTCCCGGCCCGAGGTCGCGGCCGCCCTGCGCGCGACCAACACCGCCTACCTGGTCGCCGACTGGACCCGGCGCGACGACGCCATCGCCCGCGCGCTGGCCGCCCAGGGACGCTCGGGCGTGCCGCTCTATGTGGTGTACCGGCCGGGCGCGCCGGCGAAGGTGCTGCCGCAGATCCTGACGGCCGGGACAGTCGTGAAGGCGCTGAAGAACTAGACCGGCGGCTTCGGCGGGGCGGTGACCACCTCGACGTTGTCGTTCAGCAGATAGGCCAGGTCGTCCAGCGCCTGGTCCTGCTGGGCTCCGGTGCGCGCGGTCTCGACCTCGGCGACCCGCTTGGGCAGGTCCTCGGATATCCCCTTGAGGATGCACTTCAGGTCGCCGTCCGTGCCGCGCTTGGCCAGGTCGAAATGACCCTGCATGTCGAGCGCCGACAGCCGCAGGGTTTCGGCCTTGAAGCTCGCGAAGTCCGGCAGGCTGATCGGGCCGGTCGAGGCCTTCATGCCCGGCGAACGGTAGCGGGCGATGACCTCCTGCAGCGTGCGCGCTCGGGTGACGATGTCGGCGTACATCGGCTCGGTCGAGAGCTTGGATACCGCCTCGGTCTGCATCTGGGCGGCGCGGACCGCGGGCGCGGCGCCGTACATGTCGGCCATGGCCAGGGAGGCGGCGAGGGCGAGGGCGCAGGACATGGGCGCATCCTTGGAAAACAGAGGTTTGGGGCCATGGTTAAGGCGTTCCGGTAAACGAGAGGTGACCTCGGGCCCAAGGCGCGCTAGCCAAGCCCCATGACTGCCTCATCCCTCGACCGGGCCTGGAACGCGCTGGAAGCCGCAGCGGCGGACGCGGGCGGCCGGCGCATCGCCGACCTGTTCGCCGCCGAACCGGAGCGTCTGGCGCGGCTGAGCCTGAGCGCCTGCGGCCTGAGCCTGGACCTTTCTAAGCAGGCCTGGACCCTGGCCGGCTTCGAAGCGGCGCTGGCCCTCGCCCGCGCGGCCGGGGTGGAAGACCAGCGCGCAAGGCTGTTCGCGGGCGATCCGGTCAACGCCTCGGAAGGCCGGGCGGTGCTGCACATGGCGCTCCGGGCGAGGCCGGGCGACCCGTTCGCCGCCGCCGGAACACCGGTCATGGCCGAGGTCGAGGCGGTGCGTTCGCGGATGCGGGCCTTCGCGGACCAGGTGCGTTCCGGCGCGCTCCGGGGCGCCACGGGCGAGCGCTTCGACACGATCCTGCATATCGGCATTGGCGGCTCGGACCTCGGACCGCGGCTGCTGTGGGATGCGCTGAAGCCCCTCAGCCCCGAGATCGACCTGCGCTTCGTCGCCAATGTCGACGGCGCCGAGTTCGCCCTGACCTCCGCCGGCCTCGATCCGGCCCGCACCCTGGTGGTGATCGTCTCCAAGACCTTCTCGACCCAGGAGACCCTGGCCAACGCCGAGGCCGCCCGGGCCTGGCTCTCGGCGGCGCTGGGCTCGGAGGCCGCGAAAGGGCACCTGGCGGCAGTGTCCACCGCCCTGGAGCGCACCTCTGCCTTCGGCATCGCGCCGGAGCGGGTATTCGGCTTCTGGGACTGGGTGGGCGGGCGCTACTCCCTGTGGTCGGCGGTCAGCCTGTCGGTGGCGGTCGCCCTGGGCTGGGACAGGTTCGAGGCCCTGCTGGAGGGCGCGCGCGCCATGGACCGGCATTTCGCCGAGGCGCCGCTGGACCGGAACGCGCCGGTGCTGCTGGCCCTGGCGCAGGTGTTCAACCGCAACGGCCTGGACCGCCGGGCCCGCTCGGTCGTGCCCTACGCCCACCGGCTGCGCAGGCTGGCGGCCTTCCTGCAGCAGCTCGAGATGGAATCGAACGGCAAGCGGGTGGGCCGCGACGGTAAGCCGGTGGCGCATTCCACCGCCCCGGTGGTGTTCGGCGACGAGGGGACCAACGTCCAGCACGCCTATTTCCAGCAGATGCACCAGGGGACCGATGTAGTCCCACTGGAGTTCGTGGCCGTCGCCGATCCGGGAGACAGCGACCCGGCCATGCACCGCAAGCTGATCGCCAATGTCATCGCCCAGGCCGAGGCCTTGTTGGTCGGGCGCTCCGAAGACGAGGTCCGCGCCGAGCTGGAGGCGCGCGGCCTGGCGCCCGACGAGATCGATGTCCTGGCGCCCCAGCGCAGCTTCCCGGGAAACCGGCCCTCGACCCTGATCGTGCTGGACCGGCTGGAGGCCGCGGGCCTCGGCGCCCTGATCGCCCTCTATGAGCACAAGACCTTCGTCGAGGGCGTGATGTGGGGGATCAACAGCTTCGACCAGTGGGGCGTGGAGCTGGGCAAGACCCTGGCCGGCCGCGTGCTGGCGGAGCTGGAAGGCGGCCCCGAGGGGGCTCACGACCCCTCGACCCGGTCGTTGATCGCACGCTTCAGACCATGAGCAGGATTTCACTGGACCTGAGGGCGGGCCGACAGGCCTGATCCGGCGCGAGACCGCCGCCGGGAGTAGCCCACCATGAGCCTAGACCGCCGAAACCTGCTGGCCCTGGCCGCTGTGGCGCCCTCTGCGGCGGCCGCCCGGGGCCGGTCGGATCCGATTGACGCCTATGTGGCGCAGCGGATGAAGACCAAGGGGATTCCCGGCGCCGTGCTGGCGATCACCCGCCAGGGCAGAACGGTGAAGCTCAAGGCTTACGGCCTGGCCGAGATCGAGACCAACCGGTCGATGACCACCGCCTCGGTCCTGCCGATGGCCTCGGCCTCAAAGATGCTGGCGGGGTTGTCCGCCATGCTGCTGGTGGAGGCCGGCAAACTGGACGTGGAGGCGCCGGCCGCCGTCTACCTGCCCGAGCTCAAGGCCAATCATCCGGAAGTTCTGGTCTGCCAGCTGCTGTCGCACACCTCGGGCCTGGTCGGGCCGGGCGGGGCGCCCGGCTGGTCGGCCGAGGCGGACAGGCGTAAGGATTCCGGCCTCTTCGCCGATCCGCGCCACCTGGAATATTTCACCAAGGCCGAAGAAATCGCCGCTGCGGCGCCCCTGCCCGCCAAGGAGCCCGCGGGCAGCAAGTGGCGCTACAATCAGTACCCCTATCTGCTGATCGCCGAAATCGTCGAACGCCTGACCGGCGAGGTTTACGACGCCTTCGTGCAGCATCGGATCCTCGACCGGCTGGGCATGAAAGCCACCGCCTTCGGCGACCACCGCACGGTCATACCGAACAAGCGCTCGACCAATTACACGCGCGAATTCGGGCCGCTGCAGAACTTCGCCCTGGACTATTCGCCGAGCTACTGGCCAGCCGCCGGCTGCAACACCAGCGGCGCGGACGCCGTCAAACTGATGTCGGCCTTCCGCCCGGGCGTCCTGGTCCGGCGCGAAAGTCTGGAGCGGCTGTGGAGGCCCTCGCCGACAGCAACAGGCGTGGCCCAATATGGTCTGGGCTTCGATCTGGAGAAGCTCGGAGAGCGGCGCTGGGTCGGACATGAGGGCGGCGGATGCTGCTACATCGGCTGGCAGCCGGAAACGGAGCTGGGGGTGGCGCTGATGCTCAACCTGTCGGGCTCGAAGGAGGACGGCGTGGACCGGGAGATCGCCAAACGCGTCCTCGCCTGACCGTTTCCTTGCCCCTCGCGCCTCGATCCGCTAACCCGCGCCGCATGTCCGACACCGATTTCCGCCCCGAGGCGCGGAGCCCCCGCGGCTTCCAGGATCGCCGCGCCCGTGACCTCTCAACCGAACGCCGCATTCTGGAGGCGGTGAGCGCCGTCTATGAACGCTACGGCTTCGAGGCGCTGGACACCCCGGCGTTCGAATACGCCGACGCGCTGGGCAAGTTCCTGCCCGACAGCGACCGTCCCAACGAGGGCGTCTTCGCCCTGCAGGACGACGACGAGCAGTGGATGGCGCTGCGCTACGACCTGACCGCGCCGCTGGCGCGCTTCGCGGCGGAGAACTGGACCACCCTGCCCAAGCCCTACCGCCGCTACGCCTACGGCACGGTATGGCGCAACGAGAAGCCCGGCCCCGGCCGCTTCCGCCAGTTCATCCAGTGCGACGCCGACACCGTGGGCTCCGACCGGCCCGAGGCCGACGCCGAGATCGTGGCCATGGCGGTCGAGGGGCTGGAGGCCGCCGGACTGCCGCGGGGCTCCGCGGTGCTGAAGATCAACAACCGCAAGCTCCTGAACGGGCTGATGAGCTCGGCCGGCGTCACCGACTCCGCCCAGAAGCTGGTGGTGCTGCGCGCGGTCGACAAGCTGGACCGGCTGGGGACCGAGGGCGTCAAGGCGCTGCTGGGACCGGGCCGCAAGGACGAATCGGGCGACTTCACGCCGGGCGCGAAGCTGCCGGCCAGGGCCATCGATTCGGTGCTGGCGTTCCTGGGCGCCGCGGCCGGCACGCGCGCGGCCACCATCGAGGCGCTGGAAGCCGTGGTTGGCGCGTCCGACGAGGGCGCGGAGGGGCTGAAGGAGCTGTCCCTGATCGACGCGGCGCTCAACGGCATGGGCGTGGCCGAAGACCAGGCCCGCTTCGATCCGGCCGTGGTGCGTGGGCTCGAGTACTATACCGGCCCGGTCTACGAGGCCGAGGTGATCGCCGCCAACGCGGGCGGGGAAGCCCTGCGCCTGGGTTCGATCGGCGGCGGCGGCCGCTACGACGATCTGGTGGCGCGCTTCACCGGCGAGCGCACGCCGGCCACCGGATTTTCCTTCGGTGTCAGCCGCCTGGCGGTGGCCCTGTCGCAGCTGGCCCTGATCGACCAGGCCGCCGACAGGGGTCCGCGCGGCCCGGTGGTGGTCATCGCCTTCGACGAGGCCGCCATGGGCGAGTACTTCGCAGTCGCCTCCGAACTGCGGCGCGCGGGCGTGCCCGCGGAGGTCTACCTCGGTCGCTCGGGCATGAAGGCCCAGATGAAGTACGCCGACCGCAGGCTCTCGCCCGCGGCGGTGATTCTCGGCGGCGACGAGATCGCTGCGGGGGTGGTGACGATCAAGGATCTAGACCTGGGGCGGGCCCTGGCCTCGAATCTCGCCGACAACGCGGCCTGGAAGAGCGAGCGCCCGGGCCAGTCCACGGTGCCGCGCGCGGAGCTGGTGGCGACGGTCAAGGCGATCCTCGAGCAAAGCCAGCCGCCGAAGGGTTTCTGATCGCCGATCACCAAGTCTTTCGCACGGCTTGTGTGGCTTTCGCGCAATTGACTCGACCGGACCGACCCGTCACATTTCCGCCGTGAGATCAGCGCGCGCGTAGCACGAGTGCGGTCTCCGGCGTTTCGGGGAGGAGACGCCTGCTCTTCAGAGCAAGAAGCCCGCCGAGGGAAACCTCGGCGGGCTTTCTTCTTGGCGAACCTCAGCCGCGAATCAGCTGTAGCGTCACTGGACGTTCCAACCCGCCGCCGATGCTTGACCGCCGGCGCGCAGAACAAGGGGCGGGAGGGTCGCCCTCCCCGCCCCCGTTTCGTTCAGCCCTCAAGGGCCGAAATCACCACATGCGGACCCGCTCGGCCGGGGCCAGATAGTACTTGTCGCCCGGCTTGACGTCGAAGGCGGCGTACCACGGATCCTCGTTGCGCAGCGGTCCCAGCGCCCGGAAGGGCGAAGGCGCGTGCGGGTTGGTGGTCACCAGGTTCTTGTAATAGTCGTCGCGCGCCTTCTCGCGCCACACCTGGGCCCAGCCGAGATAGACCCGCTGGTCGCCCGTGAAGCCGTCGATGACCGGCGCGGGCTGGCCCTTGAGGTAGGCGTGGTAGGCGTCGATGGCGATGGTCGAGCCGTTCAGGTCGCCGATGTTCTCGCCCATGGTCAGGTCGCCCTGGACGTGGACGCCCGGCAGGATCTCGAAGGCGTCGTACTGCTTGCCGAGGCGCGTGGTCTGCACCTTGAACTTGGCGGCGTCCTCGGCCGTCCACCAGTCGCTGAGCACCCCGTCGCCGTCGGACTTGCGGCCCTGGTCGTCGAAGCCGTGGCCCATCTCGTGGCCGATCACCCCGCCGATGCCGCCGTAGTTGACCGCCGCGTCCGCGGCCGGGTCGAAGAAGGGCGGCTGCAGGATGGCGGCCGGGAAGACGATCTCGTTGCCGTTGGGATTGTAGTAGGCGTTCACGGTCTGGGGAGTCATGCCCCACTCCGCCTTGTCCACGGGCTTGCCCAGCCGGCCGATAATCCGGGCCCAGCCGAATTTGCCCGACCGCTCGGCGTTGCCGTAGAGGTCGTTCGGGTCGACCTTGAGGGCGGAGTAGTCACGCCACTTGTCGGGGTAGCCGACCTTGACGCCGAACTTGTCGAGCTTCTCCAGCGCCTTGGTCTTGGTCTCGGCGCTCATCCACTCCAGGTTCTGGATGCGGTTGCGCATGGCCGCGCGCAGGTCGGCGATCAACTGCACCATCTTGGCCTTGGATTCGGCCGGGAAGTACTCCGCCACATAGGCCCGGCCCACGGCCTCGCCCATGGCGCCCTGGACGAAGGCCCCGCCGCGCTTCCAGCGCGGACGGTCCACCGGAATGCCCTGCAGCGCGGTCGAGTGGAAGGCGAAGGCCGCCTGGGAGAAGCGCTTCGAAAGCAACGGCGCGGCGCCGTCGGTCCCCTGGAAGGCCTGCCAGGCCTGCAGGGTCGAGACCGGGGTCTCGGCGAAGATCTTGGCGATCTTGGGGAAGGCGGTGTCCTCGCGCACCACCACCTTCCTGACCTTGCCCACGCCGGCGGCGTTCAGGAAGGCCTGCCAGTCGAAGCCCGGCGCCCGGGCCTTGAGCTGGGCCGGGGTCATGGCGCTGTAGGTCTTGTTGGCGTCGCGGTCCTCGATGGTGCTCCACTGCGCCTCGGCGATGCGGGTCTCCATGGCCACGATCTTGTCGGCCTCGGCGTTGGCGTCCTCCCAGCCGATGGCGCGCAGGGTCTGGGCCACGTAGGCGCGGTAGGCCTCGAGCTTGGGCTTGAAGCTGTCCTTCAGGTAGTAGTCGCGGTCCGGCAGGCCGATGCCGCCCTGGCCGAGGTAGAGCACATTGTGCTTCGGGTCCTTGGAGTCGGCGGTCACGAAGGCGCCGAAGAAGCTGGAGCCGAAACCGCCGTGGGAGGCGCCCATCGAGCGGGCCACCTCGGTGCGGGTCTTGAGCGCGCGCACCGCGGCCAGGTCCCTGGCGATCGGGGCGGCGTCGAGCTTCTCGATGCGGGCCTCGTCCATGTAGCTGGCGTAGAGCGCGCCAATCTTGCCCTCGTCGCTGTCCAGCGCCGCGTGGCCCTGGCCCATCTTTTCGATCAGCGCCCGCACCCGGTTGTCGCTGAGTTCGCGAAGCGCATCGAAGGAGCCGTAGCGCGGCCGGTCGGACGGCACCTGCAGCGATTTCAGGCTGGTCCCCACCGCATAGAGGTAGAAGTTGTCGCCGGGCTTCACCGAACGGTCCATGCCGTCCACGTCGAAGCCCCAGGTCCCGAAGCGGTGGGCCTCGGTGGAGGCGCCTTGAGCGCCCGCGCCCGAGGGCGCGTCGGCCGCGATCCCGAAGATCGAGATCTGGTCGCAGTAGCGGTCCAGGCAGGTCTCGCCGGCCTGCAGGGTCGGCTGGGCGGAAGCCTGGCCCGCGACCAGGGCGGCGCCGGCCACGCCGGCCAGGATGAGGTGTTTGATCGACATGCGAAAGAACTCCGGATCGTGGGCCGCTGAAGGGGCCGTGGTTCGTCTCAAGAAAAAGGAGCGCAGCCTCCTGAAGAGACTGCGCTCCCGGTTGTGGTCAGCTACGGCGCATCACCAGATGCGGACGCGCTCCTCAGGCTTGACGTAGTACTTGTCGCCTTCCTTGACGCCGAAGGCTTCGTACCAGGCGTCGATGTTGCGCATCGGGCCCACGATCCGGAACTGGCCCGGAGAGTGGACGTCGACGGCCACCAGCTGCTTGGCGGTGTCGAGGCGGGCCTTGTCGCGCCACACCTGGGCCCAGCCCAGGAACACGCGCTGGTCGCCGGTGAAGCCGTCCAGCACCGGGGCGGGCTTGCCCTTCAGCGAGGCGTGGTAGGCGTCCAGCGCCACCAGCATGCCGCCGAGGTCGGCGATATTCTCGCCCATGGTCTGGGCGCCCTTCACGTGCACGCCCGGCGCAACCTCATAGGTGTCGTACTGGGCGCCGTAGCGGTCGGACTGGACCTTGAACTTGGCCGCGTCCTCCGGCTTCCACCAGTCGCGCAGCACGCCGTTGCCGTCGGACTTGCGGCCCTGGTCGTCGAAACCGTGGGTCATTTCGTGACCGATCACGCCGCCGACGCCGCCGTAGTTGATGGCCGCGTCCGCCTTGGGATCGAAGAAGGGTGCCTGCAGGATGGCGGCCGGGAAGACGATCTCGTTGAAGGTGGAGTTGTAGTAGGCGTTCACCGTCTGGGGGGTCATGCCCCATTCCAGGCGGTCCACCGGCTTGCCCAGCTTGTGGATGTTGTAGGCGTACTCGAACTCGCCCGAGCGGCGGATGTTGCCCACCAGATCGGTCGGGGAGACCGCCAGGCCCGAATAGTCACGCCACTTGTTCGGATAGCCGATCTTGACGGTGAACTTGTCGAGCTTCTTGACCGCCTCAGCCTTGGTGTCCGGGCTCATCCAGTCGAGCTTTTCGATGCGGGCGCGCAGCGCAGCGCGCAGGTCGCCGACCAGGCCTTCCATCGCCGTCTTGGACGAGGCGGGGAAGTACTGCTTGACGTATTCCTGGCCCACGACCTCGCCCAGCGCGCCGTCGACGCTGGCCACCGCACGCTTCCAGCGCACGCGGTTCTCGGGCTGGCCGCCCAGTTCCTTGTTGCGGAAGTTGAAGCGGGCCGTGACGAAGCGGCTCGACAGATAGGGCGCCACCTCGTCGGCGGTGTTGAAGGCTTCCCAGGCCTTGAGCGTGTCGAGCGAGGTTTCGCTGAAGATCTTGGCGACCTTGGGGAAGGCGGTGTTGTCGCTGACGATGACGCGATCGACCTTGGCCAGCTGGGCGCCCTTCATGAACTCGCCCCAGTTGAACTCCGGCGCATAGGCCTTCAGCTCGGCGGGGGTCATGGGGTTGTAGGTCTTGTCGCGGTCGCGGCGCTGGGCGCGGGTCCAGCTGGCCTCGGCCAGCTTGGTCTCGAACGCCATGATCTCGTCGGCGTGCTTCTGGGCGTCCGGCCAACCGATGCGCTCGAGCATCTGGCCGACGTAGATGCGGTACTTGGCTTTCTTGTCCTTGTAGTTGTCGGACAGATAGTAGTCCCGGTCCGGCAGGCCCAGGCCGCCGGAGCCGCTGAACACGGCGTACTTGTCCGGGTGCTTGGAATCGACGCCCACGCCCATGCCGAAGACGCTCTTGCCGTAGCTGCCCTGGGAGTGCCCCATGAAGCTGGCCATCTGATCCTTGGTCTTGATCGCGCGGATCTTGGCCAGCGCCGGCGCCAGCGGCTTGGCGTCCAGCGCCTCGATGCGCTTCTCGTCCATGAAGGCGTTGTAGAAGGCGCCGATCTTGCCGGCGTTGGTGGTCGGCTTCGCATGCGACTTGGCGCTGGTCTCGATGATCGACTTCAGCTGCTCCTGCGAGCGGTCGAAGAGGGTGTCGAACATGCCGAAGCGGGTCTTGTCCGCCGGGATCGGGGTGCGCTTGTCCCAGCCGCCGTCGGCGTAGAGATGGAAGTCGTCGCCGGGGCGGACGCTGGTGTCCATGCCGGTGATGTCGAAGCCCCAGGCGCCGAACTGCGGTCCGCCGTTGGCGGCGTCGCCGCCGCCGTCGGCGGGGGTCAGGAACAGGGCTTCCCAGTCCGACGGGACCGCGCCGGGCGTCGGACCCGCCTGCGCCACGCCGGCCGAAACCGCCAGGACCGCGGCCAGGGCCGCACCGGTGAACAGCTTGTATTTCATGACTAATCGCCCCATCGCGCCCCAGCGCAGATCACAGGGCCGGCACACTGCACCCGCGCCGGGCGGTTGTCCCTTAAAATTTCGTCATAAAACTCTCCCGGGTTGAACAAGATGACCCTCTGCCCCCGGGTGTTGCGGATTTATCGACCGCCGGGGATGCGGGCCCGCGACGATCGGCCTCGAACCGCATGGGGTTTCGCTTGTGCCGGCGCCCGGATTTCGGCAGGCAGGGCCCATGACCCCGCATCCGGCGGCTTCCGACTACAAGGACATCCTGGTCTTCCTGGCCACGGCCGGCGTGGTCGCGCCCCTGTTCCGACGGCTGAAGATCAGTCCGGTGCTGGGCTTCCTGGCTGCGGGCGTGCTGCTGGGGCCGCAGGGCCTGGGTCGGCTCGCGGCCGAGCATCCCTGGGCGCGTCTGTTCTCCATCGCCGACGCCAACGACATCGAGGCGCTGGCCGAGTTCGGCGTGGTGTTCCTGCTGTTCATGATCGGTCTGGAGCTGTCCTGGGAGCGGTTGCGTAAGCTCCGGAAGCTGGTTTTCGGCCTGGGCCTGCTGCAGGTGGCGATCTCGGCGACGGCGCTCGGCGGCGCGGCCTTCCTGTTCGGCGTGCCGCCCGTCGGCGCGGCGGTGCTGGGCCTGGCGCTGGCCCTGTCCTCCACGGCCCTGGTCATGCCGGTTCTGGCGGAACGGCGAATCCTGAACAGCGCCTCGGGACGGGCCTCCTTCGCCGTCCTGCTGGCCCAGGACCTGGCCGTGGCGCCGATCCTAATCGCGCTCACCCTGATGGGGGGAACCCATACCAGCCTCACCGGCCTGGCCCTGGCTCTCGCTCCGGCGGCCCTCGCCCTGGCCGTGCTGGTGGTCGGGGGGCGGCTGGTGCTTCGGCCCCTGTTCCAGTCCGCCGCGCGCACCCGCAGTCCCGAGATGTTCGTGGCGCTCAGCCTGCTGGTGGTGATCGGCGCGGGCGTGGCGGCCCAGCTCGGCGGCCTGTCCATGGCCCTGGGCGCCTTCATCGCCGGCCTGCTGCTGGCCGAGACCGAATTCCGCCGCGAGATCGAGGTGACCATCGAGCCCTTCAAGGGGCTGCTGCTCGGCATGTTCTTCGTCTCGGTGGGGGTGAAGCTGGACCTCGGACGGCTGCTGTCGGAACCCGCGGTGCTGATCGCCCTGACGGTGGGCGTTGTGGCGCTGAAGGCCGCCATCACCTTCGTCCTGGGGCGGCTGTTCCGCCTGCCCGCCAAGCCGGCGCTGGAGACCGCCCTGGTGCTCGGCCCCGCCGGCGAATTCGCCTTCGTGGTGGTGGCGCAGGCCCTCGCGGAAGGCCTGCTGGGTCCCGAGGCGGGTCAGCGGGTGCTGGTCTCCGTCAGCCTGGGCCTGTTCCTGGTGCCGTTCATGGCGGCGCTGGCGGCGCGGCTGGGCCAGAGGCTGGCCACCCCGGTCGAGGACCTGCCCGAGGCGATCGCCGGGGAGCTTGCGGCCGGTCGGGTGCTGGTGATCGGCTACGGCCGGGTCGGGCGGCTGGTGGGCGAGATGCTGGAGCTGCACGCGCGCGAGTTCGTGGCGGTGGACAGCGACCCCCGGCTGGTCGCCGCCGCCCGGGAGGAAGGACGCACCATCTACTTCGGCGACGCGGGACGGGAGGAATTCCTCAAGCGCTGCGGCATCGAGACGGTCCCGGCGGTGGTGGTGACCATGGACGCGCCCGGCAAGGTCGACGACGTGGTGCGCGCCACGCGGCGCCTGCGGCCCGACGTGACCCTGGTGGCCCGGGCGCGCGACGCCAAGCACGCCGCCCGGCTCTACGGCCTGGGCGTGACCGACGCCGTGCCCGAGACCGTGGAGGCCAGTCTGCAGCTGGCGGAGAACACCCTGGTGGACCTGGGCGTGCCGATGGGGCTGGTCATCGCCTCGGTGCACGAGAAGCGCGACGAGTTCCGCCGCCTGTTCCAGTCCAGCGCGCCCGACGGCCGGCGCACCCGGGCCCTGAAACGCACCCGCAAGGTCAGCGAACTGTTCTAGGGCGCCCTGCAAGCTCTGCCGGAAAGCTGAGCTTTTTCAAAGATCAATGTTTGCCCACAGCATGCAACTGTCGCCGCAGGGGGGCGTTTCAGCCCTCGATTGCGACCGGCCGGTGTGTTCGGGGGCCGCCGCATCGACCGGTCTCGATCACCCACGGCCCAATTGCCCCGAGAGGGGGCGGGGCAAAACGGAGTGAAAGTGATGAGAGGCCCCCAAAGCCAAACCATGAACCTGATCGCGGCGGCGGCCCTGGCCCTTCCGGCCGGCGCCGCGCTCGCCCAGAGCTACGACCCGGCCTACGACCAGTCGCAAGCCCAGTACAATCGCGACCTGGAGACCTACCGCGCCCAGCAGCAGATCTATCAGGACAAGCGAAACACCTACGACGCCCAGCGCGAAGCCTATGAGCAGGACCGCGCCAACTACGAGCGGGCCCGCGCCGCCTATGACGCCCGCTGGGGCATCGGCGCCTACGAGCGGCGTTATGGCCCGTTCCGCGGCTACTACACCGACACCTACGCCTACGATCCCGACGCCTATTCGACGACGCCCTACCGCGGCTACTACGAGGGCACGACCGACTACTACGCCGCCTATCGCAACACGCCCTGCGAGGAGCGTCGCGAGAACAACACCGCCGCCGGCGCGGTGATCGGCGCCCTGGCCGGCGCGGCGCTCGGCTCCAACATCGCGGGTCACGGCGTGCGCACCGAGGGCGCGGTGCTGGGCGCAGTGGTCGGCGGCGTGGCGGGCGGCAGCATCGGCCGCAGCAGCGCGCACTGCGACAGCGGCGGGCGCTACTACTTCAGCTACGAGCAGACCTATCCGTACCGCGAGGCCGACTGGGACCGTAACGGCCGCAGCGGCCGCTACGACTACAGCTGGTACACGGAGCATCGGTGCCGGCTGGCGGTCGCCCCCGCCGACTGGAACGGCGTGACCGACTACCGCTACGTGCGGGTCTGTCCGGACGAGGACGGCAACTACCGGATCACCGACTGATCCGGCGGCTCGCCGGGGCGGCGCACGCCGTCGTCCCGGCGATCAGCCCTGGCGGGCGCGGGCCTGGGGACGTTCCTCGACCGGCCCGGCCAGGCGTTCGTGGATGGTGTGCAGCACGTCCAGGAAGGTGTCGGCCTTGAGCATGTTGACGCCGCCCAGGGCCTCACGCAGTTCGCGGCGCAGCACCTTTTCGATCCGCTCGATCACCGCCGGCGCGGTTTCGGTCAGCGTCACCAGATTGGAGCGGCGGTCGGCGGGCGATTCGACCCGGCGCACCAGGCCCTGGGCCTCGAGCACGTCGAGATGCCGTGACAGAACCGGCGGCTCCACGCCGACGATCTCGGTCAGGGCCCGCTGGTTGATGCCGCCGTCGTTGCGGGCGATCCAGTACAACACCGACCAGCGTGCATAGGTCAGGCCGCAGGCCGCCAGCGGCGCCTCCACTCGCCCGCGCCAACGGCGGACGACCACGCTCATGATCTGGGCGAACTCGAAATTCAGGTCCACGATATCCCTCCCCGCGGTAGGGATTATGCCGACAATCCGTGCCGGGAGGATTGATTTCGGACAAATAGTTGTGCCGGGACCGCGACAAATCGTCCCGAGGACCGCGCGCTTTGCACGTCACCGGTAAGACACGGCAGGTCTTCAATACCGTTCAGTGAACGGATGTCGTGGATTCGCAAGTAATCCCGCGGACGGAGTTATCCGCGCAGACCTCTAGGCCCGATCCTGCTCCGTCTTGAATAGCCCGACCCAGCGGTCGTAGCGCTCGGCCCAGGCGCGGGCGCGCGGCAGCAGTTCTGTATGAACCGTCGTCTCCGGATTGAGGATGGCGTCGACCAGATCGGCGTCGGGAAACACCAGCCGCTTGCTGCGGCCGTGGGCCAGCCACACCGGCAGGGTGCCCTCGGCGCTGAACAGCCCGACCGCGTCGCGCACCATCGGCTGGTCCAGGGCGGCTTCGTCCTCCAGCGCGCGGATGACGATGTAGACGTGCTCGAACGGCGAGACCGCCTGGGCGACCTGGTCCAGCGCGATCATCACCCCGCTGAGGTCGGGCCGGAGCCCGTCGGGAAAGCGCATGCGCCGCCACAGGCAGAACCAATCGCGGCAGGTGCGCGGGCGCCGGTCGTAGATCTTGCAGCCCTTGCCGTCGCAGTTGGGGCAAACCTCGCCGGCGGGCTTGGTCAACTCCGGATCGGCGATGTTCAGGTCCACGCAGCAGGCGATGCAGTCGCCGCAGCCGCGGCCCGGTACGAGATTGTGGGTCAGGTAGAGGCGGGGCACGCGCGCGACGCTCCTTGGAGGCGGCGACTATGGCCCGTTGTGGGGGTCACGCGCCAGAGCGAGCCGCGCGCTCAAGCGCCGGAACCGTTCCGCAGCAAGCTTCGCTGTAAGCATGTACCCGATTTTTTTACTCCGCCGTGCGTCAATGCCCGGGCGCCGGGGGGCGAAGGAGACGCGATGCGCGGCAAGTGGCGTTGGTTCAGGCCCGATGCGGGACAGGTCTCCGGACCGCATCCGGCCGTCTATGTCGTTCTGTTCGTCGCTTGCATCGCACTCGGGCAATGGAGCGTGGCGCGCTACGGCGCGGTCTATATCTGGCCGGCCAACGGCGTTCTGCTGGCCGCGGTGCTGCAGTTGCATCGCCGCCAGGCGATCGGGGTGCTGGGCGCCTGTTTCGCGATCAATGTGCTGGGCAACCTGCTGCGCAGCGAGCAGACCGATCTGGTCCTGCTCAACGCGGCGCTCAACCTCGGCGAGGCCTTCCTGGCCGGGGCGATCGCGCGGCGGTTCTGCGGCGCCGCCCTGGACATGCGCCGGCCGGCCCGGCTGGCGCGCTTCGCCCTGCTGGCGGTCGCCCCCAGCGTCGCACTGTCGGCCCTGATCGGGGTGCCGGCGGCCCACGTCCCGGCGGACCAGTTCCTGACCACGCTGCAGACCTGGTTCACCATCGAGACCCTGGGCCTGCTCACCGTCACCCCGGCCCTCTTGCTGCTGGCCCGCCACCACCGTTTCGAGGACGAGGACGGCGCCCCGGCCTGGGAAAAGATCGCGCTGACGGCCCTGCTCGTGGCGGTCACCGCCGCGGTGTTCGCCCAGAGCGCGGCCCCGGTACTGTTCCTGGTCTTCCTGCCGCTGCTGCTGATCGCCTTTCGCCTCTCGCCGTCCTGGTCGGCGCTGGCCGTCATCCTGGTCGCCGTCATCGGCGGCGGCTTCACCATGAACCAGATGGGGCCGTTGACGCTCAGCACGCTCGGTCCGGCCTCCTGGTCGAACCAGGCGGTGCTGCCGATCCTGCGCATGCTGCCCGCCTTCCACATCTTCATGATGGCCGTGGTCTGCATCGCCCTGCCCTCCAGCACCGTGCTGTCCGAGCGGCGGCGGCTGCAGGCGCGCCTGAACACCCGCACCGAGGCGGCGATCAAGGCCCGCGTCGCCGCCGAGATGGCCGCGGCGGTGAAGTCGCGCTTCCTGTCGGCGATGAGCCATGAGCTGCGCACGCCGCTGAACGGGGTCGCGGGCTTCGCCGAACTGCTGGCCGGGCGGGCGTGCCTGGACACCGAGGCCGCGCGCCAGGTGGAGCAGATCCGTCGCTCCAGCGGGTCCTTGCTTACCCTGGTCGACGACATCCTGGCCTTCTCCGACGACAGCGCCGAGGTCGCGGCCGCGCCCTTCTCGCCAGCAACCGTCATCGAGGAGGCGGTGGCCCAGGTGCGCCCCGGAGCCGAGGCCAGGGGGCTCGAGATCATCGTCACCGGCGACCTGGAGGCGGACGTCCGCCAGATCGGCGATGCGCGCCGGCTGCGCCAGGCCCTGCGTCACCTGCTGTCCAACGCCGTGAAGTTCACCCCCGCCGGCGGCATAGAGGTGCGCGCGACCCAGGAGGCGCACGGGGTGCGCATCCTGGTCGCCGACAGCGGACCCGGCATCGACGCGGCCGTGCTGCCGGTACTGTTCGAACAGTTCAGCCAGGCGGACCTGTCCACCAGCCGCGCGCACGGCGGGGTGGGCATGGGGCTGGCGCTGGCGCGGAGGCTGGTCCTGGCCATGGGCGGCGAGATCGAAGGCGGCAACCGCGCCGATGGCGGGGCCGAGTTCAGCATCCGCCTGCCCCTGGTCCGCGCCGAGGCGCTCCGTGACGCCGAACCGGTCGAGGCACAGGCTGAACCCGAAGACGAAGGCCGCGCGCCGCGGGTGCTGGTGGTGGACGATCATCCGGTCAATCGCGACGTCGCCGCCCTGATGCTGGCCGCCGCCGGTTGCGAGGTGGACCTGGCCTGCGACGGCGCCGAGGCGGTGGCGGCGGCCGGTCCGGGCGGCTTCGACCTGATCCTGATGGACGTGCGCATGCCCCTGATGGACGGCCTGGAGGCGACGCGGCGCATCCGCGCCCTGGCCGGTCCCGCCGCCACGGTCCCGATCGTGGCCTTCACCGCCGACGCCATGCCCGAGGATGTGGTCCGCTGCCTGGCGGCCGGCATGCAGGGCCACATCGCCAAGCCGGTCAGCCAGGCGCGCCTGCGCCAGGTGCTCTGGGAGCAGCTGGGCTCAGGCGACGGCGCCGAGGCGGGCCGTTCGGCGGCCTGAGGACGGGCGCTCAGCCCCGGCCGTAGAGCGGCATGCCCGTGGCCATCAGGGTCACGAAGGAAATGTTCGCCTCCGGCGGCAGGCCGGCCATGTGTACGATGGTGCGGGCCACGTCGGCCATGTCCACGCGCGGCTCCTCGCCGGGGCCGCCGCCGGTGATGCGGGCCGCCAGGCCGCTGGAAGCGTTGCCGATGTCGATCTGGCCGCAGGCGATGTCAAAGGCCCGTCCGTCCAGGATCAGCGCCTTGGTCAGGCCGGTTATGGCGTGCTTGCTGGTCGCATAGGGGACGGAATCGGCCCGCGGCGCATAGGCCGAGACCGAGCCGTTGTTGATGATCCGCCCGCCCCGGGGCGTCTGGACCTTCATCAGCCGCATCGCCTCCCGCGCGCAGAGCAGAGAGCCGGTGACATTGACCGCGATCACCTCCGCGGCCTCCTCCGCCGACAGTTCATCCAGCGGCCGGGCGGGGGCGGAGATCCCCGCGTTGTTGAACAGCAGGTCGAGCCGGCCGTAGGCGGCCCGGGTCCGGTCGAACAGCGCCGCGACGGAGTCAGGATCGGTGACGTCGGTGGGGACGCACAACGCCCGGACGCCCTCGCCCATCATGGCCGCGGTCTCCTCCAGAGCCGCGAGGCGCCGGCCCGCGAGCGCCACCGTCCAGCCCTCCGCGTGAAGGGCGACCGCCGTGTGGCGTCCGATGCCGCTGCCCGCGCCGGTGACGATCGCCACCCGGCTGCGCTCCTCGGGTCTGGTCAAGACTGCCCTCCCGGCCCTTGCGTGAGGCGGACCGCTCATGAGATCACGGCGGACAAGCTGGCGAACGGGTCGGGCAAACGCAATGGCCCCGCGCCGCTGTCCTCGTCGAGGGACATTGGTCCGCCGGGCGTCTCGATCCGTACGAGTGAGAATCCGCCGGCCGGACCTGCTCCCGGCGAAACCCCATCAAGCCGAGGAACCCCATGCGCGAGAACCTGAAGTTCTATATCGACGGCGCCTGGGTCGCGCCCGCCGGCGGCGCCCGCACCGTGGAGGTGATCAATCCGGCGACAGAGGCGCCCTGCGGCCACGTGGCGCTGGGAACCTCGGCCGATGTCGACAAGGCCGTCGCCGCCGCGCGCCGGGCGTTCGAGAGCTTTTCCCAGACATCCATCGAGGAACGCCTCGACCTGCTCGACCGGCTGGCCGCCGCCTACGACAAGCGGGTCCCCGACATGGCAAAGGCCATCACCGACGAGATGGGCGCCCCGGACTGGCTGGCCCAGCGCATGCAGGCGATCCTCGGTGGCGTCCATATCCGCACCGCCCGCGCGATCCTGGCCGGCTACAGCTTCTCGGAGACCGCCGGGACGACCCGGGTGGTCAAGGAGCCGATCGGCGTCTGCGGCTTCATCACCCCCTGGAACTGGCCCCTGAACCAGATCGGCTGCAAGGTCGCCCCGGCGCTGGCGGTCGGCTGCACCATGGTGCTGAAGCCCTCGGAGATGACGCCCTCTTGCGCGACCATCTTCGCCGAGGTCATGGACGAGGCCGGAGTTCCGGCAGGCGTGTTCAACCTGGTCCACGGCGACGGACCGGGCGTGGGGGCGGCGCTGAGCGCCCATCCGGACGTGGACCTGGTCTCCTTCACCGGCTCGACCCGCGCGGGCGTGGAGGTGGCGCGCGCCGCCGCGCCGACGGTCAAGCGGGTGCTGCAGGAGCTGGGCGGCAAGTCGCCCAATATCGTGCTGCGTTCCGCCGACCTGGAGGCCGCCGTCGCCGGCGGGGTGGCCGGAATGATGTTGAACTCGGGCCAGTCCTGTAACGCGCCGACGCGCATGCTGGTCCCGAAGGAAAAGATGGCCGACGCCGCCCGGATCGCCAGGGCGGCGGCCGAGGCCCAGGCGCCCGGCACGCCCTCGAGCAACGCCAAGACCGGGCCGGTCTCCTCCCGCGCCCAGTGGACCAAGATCCAGGGCCTGATCGAAAAGGGCCTGGCGGAGGGCGCCCAGCTGGTCGCCGGCGGTCCCGGCCGGCCCGAGGGTCTGGACCAGGGCTTCTATGTGAAGCCCACGGTCTTCGCGGACGTCACCAACGACATGACCATCGCCCGCGAGGAGATCTTCGGCCCGGTGCTGGTGATCCTGGGCTACGACGACGAGGCCGACGCCATCCGCATCGCCAATGACACCCCCTACGGCCTGGCCGCCTATGTCCAGGGCGCGCAGGGCGAGGCCCAGGCGGTCGCCGCGCGCCTGCGCGCCGGCCAGGTGGTCCTCAACGGCGCCGGCCCCGACTTCAGCGCGCCCTTCGGCGGCTACAAGCAGTCGGGCAACGGGCGGGAATGGGGACCGCACGCGTTCGCGGACTTCCTGGAGATCAAGGCGATCGTGGGAGATGTGGCGCCGGCGTAGGTCGCCTTCGCGCGGTCACGGCTCGCCGAGCCGTAGCGCGTCTTCGCGCGAAGGCTGGTGCCCCAGGCCGGACTCGAACCAGCACGCCTCTCGGCAATAGATTTTGAGTCTACCGCGTCTACCATTTCGCCACTGGGGCCCAGAGCGAGCGGCGCAATCTAGCGGCGGAACCTGCGCGGTCAACGCGGTTGGCGACTCTCCTGCGCGCAGCCTAGAAATGGCCCCATGAGCATCCGCCTGATCGCCTTCGACGCCGACGACACCCTGTGGCGGACCAACGCCCTGTTCGACATGACCGAGCAGCGGTTCCGCGACCTGCTGGCGCCCTGGGCGCCCGGCGAGGCCCTGGCGGCGGAGCTGCTGGCGGCGGAGCGGCGCAACCTCAGGCTCTACGGCTACGGGGTGAAGGGCTTCGTGCTGTCGATGATCGAGACGGCGGTGCAGGTGACCGAGGCGCTGGTCCCTTCCTCCGTTATCGGCGAGATCCTGGGCATGGGCCACGAGATGCTCGACCATCCGATCGAGCCCCTGCCCGGCGCGGAAGAGACGCTGCGGGCGCTGAAGCCCGGCCGTGAGCTGGTGCTGATCACCAAGGGCGACCTCCTGCACCAGGAGCAGAAACTGGCGCGCTCGGGGCTGGGGGAGTTGTTCGATGCGGTGGAGATCGTCTCGGAGAAGACCGCCGCCACCTACCGGCGCGTCTTCGACCGCCACGGCGTGCGGCCGGACGAGGCCGTTATGGTGGGCGACTCGGTGCGCTCCGACATCCTGCCCGCCATCGAGGCCGGGGCCTGCGGCGTGCACATTCCGCCGCCCACGGTCTGGGCCCACGAGGCGGCCGAGCCGCCGCTGGACTCGCCGCTCTACGCGCGCCTGGACTCCATCGCCGAGCTGCCGGCCTGGGTCGCAACCCGGGCGCCCCTGCAAAACGCCGTCAAGCTTCCCACATAGAGGCCATGCTGAACTTCATCCTCCGCGCTGTCGTCTCCGCCGCCGGCCTGTGGCTGGCCTCCGCCATCATCAAGGGCGTGGAAGTGCGCGACTTCGGAACCCTGGCCGCCGCGGCGATCCTGCTGGGCCTGGTCAATGCCATCGTGCGGCCGATCCTGGTGGTCCTGACCCTGCCGCTGACCCTGGTCAGCCTGGGCCTGTTCCTGCTGGTGGTGAACGCCGCGATGATCGGCCTGGTCAGCCTGTTCCTGCCGGGCTTCACGGTCACCGGTTTCGTGCCCGCCGTGCTGGCGGCCATCGTCACCGGCCTGGTCAGCTGGGTCGCCTCGGGCTTCATCGGCGAGCGGCCGGTCCCGACGGTGCGGGTGATCGAAGGGCGCGTGACGCGCGAGCACTAAGCGAGTGTCACGCAAAAGTGGTCCCCACTTTTGCGCCCGGACGCCTGCTAAACCTTAGACTCCGGCGACCGTCTGCTCGATGGCGCCGAAGATCGAGTGGCCCTTGTCGTCCAGCATCTCGATACGGACGGTGTCGCCGGCCTTCAGGAACGGGGTCACCGGCTTGCCGCCCTGGAGGGTCTCCACCGTGCGCACCTCGGCGATGCAGGAATAGCCCAACCCGCCTTCACTGACCGGCTTGCCCGGACCGCCCGCGGCGTCGCGGTTGGAGACGGTGCCCGAGCCGATGATCGTGCCCGGGCCCAGGTCTCGGGTCTTGGCCGCATGGGCCACCAGGGTCCCGAAGTCGAAGGTCATGTCCACCCCGGCGTCGGCCTTGCCGAACTCCGCGCCGTTCAGCGCCACCGACAGGGCGCCGTGCAGCTTTCCGTCCTTCCAGCGCTTGCGGAGATCGTCGGGGGTGACGAAGACCGGGCTGAGCGCCGAGGCCGGCTTGGACTGGAAGAAGCCGAAGCCCTTGGCCAGTTCGCCCGGGATCAGGTTGCGCAGGGAAACGTCGTTGACCAGGCCGACCAGGCGGATGGCGGCCAGGGCCTCCTCGCGGGTGGCGCCCTGCTTCACCTCGCCGGTGACCACGCAGACCTCGCCCTCGAGGTCGCAGCCCCATGCCTCGTCCGCCAGCGGGATCGGATCGCGCGGACCCAGGAAGCCGTCGGAGCCGCCCTGGTACATCAGGGGGTCGGTCCAGAAGCTCTCGGGCATCTCCGCGCCGCGGGCCTGACGCACCAGGGCCACGTGGTTCACATAGGCCGAGCCGTCGGCCCACTGGTAGGCGCGCGGCAGGGGAGCGGCGGCCTCGCGCTCGTGGAAGCGGCCCCTGGGCGCCGCGCCATGCTCCAGGCTCTCGGCCAGGCCGCGCAGCAGCGGCTCGCAGCGCTCCCAGTCGTCGAGCGCAGCCTGCATCGTGGGCGCGATCAGGAAGGCGTCGGTGAACCAGCAGAGGTCGGAGGAGACGACAACGAGACGGCCGTCGCGGCCGGATTTCAGCGATGCGAGTTTCATAGGCGCGGGCTTACTTGGTCTGGAGCCCGGTGGGAACTCCCCTAGCGGCCCGTCGCCGGTCCGCCGCCACCGCCGCCTGACCCGCCCGGCGGGGGCGGCGGCTTAGGCAGGCCGAACGGCCGCGGGACCGGCGGGGTGTCCAGCAGCGCGTCGCGGGCCTTTCGCAGCTCCTCGATGCGCTCGCGGCGCTTGCTCCAGTGGTCGTTGAAGGCGCCGATCGCCAGGCGCGCCTGATCGACGGCGCTGGGCGGTTTGGGCTCCGCCGGCGGCGGCGTTGTGGTCACGAACACGCCGGCCCCGGCCATGACCGACGTCGGCCCCGCCTTGTCTTTTTCCGCCTTCGCCGTCCCGGTGGCCGTATCAGGCCCCTTCTTCAGGGCTTCCAGATGCGATTTCACCGATCCGCCCGGCGTCGCCAGCGCCCCGAGGCGCCGCTCGATGTCCGCGCGCAGCGCGCTCGCCGCCCCGATGATGTTGTCCGAGGTCGCAGCCGCCGCCGCGCGGCCGTGCAGCATCAGCGCTTCATAGATGTCGTCGAGCACCTGATCCTGGCTGCGGCGCTGGCTGGCCTTGCGCAGCGCGTCGCCGATGATCATGCCCAGGATGAAGAGCAGGACCGCCATGCCGACGATCATCATCAGGTTCAGGCCGCCCACGCTGCAGCAGGCCTCTCTGTGCGGAGCAAAGGGATCGCCCGAGCCGAAATCCTGATCCACCCACGCCTCCCGAAAAGCCACTGACCGCCGAACGGCGATCTCCGACTATGGCCCCGCTGGCGCGGGCCGCAACCAAAAGGTTAACGAAAGCGGCGATTCAGCGCTCGACCGTGGCCGAAAATCCCACGGGAATTCAGACCGACAGCGGCCCCGGGCGGGTGACCACGCAGCTGGCGACCGCGTCGCAGTTCTCCCGCTCGGGCAGGCAGCGCACGGTGACTTCGATGCGCACGGCGGCGTCGGAGCCATGCTCCCACAGGTAATTGCGCTCGAACTCGACCTCGTGGCCCGAAGGCGCCACGCCCTGGTAGGTGTCGCCCCAGGGCGTGATGGCCGAAAGCTCGCGCCAGTTCAGGGAACGGGCGTGTTCCAGCTCCTCGGCGGCCAGGTGCTTCAGTTCGGTCTGGGAGATGGGCTGGTTCATGGATTCTGGCATGGCCGGATAACGCGCGAGGCCGCGATGGGATTCACCGCGGGGCCTTCCAGCTGTCGACATAGGCGGTGTTCTCCACCGCCGACGCCCCGGGGCCGACCTCCAGCGGGTCGCGGGTGTCGATCATCACGGCGTATTCGTCCGTGGCCGGCTTGGCCTGCACCAGCATGTTCTTCAGCGCCTTGGGGTGCGGCCCGTGGGTGAAGCCCGAGGGGTGGAAGGTCATCATCCCGGCGTCGATGTTGTCCCGGCTGAAGAAGTCGCCGGCGTGGTAGAACAGCACCTCGTCGAAATCGTCGTTGTTGTGGAAGAACGGGATCTTGATCGCGCCGGGATCGGTCTCGAAGGGCCGCGGCGCGAAGGTGCAGACCACGAAACGGTCCGACAGGAAGGTCGAGTGCACCGAGGGCGGCACATGGTAGCGCGCGCTCATGATCGGGCGCACGTCGCGCACGTTCAGCCGCACGGGGGCCAGGTCGCCGTGCCAGCCCACCGCGTCCAGCGGATTGTAGGGATAGGTGGCGACCGAGACCTGGCCGCGCTTCTTGATCTCGACGGGGTAGTCGCCGGGCGCCGCCTGATGGGCGCGGAAGGCCTCGTCCATCTTCGGCGTGTCGAGGATGGCGGGGTCGAAGATGGCGTGGGGGCCGAGGATGCCGCGGTCCGGCAGGGTGTAGTGGGTGTTGGTGGCCTCGATCATCAGGATCGCGACCGGGGCTGAAGGGCTCAGCCGCCACATGGTCCCGCGCGGCAGGTAGAGGTAGTCGCCGGCCTCGAACGCGATGCGGCCGAAGTCGGTGAACAGTTCGCCGGCGCCGGAATGGACGAACAGCAGCTGGTCGCCATCGGCGTTGCGGGCGAGCGCCGGCATGGCGGCGCCGAGCTTCCAGAAGCGCACCTCGATCGATCTGTTGTGCAGCACCACCGGCGCAGCCCAGGGCGAGGCTTCGGGCGCGTCCAGGCCGTTCAGGTCGAAGGCGCGGGGGCGAAGCGGACCCTCGAAGCTGGTCCAGCCGGTGGGCGGGTTGCGGTGGTACAGGAACGCCGCCGGGCCGAAGAAGCCCTCCTTGGACATCTCCCGCTCATAGGTCCCCTCCGGCAGGTCAGCGTGGGCCTGGCGCGAATGCTGGCCTTCGGCGGCCTTGACGGGGATCCAGTTGCGTTTGGACATCACGGCTCGTTCTTGAAGATCGCGATCACGGGCTTGGACCGGCTCGACGCCTTGGCGCGGTACATGCCGGAGGTGTTGAAGCTCCAGGCCATCTGGCCGTCGGGGGTCAGGGCCACGATGCCGCCGTCGCCCTTGATGGCGCTCAGGCGCTTCTGGATCACCTCGTCGGCGGCGGCCTGCAGGCTCATGTGCTTGTATTGGACCAGGGCGCAGATCTCGCGGGCCACGGTCAGGCGGATGAAGTACTCGCCCGTGCCGGTGGCCGAGACGCCGCAGCTCTGGTTCGAGGCATAGGTGCCGGCGCCGATGATCGGGGTGTCGCCCACCCGGCCCCACTGCTTTCCGGTGGTGCCGCCGGTGGAGGTGCCGGCGGCGATATTGCCGTGCTTGTCCAAAGCAACGACGCCAACCGTGCCGAACTTCTTGTGCTCGTCCAGCGGCGCCTGCATCGCAGCGGCCGAGGGCGCCGGCGCGCCGGCCGGACGGGCCGGGATCGGCATGTGCTTGGCCGTCAGCTCGCGCTCCAGCTCCTTCCACCGCCGCTCGGTGAAGAAGAAGGACGGATCGACCTGCTCCAGCCCCTGTTCCTTCGCAAAGGTGTCGGCCCCGTCGCCGATCAGCATGACGTGGGGCGATTTCTCCATCACCGCGCGGGCCAACGAGATCGGATGGCGCGTGCGGGTCACGCCCGCGACCGAACCGGCCTTCATGGTGGCGCCGTCCATGATCGCGGCGTCGAGCTCGTTCCTGCCCGCAGCGGTGAAGACCGCGCCGCGTCCGGCGTTGAACTTGGGATCGTCCTCGAACACCTGGATCACCGCCTCGATGGCGTCTTCGGCCGAGCCGCCGCGCTTCAGAACGTCGGAGCCGATCTGCACGGCCTTGGCCATGGCCTCGCGATAGGCCTTCTCCAGCTCCGGGGTCATGTGTTCGCGCGCGATGGTGCCGGCGCCGCCGTGGATGACGATGGCCCACTCCGGGCGCGAAGCCGCATGATGCGCGGGCTTGGCGGCGACCGAGCCGGCCAGGGTGACGGCGGCGATGGCTGCGACGATGGCGAAGGCGCGTTTCATGGTTGTCCCCAAGGCTCCCGAGTCAGGCCCCGACCATACGCCAGAGCAGGACCGCCGCCACCGCCGCGGCGACGATGAGCAGCACGATCACCAGCCGCATGCGCATGCGTTCGCGCCAGGCGGCGAGCGCCGCCTCGTCGATCCAGTAGAGTCCGGCGCCCGCCTCAACCACCACGCCCTGGCGCAACAGGGACTGCAGCCGGCGCCCGTCCAGCCGCCGTGTCGACACGAACGCCACGGCGGTTTCCGGCGAGACCGTGCCGGCGCCCTGCAGCTGGCGGATGACCCGGCGGGTTGCAGCGGCGACAGCCGCGGCGGCGGCGGTCATGCGTCGACCTTGATGACGCCGCGGCGGATCTGGTCCAGCTCGATGGAGTCGAACAGGGCCTGGAAGTTGCCCTCGCCGAAGGCCTGGTTGCCCTTGCGCTGGATGATCTCGAAGAAGATCGGGCCGAACAGGTTGCCGGTGAAAATCTGCAGCAGCAGGCCTTCCTCATCGGAGCCGTCGATCAGGATGCGGTTCTTGCGCATCCGCTCCACGTCCTCGCCGTGGCCCGGCAGGCGCTTGTCGATCAGCTCGAAATAGGTCTCGATGGTGTCCTGGAACTCGACGCCGCGGGCGCGCAGCTTCTCCACCGTGTCGAAGATGTCGTCGGTGGCCAGGGCCAGATGCTGGATGCCCTCGCCGTTGTACTCGCGCAGGAACTCCTCGATCTGGGAGTGCTCGTCCTGGCTCTCGTTCAGCGGAATGCGGATCATCTTGTCGGGCGCGATCATCGCCTGGGAGAACAGGCCCGTGGCCTGGCCCTTGATGTCGAAGTACTTCTGCTCGGTGAAGCCGAACACCCGGGAATAGAAGCCCGACCAGGTGCGCATCTCGCCGCGCCGGACGTTGTGGGTCAGGTGGTCGAGCAGCTTCAGGCCGACGGAATTGCGCTTTTCCGCCTCGGCCGCGTCGGGAATCTGGGTCCAGCTGTCGTAGACCGTGCCGCGATCGCCATAGCGGTCGATCAGATAAAGCAGGGACCCGCCGATGCCCTGCAGCACGCAGGCGCCCTCGCCCAGCGCCGAGGCCGAGGCGTCCGCCGCCTTGGCGCCGCGCTCCAGCGCCATGGCGTAGGCCTTCTTGGCGTCGGTGACGCGGAAGGCCATGCCGTTGGCCGAGGGGCCGTGGGCCGCGCGGAATTCGGCGGCCTGGCCGGCAGGCTCCCGGTTGACCAGCATGGTGATGTCGCCCTGCTTGTAGCGGACGATGTCCCTGGTCGGATGGGTCGCGACCGCGGTGAAGCCCAACCGTTCCAGGAGGTCGATCATCCGCGCCGGATCGGGGCTGGTGAACTCGACGAACTCGAAGCCGTCCACGCCCAGGGGGTTGTCGATCGGGTCGCTCATGACGGTCTCCTTGAGGCGGGGTTCGGGGACGCGGTTAGTATCAAATGAAACTAGTTTCGGCAACGAAGGGTCAGGCCCCGGCCGCGCGAGCGGCGGCCTCGGCCCGGCGCAGCAGGTCCTTGAAGCGGTCGACCTCCCCGGTCTCGAAACCGGCGAACAGTTCGCGCTCAAAGGCGAGGGCAGCCGGCGCCACGTCGTCGTACAGACGCAGGCCTTCGGGGGTCAGCTTCAGCCGGCGCGAGCGGCCGTCCCTGGCGTCCTGGGTCTGGGCGGCCAGGCCGCGCTCCACCAGCGCCTGGGCGGCGCGGCTGATGGTGACCTTGTCCATGGCGGTGCGCGCGATCAGCTCCAGCTGGGTGCGTTCGCCGTCCTCGGCCAGGACCGCGACCAGGCGCCATTCGGGGATCTTGAGGCCAAAGCGGCTTTCGTAGGCGCGCGCGATCACCCGGCTGACGGCGTTGGAGGCCACCGAAAGGCGGTAGGGCAGGTAGTCGTCGAGCGCGAGCCTGGACACGGAACGAGGGGGTGCGGCGCCGGGGAGCCCCGGTCAAGATCAAAGCCTGTTTCCCTTAGGGCCGCCGGCCTGATAGGCACGCGCTTCAGCCTTTCACAGCCTGCGGGACCGCCGTGCTCCGACCGCTCTACAACTGGGTGATGCGCCGCGCCGCCGGCCCCGAGGCGCCGTTCCTGCTGTTCGCCATCTCCTTCTGCGAGGCGATCTTCCTGCCCCTGCCGCCGGACGTGGTGCTGGCGCCCATGGTGCTGACCAAGCCCGACAAGGCCTGGCGCTACGCCTTCCTGTGCATGGCGGCCTCGGTGATCGGCGGCTGCGTCAGTTACGGCCTGGGCTACTGGCTCGAGCCTTTCGCCAACCAGCTGCTGCAGATGACCGGCCGTCACATCGACATCGTCCAGTACCAGCACTGGTTCGCGACCTGGGGCGTGCTGATCATCCTGATCAAGGGGCTGCTGCCCCTCCCCTACGTCATCGTGGCCATGGCCTCGGGCCTGGCCCATTTCAGCCTGTGGCAGTTCGTGGTCGCCTCCATCGTCACCCGCGGCGGCCGCTTCGCGCTCACCGCCTTCCTGCTCAAGCGCTATGGCCCGCAGATCCAGGAACGGATCGAGAAGAACCTGGTCCTGTCGGCGACCGTGATCATTCTGGTCGTGGTCGCCATCCTGGCGATGCTCCACTACCTCACCTGATCTCCGGCGCTCACAGAGCCTCGACGCGCGGCGCGGCGGCGTTTACTTGTCTCCCCTCATGAAAGCCGTGCACACCCTGATCCGCTGGTGGACCGCCGTCGCCCTGGTGCTGGCCGCGGGAACCCTGCTCTTCGCCCACTGGGTCGGCGGCGAGTGGTGGGGCCTGTTCAACTTCGGCCTCGGCTACCCGCCCTGCCACCTGTGCCTGGAAGAGCGCAAGATCTACTGGATGGTGCTGGCCATCTCCGCGCCGGCGACCCTGTGGGCGGTGTTCTTCCGCTCCAAGGGCACGCCCAGGCTCGCGGCCTTCCTGCTATTTGCGGTGTTCGCGACCGGCGCGATCATCGGGACCTACCACGCTGGGGTCGAGCTCAAGTGGTGGCCGGGTCCCCAGACCTGCTCAGGCGGCAACTCAAACTTCAACACCGACGACCTGGCCAAGCTGCTCACTGGCTCGACCCTGCACACGCCCCAGTGCGACGTGATCACGGTCAGCTTCGCCGGCATGTCCATGGCCGCCTGGAACGCCATCGTTTCGACCGTCCTCGCCGCGATCAGCCTGATCGCCTCGATGCGGCGCAAGGACGAGCGCCGTGGCGGCTGAGAGCCCGACCCCGATGCGTCCCGGCCGGGGCGCGGTGCGGCGACGCCTGGCCGAAATTCTTCGGGTCGATCACGCGGGCGAACTGGGCGCGGTCTCCATCTACCGGGGTCAGCGGGCGGTGTTCGACGCCGTGCAGGGCCGCGAAAAGATCGCGGGCGATCTGGCCGAGATGGAGGCGCACGAGCAGGTTCATCTGGGCCGCTTCGACGAGCTACTGACCGAACATGGCGTGCGGCCGACCCTGATGGCGCCCTTCTGGCGGGTGGCGGGCTTTGCGCTCGGCGCCGGCACCGCCCTGATGGGCGAGAAGGCCGCGCACGCCTGCACCGAGGCGGTGGAAACGGTCATCGAGGCCCACTACGCCGGCCAGATCGAGGAACTGGCCAGGCGCAAGCCGGAACTAGCCGCCGAACTGACCCGTTTCCGCGACGACGAGCTGGCCCACCGCGACAAGGCGATCGAGGAGGGCGCGCGCGAGGCGCCGGGCTATGGCGCGCTCTCCGCCCTGATCCGGGCCGGCTGCCGCGCCGCCATCAAGATCAGTGAGAAGGTCTGACGTCTTTCGGCCCTGTTCGCGGGCCAGAAACCTTGACCGTAGTTTCCGCGTTCTTCTGTACGAACCCGACATTTCGGTCCGAAGGACCCAGCCCATGAAACGTCTGATCCCGCTCCTGCCGCTCGTCCTGCTCGCCGCCTGCGAGACTACTCAGGGTCCGCCGCCCCCGCCCCACCGCGCCGCGCCGCCGCCGGCGGCCTCGGGCCCGGCCGATGAGCTGGCGGCCTTCGCCTGGTCCTCGCAGACGGGGACCAACGGCATTGTCGGCACGGTCGGCTGGCGCACCAAGGCCTCGGCCTACAGCTGCGCGGGCGGCTCGGTCGGCCTGACCCCGGACGCGCCCGCCTCGGCGCGGCGCACCGAGAAGCTCTACGGCTCCAGCGAGCACGCGGTGGACACGCTTGCGGCCGTGCGCGCCCGCTCCGCCGGCGAGGCGGCCCCGGCCTACGGCGAATATGTGCGCAGCGCCAGGTGCGGCGACGACGGACGCTTCGCCTTCACCGACCTGCCCGATGGCTCCTGGTTCCTGATCGTGCGCGCGCACCCGCTGAAGGGCGCGGGCGAGGAGATGGTGATCATGCAGCGGGTGGAGACCGGCGGCGGCGCGACGCGGACGCTGGCCCTCCACTGAGGCAGCGCCCTCAGTCGTCGAAGCGGGAGCCCATGCGGCGGCGGGGTCCCGAAACCTTGCGCCAGCGCGTCATGACGGGGCCGGAGACGGCCCAGACCAGCACCGCCACGGCGGCGAACATCATCGCAGTCAGCATCGCCCCCTCCGGCGTCGGGTTAACGAGACCTTACCGACTACAGAATTCCTGGCCGGGAGTCATCCCTCGGCGTCGACTTCCTCGGGCGTGCTCAGAAAACTGAGCCGCTTCTTGGCCGATTCCTGAGGCGCCGACGCATCGGGCCGGAAAGACAGGCGCGGCTTGAATATCGAGGCCGACGCCGGCTGCGCCGGTCTCAGCGGCGCGGGCTGGACTGGCCTGGGCGGCGCCACCACCGGATCGCTGAGCTTGACCGGCACGACCCGTCCGGAGGGCGGGGTCTGGGGGTAATGGACGCCGCCGCGCTTGGTTTTCTTCGCCGTCCGCTCGCGCGAAATCTGGGTCCAGGCGGCGCGCGCCAGCGAGTTGGCGGCGAAGCCCAGGACGAAACAGGCGATGCAGAGGGCGGCGATCATGAAGCCGTTCCGGCGGGGGGCGAAGCAGTCCCCGTTTTAGGGCAGTGGCGCTCTGACGCAACCGATCAGACGTCGGCGCAATCCCACATCAATTGTTTCGCAATGAATGAGGCCAATTCTGCGCCCGCAACGGCTCGCGCTGCAGTCTTCAGGGTAATCGATGCGTCGCAGGTGGAGACTGTATCGTCCGGCGGAACCCTACCGTGGGCTCCCGACCGCCGCCGCCCTGCTTTTCGTATACGCCGCCCTGACCTTCGTGGGCGTGGCCTTCTGCCGTGACAGCGAGACCAATTCCGCCTTCTGGCCCGCCAACGGCGTGGCGGTCGCGGCTCTGCTGGTGCTGCCCCGGCGCCTGGGCCTGCTGTTTTCGCTGACCTGCCTGAGCATCAATCTGGTGGAGAACGCGGTCGGCAACCTGAAGCTCGACCTCAACCTGCTCTATTCCGGCCTGAACACGGCGCTGACCTTCGGCACGGCCTTCCTGACCCGCACCTTCTGCGGCGCGGCGACGGACCTGTCGCGGATCAAGCGCCTGGCCCAGTTCGCCGGGCTCGCCTTCGGCGCGGCGGTGCTGGAGGCCACCATTGGCGACATCTATCGCGGCGTCACCGAGCACGGCTTCGACGTCCACGACTGGTACATGTGGCTGGCCTGCGATTCACTCGGCCTGATCCTGGCCACCCCCGCGGTGCTGTTCGCGGTCAAGCGCCACCGCTCGATCTACGCCAACGACGCCGGCCAGATGGAGCGCTGGATCCTGCTGGCACTCGCGGTCGCGATGACCGTGGTCGGCTTCGCCCAGACTCGTGTGCCGATCTTCGTGCTGATCTACCCGACCCTGGTCCTGATCGCCTTCCGCGCCGGGGCGCCGCTGGTCTCGGCGGCGGTGATGGCGGTGGCCATTCCCGCCATCGCCCTGACGGTCCGCGGCTACGGCCCGATCGCCCTGGTCTCGCCGACCCGGCCGTTCCTGGACCAGGACGCCCTGCAGCTGTTCCTGGTTTCGATCTTCGTCTGCGCCCTTCCCGCCACCAATGCGCTGGGCGAGCGCAACCGCACGGCCCAGAGGCTGGCGCGCAGCCACGCCGCCGCGCGCCAGGCCCGCGCCGAGGCCGAGCACGCGGCCGAGACCAAGACCCGCTTCCTGGCGGTGATGAGCCACGAGATCCGCACGCCGCTCAACGGCATCATCGGCTTCTCCCGCAGCCTGCACGAGCGCGCCGACCTGGCCGAGGACGCCCGGCGCCAGGCGGGGCTGGTGGTGCGTTCCAGCGACATCCTGCTGTCGCTGGTCAATGAGATCCTCGACTTCTCCAAGATCGAGGCCAAGCAGTTCGACCTCAATCCGGTCCCCACCGACATCGGCGCCCTGGTGGGCGACGTGGTGGAGATGTCGCGCCACGCGGCGGACGCCAAGGGCCTGGAGCTCGGCCTGACCTCGACGCTGGAGCCCGGCGCCCTGTGGTTCGCCGACGACCTGCGCCTGCGTCAGGTCCTGCTCAACCTGCTCAACAACGCCATCAAGTTCACCGCCCAGGGCGGAGTCGAGATCCGCGTCGAGGCCGAACCGGCCGGGGACGAGGGTCAGGAGAGCGTCACCGTGCGGGTGCTCGACACGGGCATCGGGGTCGCCGCCGACAAGCTGGACCGGCTGTTCCAGCCCTTCTCCCAGGTCGACGCCAGCATCGCCCGCAGCTACGGCGGCACGGGCCTGGGCCTGGCCATCTCACGCTCGCTGGTTCAGCTGATGGGGGGCGAGATCGGGGTGCGGGCGCGCGAGGGCCGGGGTTCCGAGTTCTGGTTCTCCATGCCGCTGGTCCGCGCCGCCGCGGTCGAGACCGAGGCGTCCGAAGCGCTGGACAGCGAGTTCGATCGGGCGATCCGGGTGCTGGTGGTCGACGACCATCCGGTCAATCGCGAGGTCGCCTCCCTGCTGCTGACCACCATGGGCTGCGAGGTGGCGACCTGCGACGACGGGGTGACCGCCGTCGAAGCGGCGCGCGCCGGTGGCATGGACGTGATCCTGATGGACATCCACATGCCGGGCATGGACGGCTTCGCGGCCTCGCGCGCCATCCGCGCGCTCAAGGGCGAGGCGGCGCGGGTGCCGATCATCGCGGTGACCGCCGACGTGACCTCGCGCGACGTGGCGCTGTGCCGCGAGGCGGGCATGGACGGGCACCTGGGCAAGCCCATCAACCACCTGGCCCTGATGGATGCGATCGCCAAGGTGCTGCGCGCCCGTGAGGAAGAGCGCTCCGCCGCAGCCTGAACCTGAGCCGTCAGAGCACGTCATGCAAAAGTGGGCCCACTTTTGCGCCCGGACATGCTCTGCATTCCTGGATGTAGAGCACGATTCAACGATCGGATGAGTCCATCTGATCGCATCGTGCTCTACGGTTCCAGTTCGATGTCCCAGTAGAGGTAGTCGAGCCAGCTTTCGTGCAGGTAGTGGGGCGGAAAGCGCCGGCCCAGGTCCTGCAGCTCGTACATGTTGGGCCGGTGCGCCGACTTGCCCGGATGCATGGCCGCCTCGCGCGGGGTGCGCCCGCCTTTCCTGAGATTGCAGGGGGCGCAGGCGGTGACGATGTTCTCCCACGTGGTGCGCCCGCCGCGCGAGCGGGGGATGATGTGGTCGAAGGTCAGGTCGTTGGCCGCGCCGCAGTACTGGCAGGCGAATCCGTCGCGCAGGAACAGGTTGAATCGGGTGAAGGCCGGGGGCCGGTCCTGGTCCACGTACTGCTTGAGCGAGATCACGCTCGGCAGCTGGAACTCGATGGACGGCGAATGGACGACCTTGTCGTAGGTCGAGACCACGTCGACCCGGTCCTGGAACACGGCCTTGACCACCTCCTGCCAGGGCCACAGCGACAGGGGATAGTAGGACAGCGGACGGAAGTCGGCGTTCAACACGAGGGCCGGCCAGCCCGACGGCGGGTTCGTCAGAACCTGCATCGCGGCGCCCTCCGATGAGCCTCACGGCTCGGATGGGACCATACGCTCGGACTGAAGACGGGCCTCCTTCCTCGCTCGAAACACCGACATCAGGTCACGTGTTTCATCAACAAGATAGGTGCGATTCGACGACGGCCCTATGACACGAAAGCCACGGTCGGCGGCCTAGGGAGTTCGCCACGGCGGATGGCGCCGTACCAGGCCCAGAGCAGGTGGGCCGCCACGCCGCGCCAGGGGGCCCAGACTTCGGCTCGCGCCCTCGCCTGCTTGTCGTCGGGCCGGACTTCGACGCCATCGGCCCATCGGATCGCTTCCTGCAAGGCCACGTCCCCGGCGGGAAAGTGGTCGAGACGGCCCAGGCAGAACATCAGGTAGATCTCCGCCGTCCAGCGTCCGACGCCCACGATGGCGGTCAGCCTGTCCATGACCTCGGCGTCGTCCATCCTTTCCAGGGCGTCGAAGTCCACCCCCGCCCGCGCGATCTCCAGGGCGTAGCGCGCCTTGGGCTTTGAGAAGCCGAGCGCCCGGATCGCCTCGTCCCCGGCGGCCAGGACCGTCTCGGGCGTGACCTCGCCCAGCGCGCCCTCGAAGCGATTCCAGATGGCGTCGGCCGAGGCGGTGGAGACTTGCTGGGCGGTGATGATCTTGAGCAGGCCGGCATAGCCGCCGGGGCGGTTGCGCCACTCGAACACCGGCGCCTCCGCCTCCACACGGGCCAGCACCGGGTCGGCCAGGGCCAGGCGGGCGCGGATGTCGATCAGCTCGGCGGCGGTGGGACCCATGGGCCCGATGTGGTCAGTATCGCGGGCGGAGGCAATCGCTTTGCGACGATGCTATCCATCGCCCCATGGCCTTCGTCACCCGTTTCGCCCCTTCGCCGACCGGATACCTGCACCGGGGCCACGCCTTCTCCGCGCTTAACGCCCAGGCGGCGGCGCGGGAGGCCGGGGGGCGCTTCCTGCTGCGCATCGAGGACATCGACCTGACCCGTTGCCGGCCCGAGTTCGAGACGGCGATCTATGAGGACCTGGCCTGGCTGGGCCTGGAATGGGAGCTGCCGGTGCGCCGCCAGTCGGAGCACTTCGCCGACTATCGCGCAGCCCTGGACGGCCTGGTCGCGCGCGGCCTGGTCTATCGCTGCTTCCGCACCCGGCGCGAGGTGCTGGACCAGATGGCCAGCGCGCCCCACGGGCCGGGCGAGGGCTTTCGCGGCCAGCCGCTGCCGGCGGAGGAGGAAGCCGCGCTGGTCGCCGAGGGACGCCCCTATGCGTGGCGCCTGTCGCTGGAGCGGGCGATGGCCGAGGCGGGCGAGCTGGGCTTCTTCGAGGAGGGTGCGGGCCCCGCCGGCGAGACCGGCCTGATCCGCGCCCGGCCCGAGGGCGCGGGCGATGTGGTGCTGGCCCGAAAGGACGTGGGCGTCGCCTATCACCTGGCCGTGGTGTTCGACGACGCCCTGCAGGGGGTGACCCACGTGATCCGGGGCGAGGACCTGTTCGAGGCGGCCCACATCCAGCGCCTGCTGCAGGCCCTGCTCGGCCTGCCTGCCCCCGTCTATCGCCACCACCGCCTGCTGGCCGGCGCGGACGGCAAGCGTTTCGCCAAGCGCGACCGGGCCGAGACCCTGGCCGAGTTGCGCGGCCGGGGCGTCACGCCCGAGGCGTTACAGGCCGAAATGAGAATTGCCGCGACCTGAGCGGATTTCACGGCGCGGCAGCCTTCTCAAAGCCGGCCCGCGCGGCCACAAGGCGCCATGACCCAGCCCGCCACCCATCGCCTGGCCCTGATCGCGCTGGTGCTCGGCGCCTGCACCATCGGGGTGGGGCCGATCCTGATGCGGCTGACCGACACGGGCCCGGCCGCCGGCGGCTTCTGGCGCATGGCGCTGGCCCTGCCGCTGGTGGCCATCCCGGCCCTGCGGGCACCGCCGGTCAGCGCCCGGCTGCGCTGGATCGCGATCCTGGCGGGCGTGCTGTTCGGGATCGACATTGCGCTCTGGCACTACGGCGTGGCCCTGACCTCTGTGGCCAACGCCACGACGCTTTCCAACACCACCCCGATCGTGGTCACCGCCGCCGCCTGGCTGCTGTTCCGGGAGAAGCCCAGCCGCATGTTCCTGGCGGCCCTGGCGCTGGCGCTGGGCGGAGCGGTCCTGATGGCTGTGGCGCGAGGCTCGGGCGGCCACGGGACCAACCCGCCGCTGGGCGACGCGCTCGCGGCCGCCGCGGCCCTGTTCTACGGCGGCTATTTCGTCGTCGCCCGCTTCGCGCGCAGGAACACCGACGTCGCCACCCTGATGTTCTGGACCAGCGTCGGCGGCGCGCCGGTGGTGCTGCTGGTCTGCCTGGTGCTGGGCGAGCAGATCATCCCGGCCTCGCTCGGCGGATGGGCGGCGTGCGCGGGGCTCGGCGTCATGCACGTGGTCGGCCAGGGCCTGATCGCCTGGGCTCTGGGGCGGCTGCCGGCGGCGCTGACCTCGGTGGTGGTGCTGGTGCAGCCGGTGGTGGCCGCGGGGCTCGGGTGGCTGATCTTCGTGGAGCCCATCGTGCCGTTGCAGGCCCTGGGCGCGGCGGTGCTGCTGTCGGGGGTGGTGCTGGCGCAGCGGTCCTCGATCAAGAGCGAGACCGCCTGACCCTTGGCGCCGGGCGACTTTCGTGGACCATTCCGCCCGAAACCTGGGGGAATCGTCATGGCCTTGTTCAATCGGATCGCGCTCGCGCTGGCCGGTACGCTGGCGGCCGCAACCGCGGCCCTGGCCGCAGCGCCGCATGAGACCGTTGTGGTGCGGGGCGTGGCGGGGCCCGAAGGCCCGCTGGTGGTGGACGGCGCCCTCTACTACGTCGGCTGGAACGACGACGCCCTGTCGAAGTGGGACGGCCACAGGACGACCGTGGTCCACCGCCTGAAAGGATGCTCCCACAACGGCCTGGCCCTGACGAAGGCGAAGACCTTCCTGCTGGCCTGCTCCAGCGATCCGGGCGCGATCCTGGAGCTGACGCTCGACGGCAAGGAGCTCCGCCGCTGGGACACCGACGAGACCGGGGCGAAGATCACGGGCGGCATCAACGACATCGCCACAGCCCCGAACGGCGGCGCCTACGCCACGGTGTTCGGCCCCTACGACGGCGTCGCCCCGCCCACGGCGGTGATCGGCAAGGTGCTGTACCTGGCGCCCCGCGCCTCGGCCTGGAAGGTGGTGGCGCGCGACCTGAACTACGCCAACGGGGTGGGCGTCTCGCCCGACGGCAAGACGCTCTACGTCAGCGAGATGGGCGCGGGCCTGGTCCTGAAGTTCGCCATCGAGGCGGACGGAGGCTTGAGCCATCGCGCGAACTTCGCCCAGCTGGACAGCCTGATCGAGCGCGACAGCCGCTCGCCCTGGCTCGGCCCCGACAGCCTGAAGCTCGACCGCAAGGGCGATGTCTACGTGGCCCAGTTCTTCGGCGGCCGGGTGCTCAAGCTCTCGCCCCAGGGCAAGCTGCTGCACGTGTTCAAGATCGCCGCCGGGGACGGCACCACCAACGTCGCCCTCGATGCGGGCGAGCGTCACCTCTATGTCTCAGTGGTCAAGAGCGCCAAGGACCCCAAGGCCAAGGGCTCGATCGTGCGAGTCGACAACGTCCGCTAGGGGATGTTGGTCGCCTGGCGAAGGGTCAGCTTCCAGGTCCCGTCACAGTCGTTCCAGACGTCGGTGAAACGGCGGCGGATGGTCGGGGCCGGAGCCGGCGGCTCGACCCGCTCCTCGCCCATCATGACCACGGCGCCCCGGCGCACGCCCACAAAGTCCAGGATCAGGGTCAGGCCGTCCTGATAGGTCGCCTGGCCGCCCCTGGCGTAGGCGGCGAGGATCTGGGCGCGGTCCACCACGCCGTGGCGCGGGGTCTGCAAGACAAGGTCGTCTGCGAAACGGAGCTCAAGGGTGGCCACATCGCCGGCCTGGAGGGCCAGGTCCAGCGCCTTGCGCGCGGCCAGCGCCGAGACCACGCGCGGGTCATCGGGATCTGGGTCGTAGCGGGTGGGGCGGTCGGGCGTTTCCATCTCGACTAGCGCTCCGCCTCCCGCGTTAGATTCTCGGTCTCAATAGCCAGCCTTCAGCAGCTTCGACCATCGGAAAGCTGCGCCGGTTGCACCGTATCCTGCTCGCGGCCATATCCGCCGAATGAAAGTGAAACCCGGCTTCGACGCCCTGATGCACGAGGTCTGCGTGGGCATGGGATGGTGTGGCGGCATCGTCGACGATAAGCCATGCCATGTCAGGGACTTCATTCCAGATGAAGGGACGGTGTCAGCCGACCAGTTCGTGGATTGGCTGTTCCGCGCCGACAACATGGACCCCTACGCAAAACTCGAAATCTGGCAGCCTCACAAGGACATGCTTCGGGCCGCCTTCGTGAAGCACATGGGCAGCGACGTCGTGGACGCACGAGCCCTTCGCTACGACCTCGATTGATCAAACGAAAACGGGCCCGAGGTCGCCCCCGGGCCCGTCTGGATGGTCGTTTCGGCGGAGCGCCTCAGAGCGCCTGGAGGTTCACGGCGGCGGTCTTGCCGCGCTCTTCCTGCAGCTCGTAGCTGACCCGCTGGCCTTCGTTCAGCGTCTGCATGCCCGAGCGCTGAACCGCCGAGATGTGGACGAAGACGTCATTGCCGCCCGACTCGGGCTGAATGAAGCCGAAACCCTTGGTGGTGTTGAACCACTTGACCGTACCTGTCGCCATGGACCTTCTCCTGCGAGCTTAGTTTTCAGACGGTCTGCAGATTGACCGCGGCGGTCTTGCCGCGCTCGGTCTGCAGCTCGTAGCTGACCTTTTGGCCTTCATCGAGGCCCTGCAGGCCCGCGCGCTGGACCGCGGAGATATGGACGAACACGTCCTGTCCGCCGCCATCAGGCTGGATGAAGCCGAAACCCTTGGTGGAATTGAACCATTTGACTGTGCCAGTCGACATTCGGGAGCTCTCCTAAATCGAGCGTTTCCAGGGCGAGACCGGGTACTATCCGGTCCCAGCAATCCAGTCTGGAAGCTCGTATTCAGGCGACGGGCCCCTTGGGGACCGAGCAACCGTCTTGGCAGCCAAAGTCTCAGATTGCAGCCGGTTTGTGCCTCGCTCTTCCTTGCCGGTCAAACAAAAACGCGGGACGGGGCGGCGCGGCGATCAGCCGGGTGCAAACTTTTCGCGGAGCCGGAAGGCCAGGGTCTGGGCCGCGCGGGCGCCGCGGGTCTCGTCGTTGGAGGCTGCGATCAGGGCGATCCCGCGCTTCGGGGCGACCAGGGCGACCACATGCCAGAAGGTGTTGGAGCCTTCGTGGGCCAGCACCGGACCCTGGGCCCAGGCCCGGTTGGCGATCACGCCCCAGCCCAGCGCGTAGCCCGGTTCCTCGGGCCCGCCGGGAGTGGTCAGGTGGGTGATCGACTCCGGCGTGAGGAAGCCGGAACCCTCGGTGATGAACAGCTGCACGAAGCGGGCGTAATGCTCGAGCGAACAGTGGACCGTCCCTGCCGGGCCCAAGGCCGCGGGGTTGTCGGGCAAGGTGGTGGGATCGAGCGGCGTCCCGTCGCGGAAGTGGCCCCAGGGCTCGTCGCCCTGCGGCGGGCCGAAGCCGGCGCTGTCCATGCCGAGCGGCCGGAACAGGCCCTCGGTGATGGCGTCTTCCCAGGGCCCGCCGGTGATCTGCTCGATGGCTGAGCCGGCGATGATGAAGTTGGCGTTGGCGTATTCGTAGGACCCCGGCTTGCCGGCCGGCGCCTTGCGGAAGGCCGTGGCGGCGAGCGTGCGGCGCTGGACCGGCAGGGGGCGTGGATCGGTGCGCGCGGCGCCCAGCCAGGCGACGTCGATCAGGCCCTTGTCGCTGACGCCGGCGTGGTGGGACATCAGCTGCTCGATGGTGGTGGTCGCCCAGGCGGGGTTGACCCGGAGGTCCGGGAACAGCTCCGGGACAGTGGCGCCCCACTTGGCCTTCCCCTGTTCGACCAGCTTTGCATAGAGGGCGGCCGTCATGGCCTTGGTGTTGGAGCCCAGGTGCCAGAGGTCCCCCTTCTGCACCGCGTCCGGGGCGTTGGCGCGGCGGCGTCCGCCCACGTCCAGCCAGGTCACGCCCCTGGCGGTGACCACCGCGCCGCCAAGCGCCGGGGCCTTGGTGTCGAGCAGGATGGGGGTGATCAGATCGCCCGGCGCCGGCAGCACGTCCGCAGGCGGCGTGTCCTGGGCCCGGGCCAGGCGCGGCAGGGCGCCAAGGGCCGCCAGACCCAGACTTCCGAAAGCGAACTGCCGCCGTCTCATAACGCCGATCCCGTTCCCCGCGCCCGGCTTTACTCTATGATGCCCGCGGGCGTGCGGCCACCGCTGCGGGGATTAAACCTAAGTCATGAAACCGCTTGGCAAAATCCTTGTCACCCTGGGCGCGAGTCTGGGGGTGCTGATCGCGATCCTCGCCATCCGGGCCGTGACCTGGAAGCCGGAGACCGCCGGACCCAGGGTCGCGCTGGCCGCGGCCCGGGCGATCGACGTGGACGCCGCCGCCGCCCATCTCGGCGAGGCGGTGCGTTTCCGCACCGTGTCCAACCAGGACCCCGCCGCCAACGCCTGGGCGGAGTGGGACCGGCTGCACGCCTGGATGCAGGCGGCCTACCCGAAGGCCCACGCCGCCATGGAGCGCCGCGAGCTGGGCCGCACCCTGATCTACCGCTGGGCCGGCTCCGATCCGGCGCTCGAGCCCATCGTGCTGATGGCTCACCAGGACGTGGTCCCGGTCGAGGAGGCGACGGCCGGACGCTGGACCCAGGCGCCGTTCTCGGGCGCGGTCGCGGGGGGCTTTGTCTGGGGCCGGGGGGCCATGGACGACAAGGGTTCGCTGGTCTCGATCCTGGAGGCGGTCGAGACCCTGGCGGGATCGGGATTCAAGCCGCGCCGCACGGTCTATCTGGTCTTCGGCCACGACGAGGAGGTCGCCGGAACCGGCGCGGCGGCGGCGGCGGCCTGGTTCAAGGCCAGCCGCATCACCCCGGAATTCGCGCTGGACGAAGGCAGCCTGGCGCTCAGCAACAATCCGATCACGGGCTCGCCGGTCGCCCTGATCGCCACCGCCGAGAAGGGCTCCTCCAACCTCCTGATCACCGCCGAGGGCGCGGGCGGCCATTCCTCGACCCCGCCGCGCGAAACCGCGGCCCTGACGGTGGCCCGCGCGGTCGACCGCATCGCCTCGCGCCCCTTTCCCCTGCGCTTCCAGGGCCCGGGCGCGGAGACGGTCAAGGCGGTGGCGGCCGATGGGCCCGCGCCCATGCGGGCGCTGGTGGCCAACAGCTGGCTGTTCGCGCCTCTGATCGCGGCCAAGATGGGCGAGACGCCGACGGCGGCGGCCCTGCTGCACACCACCATCGCGCCGACCATGCTGCAGGGCTCGCCCAAGGCCAATGTCCTGCCCCAGCGCGCCAGCGCCGTGATCAACTACCGGATCGCGCCCGGCGACACGCCGGACTCCGTGATCGCACGCGCCCGCGCGGCGGTGACCGGCCTGCCGGTGAAGCTGAGCTGGATCGGAACCCCGGCCGGGGCGACGGCGGTGTCCTCGACCAGGAGCCGCGGCTGGGGGCTGGTCGCCTCGCTGGCGCGCGAACAGACCGGGGCGCCGGCCGCGCCCTCCCTGTCGGTGGCCGCCACCGATGGGCGCTCCTTCTCCGGCGTGGCGCGCGACGTCTATCGCTTCGAACCGATCCTGGTCAGCGAGCAGGAGCTGTCGGGCTTTCACGGCATCAACGAGCGGCTGTCGCTCATCAATCTGAAGCGGATGATCGGCTTCTACGAACGCCTGATCGAGAGCGCCGCCAGTTAAGCGTTGTGCTGAGGCGGCGAAGCGGTTGAGATCGTCACGACCATAGCCCGAGGCGTCCGATGGCCGATCCGGCCCTGCTGCGCATGATCCTGAAGACGGTGCTGTCGGCGCCCAACCCGATCCTGCGCGGGGTGGCCGGCGGCGGCGTGGTCTGGCGCGGCGGACGCACGCTCGATCCCAAGCTCCAGTTCCTGTGGAAGGCCTGGTTCAAACCCCGCCCCCTGACCGAGGTGACGCCCGAGGAGGCTCGCGCCGGCTGGTCGGAGCTGGTGGCCGCCATGGGGCTGAAACCGCCCAAGGGGGTGAAGAGCGAGACCATCCTGCTGGACGGACCCGCCGGCGCCCTGACCACCCGCCTGCACCGCCCGGCCGACCAGGACCTGGACGCTCCCCTGCTGGTCTGGTTCCACGGCGGCGGCGGGGTGGTGGGGGATCTCGACACCTGCGACGGGATCTGCGCGCTGCTTGCGGCCGAGACCCGCTCGGCCGTGCTGGCCCCGGCCTACCGCCTGGCGCCCGAGGAGCGTTTCCCCGCCGGGTACGAGGACGCGGAGGCGGCGCTCGCCTGGGCGGCGGCCAGCGCCGAGCGCTACGGGGCGCTGGGGGTGGCGGTCGGCGGCGAGTCGGTGGGCGCGGCCTTCGCGGCCGCCCTTTGCCAGGCGGCCGTTGGCGGCGAGGGACCCCAGCCTGGCTACCAGCTGCTGATCTGTCCCCTGCTCGACGCCGCGGCCGGCGATCTCGGCTCGATGAAGGCCTATGGCGACCTCTGGCCCCTGACCCGCGAGGGGCTGGACTGGCTGCTCGGCCACTACCTCGGCCCCGAGGCCGATCCGGGCGACACCCGCCTGTCGCCGCTGCGCGCCGCGTCGGTCGAGGGTCTGGCCCCGGCGGTGATCGTCAGCGCCGGCTTCGATCCCCTGGGCGACCAGGCCGTGGCCTACGCCCGCCGCCTGAGGGACGCGGGCGTTCCCATGCGCCTGCGCGTCCACGACGGCCTGACCCACGCCTTCCCGGCCTTCGCCGGCGTCGTCCCGGCGGCGGCCGCAGCCTGCCGCGACGCGGGGCGTGAGGTGCGGGCGATGATCGAGGCCAAGGCCGCGCCGAAGGCGGCCTGAGGCGGGCCGGCCACCGTATTTGCACCGTTAATCAACCGTATTATCGGTGCTCGGCCTCCGGAAGTTGGGGGGTGCGGCTCGGTAAAACCGACGCCCACTGACGGAACATATAGAGAACATATGGCCGCATTCAAGGCCGCCTCCCTATCCCGTTTCCCCGGCCTTCGCCGGGGAAACGGGATTTAGCGGAAGGTTTCAGTCCCTGTCCGGCGCCCCCAGGGGGAAGTAGTGCCGATAGGGCCGTCCCTCATCCACCGCCCGGGCGAACGACGGCCGCGCCAGCAGGCGCGCGCGATAGGCGTGCAGGTGCTTGAGCTCCGCCGGAATCCGGTGGGTCCAGTCGGCGTAGAACAGCGAGGGCGCCGCGGCGGCGTCGGCCAGGGTGAAGCTGTCGCCCACCACCCACTCACGCCCGGCCATGCGCTCGTCGAGCCAGGCGTAGCTGGTGTCCAGCATGGTCCGCGCCTCGGCCACGCCGTAGGGGTCGCGGTCCTTCTCGGGCCGGATGGCGTCGAACACGCACTTGCCCTGGGGGGTCATGACGTAGTTGTCGAAGATGCGGTCCAGCATCCGGACCTCCACCGCCAGGTTCGGATCGTCCGGGATCAGGCGCACCGGTCCGGGATGGACCACCTGCAGATATTCGATGATCGAGGTCGTCTCGAAGACGGTGCGCTCGCAGTCGACCAGGATGGGGAAACGCTTGATCGGCCAGCGCCGCGCGAACTCCGCCCCGTTCTCCGGCTCGTCCCGCTCCAGCAAGCGGTAGGTGAAGGGGATGTCGTTCTCGTAGAAGGCGATCAGGGCCTTCTGGCAGTAGGACGAGAACGGATGGGCGAACAGCTGCAGGCTCACGAAAGACCTCCCTGGCGGTTACGCGGACGCGACCCTGGTCCAGGATCGCCGCGCCTCGATACCGCTTGCTATATGCAAGCAGTTGCGGTCTAGGGCAACCGATCTTAGTTTGCAACTAGTTGCTCTGGGAAGACCAACCCGATGGACGGCGCGCACCGCTCCGGCTGCCCGATCAATCTGACGCTGGAGACGCTGGGCGACCGCTGGAGCCTGATCGTCATCCGCGACCTGATGTTCGGAAACCGGCGCCACTACCGCGAGCTGCTCAACCATTCGCAAGAGGGCATCGCCTCCAACATCCTGGCCGACCGGCTGAAACGCCTGGTCGAGGCCGGGCTGGTCTCTCGCCGCGACGATCCCAGCCACAAGCAGAAGGGCATCTACAGCCTGACCGAACCGGCCATCCAGCTGGTGCCTCTGCTGGCCCAGATGGGCGCCTGGGGCCGGCGTCACACGCCGGTGTCGAGGGAGCTGTCGATCCGGGCGCAGCTGCTGGAGGAAGGCGGGCCTGAGATGTGGGCGGCCTTCATGGACGAACTCCGCCGCATCCACCTGGGCGCCCCCGGCGAGGGCCGGTCGGTGTTCGCGGAGCTGCAGGCGGCCTATCAGGCGGTGCTGGCGGAAAAAGCCTAGAGCAGGTCACGCAAAAGTGGGCCCACCTTTGCGCCCGGACATGTTCTAAACTCTTGGATTTAGAGCACGATTCAACGATCAGATGATTCCATCTGATCGCATCGTGCTCTAGCGGCCCCGGAAGGTCGGGTGGTTGGGGTGGACCGGATAGCGCATGCCGGCCTTGGCGGCGGCGAAGACGAACAGCTGGTCCAGCGCCAGGGCCACGCCCTCCGAAGACACCCCGCCGCAGTAGTCGAAGTAGGTCAGGCGGTAACGACCGTCGACGACCGCCTCGAGCGTGGTCGCCACCCCGTCGATGCAGGCGCCCTCCGCCTGGTTGTCCACCGGCAGGCGGCCGAAGTCGGAGCGGGCCAGGGCGGCCTCGAAATCGGGCAGCTCGCCGGGGCGCAGCACGTCGGCGGGATAGCGCCAGGGCGAACTGAGCGTGCGGCGGCCGTCGGCATAGACGGTCAGGGTGATGACGCCGCGCCCCATCGGCCCCTTCAGGCCCGACGACCAGGTCTCGCGGTAGATTCGGCCGCCCGGCGGGGCCTCCAGCGGCTTGATCGCGCCCAGGAAGGGACAGGCCAGGGTGTCGGCCGAGCGGGCGTCGCTGGAACAGCGCTCGGAGGCCGGAAACTGCGGGATCGCGGGCGGGGATGCGGCAAGGGCCGAGACGCCGGCCGGCAGAAGCGACAGAACCAGGACAAGGAAGGTCAAACGGGGACGCTGACGGGTCATGAGCTTCACGCTAGCGCCAAGGTCTGGGGGCGGCAACGCGCATCCATCCGGCGGGGCAAGCGTTAGAGCGGGCTGAGGCGCTGTTTCGGAGACCTGTTCCGGGGCGCGCCGACAGTCTGGAGGCTGCCATGCGCAAGACCCTTACGATGCTTTCCCTCGCCGCGATCACCCTTTCCCTGCCGGGCCTGGCCGAAGCCCGCTCCGCCTGCGAGCAGAGCGCCCACAACCGCAGGGTCGCCGGCACGGTGATCGGCGCGGTCGGCGGCGCCCTGATCGGCAACGCCATCTCCCACAAGGGCGGCGCCCTGGTCGGCGGCGTCGGCGGGGCGGTGGTCGGCAACCAGCTCGCCCGGCGCAAGTGCGGCGGCGCCTACGCCAGCCGGCGGACCACCACCTATCGCGGCTACCGCAATGAGGAGGCCCCGATGCGCTGCTCGCTGCACGACGTCGCCTACTACGACGCCAGCGGCCGGTATGTGACCCGCCGCGTCAACACCTGCAGCTAGGGCGCCCGCGCGCCTCCCCCAAGAAGAACAAGTCAGGACAAGCCCATGAACCGTCAACTGCTCGTCGGAGCCACCCTCGCGCTCGGCGCCGCCGCCCTCGCCGGGTGTCACGCCAATCCCAACGGCGACATCGCGGTCAACGGCAAGGGGGACAGCCGGATCTGCACCCCCTTCGCGGCCGTGACCACGACCGCCGCGGTCCCCGGCGCGCCGGCCGTGGCGGTGGCGGACGGATCCTCCACCGTGGACGACTGCGTGCACCGCTGGGCCTACACCCTGGCGGGGTCGCGCGATCCGGCCGATCTGGTCGGCCAGGCCGCGGTGGCCGCCTGCGCCACGGCGGTCTCGGGCTGGAACGACCAGGTCATGAGCCAGGGCGGCGCGCCGATCCGCGAGGCCATGAGCATGACCACCGGCGAGGCCATGAATCCCATCGCCGCCCACGGCGAATTCGCCAAGGCCCGCGCCCTGTTCTACGTGGTGCAGGCCCGCGCCGGGAACTGCGCCCCGCCGCCGGTGGAAAAGGCCGCGACCAAGCCCTGACGGCTCAGGCCGCCTGGGCCAGGGCCGGCGGTGAGGCCGCCGCCTGAACGGGCCGGAACCAGCGGTCGCGCAGCTTCAGGAACGGCCGCTCGACGCCGAAATGGAGCAGCGCGCCGAAGGTCAGGATGAGCGCGACATAGGCCGCGTCGGCGACCAGGGTGTGCGCCTGCGGTCCCTTGCCGAAGGCCAGGCCCACCAGGTGCAGCGCCGCCTTGTGGCTGAGGTAGAGGCTGTAGGCCATGGCCGCCAGCAGGCCGGCGCCGGGGAGGCGGCGGGCGCCCAGCAGCGAGCGCGGGCTGGAGGCGGCGGCGACCAGGGCCGCCATGGACAGCGACAGCAGCGGATAGCCGATCACGCTGGAGACCAGGTTGGGATCGGGCCCGAACAGCCAGATCGAGACCGCCACCCCGGCGAGGCCCGCGCCGCCCAGCAGATTGGCCCGCGCCATCAGCGCCGCCCACCAGCCGGGCCGGAAGGCGCGCACGGCGGCGAAGACCATGCCGCAGATCAGCCCGTCGAGCCGCGTCCAGGTCGGGTAGTACATGCGCTCGATCCACAGATGCCAGAAGGCCGGGCTGTGCGGCACGGGGGCCAGCAGCCGGGTCCAGATCACGCCGCGCAGGATCATGCCGGCCACGACGAGGACGGCGCACAGCGTCACGGCCTTCCAGAGCCTGGGACGGACCAGCATCAGGGAGACGATCAGGGGCGCGACCAGATAGAACTGCTCCTCCACGCACAGCGACCAGACGTGAGAGAAGGACCGCGGCTGGCTGGCGTCGATCAGCCAGTTCTCGCTGAAGGTCAGGAACTGCCAGAGCGGCTGGATGGTCGGCTGTTCGCGCCAGCCCGGCACGGCGAAATAGAGCGCCAGCACCACGAAATAGGCCGGCAGCGTGCGCAGCAGCCGGCGCGCGTAGAAGACCCAGGGTCCTGACCGCTCGCCTGGCTCCGACATGCGGAACAGCTGGCCGCCGATCAGGAAGCCGGACAGGGCGAAGAACAGATCCACCCCCATCCAGCCGAACTTGCCGATCTGGTTGTCCGGGGCGAGCACGCCGAACACCAGGGCGTGGTCGCAGATCACCCAGACGATGGCGATCGCGCGCAGCAGATCGAGGCCCGGCGCCCGGCTCATGGGATGGCTCTGGATGAAGGTGGTGGAGGGGTAGCTTCACCATGCTTCCACCCGCTCCCCGCGATGGGTCAAGAGGGGGCGAGAGCGCGGCGTGAGGGGTGACGGGAATGTGATAGGAGCGGCTAGCGCCCCACCGCCTCCGCCACCGAAGCGAACCCTTCGGCCCTGAGCCGCGCGGCGAGGTCGCGCTTGATGCGAACCACAAGGCCCGGGCCTTCGAACACCATGGCGCTGTAGAGCTGCACCGCGCTGGCGCCGGCCCTCAGCTTGGCCAGGGCGTCGGCGCCGGAACTGATCCCGCCCGCGCCGATCAGGGCGAAGCGGCCCTTCGCCGCCGCGTGGAAGAGAGCGAGCACCCGGGTCGAGGGCGCCATCAGGGGCGCGCCGGACAGGCCGCCCGCCTCCGAGGCCAGGGGCGAACGCAGGGACGCGGGCCGGGCCAAGGTGGTGTTGGAGACAATCACCGCCTCGACGCCGCCGCCGGCGACCGCCTCGGCGACCTGTTCGATCTCCGCCTCCTCGAGGTCGGGCGCCACCTTGAGGAAGACAGGGTAGTCGGCCCCGCCGGCCGCCAGGGCTCCCCGCGCCTCGCGAAGCCGCCCGAGCAGCTCGTCCAGCGCCGCGCGGGTCTGCAGCGCCCGAAGCCCCGGCGTGTTGGGGGAAGAAATGTTGACGGTGAAATAGCTGGCCCGTCCCCACAGCCGCTTCAGCCCCGTCACATAGTCAGCGATGCGGTCGGCGGAGTCCTTGTTGGCGCCTAGGTTGGCGCCCACCACCCCCGGGCGGCCCCGGCGGCGCTCCAGCCGGGCGGCAAAGGGCTCGAGCCCGCCGTTGTTGAAGCCCATGCGGTTGATCACCGCCCGGTCCTGGGTCAAGCGCACCAGCCGCGGCCGAGGGTTGCCCTCCTGCGCCAGCGGCGTGACCGAGCCGCATTCCACCCAGCCGAAACCGGCGGCCAGCATGGCGTCGGGAACCTCGGCGTCCTTGTCGAAGCCGGCGGCGAGGCCGATGGGGTTGGGAAGCTTCAGCCCCGCGAGGGTGCTGGCCAGGATCGGGTCGTCTCGCCCCGGCGCCCGGGGGCCGAGCCCCAGCTTCAGGCCCTTGAGGGTCAGGCGGTGGGCGGTCTCGGGATCGAGCGTGCGCAGGGCCCCGGCGGCCAGGTCGTGCAGACTCATTCTCCGGCCCCGCCCCCGTGCTCGGAGGCCAGGTAGAGTCCGTCCCAGGTCAGGCGGCCCGCGACGTCCATGTCGAACACCGCCGCGGTGGCGGTGGGAAATCGCGTGGCGGCGCGCGATATGGCCGACGGCGGGGCGGCGCCTTCGACCAGCAGTTCGATGACCAACTGGTGCAGGCCCGGATTGTGGCCGACCAGGATCAGCTCGCCGTCCTCGTATTCGAAGGGTTCGATCATCCGGCGCAGTTCGCGCGAGGTGGCGTTGTAGAGGCCCTTTTCCAGGCGAACGTCCGCAGCGCCCAGCGCCTCGGCTGCGTCCTCCCAGGTCTCGCGCGTGCGCCGCGCCGGCGACACCAGGGCGACGCTCGGCTTGATCCCGGCCTCAGCCAACACCCGGCCCATCAGGCGCGCGTCGTCGTGGCCGCGCGCGGCCAGCGACCGGTCGAAGTCCTCGCCCGAGGCGGCCCTGGGCTCGGCCTTGGCGTGGCGAAGCAGGATGAGTCTTTGCATGGGGCGGAACCTAGTTGCCCCGACAGCGAGGGGAAACCGCAATCCTCAGCGGCGGCGCGAACGGGTCGGGCGGATCATGCCGGCCGGCGCCGGGGCCGGGGCGAAGACGCCCGGGATCGGACTGGCCAGCCGGGCGCGCATGGGGCGCGCCTTGACCGCATAGGTGCGCTTGACCGCCTCCAGCAGGATCAGCCCGGCCGAACCCGGCCAGACCCGCGAACCCAACTGCTCGAAGCCCTCGGCCCAGCCGGCCAGAGGCGCCCAGGGCGGGACGTACAGCGCCTGGGACCAGGCCACCGGTTCCAGATCCGCCTCGCGCACCAGCACCTCGAGCTGTCGGCGGGTGAAGGGGCGGCCGTGACCGAAGGGGGTCTTCTCGGCGTGGGACCACAGGCCGGCGCGGGCGGCGGCGACCACGATCACCCGTCCCGAAGCGGCCAGCACCCGTCCCGCCTCGCGCAGCAGGGCGCCGGCGTCCTCGCTCTCCTCCAGGGCGTGCGCGATCAGGACCCGGTCGAACAGGGCGTTGGGAAAGGGAAGAGAGTAGTCGTCCACCAGGCAGGCGCGGTTGCGACCGCCCTGGGGCCAGGCCTCGACCCCCTGAGCCATGGGCATGGCGGCCACCACCCGGCGGGCGGCGGAGAAGCGGTCGAGGAAGGGGGTGCCGTAGCCCAGGCCCAGCACGTCCAGGCCCGCGGCGTCGCCCCAGACCTCGGCCACCTTGCGGGTCAAGAGCTCACGCGCCGCCAGGCCCAGCGGCTGGGCGTAGAACTCGCGAAGCTCCAGGACGTCGCGGCGCATACGCACCCTCGGTGATTCAACCCGAACCCAATATAAGGCGCCCGAGCCCTTACCCCTAGGAGAGCGCCATGCCGCTGGACGTCCGCCAGTTCGCCTGCCTGAGCGACAACTATGGCTTCCTGGTCCGCGACCTGGAGACGGGGACGACGGCGACCATCGACACCCCCGACGCCGACGCCATCCTGGCGGAGCTGGAACGATCCGGCTGGGGGCGGCTGGACCTGATCCTGAACACCCACTGGCACCCCGATCACGCCGGCGGCAACGCGCGGCTGAAGGCCGAGACCGGATGCGAGATCGTGGGGCCGGAGGAAGTCACCCGCATCGCGCCGCTGGACCGGACGGTCTCGGGCGGCGAGACGGTGATGCTGGGCTCGACGCCGCTGAAGGTCATCGCCACGCCGGGGCATACGCTGGGCCACATCGCCTACTGGAGCGAGGCCGACGACATGGCCTTCGTCGGCGACACGATCTTCGCCATGGGCTGCGGGCGGCTGTTCGAGGGCACGGCGGAGCAGATGTGGACTTCGCTGGGCGCCCTGGCCGCCCTGCCCGCCGATACCCGGGTCTATTGCGCGCACGAGTACACCGCCGCCAACGCGCGCTTCGCCCTGTCGGTGGACGCCGATCCGGCGGTGCGCCGCCGCGCGGACGCCGTGTTCGCGGCCCGCGAGCGCGGCGAATGGACGGTGCCGACCACCATAGGCCTGGAGCGGGCGACCAATCCGTTCCTGCGCGCGCCCGAGCTGGTGGCGGCGGCAAGTCCGGCAGACGCCTTCGGCCAGGTCCGCGCGGCCAAGGACAGCTTCAAGGGATGAGCGCAGACGAGATCATCGCGGCGCTCGGCCTGAAGCCCCACCCCGAAGGCGGCTGGTTCACCGAGACCTTCCGCGATCCGGCGAAGGACACGTTCGGGCGCAGCCGCTCGACGGCGATCTACTATCTGCTGAAGGCCGGAGAAGCCTCGCACTGGCACCGGGTCGACGCGGTCGAGATCTGGTTCTTCCATGCCGGCGCGCCGCTGGAGCTCGGAATCGGGCGCGAAACGGTGCGCCTGGGCGCCGACCTCCAGGCTGCAGAACGCCCCCAGGCCGTCGTGCCGGAAGGCGTCTGGCAGGCGGCGCGGAGCCTGGGCGCCTGGACGCTGGTCAGCTGTGTCGTGGCGCCGGGGTTCGAGTTCGCGGGCTTCGAAATGGCGCCGGAGGGGTGGGCGCCGTAACCGAGGCCAATGCCGACGGCTAGAGCAAGTCATGCGAACGTGGAACCACTTTCCCTCCCGGACATGTTCTAAACTTTTGATTCTAGAGTACAATTTGACGATCAGATGAGTCCATCCGATCCCATCTCACTCTAGGTGCGCCAGTGCGCCACGAACAGCGTCCCTGTCGGGTCGTCGACCGGAGCGGTGACCACTAGTCCCGGAACCGGCGCGGAGGGCTTGGGGCGAATTCGCGTGGTGATGTCCAAGCCGCGAGCGCCCTCCGGGCCGGCCAGGAACCCGTGCACGTATCCCTGCTCGAGGTTTACCTGATTGATCGTATGGGGCGTCAGCCATTGGGCGCGCGTGCGGCGCACGCGGAAGTCCCCCACGGCCTCGAAATCGGCGACGCCGACCATCTCGTAGTTCTCGACCAGCACGCCGCCCTCGAGGCCGACGGTGACCACATTCCCATAGGTGTGCGCGTGCGGTGCGATTTTCGCCCCCGGCGACAGAATCCAATGCAGCACCGTAAACGGATCGCCGCCCGGATTGACCCCGATCTTGCTGGTCCCCGGCGCGACCCCCTGGCCTTCGCCCATCTTCGGCAGCGGGACGTCCGACAGCCGCACAGCAAGCGAAGCGAGGGTGGTCAGATAACGGTCCTGGCCCAAGCGCGAGGTGTCCTGCACCAAGGTTCTGGCCAGCGGCACGACTTCAGCCAGGAACTCCTCGAAGGTCAGGGCGGCGTTGCGGAGGTCCGCGGCCCGCGCCGGCGCCAGGCCCGCAACGCCGCTGGATCCGATCGCGGCGGCGGCCAACCGCAGGAAGGAGCGGCGGCGCACCCGCAGTCCCGGCGACAGCTCGGCGGTCGCGCCGACTTCGATGTGGAGGTCATGGTCGTCGCACATCGGATATTGCCCCGCGCCCTGATGCTAAGCGGCTTAGCTTTAACACGGTCGACACCATGGACACTAGGCGACAGCGGCGGCGCCCGACGCAGCGGGGGCGCCGTCTACCGCAAACCGACGATCGTCTTGGCGATGCGTCCGGACGACGGCCGGCCGGCGACGCCCATCTGGGGGGCGATGGTGATGTCCACCAGCCCGTCCTCGAAGCGGATTTCGGGGCGCTTGCCCATGCGCACGCGGATGGCGCGCACCTGGGCGGCGTAGGGGCGTCCCTCACGCAGGGCGGCCATGCGCATCAGGGTGTCGCAGGCCACGTTGATGGCGTCGGCGGCCTGGTACTCGGTGCCCGAGGCGCCCTCGGCCTTGATGAAGATGTTGTGGCCGAAGGCGCGGCCCAGCCGCACGGTCTGGCCCTCGACCACCTGCAGCAGGCCCGCCGGGCTCATGCGCTGGGGCCGGCTGGGAGCGACTTCGGACAGGAAGGCCGCCGGGGCCCCGCCGGGCTGGTCGGGAGTGAACAGGGTCAGGCCGCCGAACTTGGTGGCCCGCAGCACCGGCTGGCCCAGGTCGTTCTTGTAGATGATGTCTCCGCCCGGCCCGGGGGTGGCCTTCAGCGCCCAGACCTCGGCGTTACGCTCGAAGCGCAGCAGGGCGAAATTGCCGGTGCGGTCGAGGGTGAAGCGCGAACCGTTGCCCGCGACGTAGAGCGCGATCAGCGGCGCCTTCTGGTGCGAGCGGCCGTCCTGGGCGACCGTGCCGAGCAAGGCGTCGCGCAGGCTTACGGGTTCGTCGCCGGCGCGCGCGACCGTGTGGACCGCCGTCCATAGGAGAGCCGCCAGCGCCGCGAACAGCGCCGGCCTTATGCGGGCGGTCAGGTACATCGGAACGGCGATACGCCGCGACCGGGGCGGATTTTTGGCCGAAACCGTCACCGCACCGGTCACAGATATCCGGGCGCGCAAGCCCGGCTCACCCCACCATGTACTGGCCGCCGTTCAGCGCCAGGGTCGAGCCGGTGACGTAGCCGGCGTGCTCGCCGGCCAGGAAGGCGACCATGTCGGCGATCTCGTCGCCGCGGCCGAGGCGGCCCACCGGAATCTGGGCCACGATCTTCTGCATGACCGCTTCCGGCACGGCCATGACCATCTCCGTGTCGATGTAGCCCGGGCAGATGCAGTTGACCGTGATGCCCTTGTTGGCGTTCTCGAGCGCCAGGGCCTTGGTGAAGCCGATCATCCCGGCCTTGGCGGCGGAGTAGTTGGTCTGGCCCGCCTGGCCCTTCTGGCCGTTGATCGAGGAGATGTTGATGATGCGGCCCCAGCCGCGGGTGCGCATGCCCTCGATGACCTGGCGGGTCATGTTGAACACCGAGTCCATGTTCACCCGGATCACGTCCGACCACTGTTCCGGCGTCATCTTGTGGAAGAAGCCGTCGCGGGTGATGCCGGCGTTGTTGACCAGCACCTCGATGGGGCCGAAGCGCTCCTCCACCGCTGCGGCGGCGCGGGCGCAGTCCTCGTAGTTTCCGACGTTGCCCTTGATGGTCATGATGCCGAGCTCGGCCTCGATGGCCTTGGCGGCCTCCTCGTTGCCGGAAAATCCGGCGGCCACGTGGAAGCCGTCGTTCTTCAGCCGTTCGCAGATCGCGCGTCCGATGCCGCGCGTGCCGCCGGTGACCATCGCCACTCGTGCCATTTTCGTTTCCTGTCCCAGTTCGTTTCTTGGCCCGGGCCCACGCCCGGAAAATTGATCAGAGTGACAATCAGTCCCTCTGCACGCAGAGCGCAACCCCCATGCCGCCGCCGATGCACAGGGTGGCGAGACCCTTCTTCGCGCCGGAGCGCTTCATTTCGTGCAGCAGGGTGGTCAGGATGCGCGCGCCCGAGGCGCCGATGGGGTGGCCGATGGCGATGGCGCCGCCGTTGACGTTGACCTTGTCGGTGTCCAGGCCGAGCTCGCGCACGACGCAGAGCGACTGGGCGGCGAAGGCCTCGTTGGACTCGACCAGATCCAGGTCGGAGACCGACCAGCCAGCCTTTTCCAGCGCCTTGCGGCTGGCCGGGATCGGGCCGGTGCCCATGACTTCCGGCTCCACGCCGGCGTTGGCCCAGGAGACGATGCGCGCCAGCGGAGTGATGCCGCGCTTCCTGGCCTCGTCCGCGCTCATCAGCACCAGGGCCGCGGCGCCGTCGTTCAGGCCCGAGGCGTTGGCGGCGGTGACCGAACCGTCCTTGGTGAAGGCGGGGCGGAGGCCCGCGAGGCTTTCGTAGGTCACGCCCTCACGGATGTACTCGTCCTGGTCGACCACCACATCGCCCTTGCGGCCCTTGATGGTCACGGGCGCGATCTCGTCCTTGAACTTGCCGGCCTTGCGCGCGGCCTCCGCCCGGTTCTGGGAACCGACGGCGAAGCGGTCCTGGTCCTCGCGGGTGATCTGCCAGCGGGCGGCGATGTTCTCGGCCGTCTGGCCCATGTGGTAGCCGTGGAAGGCGTCCCACAGGCCGTCCTTGATCATGGTGTCGACCATGCCGAGGTCGCCCATCTTCTGGCCGGTGCGTAAGGCCGCCGCGTGCGGCGCCTGGCTCATGCTCTCCTGGCCGCCGCAGACCACGATATTGGCGTCGCCGTTGGCGATCTGCTGCATGCCCAGCGCTACCGAGCGCAGGCCCGAACCGCAGAGCTGGTTCAGGCTCCAGGCCGGGCTCTCCACCGGGATACCGGCGTTGACCGAGGCCTGGCGGGCGGGGCCCTGGCCGGCGCCGGCCTGCAGCACCTGGCCCAGGATCACCTCGTCCACGTCGGCGGCGGCGACGCCGGCCTGCTCCAGTGCGGATTTGATGGCGACCGAGCCCAGGGCGTGGGCGGGCAGGCTCGACAGCGAGCCCAGGAACGAGCCCACCGGGGTGCGGGCGGCGGAGACGATGACGACGTCGACCATGATCTTTTCCAGACTGCGAACCAGAGGAGCCACGGGGGAGCGTGGCGGGGAAGAATTCGGATTACGCGTGTTGCGGCGCGAAAGACTGGCGGGACGGGCGGGGCCCGGCCCTGCGGGGCCGCAGGCGCGCATAGGGCGAAAAAACCACGCCGCGTCAAGCAAAAGGCGTGACGTGACAACCCACTGGCGGACCGGCCTCGCATCCGCGATAATGCGTTGCAGCACAGTTGGGGAGTGTTCGGTTTGTCCGACGCCAAATCGACCGGACCGCGTCCGGAGAGCGCCAGCGGGACCTCCGGTGAGCGCGTGGTCATCAAGAAGTACGCCAACCGCCGGCTCTACAACACCGCGTCCAGCTCCTACGTCACCCTCGACCACCTGGCCCAGATGGTGCGCGATGGCACGGACTTCGTGGTCTATGACGCCAAGTCCAACGAGGACATCACCCGCTCGGTCCTGACCCAGATCATCTTCGAAGAAGAGAGCCGCGGGCAGAACCTGCTGCCGATCCAGTTCCTGCGCCAGCTGATCGGCTTCTACGGCGACAGCGTGCAGTCCCTGGTCCCGACCTATCTGGAGATGTCGCTGGAGGCCTTCTCGCGCCAGCAGGAGCAGTTCCGCGGTCAGTTCGCCGGCGCCTTCGGCGCCGCGCCCGGCGCGGGCGTGTTCGAGGAGAGCGTGCGCCAGAACCTGGCCCTGTTCGACCGGGCGATGAAGATGTTCTCGCCCTTCGCCTACAAGGCGGAGGAAGTCGCCGCCGCCAAGCCCGCCCCGGCCGCCAAGGCCTCCGGCGACGAGGACCAGAGCCTCACCGACCTGAAGGCCCAGGTCGAGGAAATGCGCCGCCAGATCGAAAAACTCGCTTCGGGCCGATGACCGACCCCATCGACCCGGTCCGCGGTCCCTCCCGGCCCCGCTCGGTCGGACGCCGGGCTGTGGATCGGGCGGGGAGTCCCGTAGCCCACGACGAGACCCCGAACCTGCCGGTCCCGGTCGGCGAGGTCACGCGCCATGCACCGGAGGAGGCTCCGCCGGGCGACGCGGGCGTGACCGCCCAGCTGCTGGCCGGGGCGCCGAAGCGCGGGCTGAAGGGCGGACCCGAGACCCTGGAAAAGGCGCGGGCGAGCTATCTCGGCACGGAGTACTCCGGCGACAACGACCGGCGGCCCAAGGCGGGGATCATCAGGAAGACGGAGATTTGAGGGGCGTGCGGCTCGACGGGGCCAGGCATGTCCTTTCCGCGATGTGCGCCCTGGCCACCGTCGCGATGGCCCCGCCCCCGCCCGAACAGGATCTTGCTCAGTTTCAAGCCTACCGCGTCCCTGTGTTGAAGGGCCCCCGGGCCGCGCCGGTGTTCACGGGCAAGAGCTCAAGATGGCGGCTCTATCGCACGGTCCTCCGAGAAGGGTTTCGCGATAACGAACCCTTCGCCGGTCACTATGTGCTGATCGTCATAGGCTGCGGCGCAAGCTGCCGGAACTATGCCGTCGGCGACCTGAGGACCGGCGCGGTGCATGACTTCCCGCGAGGCGGCGAAACCAACATGGAGCTCTATGTTCGATCGCGTCCGGACAGCCGCCTTGCGAAGGTCGAATGGGCCGACATGAGCGAAGACGCGAGCCGGCCGACCTACTGTGTTCGTGAGGACATGCTCTGGGACGGCAAGCGGTTTCGCGTTCTGCGCAGCACGCGCGTCCTGGGCCACTGCGAAGACTGAGCCGCACGAGCCCATTTCCCTTTCTGCCTGTCATCCTCGAGGTCGCGCAGCGGAACCCGGGGACCCAACCGCTCCGACCTCAAAGCTGCGACGTTCATGTGGTTCGTGAGGTTCGTGGTTCCAAACCTTGCGAGGATTCAGCCGCCGCCGTCGCGGGAAGAATCGACCACGAACCACACGAACAGGCGCTTCGCGCCAAGCGGCGCCCAGTTTTGAGGAAGATTCGCTGTTGGGTCCTCGGGTTCCCGCTTCGCGGGCCCCGAGGATGACGGACATAGTTGAAACGACAGGCCGCACCCGCTGGCCCGTCCATTGCTTAAGGTTTCGGTAACCCTCTCAAAACGGGACCGAGACCATGGCCGGCGTCGCGACTTTCCTGATCCGCTCCATCGACGTGGTCGTCGTGGCGATCCTGTTTACGGCCTTCAGCTGAGGGAAGGCGCCGAATCCTGAGTGGCCGCCCTTCCGGGCGCAAAAGTGGGAGCCACTTTTGCTGAAGGGCGCCTAGTGCGCCCCGCCCGAGAACTCGAAGTCCTTCCGCGCCGACACAATGGTCACGATGAACCCGGCCAGCACGTCCAGCAGGGTCATGACCATGATCAGGAAGAAGGTCGAGGTGGCGAAGCCCGGCATCAGCAGGAACTCCACCAGGCAGACGATGAAGAGGATCAGCGACAGGGAGTGATTGATGATCGCCACCTTGTCCGTGTGGGTCGAGCGGATCAGCTCGAAAAACAGGAAGATCAGCGACACCAGGATCAGCACGTCGCCCCAGGCCACCACCCAGTGCGACCCGCCCGGCATCGGAATGCTCATCAGCTGGGACGTCAGGGCCTGGCCGGCGGATTCCGACGCCATGGCCTTGGCCACGCCCAGGACCTTGGTCAGGGCGAACAGGTTGTAGATGACGACCGGAATGGCCAGCAGCGGAAAAGCGGTAAACATGCCTGCACCTCCCGACGGTTGCGGAGCCTTACCGCCACGCCTGTTAACTACTCTTGAAGCGACCAACGCACCAGTGACGGCTTCTGTTGCTTCGCTGGACCGGCTCATAGCTCCTCCGCCCCTTCGGGGTTACGCGCCCGGGATTGCAGCCACATAACGCCCGACAGATCCGAGAAGGCCACCATGAGGCGTCCCAGATTGGTGTACTTCGACCGCCCGGCGGCCCTCGGTCTATGGTTTACGTCTTTGAAGCGAACCTCGTAACCCTCGCGCAGCATCAGGGCCGCCATGTAGCGGTGCATGTGATCGAAATACGGCAGGCGCAGGAAGGCCTCGCGCCGGAAAGCCTTGAGCCCGCAGCCGGTGTCGTCGGCCTGATCCTTCAGAAGCTTCTTGCGGAAATTGTTGGCCGCGCGCGAGGCCCAGCGCTTGGCCGCCGAGTCCTGGCGCTTGGCGCGCCGTCCGCCCACCATGGCCACGCTCGCGGGGCTTTCCAGCAGCAGGTCCACCAGTCCCGGCCCGTCGGCGGGCGGGTTCTGGCCGTCGCCGTCCAGCACCACCACGATGTCGCCCTTCGCCGCCAGCACGCCGGTGCGGATGGCGCGGCTCTGGCCGGCGTTCCTGCGGTGGGACAGCACCCGCAGGCGCGGCAGGTCCCCCTTGGTGGCCTGAAGTTCGGCCACGGTGCCGTCCTTGCTGGCGTCGTCGACGAAGACCATCTCGTAGTCGCGCCCCTCGAAGGCGGCCGCGATCTCGCGCGCCAGGGGGCCGGCCAGGCCCTCTTCGCCGTACACGGGGACGACCACGGAGATTTGCGGAGACATTCTCAGGCCTTGAGTCCAGGGTGGCGGCGAAGTTCGATCATTCTTATCGACTTTCCCTCCTGCGGGGGAGGGACGGGCGTGTATATGCTGAACCGATGCCGAATCTCGACGTCGATCGCCTCATCGCCGGCTGGCGCGGGCCCCTGCTGGCCGCGCTGATCGCCCTCATCGCGGGGCTGCCCGCGGTATTCAGCCTGCCGCCGCTGGACCGGGACGAGGCGCGCTTCGCCCAGGCGACGGCCCAGATGTTCGAGGCGGACGACTTCATCCGCATCAGCTTCCAGGACGAGCCGCGCAACAAGAAGCCCATCGGCATCCACTGGCTGCAGGCCGCCTCGGTCGGGCTGTTCTCCTCCGAGGAGGACCGCGAGATCTGGGCCTACCGCCTGCCCTCGCTGCTGGGCGCCATGGTCGCCGCCTTCGCCTGCGCCTGGGGCGCCATCGCCTTCTTCGGCCAGCGGGCCGGGACCATCGCCGGAATCACCCTGGCCTCCACCTTCATGCTCTCGACCGAGGCGTCCTGGGCCAAGACCGACGCGGTGCTGTGCGGGGCGATCACCCTGGCCATGGCGGCGCTGGGGCGGCTCTACCTGGCCTCGAAGGGCGGGCCCCACGCGGGGCGGCGCATCAAGCTGGTGTTCTGGATCGCCATGGCCGTCGCCATCCTGGACAAGGGCCCGATCGGGCCGATGGTGGCGGGGCTGACCCTGGTGGCGCTCGCGCTGTGGGACCGCGATCTCGGCTGGATCAAGCGGCTGAGCTGGATCTGGGGCCTGCTGATCGTAGTCGCCGTGGTCGGGCCCTGGGCCATGGCCATCACCGTCACCGAGCCCGGCTTCTGGATGGCCGCGGTCAAGGGCGACCTCGTCTCCAAGGTCGGGGGCGGCCAGGAGGGGCACGGCGCCTTCCCCGGAACCCACACGCTGCTGACGCCCCTGCTGTTCTTTCCGGGCACGCTCCTGATCGGCGCCGCGGCCGTGACCGCCTGGACGCGGCGCATGGAGCCCGGGGTGCGCTTCGCCATCGCCTGGCTGATCCCGGCCTGGCTGGTGTTCGAGCTGGCCCCCACCAAGCTGCCCCACTACACCCTGCCGCTCTACGGCGCCCTGGCCTGGCTGGTCGCGGCGGCAGTGACCCAGCCGATCGGAACGCGCGCCCGCTGGACCGGCATCGGCCTGTCGGCGGTCACGGTGCTGCTGGTCTCGGCCGTCGCCGTCGTGGGGCTGAGAAAGTTCGGCGACGGCGGCGACGTGGTCTGGGTGTCCCTGACCGTGGGCTTCGCGGTCATCGGCCTGGCGGTCGCCGCCTACTTCATGCTGCACAAGGAATCCGTGACCGCCCTGATGATCCTGTGCGGCTGCGCGGTCATCGCCCACGCGGCGCTCTGGGCCGGTCTGGTTCCGAACCTCAAGCCGCTGTGGGTGTCGCGCAATATCGCCCGCACGCTGGACCGGCAGGGCATGGATCCGCGCAACGGCATCACCCCGGGGCCGGTGGAGATCTACGGCTACGCCGAGCCCTCGGCTGTGTTCCTGCTGGGCACCGAGACCCACTTCGGCGACGCCGGCGACGCGGCCGAGGCGGTGGTCGAACGCCGTCCCGTGCTGGTGGAGGCGAAGAACGAGCCGGCCTTCCGCGCCGAGCTGGCCGAGCGGCGCCTGAGCGTCGCGCCGGTGTCGGTGATCAAGGGCTTCAACTACTCCCACGGCAAGCCCGTGACCCTGACCCTCTACCGCAACGCCGCGCCCATGCCGGCCCAGGCCCCGGCCGCCGCCCCATGAGCCCGCGGCCCATCCAGATCGTCGAGGTCGGGCCGCGCGACGGGCTGCAGAACGAGGCTCAGGTCCTGCCGGTCGAGGATCGGATCGCCTTCATCCGCCGGCTGGAGGCCGCGGGCGCGAGGCGCATCGAGACCGTCTCCTTCGTCAATCCGGCGCGGGTGCCCCAGATGGCCGGCGCGGAGGCGGTGATGGCCGCCCTGCCCCATGAAGCGGGCCGCTCGCGCATCGGCCTGGTGCTCAACGCCAAGGGCTACGACCGGGCGGTCGAGGCGGGCGTGGACGAGGCCAATATCTCGATCGCGGCCTCCGACGGCTTCGCCCTGGCCAACAGCGGGATGACCGTGGCCCAGCAGGTCGAGATGTGCGCGGCCATCGCCGAGCGCGCCCACAATTCCGCCGGTTCCGGGTCGGGCGGGCCGCGCCTGTCGGCCACCCTGTCCACGGTCTGGGGCTGTCCCTTCGACGGCGAGGTGTCGGTCGAGCAGGTCAGCAACCTCGTGGCCGAGCTGGCGAAGCTGGGCATCCCCGAGATCGGCCTGGCCGACACCATCGGGGTGGGCGATCCCTGGGCCGTCCGGCGCAAGGTCGAGGCGGCGAAGGCGGTGGCCGGAGACTCGGTGCTGCGCCTGCACTTCCACGACACCCGCAACACGGGCCTGGCCAACGCCTACGCCGGCGTCGAAGCGGGGATCGACGTGCTGGACGCCTCGGTCGGCGGCATCGGCGGCTGCCCCTTCGCGCCGGGCGCCACGGGCAATATCGCCACCGAGGACCTGGTCTACATGCTGGAGCGCGGCGGGTTCGAGACCGGCTACGACCTGGGCGCCCTGATCGAGACGGCGCTGTGGGTCGGCGGCAAGCTCGGCAAGCCCGTGCCCTCGCGGCTCAGCAAGGCCGGGCCGTTCCCCAGGGCGTAAGCCTCAACGTCGCGCCTCACCGCTCTTGTCCCTGAGCGGCGCGAACTCGCCGCCGGCCTTCCACTGCGGCCAGAGCCGGCCGTCCGCGACGCGGCGCCCCAGCGCCCAGGCGACCGTGGTCTCCTGGGCCGAGCCGGCGAAGGTCCACTTCGGATCGAACTGGTCGCAGGGCTGGTGGTAGCAGCGCTGGTTGTAGGCCGAGACGATCGCCTGGCCGGCCCCGGGTCCGCCCTTGACCAGGTCGCGCCCGGCCCGGAAGGCCAGCGAGGGCACGCCGCGACGGGCGAAGGAAAAGTGATCGGAGCGGAAGTACCAGCCGGCCTCAGGGCTGGGCTCGGCGTCCACGCGCAGGCCATGGGCCCTGGCGGTCTGCCGGAAAAGGTCCTCCAGGTCGGTGCGGCCGCCGCCGATCAGCTCCAGGTCGCGCGCGGCCGGCAGCATGACGTGCGGGTCGAGATTGATCACCGCCGCCGTGGTCTCCAGCGGCGTCAGCGGATGGCCCGCGTACCACTCCGAGCCCAAGAGCCCCTTCTCCTCCGAGGTCCAGGCCGCGAACACCACGGTGCGGTCGGGGCGGCCGCCGGAACGGAAGGCGCGGGCGATCTCGATCAGCTCGGCCGTGCCGGTGGCGTTGTCGATGGCGCCGTTCCTGATGGCGTCGCCGGTGCGGTCCGGGCCGTTGTGGCCGTTGGCGTCCCAGTGGGCGCCGTACAGGACGTACTCGTTCGGGTGGCCGGCGCCCGGGATGCGGCCGATGACGTTGTGGCTGGTGAACGGCGTGGCCTTGACCTCCGCCGAGGCCGACAGGGTCGCGCCCTTCAGCGCAAAGGCGCGGAACTTCGGATCGCGGGCGCGGGCTTTCAGGCCGGCCAGGGTCAGGCCGTGGCGCTTGAGCAGGGCGATCGACACGTCACGCGACAGCCAGCCGCTGAGCTTCAGGCTCGAGGGCGCAAGCGGGGCGAAGGCGAAGGTCGGCAGGGCGTCGCCGCTGCCCACCTGCAGGAAGGGATAGCTGGCGGCGGCGTCCTCGTGGATGACCAGCACGCCCAGGGCCCCGGCGCGGGCGGCGGCTTCGAACTTGACCCCGACGCGGCCCGAATAGGTCATGCGCCGGCCCTCGAAGCCGAGGTCGCGGCCGGCCTCGAAGTCCGGGTCGTTGGCCAGGACCACGGCGATCTTGCCGTGTATGTCGACGCCTTCGTAGGCGTTGTAGCCCAGCTTGGGGTCGACGATGCCGAAGCCGGCGAACACCAGGGGCGCGTCTGAGACCTCCGTGCGGCCCGGATTGCGCAGGGCCAGGGTGGCGTTGCGGCCCAGGCTGAGCGGAACCGCCCTGCCCTGATCGCCGAGCGACATCCGCGCGCCGGGAAGCCGGTCCAGCCGCACCAGGGGCACGTCCTGGAACCACGAGCCCTTGTCGCCGCCCGGCTCCAGCCCGGCCCTGGCGAAGGCGTCGGCCAGGTACGCGATGGTCTTCGCTTCCCCCTCCTCGCCCGGACCGCGCCCCTGGAAGGCGTCGGAGGAAAGCACCCGCACATCGGCCTTGATGCGCGCGGCGGAGATCGGGGCGGGACCGGCGGAGGCCACGGTGGCGGCCGCCGCGATCAGGAGCGGGAGGAGGATGGGTTTCATGGCGTGATTGGAGGGCCGTGCGCCCACAAAGGCAAGGGTGGCGCGCGCGCATGACAGGGTCGCGAATTGGGCTAATCTGCCCCCACGCGACAAGGGCGAGCGATGGACCGCGACCGGCTGACGGCCTTCACCGACGGGGTGCTGGCCATCCTGATCACCATCATGGTGCTGGAGCTGAAGACGCCGCACGGCGTGGCCCTGGCGGACCTCGCCGGCGTGGCGCCGACCTTCGCGTCCTATGTGCTGAGCTTCGTCTACCTCGGCATCTACTGGAGCAATCACCACCACTTCTTTCAGCTGGTGGAGAAGGTCGACGGGGCGATCCTGTGGGCCAACCTGTTCCTGCTGTTCTGGCTCTCGCTGGTGCCCTTCACCACCGCCTGGATGGGCGAGCATCCGACCGACGCGGTTCCGGCGGCGCTGTACGGGGTGTCGCTGCTGATGGCCGCGCTCGGCTGGCTGGTGATGCAGACGGTGATCATCCGGCGTCAGGGCCCGGACTCCGCGCTGAAGCGCGCCATCGGGCGGCGCGACTACAAGGGCGTGATCTCGCCGTTCGTCTATGCGGCGGGCATCGCCCTGAGTTTCGTCGCCACCTGGGCCGCCGACCTGCTCTACCTGGCGGTGGCGCTGATGTGGCTGATCCCCGACCGCCGGGTGGAACGGGTGGTGGGCAATAGCTGAGACCTTCGACGGGGAGGGAAAGATGGCGTCGAGCCTGGGGTCGCGTTGGTTGCGTTGGGTCTGGTGGGCGGCGTTGGCCGCCCTGTTCGTGTTCTTCCTGAACGAGGCGATCCACCTGCGCTTCCTGACCCCGGGGGCGACGGGACCGAGCCTGATGCGCAAGCAGGCCTGGTACTGGGGGCACTTCCTGTTCGCCCTGCCGGCGGTGCTGCTGGGCGCCGCGCAGTTCAGCGCGCGGCTTCGCGCCACGCGGCCGGACATTCACCGTTGGGTGGGACGCAGCTACGCGGTGCTGGCCCTGCTGGCCGGTCTCGCCGGCCTGTGGCTGGGGATGGTCGCCGATCCGCCGGGCGCGCGCATGCCGGCGGTGATCCTGGCGCTGCTCTGGCTTGGGTTCACCGCGGCCGGGTGGCTGCGGGCACGGGCCGGGGACTACGTCTCGCACCGGCAGCTGATGACCCGCAGCTACTGCCTGATCTGGGTGTTCGTCTGGTCGCGCCTGGTGGCCGAGCCGTGGCTGGCGCCGCTGTGGACCTGGATCAAGGATCCGGCGGAGCTGATCGCGACCCAGAGCTGGGCGGGGATCCTGATCCCGATCCTGCTGGTGGAGGCGTGGCTGTCGTGGCGGCCGCTGGCCATGGGGCGGGCGGCCGGGAAGGTGACCAGGCTGGCGGCGTAGGCGTCCCCAATTCCTCCCCTGAAGGGGAGGAGTTCCAGCGCCTACTTCTGATCCGGCGCCTTGGCCTCGGCGCCGAGCGTCGCGATCGCCTCGTCCACGGTCAGGATCGTCTGACCGTCCGAGCCCAGGCGGCGGAGCGCCAGCTTGCCCTCTTCCGCCTCGCGGCGGCCGACCACGGCGATGACCGGGATCTTGGCGACGGAGTGTTCGCGGACCTTGTAGTTGATCTTCTCGTTGCGAAGATCGGTCTCGACCCTGAGGCCCGCCGCGCGCAGCTTCGCGGCCGCCTCCTCGGCGAAGTCGTTGGCGTCGGAGGTGATCGAGGCGACCACCACCTGCACCGGCGACAACCACAGCGGGAAGGCCCCGGCGTAGTGCTCGATCAGGATGCCGAGGAAGCGTTCGAACGAGCCCAGGATGGCCCGGTGCAGCATCACCGGGCGCTGCTTGGAGCCGTCCTCGGCCACGTACTCGGCGTCCAGCCGCTCAGGCATGACGAAGTCGAGCTGAAGCGTGCCGCACTGCCAGATGCGCCCGATGGCGTCCCGGAGCGTGAACTCGAGCTTGGGGCCATAGAAGGCGCCCTCGCCGGGGTTCTCGATCAGGGGCACGCCGGCGGCCTCGGTGGCTGAGCGCAGGTCGCGCTCGGCGATGTCCCAGGTCTCGTCGGACCCCGCGCGGACCTCCGGACGCGTGGAGAACTTCACGTCGTGCAGCTTCATGCCGAGGTCGCCGTAGACGCTCTCGAGCAGGTCGATGAAGGCCTTGGTCTCGGAGACGACCTGGTCCTCGCGGCAGAAGATGTGACCGTCGTCCTGGGTGAAGGCCCGGACCCGCATCAGGCCGTGCAGGGCGCCGGACGGCTCGTAGCGGTGACAGGCCCCCATCTCGGCCATGCGCAGGGGCAGGTCGCGATAGGACTTCTGGCCGACGTTGAAAATCTGGATGTGGCCGGGGCAGTTCATCGGCTTGACGGCCAGGACCTCGCCCTCCTCCGTCTCGCAGACGAACATGGACTTCTGGAACTTCTCCCAGTGGCCCGAGCGCTCCCACAGGACCCGGTCCATCAGCTGAGGGCCCTTGACCTCCTGGTAGGACGCGCCCTCAAGCCGGCGGCGCATATAGGCCTCCAGCGTCCGGTAGAGCGTCCAGCCCTTGGGGTGCCAGAACACCATGCCCTTGGCCTCTTCCTGCATGTGGAAAAGGTCCATCTGGCGGCCGATGCGGCGGTGGTCGCGCTTCTCGGCCTGCTCCATGCGCTCGATGTATTCGGCGAGCTCGGCCTCCGAGGCCCAGGCCGTGCCGTACATGCGCTGAAGCTGGGCGTTCCTGTGATCCCCGCGCCAGTAGGCGCCCGCAAGCTTGGTCAGCTTGAAGGCCTTGCCCACCGATTTCGTCGAGGGGAAGTGCGGGCCGCGGCACAGGTCCACCCAGTCGCCCTGGCGATAGAGCGTGATCGTTTCGCCGGCCGGCAGATCCTGGATGATCTCGGCCTTGTACTTTTCGCCCTTGGCCTGAAACAGCTTGATCGCCTCGTCGCGGTCCCACTCCTCGCGCACGATCTTCGCGTCGCGATCGACGATCTCGCGCATCTTGGCTTCGATCTTCGGGAAGTCCTCGATGGAGAAGGGCTCGTCGCGGGCGAAGTCGTAATAGAAGCCGTCCTCGATCGAGGGGCCGATCGTCACCTGGGTGCCGGGAAACAGCTCCTGAACCGCCTCGGCCAGGACGTGGGCCGTGTCGTGGCGGATGGTCTCCAGCGCGTCGGGCGCGTCGCGCATGACGAGCTCGATCTTCCCGCCCGCCTCGATCGGGCGGTGCAGGTCTCTGAGTTCGCCGTCCAGCTTGACCAGCACGGCGCGCTTGGCCAGCGAGGGGGCGATGGAGTGGGCCACATCGTAGCCCGTGGCGCCCTTTGGGTATTGTCGGACGGCGCCGTCGGGGAATTGAAGGTCGATCATGTCTCTACTTTCGGGCCCAACCGTGCGGGGGCCTTGAGGGGCGGGACCGGGTCATAGCCCTTGCCGCCCCAGGGATTGCAGCGGCACACGCGGCGGGCGCCCAGCCAGGCGCCGCGCCAGGGACCGTGTGCGATCAGGGCTTCGGCCGTGTACTCCGAACAGGTCGGAAGGAAACGGCACTGCCGCCCGATCAGGGGCGAGAGCGTCAGCTTGTAGGCGCGCAGCGCCAGGCGGACGGATCGTTCGTAGAGTTTCATGCGCCGAGGGGGCCCCGAACGGGTCGCGCGCTTATCGCACCGGCGAAAAGCGCGGATCAAGCCGCGTCGGCGGTGGTAGTTCGCGTCGTTTGTGCGGATTGGGCCCGCTGGGCGGCCTCGACGGCCGCCTCGATGGCCACCAGCGTGGAGGCGTGGCGGGGCGGATAGGCCTTCACCGGCTCCAGAACCGCGAGATCGGCGAAGCGGCCCTGAGGGAGCGGACCGCCGTCGCGCAGCATGGCGCGCAGGGCGTCGCGGGCGGCGACCAGCTCGGAGACCGAGGCGCCGATGACGTGTTCGCCCACGACCGCGGCGGTGGCCTGGCCGAGCGCGCAGGCCTTCACGTCCTGGGCGTAGTCGGCGACGCGGCCCTGGGCGTCCAGCACGACGTCGACGATGGCGCGGCTGCCGCAGAGCTTGGAAATCCGTTCCGCCGACCCCTGGGGCGCGGCGAGACGCCCGGCGCGCGGCAGGTTCGCGGCCAGGGTCAGGATCTTCGCGCTGTAGAGGTCGTCGATCATGGGCCTCGATATAGGGCGCCGGGCCGCGAAGCGAAATGGCCGCGAGGCCACACCCCTGCGCCAGACGACCTCGATTCTGTTCCTTCCCCACTCGAGGGGGAAGGTGGCGACGCCAGGAGCCGGATGGGGGGGCCGCACGACGTCAAACGGTTTGAGGTGGTCGCCCCTGGGGCGGCGACATCGCCTCGTGATCCTGGCGTCTGACCGGCGCGCCGCCCCCCTTCCGAGCCCCTGCGAGGCCCACCTTCCCCCTCAAGGGCGGGAAGAAACGGAGTGACGCGGTCAGACCAGACGGGCGCGCGCGGCAACGCTCCCGCGGCTGCGGCGTTCACGCACGATGAGCCAGATCGCCGCCGCCGCGCCCGTGCGCTCGAAGGTCCATCGCGAGGGGCGCATGGCCCTGAAGTACACAGCGGTGTCGCTGCTGGGCTTCGCCACCGATTACCTGCTGCTGCAGGCCGGAACGTCGCTGGGCCTGTCACCCGCAGCGGCGCGGATCGTCTCCCTGGTCGGCGCCATGCACGTCACCTTCCTGGTCAACGGCCTGATGGTCTTCGGCTGCCTGGAGCGCCATCGGGCCGTGCGGCAGTGGGCGCGCTACATGGCCTCCAATGGTCTGGGCAACGTCTGCAACTACTGGATTTACCTGGCCTTCGTATCCGCGCGCCTGCCGATCGTGTCGGAGCCCGTGGTCGCCCTGGGCGCCGGCGGGCTGGCCGCCTGGACCATCAACTACGCCAGCACGCGTTTCCTGGTGTTCCACAAGCGCACCGGCGCGCGTCACGCCCCCTGGGATCAGGCGGAATCGGTCATCTGCGACGACTGAGGGCTTATTTCACGTTCCGGCCGGCCACGACCTTGACCGTGATCGGTTCGCCGGTGGTGGCCTTGGCCTTCCAGCTGGCCCCCACCCCGCCCGATGGCACGGCGGTGCAGTAGCTGAACGGCACGCTGATCGGATGCGACTGCTTCAGGCATATCCGGGCGCCCTTCAGCGACCAGCGTCCGTCCGAGGACGTGCGGCGACGGCCCTTGGCGGTGTAGGTGCCGTCGCGGTTGAGCCAGAGGAGCCCCGTGCGCCCGTCCGGATAGGTCGAGACGATGGTGTTGGAAAACGCCGCCTCCAGGGCCTTGGGCGCGGGGTTGGCCGCCATAGCGGGGGCGGCGATCAGGATCGCGGCGGGGACAGCGAGCAGCAGGGGCAGGGTGCGGATCATCGGGGTTTCCGTGTCTGGAGCCCGACCGTAACGCGCCTGGCCCCGGATCGTGCCAACAAATCTCAGGCGGAAACTACTGGCCCTCGGCCTTGGCCTTCAGCGCCTCGCCCAGCAGGCCGTAACCCAGCTTGAACGAGCGTCCGTACTTGCGCGACACCGAGCGCGCGCTCCAGCCCTGGAAGATCACCCCGCCGGAGAAGATGCAGTTGCCCGGCGCCAGTTCGTCGATCTCCAGGTACTGCAGCCGCTTGGTCATGAAGCCCTCGGTCTTGAACAGCAGCAGCTGTTCGCGCGGGGTCCAGTCGGTGAGCCGGCAGGTGACCCGCCGCTCCGGCAGGTTGGGCAGCTTTTCCAGGAGTTCGATGGTGGCGCCGATGACGATCTTGCCCGAGGCTTCCGGATAGATCGGATTCCAGCCGTGCCAGGTCGAAAGATCCGACAGGATCTCCCAGATCCGGTCGGAGGTGGCCTGGATGCCCAGGCGATATTCGAAGCGGAAAGCCATGCCTAACCCTCAGAGCGGCGCCGAGACGCCGGTCTCGCGCTGATAACCAAGCAGGTCGAGCGAGGGGGGCGCAACCCCCGCGGCGCTGATCAGGACGTGAGCCTGGCCGCGATGGTGGGTCTGGTGGTTGAACAGATGGTCGAGCACCGTGGACAGGGGCTGGATGAAGGCCTGGCCGGTGGTGGTGCGGTACTCGAAGCGGTGCTCGAGGATCGCGGGATCGAGGCCCTCCACATAGGCGGTGATGCGCGCGTCCTCGAGGTCACGCTGCTCGCGCAAGGTCGGCAGGTCTTCGTGCAGGATCAGGTCAAGCTGGGTAAGGTGCGGGCCCTGCCCGTCCAGCCGGCGCATCCAGATGCGGTCGCCGACCAGGATGTGGTTCAGCGTGCCCATCAGCGAGCCGAAGAAGGCGCCCCGGTCGGCGCGGAAGTCCTGCTCGTCCATGCCCGCGACCACATCGTACAGACGCGCGTTGGCCCAGGCGTTGTAGGCCGCGAACTGACGGTAGCGGTCGAGACGGGTCATGCGGGCTCCTTGAACCGCCAGGTCGCCCCCGCCGGTCCGTCCATCACCACCACATTGAGCGCATCGAGTTCGCCGCGGATGCGGTCGGCGGCCGGCCAGTCCCTGGAGCGGCGGGCCTCGTCGCGCGCCACGATCAGGGCGTCGATCTGGGCCTTCATCTCGCCATCGACGCCGCGTTCGAACCAGGCGTCCGGATCGGACTGCAGCACGCCGAGCAGGCCGGCGGCGGCCATAAGCTGACCCTTGGCGGCGGCGGCGGCGGCGGTGTCGCCTGAGGTCAGCGCCCGCTCGATGGCGCTGGACAGCTCGAACAGCGCCGCGGTGGCGCCGGGCGTGTTCAGGTCGTCGTACAGGGCGTCCAGGAAGGCCTGGGGCGGCTCGGCCGGACCGGCGTCCAGGTCCTTGACCTTGCGCAGGGCGCCGTAGAGCCGGTCGAGGCTGCGCATCGACTGCTGGATCAGCGAATCGGTCCAGTCCAGCGGCGCCCGGTAGTGGGCCGCCAGCAGCGCCCAGCGCACCGCCTCGCCCGGCACGGTCTCCACCAGGTCGTGCAGCAGAATGACGTTGCCCAGGGATTTGGACATCTTCTCGCTGTCCATCGAGAGGAAGCCGTTGTGCAGCCAGTAGCGGGCGTAGACCGGCGCGCCGTGGGCGCAGCGGGCCTGGGCCAGCTCGTTCTCATGGTGGGGGAAGACCAGGTCGATGCCCCCGGCGTGGATGTCGATGGGGAAGCCCAGGTTCGACTCGATCATGGCCGAGCACTCGATGTGCCAGCCGGGACGTCCCTCGCCCCAGGGCGAGGGCCAGGCGGGTTCCCCGGGCTTGGACGGCTTCCACAGCACGAAGTCGTGGGGGTTCTTCTTGTAGGGCGCCACCTCGATGCGGGCGCCGGCGATCATATCCTCGATATCGCGGCCCGACAGGGCCCCGTACTCGGGAAAGCTGGCGACGTCGAACAGGACGTGACCTTCCGCCGCATAGGCCGAGCCCGAGGCGATCAGGGCCGCGATCTGGTCGACGATCGGGCCCATGTGGTCGGTGACGTGGGGCGTCAGGTCCGGCGTCATCACGCCCAGCCGCTCCATGTCCTGAAGATAGATGGCCTCGTAGCGCGCCGTGATCGTGGAGATCGGCACATTTTCCTTGGCCGCCTTGGCGTTGATCTTGTCGTCCACGTCGGTGACGTTGCGGGCGTAGACCACGTGCCCGGCCCCATAGAGCCGGCGCAGGATGCGGTAGAGCACGTCGAAGACCACCGCCGGGCGGGCGTTGCCGATGTGGGCGTAGTCGTAGACCGTCGGCCCGCACAGATAGAGGGTCACCCGCTTCGGATCGGTCGGAACGAAGTCGCGTTTGGCGCGCGTCAGGGTGTCTTGGAGCCGGAGGGTCATCGAGGTCTCGAACGGGGTTCAGGTTGCCGGAGCGGCGGCGCCTCCCATATAGCTTGGGCGACGGCAGGGGAACATCGGCGTGACGGCCGGCGTCGAAGCCGACAGGATGGGGCCCGGGTGCGGACCCCGGCAAGGAATCGAGTTCTTCATGGATGCATTCGCTGACCGCCCGACCTCCCATGCGGTCGAAGACCTGGAGCCGGCGAAGCGCCCCTCGCGTGAGGCCGCCATGGAGGCGGTGCGCACCCTGATCGCCTGGGCCGGCGACGATCCGCGCCGCGAAGGCCTGATCGACACCCCCAAGCGGGTGGTGGACGCCTACGCCGAATGGTTCGAAGGCTATGTCGCCGACCCCTCGCGCGAGCTGGAGCGGGTGTTCGAGGACGTGCAGGGCTACGACGACATGGTCATGCTGCGCGAGATCGAGGTGGAGAGCCACTGCGAGCACCACATGGCGCCGTTCCTGGGCAAGGCTTACGTGGCCTATTTCCCCTCGGACAAGGTGGTCGGCATCTCCAAGATCGCGCGGGTGGTGGAGATCTTCTCCAAGCGCCTGCAGACCCAGGAGACCCTGACCGCCCAGATCTGCGACGCCATCAGCGAGACCCTGAACCCCCACGGGGTCGCGGTGCTGATCGACGCGGCGCACCAGTGCATGACCACCCGGGGCGTGCACCACCGCCACGTTTCAACCATCACCACCCAGTTCACCGGCGTGTTCAAGACCGACAAGGGCCTGCAGGATCGCTTTCTGCGCTTGACTCAGCGCAGCTGAGTTCGCCTTTGAGGTGAAAGCGGAACTGAAACGCGCGACGCCACTTTACTTCGGGCGGCGTTCAAGCGAATTTCGCCCCGAATTTTACGTGGGCGCCACGCGCGCGCCCCGGTGAGGAGACGTTTCTATGGCGGCCAAACTCGGCGGTTCCACCGGTGGCGACCGGTATGTCATCGAACAGAACTCGGACATCAACGTCACGCCGTTCGTCGATATCATGCTGGTTCTGCTCATCATCTTCATGGTGTCGATCCCGCTGGCGACCGTGTCGATCAAGCTCGACATGCCGCCTCCGCCCAAGACGACCACCCCGCCCAAGGACAAGCCGATCTTCATCCAGATCATGAACACCGGCGACATCCTGGTCGTGGACCAGACGGTCAGCCTGGACGAACTGCCCGCGACCCTGGGCGGCATGATCTCCAAGCAGCACCCGGAAGCGGGCGATCCCCGCGGCCAGCTGGTCTTCATCAAGGCGGAAGCCGACGTGAAGTACGAGAAGTTCATGGACGTCATGAACAAGCTGGAAGACTCGGGCTTCCTGAAGGTCGGCCTGATCAACGAAGACATCAGCTGATCGGCTCCGCCGAATCGGTTTGAAGGGGCCCGGGAGCGATCCCGGGCCCTTTTCATTTGAGGCCGGTGGGCGGAAGCTCGCGTGTCGCACACGGATCAGGGTCATGGACGCCACCCTCCTCGCCTCCCTCGCCGCCTTCTGCCTCGCCGCGGGCCTGCTGACCATCACGCCCGGCATGGACACCGCGCTCGTGCTCCGGACCTCGACCAGCGAGGGCACGCCCTCCGCCCTGGCGGCGTCTTTCGGCATCTGCCTGGGATGCCTGATCTGGGCGGGGATGACCGCGCTTGGCCTGAGCGCCCTGCTGGCGGCCTCGGCCATGGCCTATATGGTGCTGAAGTGGGCCGGCGCGGCCTATCTGCTGTGGCTGGGGCTCAAGCTGCTGCTCAAGCCGCGCCAGGGCTTCGAGGTGGCGGACAAGGCCGAGGAGCGGCGCGGGGCGGCCGGCTGGTTCGCCCGCGGCCTGCTGACCAACCTGCTCAATCCCAAGATCGGGGTGTTCTACGTCTCCTTCCTGCCCCAGTTCGTGCCCCACGGGGTGGCGGTCGGGCCCTTCATCATGCTGCTGGGCGCGATCCACGCAGCGCTGGGCATGGCCTGGTTCGCGATTCTGATCGGCGCCACTCGCCCGATCGCGCGCGCCATGCGAAAGCCCGCGGTGATCGCCGCGCTGGACCGGCTCACGGGCGTGGTGTTCGTGGGCTTCGGCCTCAGGCTGGCGCTCGAGCACAGGCGCTAGAGTTTCATGAGCGACGTGACCCTCGACCCGGTCGAGGACGAGGAAGACGGCTCCAGCCTGATCGAGGTGGTCCTGGACGCGGACGACGCGGGCGTGCGGCTGGACAAGGCCCTGGCGGACAAGGTCAACGCCCTGTCGCGCGCACGGCTGCAGGCCCTGATGGAGCAGGGGGCGGTCAGCCTGGACGGCGCGGTGGTCAAGGGCGGATCGGCCAAGGCGCGGCCCGGGGTCTATCTGATCGAGGTCCCGGCCCTGGTCTCCGCGATCCCCGAGGCCGAGGACATTCCGCTGACCGTCCTGTTCGAGGACGCCCACCTGATCGTCGTCGACAAGCCGGCCGGCATGGCCGTGCACCCCGCGCCCGGCAACGAGCGCGGCACCCTGGTCAACGCCCTGCTGCATCACTGCGCCGGATCGCTGTCGGGCGTGGGCGGGGTGGCCCGGCCCGGAATCGTGCACCGGCTGGACAAGGACACCTCGGGCGTCATGGTCGCGGCCAAGTCGGACGCCGCCCACAAGGGCCTCTCGGCCCTGTTCGAGCGCCACGACATCGAGCGGGTCTATGTGGCGCTCACCCGCGGCGCGCCCCAGCCGCGCATCGGCGAGATCGTCACCCGCATCGCCCGCTCGCCCTACGATCGCAAGAAGATGGCGGTCACCGTGGCCGGCGGACGCGAGGCCATCACCCACTACGAGGTCGAAGCGCTTTACGGCCCCACCGCCAAGCCGGCGGCGGCGCGGGTGGCCTGCCGGCTGGAGACCGGCCGCACCCATCAGATCCGGGTGCACATGGCGTCCAAGGGCTCGCCCTGCCTGGGCGACGCGGTCTACGGCTCCGGCGCCCCGGTTCAGGCGGTGCGCGAGGCGATCGCGGAGGCGGGCCTGACGCGCCAGGCGCTGCACGCGGCGGTGCTGGGCTTCAACCATCCGGTGACCGGCGAAAGCTTGCGGTTCGAGACGAACCCGCCGAAGGACATGGCGACGCTGCAATCCCTGCTGTCGCACCTCTGACGCCATGCCCGCCGACATCCAACCCCTGAAGGCCGTGCGCGGACCGATGGTCTGGCTGAGCGGCGACCCGTTCCTGAAGGACGCCGCCACGGTGTTTCATCATGAGCCGGACGGGCTGCTGCTGCTGCGCGGCGGGATCATCGAGGCGGTGGGCGCCGCCGGGACCCTGCTGGCCGGCGTGAAGGAGCCGGTAGAGGTCGAGACCTGGCCCGACGGGCTGATCTGCCCCGGCTTCATCGACACCCATGTCCACTACGTGCAGACCGGCATGATCGGCGGCTGGGGCGACCAGCTGCTGAACTGGCTGGAGGAGTACGCCTTCCCCGCCGAGCGCGCCTTCGCCGACAAGGCGCACGCGGATCGGGTGGCGGAGCTGTTCTGCGATCAGCTTCTGCGCAACGGCACGACCTCGGCCATGGTGTTCTGCTCGGTGCATGCGGGTTCGGTCGACGCCCTGTTCGAGGCGGCCGGGCGCCGGAACATGCGCGTCGCCGCCGGCAAGGTGCTGATGGACCGCAACGCCCCGGCCGACCTGATGGACGACGCCCAGGGCGGTTACGACCAGTCGAAGGCCCTGATCGGCCGCTGGCACGGCAAGGGCCGCGCCCTCTACGCCATCACCCCCCGTTTTGCGCCCACCTCGAGCCCGGCCCAGCTGGAAGCGGCCGGCGCGCTCTGGCGCGAGCATCCGGGCGTGCTGGTCCAGACCCACATCTCGGAGAACACCGCCGAGATCGCCTGGATCGGCGAGCTGTTCCCCGACCGGTCCGGCTATTTCGACGTCTATGCGCACTACGGCCTGGCCGGTCCGGGCGCGGTCTATGCCCACGGCGTGCACCTGAACGAAGACGAGCTCTGCCGCTGCCACGACACGGGAACGGCCCTGTCCCACTGCCCGACCTCCAACCTGTTCCTCGGCAGCGGCCTGTTCCGCATCGCAACCGCCAAGGACCCGCGCCGGCCGGTGGAGACGGGGCTGGGCACCGACGTCGGCGCCGGCACGGGCTTCTCGATGCTCGGGGTGATGGGCGAGGCCTACAAGGTGGGCCAACTCGGCGGCTTTGCGCTCAGCGCAGTGCGGGCGCTGTACCTGGCGACGCTGGGCGGGGCGCGGGCCATGGGGATCGCGGACCGGGTCGGAAGCTTCGCACCGGGCGGCGAGGCGGATTTCGTGGTGCTGGACCCGAAGGCGACGCCGCTGCTGGCCTTCCGCAACGATCGCGCGCGATCGGTCGAGGAGCAGCTGTTCGTGCTGATGACGCTCGGCGACGACCGGGCGGTCCGGGCGACCTATGTGGCGGGTAAGAGGGCCTGGACTCGGCCTTGATCTACTGGGCGCTGCCCGCGCGCGTGCCCCACAGGACCCCGATCAGGCCGCCCTTGGCGATGCGCAGCACCGCCAGCGTGACCAGGAACAGCAGCGGCAGGCTCCAGGCCACCACCGTCCAGGGATCGGCCTGGTGGATGACGTTGAAGGCCAGGATCGGGCCGATGATCAGGTGGCCGACCAGCAGGATGGTGAAATAGGCCGGGCCGTCGTCGGCGCGGTAGCGGCCGTTGTCATGGCCACAGGCGGCGCAGGTCGGTTCGACCTTGAGGTAGCCGCGGAACAGCCGCCCCTCGCCGCAGTTGGGACAGCGCCCCTTGGCGCCGCGCCCGAGGCCGCAAAAGGTGCGGCGGGGCTTCAGATCGTCGGACATCGCCAGATCCTCGTTGCACGCGGGAGATGGGCCCGCGGCGTCTATTTCACTATGTGATGAATTGTCGCGCCGGCGGCGCACGATCCGAACGCTTCCTACGCCATTTTTCCGACGCTGTGAGGGCCAAAGCTTCGCCATTCCCCGGAGCCCGCCCTTGCGCGTCCCAGCCGCCGCCCTCCTGATCCTGCTGTCCGCCTGCGGACGCCCGGCGACCGCGCCGCAAACGCCCCGGACCAGCCCGGCGGGCCTGGTGTCCCTACCCTGCGACGGCAAGGGCGCCCTACGCCCCCACAGCCCCGCCTACTGCTGGCTGGGCAGGACCTGGGTGACGCCCCAGGTGCGCGCCGCCCTGGTCGAGACCGCCGCGGCCTTCGTGCGCCGCCATCCCGGATCGGTGGTGACCTTCATGGACGCCTCGGGCGCCTCGGGAAAGAAGCCCTTCCCGCCCCACCTCAGCCACGGGGACGGACGCGAGGTCGATCTGGCGGTCTTCTACCGCACGCCGGCGGGCCTCGAACTGGTGCAGCCCCCGACGCTGAACGGCTACGGCGCCTATGAGCCGCCTCGCGCGGGCGATCCGATCGCCTGTCCGCCCAGAAAGCGCCCTGGCGACAATGGCGACCCACCCGCCTCGCGGCCGTGGCGGCTGGACGAGGGCCGCACCCGCGACCTGCTGATGCTGCTCTCGGCGGATTCCCGGGTGCGCCGGGTGCTGGTCGAGCCGCATCTGAAGCATCGTTTTGGCCTGGACAAGGACGCGCGGCTGAGATTCGCCGGCTGCTGGGCCGCGCGCCACGACGACCACCTGCACGTCGATTTTCTTTGACGGGAAAGGTGAAAAACGTCGGTATTGAAAAAGGACTGACCCTGCGATAGGATGCGCCTCGACCTTCCGCAAGTGAGACGCAAAGGCCACGCTCAGCGCCTCCTCCTTGCGGGACCGCTTAAACCGTACGCAACAATCGCTATCTCGGGTCGGTTGAGGGGGAACGGGAACGGCCGCCGCTTTAGGGGCCACCCTGTGACGCCTGGTTCCGATCGCCGGGGGAGACCGGTTACATCATGGCTGTAAATTCGCTCACGACCTTTTCGCCGGAAGGCGGGCTGTCCCGGTACCTGACCGAGATCCGCAAGTTTCCGATGCTCACCAAGGACGAGGAATTCATGCTCGCCAAGCGTTGGCAGGAGCATGAGGACCCCGGCGCCGCCCACAAGCTGGTGACATCCCACCTTCGCCTCGTGGCCAAGATCGCCATGGGCTACCGCGGCTATGGCCTGCCCATCGGGGAAGTGATCTCCGAAGGCAACGTCGGCCTGATGCAGGCGGTCAAGAAGTTCGACCCCGATCGCGGCTTCCGCCTGGCGACCTATGCCATGTGGTGGATCCGCGCCTCGATCCAGGAATACATCCTGCGCTCCTGGTCGCTGGTGAAGATGGGCACCACCGCCGCCCAGAAGAAGCTGTTCTTCAACCTGCGCAAGGCCAAGAGCCAGATCTCGGCCTTCGAGGAAGGCGACCTGCGCCCCGAGCAGGTCAGTCATATCGCGACCCGCCTGGGCGTGACCAACGACGACGTCATCTCGATGAACCGGCGCCTGTCCGGCCCGGACGCCTCGCTCAACGCGCCCCTGCGCTCCGACAGCGAGAGCGAGTGGCAGGACTGGCTGGCGGACGACAACGCCGTCTCCCAGGAAACCCAGGTGGCGGAGAACGAGGAGCGTTCCCTGCGCATGGGCCTGCTGGAAGAAGCCATGCAGGAACTGTCCGACCGCGAGCGCCACATCCTGACCGAGCGCCGGTTGAAGGACGAGCCCACCACGCTGGAGGACCTGGCCTCGCAATACGGCGTCAGCCGCGAGCGCGTGCGCCAGATCGAGGTGCGCGCCTTCGAAAAGCTGCAGAAGGCCATGCGGGCCGCCGCGCTCGACCGGAACCTGGTCGACGCCTGAGGCCGGAGGTGAGCACCGAAGCCAACCGGGCGCTGGTCCAGCAGATCTTCGACGGCATGGCGCGGGGCGACTCGCGCCTGCTGGTCGAGGCCATGGCCGATGATTTTGCCTGGACCGTGACGGGGACGACGCCCTGGTCGCGCACCTATGCCGGCAAGGCAGCGGTGCTGGGCGAACTGTTCACGGCGCTGCAGGCGCGCATCGACGGACGGGTGCGCACCATCCCCGACCGCATCCTGGCCGATGGGGACACGGTTGTGGTCGAGGCGCACGGCGACAACCGCACGCGCGAGGGCAGGCCGTACAACAACCGCTACTGCTTCGTGTTCACCTTGGCGGAGGGACGGCTCAAGGCGGTGACGGAGTACATCGACACCGAACTGGTCACCTCTGTGCTCGGCGCGGCCTGAGCATGGCCTGGTGCCAGGTCGGCGATCTGGAACTGAACGGGGATCCGCCGGAGCTGGCCGGCCTGGAATGCGAAGCCTTCATCTGCGAGGCCTTCGTCTTCGAAGGTGCGGCGCAGGCGACGGCCAATGTGACCTACCTGAAGGCCGGCGGCGCGTGGTGGCGGCTGTACTTCGACTGCGGGATCATATTCTGGCGCCCGACCGACGCCCCGCAATCCTACGCAATGCCGGAAATCAACGCGGACTGCCCGCTCACGGACGTCGGCCGGATCACCGGCGTGCGGGGTCGCAGAATTCTCGGATACGCGATGGCGGCGATCCCGACAGGCGCACGCGTGACCTTTGATTTCGAGGACAGCCGGCGGATCGTCCTGGAAGACTCCTGCGACCGCACAAGCTGGCGCAACGAAGGGCTCGCCCGCTAGGCCGCCGCGGTCTTGGCCTCGGGCTCCGGGAACAGCTTGACCACCGAGTTCACCGGGCCGTTCAGGGTCATCTTCGTCGGCGCCGTGCCCGAGAGCGCGAGCTCCAGGCCCGACACGGCGATGGCCAGCTCGGTCTTGCCGGTGGCGACTGCCAGCTTCTTCAGCGTCGAGGCCTGCTCGCGGATGGCGCGCAGGGCCTGCATCGGGTCGGAATCGAACTGGTGAAGCGCCGAGCGCAGGATGCGCACCGCCTGGTCGACGGCGGCGTCCTGGATCTGTTCAACCGACTGGTTGGCATCGACCTTGCGCTTGCGCGGGCCGGCGTATTCGCCCGAGTTGAACCGGCGCCGGTCCGGGCCGACGTAGCCCACGGCCTCGACCCAGTCGCGGGACTTCAGAAAGACCACCGCGATCCGCTTGAGCAGGTCGCCGGCGGTGAACGGCTTGCGCAGGAATTCGTGTACGCCGCTGTCGCGCGCGCCCTTGATCGTCGAGGCGGTGGCGTCGGCGGTAACCATGATCACTGGCGCCTGGCGGCAGGCGTAGGTGCTGCGGCGCAGCTTCTTGGTGAAGGCCTCGCCGTCGAGCCTCGGGCCGCTGCGCTCCACGAAGACGATCATCGGATCCATCTCGCGGCACAGTTCCAGCGCGCGACGCTCCTCGGGCTCGAAATAGAGGTCGCGCGCGCCCAGCCCCTTCAGCAGATCGCCCAGCAGGCGCGCGGAAGCGGGGTTGGCGTCGACGATCATCACGCGCCGCAGGTGCGGCTCCAGGCGTTGAATCAGTCTCGGGTCGGCGGCGAACACGGTGGGGCGGTCCTCAGATCGTGGGACTGTCCTAACCGATCAGGGTAAAGATCGCCTTGACGACGCGCGAACCCGGGAGACGGACGATGGCAGGCAAGAACGGCCCCGAAACACCGGCGGACAAGGCCACAGACAAGGATCGCAAGCACACCGAGGACCTGCTGGACGAGGCGCTGGAGGAGAGTTTTCCGGCCAGCGATCCGCCCTCGCCGACCCGGCCGCACGATCTGGACGAACCGGCCTGAAGCCGGGGCGGCGCGCCGTCAGCCCTGGAACGGATCGCGCATCAGGATGGTGTCCTCACGCTCCGGCGAGGTCGAGAGCAGGGCGGCGGGCGCGCCGATCAGCTCCTCGACGCGGCGCACATACTTGACCGCATTGGCCGGCAGGTCGCGCCAGGAGCGGGCGCCGCGGGTGCTTTCGCTCCAACCCTCCAGCGTCTCATAGATCGGCTGGGCCGCGCCCTGGGCCTTCAGGCCGGCCGGCAGGTAGTCGAAGGTCTCGTCCCCGATGCGGTAGCCGGTGCAGATGTTCAGGGTCTCGAAGCCGTCGAGCACGTCAAGCTTGGTCAGAGCTATGCCATGGATGCCGTTGATGGCGATGGACTGGCGCACCAGAACCGCGTCGAACCAGCCGCAGCGGCGCGGACGCCCCGTGACGGTGCCGAACTCGTGGCCGCGCTCGCCCAGGCGCTTGCCGGTCTCGTCGTGGAGTTCGCTGGGGAACGGCCCCTCGCCCACGCGGGTAGTGTAGGCCTTCACGATGCCCAGCACATAGCCGATCGAGCCCGGGCCGAGGCCCGAACCGGCCGCGGCCTGGCCCGCCACGGTGTTGGACGAGGTCACGTAAGGGTAGGTGCCGTGGTCGACGTCGAGCAGGGCGCCTTGCGCGCCCTCGAACAGGATGCGCTTGCCGCTCCTGGCCACCTTGTCGAGCACCCGCCAGACCGGCTGGGCGTAGGGCAGCAGCCGCGGGGCGATGGCCAGCAGGCCCTCGATCAGGGCGGGCCCGTCGGCGGGCGCCAGGCCGAGGCCCAGGCGCAGGGCGTTGTGGTGGGTCAGCAGCCGGTCGATCTTGCCTTCCAGGGCCGACCGGTCGGCCAGGTCCGCCACCCGGATGGCGCGGCGCCCGACCTTGTCCTCGTAGGCCGGACCGATGCCGCGGCCGGTGGTGCCGATTCGCCCCGATCCGGCGGCGGCCTCGCGCGCGGCGTCGAGCTCGCGGTGCAGCGGCAGGATCAGACAGGCGTTGTCGGCCAGGACCAACAGGTCGGGGGTGATCTTCAGCCCCTGCGCCTCCACGCGTCCGATCTCGTCGAACAGGGCCCAGGGATCGATGACCACGCCATTACCGACGAGGGAGAGCTTGCCCTGCACAACCCCCGACGGCAGCAGCGACAGCTTGTAGGTCTGGTTGCCCACCACCAGGGTGTGGCCGGCGTTGTGGCCGCCCTGGAAGCGCACCACCACCTCGGCGCGGTTCGACAGCCAGTCGACGATCTTGCCCTTGCCCTCGTCGCCCCACTGGGCGCCGACCACCGCGACGTTCGCCAAGACCCGTTTCCTTTTCAGAAGGCGCCGGCGGGTTCGATCCGCCAGGCGCGGGCGCCCTATAGACCACTCTCGCCGCCCTGTCCCGCTTTAGAGTGAGGGCATGTCCGGGCGCAAAAGTGGGGGCCACTTTTGCATGACAGGCCCTAGACTGCCGCCATATCCGCCAGCACCGAGTGATACCCCCACTCGATCCAGGGGGTCAGGGCCTCGACGTCGTCGGTCTCGACCGTGCAGCCGCACCAGATGCGAAGACCCGCCGGCGCCGAACGGTGCGAACCCAGGTCAAAGCCCACGCCTTCGCGTTCCAGCAGGTTGGTCAGGCGGGTGACGAATTCGGCGCGGGCCTTGGGCTCCAGCCCCGTGATCCGCGGATCGGTGAACTCCAGCACCACCGAGGTCGGCGAGCGGTAGGCCGCGTCCCTGGCCAGGAAGTCGATCCAGTCGGTGCGTTCGACCCAGGCCGACAGGGCCGCGAAATTCTCGTTGGTCCGGCGGATCAGCTCCCCCAGGCCCCCGACCCGCGCCGCCCAGCGCAGACCGTCCATCCAGTCCTCGACCGTGAGCATGGAATAGGTGTTGACCGGGGCGCCGCCCATCAGCGCCATGTCGGCCTTCCCGTCCACGTGCAGGCGCGCGACCTTGGGGATCGGCCGCGAGGGCAGGAAGCTGTTGAGCCGTTCGATGGCGCGCGGCGAGAACACCGCCACCCCGATCCCGGCCTCACCGCCCAGCGCCTTCTGGAAGGAGAAGGTGGTGACGTCGACCTTGGCCCAGTCCAGCGGCATGGCGAAGGCGGCGCTGGTGGCGTCGCAGATGGTGATCCCGCCCCGGTCGGGCGAGATGAAATCCGTGTGGGGAATCCGCACGCCCGAGGTGGTGCCGTTCCAGACGAAGACCAGGTCGGCCTCGGGATCGACGCGGGAAAGATCCGGCAGGGCGCCGTAGGGCGCTTCCAGGGCCTCGGCCTGGACATCAAGCTGGCCGAGCACGTCCTGGGCCCAGATGCGGCCGAAGTTCTCATAGGCCAGGACCTGCACCTTGCGCGGCCCCAGCATCGACCACATCGCCGCCTCCATGGCCCCGGTGTCGGAGCCGGGCAGGAAGGTCACGCCATAGTCGGCCGGGATTTCGAGCACCTCGCGGGTCAGTTCGATGGCCTGGGCCAGGCGCGCCAGCACCGCCGGCGCGCGGATGCCGCGTCCGACCAGGGCCGGGGCCAGGGCCTCGGGCGTCCAGCCCGGACGCTTGACCGTGGGGCCCGACGAGAACCAGGGGCGCTCCGGGCGGCGGGTGGGTTTCTGCAGCTCGACCATGCGCCCCTTCCGCCACGATCGCCTTCCAAAGGCAAGGGCTCGCGGCTCACGAAATCCTGTGGGCGCCGTTTAGGAAATGAGGGAGGGCCACTCGCCGTTGGTCACCTGTCCGATTTGAAATGCAGATGAACGGCGTCCGACAACCCGCCTCAGGATCGGCTCACACCCCGCGTGGTCAAAGTCCCCCATACCGCCGGCCCCCGGCGGACGAGAAAAGGAACAAGACCATGAAAAAGACTCTCACCGCCCTGCTCGCCCTGGCCGCCGTCAGCGCCGCCCTGCCCGCCGCCGCCCAGAGCTGGGACGGCTATGGCCGCGGCCCCGCGACCCGGACCGACGTCCGCTTTGACGACCGTTCGGGCGGCCGGTTCGACGACCGCTTCGACGACCGCTTCGGCGACCGCGCGGGCGACCTGCGGGCCACCTACGCCCAGTTGGACATGCGCATCGATCGCGGCGTGCGCGACGGCTCGCTGAGCCGGCGGGAGGCCTGGCGCCTGTCGAGCGACCTGCGCGGCCTGCGCCAGCTCGACGCCCGCTACCGCTTCAGCGGCGGTGGCCTGGACCGGATGGAACGGGCTGATCTGGAGCGGCGCGCGGAACGCCTGTCCTTCCAGATCCGCGCCGAGCGCCACGACGGCGACCGCCGTGACGGAGGCCGCCGCGGCTGGTGATCCGGCTGAGGAGCAATAGGAACGAGGCGCGGTCGCGAGGCCGCGCCTCTTTTTTTGTCAGACGCGCAGCCGGCTTTCGATGACGGTGTGCGCGCCGCCGCGCAGCAGCACCCGATCGCCCTGCGTCTCCGCCTCGATCTCGCCGCCCCGGCCGGGAAAGACCTGCAGGAAGCGCACCAGCGGCCGCCCCAGGCGCCTGGCGAACAGCGGCCCGACGATGCAGTGGGCCGAGCCGGTGGCCGGATCCTCGGCCACGCCGCAGCCGGGAGCGAAGAAGCGGTCGATCACGTCGAAGCGCCGCTCGTCGGACGGCGCGGCGACCACCACCTGCCCCGGCCCGCCCGTGGCCTCGCCCCCGATGGTCTCCAGCAGGGTGAGATTGGGCGTCAGGTTGCGCACGGTGCGGGGATCGTCGAACAAGGCCACCAGATAGGCGCCGGCCCAGACCTCGGCGGGCTCCGCGCCCAGCGCCTCCGCAAGCCCCTCCGGGATCGCGGTCTGTCTCGGCGGATCGGCGGGGAAGTCCATCTCGTAGAGCCCGCCGGCCCGGCGCACGCTGAGACGGCCCGAACGCGAGGTGTCGAACTCGATCTGTTCGGCCTTCAGCCCCAGTTCGCGGAACAGCACATGGGCGGAAGCCAGGGTGGCGTGGCCGCAGAGCGGCACCTCGGTCTTGGGGGTGAACCAGCGCAGCTGGAAGCGCTCCGGGTCCGGGGTCTGCAGCAGAAAGGCGGTTTCGGCCTGGTTGTTCTCGCGCGCCAGGCCCTGAAGCCAGGAATCGCCCGGCCAGGCCGAGAAGGGCTCGACCACACAGGCCGGGTTGCCCTTGAACGGGCCCGAGGCGAAGGCGTCGACGGTCCACTGCCGCTGTTGCATGTCCCTGCTCTTAGGATACTGCGACGCTGGGCGCCACAGGATGACGACGAGATGAGCCACGAGCAGCGGGACGCCGACGGCGTCCTGTTCAGCGACGATCCCGCGAGGCTCGACCTGGAGCGGGCCCACGGCTGGATATCGGGCGAGAGCTACTGGGCGGCGGGCATCCCCTGGGAGACCTTCCGGCGCTCGGCGGCCAATTCCCTGAGCGTGGGCGTCTATGACGGCGAGAACGGCATGATCGGCTTCGCGCGGGTGATCAGCGACCGGGCGACCTTCGCCTGGCTCTGTGACGTGTGGATCGCCGAGGGCTCACGCGGGAGCGGGCTCGGCGAGCGGCTGGTCGGCTGGCTGATGGCCCACCCCGAACTGCAGGGACTGCGGCGCTGGTCGCTGGCCACCCGCGACGCTCACGGCCTTTACCGGCGCTTCGGTTTCGAGGCGGCCGACGCCGCGCGCGGCATGGAGCGCAAGGACCCTGATATCTACCGGCGGGGCTAGAGCATGTCAGCAAAAGTGGTCCCACTTTTGCGCCCGGACATGCTCTGAACTCTTGGTTTGAGAGCTCGATTCAGGGATCAGATCGTCGATCTGATCCCATCGGGCTCTCCACCTGAAGTTCCGGCCAGCGGGCCCGCGCCGAGGCCACGACCTTGTCCCAGCCTCGCGCCAGACCCCGGGTCGGGTTGGGGCGGAGCGTCATGGAGAACAGGTCCTCCAGGCCGAAGGGCGCGGCGACGGTCAGCGCGCCGTCGCGTTCCAGCCGCACGCCAACCGCGAACGCCGGCGCCACAAAGCGCTCCAGCGCCTCGGCCGACGAGGTCAGCGGCGCGTAGGGCTCACCGAACTTGCCCTCGAACCACAGGTGCACGCGGGCCTGGTTGCGCACCTCCACCAGGGTGTCGAGCGGCGGGGCGAAGGCGGCGGCCACGCGCCTGATCACCACGTCCTCGGCGTCCCAGGAGGTGTCCGAGGCGTCGAAGTAGCCGACGTCGTAGTCCTTCAACCCGTAACCCGGCTCGCGGCCAGTGAGCGCGTTCCAGACCGTCTGGTAGAGCGCGCCGGAGAACACCAGCCAGTCGGGCAGGTCGAGGCCGGACAGGGTCTCGAGCACGCCCATCAGCGCCGGATTGGCGCGCACGATCTCCTCAAGGCGGCGCGCGTCGCTCATCGCGACCTCAGGGGCCAGCCGTGGTCGAGCGGACCGTGGCCCGCGCCGAACCCGGGCGCCTGGCGAATCGCCTCGGCGACATAGGCCCAGGCGCGGGCGACCGCGGCCGCAAGAGGCAGGCCCTGGGCCAGGCCGACAGCCACCGCCGAGGCCAGGGTGCAGCCGGTGCCGTGGGTGTGGCGCGTGTCGATGCGCGGACCCTCGAACAGGGTCTCCCCGGCTTCGGACAGCAGCAGATCGGTGACCCGCTCGCCGGGCACATGGCCACCCTTCAGCAGCACGGCCCGGGCGCCGAATTCGAGCAGCCGCTCCGCCGCGCGGCGCTGGCCGTCGAGCGAATCGACCGCGACGCCGCTCAGGGCCTCGGCCTCCGGCGCGTTGGGCGTCAGCAGGGCGGCGCGCGGGATCAGCAACGCGCGCACGGCCTCGATGGCGGCGGGATCCAGCAGGGCCGAGCCGCCCTTGGCCACCATCACCGGGTCGACCACCGCGGGAACCCCGGCGCCCGCGTGGTCGAGCAGGCGCGCGACGGCTTCGACCATCGCCCTATCGCCCAGCATGCCGATCTTGATGGCGTCGGCGCCGATATCGTCCAGCACCGCGCGCGCCTGCGCCTCCACCACCTCGGGCGGCACGGGGAAGACCGAATGGACCCGAAGCGTGTCCTGCACCGTGACGGCGGTGATCGCGGTGGCGCCATAGCCGCCGAGCGCCGTGACCGTCTTCAGGTCGGCCTGCACGCCGGCGCCGCCGCTGCTGTCGGAGCCGGCGATGATCAGGACGCGTCCCAAGGCGGATTTCATGCGCCGACGCATAGCGGGGCGCGCGCGGCCACGCTAGTTAGGTGTCAGGAGGATCGAAATGCCGCTGACCTGGGAAAACCTGAAGACCGAGTTCCTCGGCCGTGTCGCCGTGGTGGAGGTCGTGCAGAACGACGCCATGGGCAACCAGCTCTCGCACGAACAGGTCTTCGGCACGATCAAGTCCGCCGACCCCCAGGAGGGTATCGCGATCGAGCTGGGCGGCCTGCAGACCGGCAAGACCCTGCTGTTGCCCGGCGATCTGAAGTCGTTTTCCCGGATGCCGCCCGGCCTGTTCAAGCTGCTGATGACCGGTGAAGAACTCGACAGCCCCGACTTCTACACCCGTTGCACCATCTCCCACCGCAGCATGGTCGGGCTGCCCGGCAAGAAGTAGCGGGCGCTGGCGCGCCGGACCCCGTGACTGCGCGGGCGATTCAGAGTCCGACGCAGAACAACAGCTGGTCGCCGAATCGAACCTCCACGAGATTGAAGCCCGGGCTGCGGGCCAGCAGTTCCCGCGCACGTGTGAGCGCCTCGCCCGACGAACGGCACAGCGCGGGTTCGAACCTGGGAGCGAATTCGCCGTCCTCGCTTCGCAGCGTGAGGGTATAGGTCTTCAGCACGCGCGCCTCGGGTCAGGTCCTCGCGCTGATCCCTACGGAACTCGGGGCCGTGGCATCTTTGATCTAGATCAATTTCGCGTTCGGCGAACGCGTGGCGATCAGGCATCGCCCATGATCGCGCATTGAGCGGCCATCGCCTGGACCGTCTCGCGCACGTCGTGAACCCGAAGCACCGAGGCCCCGTGGCGCGCGCCCCAGAGGGCGGCGGCCAGCGAGCCGCCCAGGCGGTCGGTGGCTTCGACCGCGGAAGCGTCGATGGCCCGGATGAAGCGCTTGCGGCTGACCCCCAGCACCACCGGAAAGCCCAGGGCTGAGATGCGCTCGAGGCTCCGCAGGAGCTCCAGATTGTGCTCCAGCGTCTTGCCGAACCCGATCCCGGGATCGAGGCGGATGCGCTCGCGCGCCACCCCCGCCGCCATCGCCGCCTCGGCGCGCGCAACCAGGAAGTCCGCAACCTCGGCCACCACGTCGTTGTAGCGCGGCGCGTCCTGCATGGTGCGCGGCTGGCCCTGCATGTGCATCAGGATCACCTCGCAGCCGAGCTCGGCGGCGGTCTCGCCCGCGCCCGGCGCGCCCAGCGCGGTGACGTCGTTCCAGATGGAGGCCCCGGCGGCCATGGCCGCGCGGGCGACCTCGGGCTTCAGGGTGTCGATCGACAGGGGGACGGCGGTCCGCGCCCTCAGCCCCGCGATCACCGGCACGACGCGGGCGATCTCGTCGGCGGCGGAGACCGGCTCGGCGCCTGGCCGGGTGCTCTCACCGCCCAGGTCGAGCAAGTCCGCGCCCTCGGCCACCAGCGCCAGGCCATGGGCGATCGCGGCTTCGGGATCGAGGAAGCGTCCGCCATCGGAGAAGCTGTCGGGGGTGACGTTCACCACCCCCATGATCTGGGGTTTCACCGGCCCTCAATACTCAAACGAACGGCGGCCGTCCCCGAGCATGTCAGCAAAAGTGGTCACCACTTTTGCGCCCGGACATGCTCGAACTCCCGCCGAGGAGCCCTTTCGGGCGGGTCAGGCGATTCCACCTGACCCTAAAGGGCTCCGAACGGCCGCCGCATTGAAGTCGAAGATGTCGGTAGATCAGGCCTCGGTCGAAACGCTCGCCGGGGCGGCCTCCGTCACCGGGGTGATCGGCACCGAGACGGCGGGACCGGTCGGGGCCGGTTCTTCCGTGTCGTCACGGTTCGGCTTCACCCCGTTTTCGAGCAGATCAGTGATCTCCTCGCCCGACAGGGTCTCGTACTCGAGCAGGGCCTTGGCCAGGGTGTGCAGGTCCTCCAGGCGCT
>CAYSNW010000008.1:0-96781 GCA_964432415.1 uncultured Caulobacteraceae bacterium
GCAATCTGCTCGGCGACGAGCAGTCGGGCCACATCAAGGAGATCGGGGTCGAGCTGTATCAGCAGATGCTGGAGGACGCGGTCGCCGAGCTGCGCGAACGGGACGTGGCGATCGAGCTGGGAGCCGAGCGCGGCTGGTCGCCGCTGATCAACGCCGGCGTCGCGGTGCTGATCCCGGAAGCCTACATCCCCGACCTGAACGTGCGCCTGGCCATGTACCGGCGCCTGTCCGAGGCCGAGAAGCTGGGGGACCGCGAGGCCCTGGCCGCGGAGCTGATCGACCGCTTCGGACCCTTGCCGGAAGAGGCGACGCAGCTGCTCAAGATCGTGGGGGTCAAGGGCCTGTGCCGCCAGGCCAATGTGGCCAAGATCGACATCGGCCCGATGGGGGCGGTCATCGCCTTCCGCAACGAGACCTTCGCCAACCCCATGGGCCTGGTGCAGCTGATCCAGAAGAACAACATCGTCTGGAAGCTGCGTCCCGACCAGAAGGTGGTGGTCAAGGGCGAGTGGCCGACCGCCGAGGCGCGGCTGAACGCGGCGGAGAAGATCCTGAGCGAACTGGCCAGGGTGGCCCGCGCCGCCGGCTGACGGCCGACGCGGCCGCTTCGTCGCTGAAGCTTTGCGCAGCGTGGGCCGTCGTGGCCAACTCCGGGGTCTCGAAGGGGAGGGACCATGCTCAGCCGACGCCTGTTCACCGCCGCCGTGCTGGCCACTGCGCCCGCGGGCGCCTGTTCCGCCGGCGCGGCGCGCGATGGCCGCCTGACGTTTACGTCGACCTTCGAGCCAGCCAAGGCGCTCGGGCCCGGTGTTCACAGCCTGGGCGGCTCGCGCGCGACCCTGATGTTCCTGCCCGGAAAGAACGACCCGCCCAAGGGCGGTTACCCGATGGCGCTGGCGCTGCACGGCGCCACCCAGGACGCGCCGTTCTCGATCCGCAGCTTCCGCGCAGCCGCCGAAGCCCTGGGCGTGGTGCTGATCGCGCCCAATTCCGCGGATGCGACCTGGGACCTGTCGGGCGGCCCTCGCGGCGCCGACGCCCGCACCATCGAGGACGCCATGAACGCGGCCATGCGCCGGGCGCCGATCAATCCCCGCCGTCTCGCCTGCGCGGGCTTTTCCGACGGCGCCAGCTACGCCCTGTCGCTGGGCCTGGCCAACGGCGATCTGTTCAGCGACGTCCTGGCCTTCTCGCCGGGCTTCATGAATCCAGGGCCCCTGCACGGTCACCCGCACGTCTTCATCGCCCATGGCCAGGCGGACACCATCCTGCCGTTCGACGGCGCCCAGGCCATGGCGAAAAGGCTTTCCTCCTCAGGCTACGATGTGCAGTTCTACCCCTTCGCGGGCGGCCATCGTCCCGAGCCGGGGGGCGTCCTGACCGGCTTTCAGCGTTTCGCCGGCCGGGGAGGGCGCGGATGAACCAGATCGTGCATTTCGAGATTGGTGGAACAGATACCGGCAAGGCCGCGGAATTTTACGGAAATTTGTTCGGCTGGAGCTTCGCTGAAGGGCCGGTGAAATACGTCGAGGGCGCGGGCCTTCGCGGGCATCTGAGCGCACTCGGTCATGAGCCGCACAACTACAATCTGCTCTATGTCGGGGTGGATGACATCGCCGCGGCGGTGGCCAAGGCGGTCGGTCTCGGGGGCAAGTGCCTGGTCGGCCCCATCCCCCTGCCCAATGGCAAGTTCGCCTGGCTGCAGGATCCGACCGGGACGATGATCGGCCTTTGGGAGAACGCGGCCTAGCCGGTCGCCCGTTCGCCCGTCGTCAGTTCCGCCGCGCGTTCCAGCGTCCGCGCGGCGCTTTCGCCTGGCTCCAGCTGGGCCACACCCATGTCGAACTCGGCGACAAACGGAGGCTGGCCCGCGCCGGCCTCGAAGGCCGTGCAGCCGATCACGGCGGCGATCCGCTCGCCCACGAGACGCGCGGCGCCGAGCGGGGTGGCGGGCAGGGCGAGGGCGAAGACCTCCGGCGCCAGGCGCGCGGCGGTGTCCTCGGCCCGGACCAGGCGCGAGATCATCGAGCCGATCTGGGGCATGGCGCGGTCCAGGTGGCCGCCTGAGCGGGCGCGGCTGAGTTCGGGCCGCTCGGACACCTTCAGCACACAGACCGACAGGGGCCGGTTGCGTTCGCGCGAAGCGGTGGAGAGCCGCATCAGGTGCGAGGCGAACAGATCGCGGGTGAACAGGCCGGTGGCCTTGTCCATGAGGCCCGAGCCGCGCGCGTTCTCCAGCGCCTGGCGGATGGCGGTCTGGCGCCGGTAGGCCCGCGCCAGGGCCATGACCCGGGCCGCGGTTTCGACCTCAGGAGTCTCCGGGGCGGCGACGTCGGTGACGCCGCGGTTGAACACCTCCGACAGGTTCAGGTCGGACGCCGCGCGCAGATACAGGATGGTCGGGATGTGGAAGAGGCGGGTGTTGCGCCGCATGCCGGCTGCAATCGACAGGGCCTCGCCCTGGTCCTCGCCGCCCCACAGAACCACGGCGTCGAAAGGCTTCTCGTGCAGGTAATCGAAGGCGGTGTAGGCGGTAAACGCGCCCACCGTTTCAGCCTCGGTCTGCTGCAGGGCGTTGGACAGGGCCAGGAACTGGGGGGCGGGGCTTCCGATGGTCAGGACGCGGAGCGGGCGCTCCAGGTCCAGCGGCGGCTCCAGCCGCGCGCCGCGTTCGCCGAAGGTTTCGGTGCGGAGCTCGAATTCTTCTTCCGACACGGCGGTGCGAACCAGCTGTTCCAGCCGCAGCGCCACCTGGGCGGGGTGAGGGGTGTTGGACAGGACCAGGTCGAACAGGGCCGGGTCGATTTCCTGGGCCCCGCCCAGCGCCACCACCGGCAGGCGGCGTGGCCAACAGGACGTGCGCAGGCGCGCCACGAACGGACCGCCGTCGTCGCCGAGCGTGGTGGTGTCCACCACCGCCGCCTCGATCTCCAGATCGCGCAGGGCCGAGATGGCGCCCTGGGCGGTGCGGGCCGTGACGGTGCGCCACCCGAGCCGGTCCAGGCCCTCGGCCAGCGGTCCGGCCAGGACATCCTCGGCGGCGACGATGAGTACCCGCGCGTTGAGCGCCAAACCAAACCCCCGGAGACGGCCGCCGCAGAATCACCAGCGACCGGCATGGAATCCCGACCGGCGGACGATACAGACCCATCCGCCCGCCGCAAGGCGCGCCATGGACGACGGCGCTCCCGAATTCAGCAAAAACCCCGCCAACCCTGAAAAGGTTGTGAATATGGGCCAGCTCGCGCGCTTGCGGCCGATCGCCACGCGCGTCAGCCTTTCGGCTTCGTCTTCGCTCCAGAACTGGGCTAAGGGACCGGATCAGTGATCGGAGACGCTAGTCCATGGCGCTCGACAGCCTGTTCACGGCTCACAGGAGCCGGCTCGCGCTGGGCATATTGAAGCGGGCCGCCCTGCGCTGCTGGGGCCGCGACGTCATGCTCTACACCGGCGGGGTGTCGTTCTTCGCGCTGCTCGCCCTGTTTCCGGCCCTGACCCTGCTGATCGGGTTCTACAGCCTGTTCTTCACCCCCGCCGAGGCTTCCGCCCAGGCCCAGACCCTGGCGCACCTGATGCCGGCCAGCGCGCGGGCGCTCGTCGAACAGCAGCTGCAACGCCTGGCCACCACCCCGGCGCGCGCCATCTCGGCCCAGAGTGTTCTCGTGCTGGTCGTCGGCGGCTACGCGGCCCATCGCGGCTTCAAGGCCCTGCTCGCTGGCCTGACCTTCATCCACGACGAGGAGGAGCCGCTGGGCTTCCTCAAGTTCAACCTGCTGGCCTTTTTCGTCGCCGTGGCGACCTTCGTGCTGGCGACCGTGATCTCGGGCGTGATCATCGCCGCGCGGGTAGTGCGCACGGTGGCGGTCACCCGCACCGGCGACCATCTGGCCTGGTTCGACAACCAGTACCTCTGGGCGGGGATCGGCCTGATGATCGGCGCCAGCCTGCTCTACCGCTACGCCATGAGCCACTCAGGCCGGGTGATCTGGCGCGCCTCGGTCGCGGGCGGGGTCGCGGCCAGCTTCATGACCCTGATCTTCTCCTTCGCCTCGGCCTTCTACGTCGATCAGATCGTACAGCTGGGCGCCACCTATGGCTCCGTCGCCACGGTGATCATCTTCCTGATCTGGCTGTCCTGGAACGTGAACGCGGTGTTCTTCGGCGGGGCGCTGGCGACCGAGGTCGAGATCTTCCTGGACGCCTACCACGCGCGCCGGCGCAAGGGCTTCGACGACCCCAAGGTCACCCTGTCGTCGCCGGGCCGGGCTTTTCGACGGTGACGTCCAGGACGGCGCCGTCCACGCACTGGGTCACGATCCGGTAGCCCGCCTGGGCCGCGAAGTGCGGCACGTCCACCTTCGCCATGGGATCGTCGGCCAGCAGGCGCGCGCGGCCGCCTTCAGGCAGGCGCTCCAGCGCGCGGCGCAGGCGCAGGGTCGGCACGGGGCAGCGATGGCCCCGCGCGTCCACCAGCACTGTCGCGTCGTCGTCCATGGGCGCGGGCCTCTGCGAATCCCGCCATGCTTTGGCCGATGCGAGGGTTCCCGTCGAGCGGTTGGTTTTCAGGTCGAGGACGGCGGCGTCTGTCCGCGGCCGCTCTCCTGGCTGTCGCCGCGATGGCGTTCCCGTCCATCGCCCAGACCCCGCGCCTGGCGCCGGACTTCTACGCCACCGTCTGGGTCGCCGGTTTCGACAAGCTGATGGAGGTGCGCCAGTCCGGTCTGAAGCGCCGCGTGGACGTTGCCTCCGGCGCGGTGGTGCAGAGCTTCCTGACCGACCGCACCCGGGGGCTGCTGCTGGTCATGACCGCGGCGGGCAAGCGGCGCCTGGCCTTCGCCTTTCCCATCGCCCAGGACGAGAGCGGCGCGCCCCTGCCGCTCGACTTCGGCCTCATGAAGGGCGCGCAGCGTCTGACCCGCATGGGCGGATCCAACGTCGGGGGGCATGCCTGCGCGCTGTGGCGCTACGTCGGCTATCTCGGCAAGAGCGGCACGGTCTGCGTGGCGGGCGACGACACGGTGCTGCAGATGGTCCCGGACGGCCGCAAGAACCCGATATTCCAGGTCATGAGCCTGACGGTGACCCGCCAGGACCCGCGCTGGTTCACGCCGCCGGCCGACTACCAGATCGCGGTGTTGCCCGGTACCGGCGGTCTCGGCGCCCGCACGCTCGCCCCCACCCGCTGAACGATTCCAGACCCCCGGCGTTGGACTCCTGCGAATCGCTCGAGGAGGCTCCCATGGCCGCGCGCCCGACCTGGCAGGGGCATCTGCGCCTGTCGCTGGTGACCTGTCCGGTGGCCCTCTACACCGCGACCAACCGCACGGGCGACGTCTCCTTCCACCTGCTCAATCCCAAGACCAACAACCGCGTGCGGATGGTCACGACCGATCCGGAGACGGGCCCCGTCGAGCGCTCCTCCCTGGTCAAGGGCTATGAGGTCGAGAAGAACCGCTACGTGACGGTCACCGAGGACGAAATCCGCTCCGTCCGCATTGAGTCCAACCGGGTGCTGGACGTCGAGCGCTTCGTCGATCTGGAGGAGATCGACCGGCTGTACTGGAACGAACCCTATTACCTGGTCCCCGACGGCAAGATGGCGGCGGAGGCCTATGCGGTGATCCGCGACGCGATGGAGCAGTCCGGGCGCATCGCGCTCGGCCGCGTGGTTCTCCACACCCGCGAGCGACTGATGGCGCTGGAGCCGCGCGACGAGGGGATCATCGCCTATTCCCTGCGCAGCGCGGCTGAGGTGCGCAAGCCCGAGACCTTCTTCCGCGACATCCCCGACGTGAAGGCCGAGAAGGGCATGGTCGAGATCGCGGGCAAGATCATCGAACAGCTGTCGGGCGACTTCGACGCCTCGACGTTCCGCGACCGCTACGAGGACGCGCTCAAGGCCCTGATCGAGGCCAAGCTCAAGGGCCGGAAGCCGACGATCGAGGCGCCGGAGCCGGAAGACACGTCCAGCAAGGACCTGATGGACATGTTGAGGCGGAGCCTGCAGGGGGCGGCGTCGCCCGCGCCGAGACGCGCCGCCGCAAAGGGCGGCGCCAAGCCACGGCGCAAGGCCTCGACGCCCGCCCGCAAGCGCGCCTGATCTCAGCGGATTTCGGCCAGGGCGGCCTCGATCTGCTTCAGCTTCTCCGGGGTCAGCATGTCGCCGGCGTTCGGCGCGACTTCGCGCAGGCTCATCGCCTTGAACATCGGATAGTGCTCATGCTTGTCGATGCCGGGGAAGAACCGCTCGACCACCGCCTTGGCGCGAGCGTCGGCCACCAGGGCCTCGATGGGTGTGTCCAGGTTGAAGCGGGCCGCGCTCTTGTCCGCCGCGGCCGGGGCGGGGTGAGCCAGGGCGGGGGCGGCGAGGGCGCCGACGCCCAGGGTCAGGCTGAGCAGCAAGGGGAGAGAGTGGCGGATCAGGGACATGGGGTCCTCCTTGGTTGGGGAGCCTGAAACCTGAAGCGCTTCCTTGGGGCCCTGATGCGCCGATTGTGCGGAAACTGTCGGATCGAAACCTCTTCCAAAGCAAACCCTCAGGCCGCGCCGGCCGGGAGCGCTCAGGCTTGGGCCTCCACAAGGAGACACCCCATGAGACTTCACACCGCCTGCGCTCTCGCCCTCGGCGCGCTGATCGCCGCCCACGCCCCCGCCGCCTTCGCCCAGAGCGCGCCGGAGGCCGGCCCGCCCGTGGTGGCGGGGTCCACCGAGGAGGAGCTGGGGAATTCCCTCTGGCGCGCGCTCACGACCGCCTCGACCGAAGAACGCCATGCCTTCGCCGACACGCGCACGGGACCACGCTTCGCCGAGTCTCTCGGCGGCCCCGAGGACGTGCGCAAGGCCTACGACGATCTGCACGGAACCCTGGCGGGCGCGACCCTGACCGGGATCGAACAGGGCCCCGACCATTCCGTCATCCTCGAGATCCGCACCGCCTCCGGGGGCCGCGTGAAGCTGCATTGCCTCCTGGGCGTGGCCATGGCGGACGGCCGGGTGAAGGTCGGCGGCTGGGCCCTGTTCGACTGACGGATCAGCGCGCCTGGGGCGCCGGGTCGGCCTGGCCGAACATGGCGCGCTGAAGCCTTATGCCGCTGGCGGTCGCGTCGGCGTGGCTGTTGCTCGACAGGAAGAAGACGATGTGGTGGTCGCTCAGATCGGCGAAGTAGGAGGTGAAGGTCGGGTCGCCACCATTGTGCCAGACCACCTTGCCGAACACCGGGTCCACCATCACGCCGCGCCCGAAGCTGTACTTGCCCGGAGGTCCGCCCGCCCCGTGGTCGACCCAGCCGGTCGTGCCTTCCTTCACGGAGGCGGGAGAGACGATGCGGCCGGCCATGAAGGCGTGCTCGAAGGCCAGCATGTCGTCGGCGGTGGTGACCATGCCGCCCGCGCCGATGATGTTCCAGTCGGCGTCCTTGCCGCCCCAGGCCGCGTCCGCGATCGAGCGGCCGTTGGCGTCGGTCGCCGCCGTCGTTGCCTGCCAGACGGAGCGGTAGCCCGTGTGACGTGCGCCGGCGGGCTTGAGAATCTCGTCGCGCAGGAAGGCCTCGTAGCTGCGTCCCGACACCCGCTCCACGATGGCGCCCAGCAGGTTGAAGCCCGTGTTGGAGTAGATGAACCGCTCGCCGGGTTTGGCCGCGAGCGGGGTGCGCATCACGCGCGCTTCGAAGCCGGCGCGGTCCAGCGCGCTGAACTGCGGGCGTGAGGTTCCCAGGCCGGAAGAGCCCGTCAGCAGCTGAAAAATGGTGATGCCCGCCTTGTCCGCCGGGGCATCGGGAAAGAAGCGCGACAGCGGATCATCGAGCTTCAGCTTGCCCTGGTCGCGCAGTTTCAGGATCGCCGCCGCGGTGAAGGTCTTGCCGATGGACGCCATCTCGATCTGGGTGTCGGGCCGGAAGGGACGCTTGCTCACCGGATCGGCGTAGCCCACCCCCATGCGCACCAGCGGCTTGCCGTCCAGATCGACCCGCACCACGCCGGCGAAGCCGTTCTCGGATACGAGCCGGGCGATACGCGCCTCGATGCGCGCCTTCAGCGCGGCGCGGTCGCGTTCGGGCGATGGGAAGAGGGCGGCGGCGGACGGGGGCGCGGGGCTCTGGCTCAGGGCGGGCGGCGCTGCGGTCAACAGCAGGGCGGCGACGGTCGCGGCCAGGATTGGGGAACGCATGGAAGTCTCCTCGACAATGAATCCTCCCTGCAGCCTGGACGGCGCCGGCGCAGGGCGCCTGAGCGATAGGTTTGGAAAAGCCGAGGAGCGGCGGAAACCTGTGTTTCGCCCCTGAAATACGCGAGGCCCGCTCCGCCGTTAGGATCGGCGGATGCCGCCGCCTGTGGAGACGCCCATGAACGCCCCGACCCGAGCCTTCCCGTCGAGCCTGGAGGCGGACTCCCTGCCGGCCGTCGCCATCGACGGACGCTGCCTTGTGGTGGGCGGCGCACGGCGGCCGGTCGAACCGCGGGTGATGGCGCTGTTGCGTGCGCTGGCCGACGAGCCCGGAGAAGTCCTCTCGCGCGACGACCTGCTCGACCTCTGCTGGGGCGCCGAAGGATCGGACGAGGCGCTGACCCAGGCGGTGACCCAGCTACGCAAGGCGCTCGGCGACGATCCACGGGCCCCGCGCTTCGTCGAGACCATTCCCAAGGGCGGCTACCGGTGGCTGGGCGAGCCGGTCGGGGCGGCCTCTCGCCGGTCTCGCCTTCCGGACCTCGGCGGAGCGGTGAGCGTGCCGGTGTCCCTGATCCTCGCGCTGGCGGTAGGTGTCAGCGCGCTCGTCGCCACCACGATCGTGGCGGTCGGAGCCGCCATGGCGCCCAAGCCGATGCTGATCAAGGAGCTCCACTACCTGCACAACCCGCGCACGGCCGGCGCGCCGGTCGCGGCGACGATCCCGCCAGCGCCGAACTAGGCGAGCACCCGCTTCAGGAACTGTTCGCCCAGCCTCAGGCCGTCCATGTCGATGCTGTGGCCAAGCCCGCGCGAGACGTGGGTGGTCAGATCGAATCCCAGCCGCTCCAACCCTGCCTTCGCCTCGTAGAAGGCGGCGACCGGCAGGACCGGGTCGGCGTCGCCGTGGGTCAACAGGACCGGCGGCCTGCTGCGCATTTCGGCCTTCAGGCCCAGCTCGTCGGTCAGCATGCCGGAATAGGCCACGATCCCGGCGATCTGACGCTCGCGCCGGGGTCCGACGTGCAACGCCAGCATCGTGCCCTGGCTGAATCCGGCCAGCGCCAGACGATCTTCTCCCAGGCCATACCGCGCGAGTTCCTCATCAATGAAGGCGTCCAGCACCGGGCCCGCGCGGCGCGCGCCCAAGGTGCGCTCCTCGAAGCTCATGGTCGACAGCGCCCACCATTGGTAGCCGCCCGGCGCGCCGGGACAGGGCTCTGGCGCATTGGGCGAGACGAAGACGGCGTCGGGCAGGGCGGCGCGCCAGTAGGGAACCAGCCCGATCAGGTCGTCGCCGTTGGAGCCGTAGCCGTGAATCAGGATCACCAGCTGACGCGGTGCGCCCCCGGAAGCGGGCAGGACGCGGGGACCGGCGAGGGCGGGGAGGGGGCTCATGGGCCGTTGGTGGGCCAGCCTCGCTGATCGGTCAACAGGACTCAGGAAGGCGGTGGTGTGCGCGCGACGATCCAGTCGGCAATCCGATTGAGGGCTGAGGGCGCAAAGGTTTCGTCGAGTGTGTCGCTCTCGGCGGCGGCGCCGGTCCTAGCGGTCTGGAAGCCATGGTTCAGTCCGGGCAGCTCGACCACCGTCACGTCACTGTCCCCAGCCAGGGCGGCCCGGATGGCGGCGAGGTTCGTCCTGGGCTCGACCCACAGGTCCTTCGAACCGCCGAGGGCGAGGACCGGGACCTTCACGCGCCTGAGGGCGTCGGCCGGATCGTGCCGGACCATCCAGCGCTCCCAGATCGTATAGCCGACGTTCACCTCGAAGCGCCCTTCGCCGGACCAGTGCCTGGCTTTCAGGTCAAAGACCCTGCTGAACGCCGCGCCCGAGCTCAACGCCATGACCTCGCGGCGAGCCTCGGCCTCGTCCGCCTCGCGCACCAGGATGTCGAACACCTGAGCCTTGAGCGCCGTTTCGGCCTCGATCTCGTCCTTCGGGACGCCGGCCGCCCGCTGGAGGTCGCGCATCTGTGTAAGCAGGACATGATCGCCGCGCAGCCCTGGCGCGCCCAGCAGCACTACGAAGGCGACCTTGGGATCCTCGGCCGCCACCATCGGCGCCAGCAGACCGCCCTCGCTGTGCCCGACGAGGCCGATCTGGTCGGACCGAATGTCTGAGCGCGAGCGCAGATAGGCCAGCCCGTCCCTGGCGTCGGCGGCATAGTCGTCGGGCGTCGACAGGTTCAGCAGGCCATCGGACTTGCCCACGCCGCGCTTGTCGACGCGAAGGACGGCGATCCCCCGGCGGATCAGGCTGTCGGCCAGCACACGATAGGTCTGATGCCCGGCCCACTCGCCGTCCCGGTCTGTGCCGCCCGAGCCGCCCAGGATCATCACTGCCGGAAAGGGGCCTGGCCCCGGCGGGAGGCCGAGCGTGCCGGCGATGTGGATGTAGTGTTCGGCGCCCTGGTAGGTGACCTCCTCCTCCCGGTAGGGCAGGGGCGGAACCGGCGTCTGGGGTCGTTTGCGGGCGGCGGGGGCCGGCGGAGCCGGCGGCTCGCCCCGGTTCAGGACGATGGGGACGGTCAGCAGGGACTGGTCCCAGGTCAAGGAGAGAGAGTGGCCGTCCTGGGCGACCCGGCCGTGCAGGCGCATGGCGCCGTCGCTGTCGCTCTGCGCCACCATGGCCTTGAGGCTGGGATTACCGAGCGAGACCTTGGCGACGTCGATGACGAGCTTCACACGATCACCCCGCACCCAGGCCTCGCTGAGGGGGATTCCACGCACGTACTGGGCGGGGCTGTCGAAGGTCGAGGCCTGCGGCTCGGGCCGGATGTGCAGCACGACAGGAAGGCGTCCGTTTCCGATCCGGAGGTCGCCCCACCAGGTTCCCTCGATGTCCGGGAGGGTGAAGGATCGGGCCGGGGGCTGCGCGTCCGGCAGCAGGTCCTCGCTGAATCTCACGACGAACCAGGCGTTGGCGGCGACCGGCTCGCCTTCGACAGGCTTCATGGGAAGGGTGCGGTATTGGCCGGTCAGGGACAGCGCGGCGGGGCCGAAACCCATCTGCACCGGCGTCTCAGTCATGATCCTGCAGGCGACCAGGGCGCCGTCGGCCTTGACCCCGCAGTCCAGAAGCGCCTCGCCGCTCTTGCGCTCCTCGGCCGCCTTTTCTGGATAGGCGGCGATCAGCGCGTCCGCCGTCGGTTCAGCGGCCCAGATGGGCTGCATCAGCATGTGCGGGCCGCAGGCGAAAAGGTCCTGCGCCCGCGCGCTCACAGCCGGGAGCAGCAGCGCTGCGGCCAGGGCCGCCATCCACGCGATACGCATCTAAGTCCCCCGAACCCCGCCGGGGACGCTAGGAGGACGGCCGGCGTCCCGCAAGTCCGCCCTTCGAAATGAAAGCTTACCCGACCAGACAGTCGGCCACGGTGTCGAGCAGCATGTGCGCGCCATAGGGCGCCCAGAGGGTGCGGGCCCGACGCGCGATCCAGCACCAGGAAACGCCGACCACGGCGATCAGGGTCTGGAGCCAGTACGGATACTGCTGATGACCGAAGCCCCAGAGCGCGCTCGACACAACCGCGGCGGGCCAGAAGCCGAAGACGGCGGTGAGCGCGGTCAGCAGGAATCCGCGGTAGATGAACTCCTCATAGAAGTTGGAGAACAGATTGCCGGCCACCGACCAGCCGTTCAGGCCGATCCAGTGGATGGTCCCGGGTGGGCTCATGGCGGCGACCACGGCCAGCGTCAGGCCCAGGGCGGACAATCCCCCGGCGATGGCCCAGCGCAGGGTCGCGCAGCCGCGACCGAGCGGGATAGGCGGAAGCCGTTTGAAGCGGGCCAGCAGCAGCCACAGGACGGCGCAGGCGGCAGCGGTCAGGGTGGAATAGAGCAGCAGGTGCGGCAGGAACATCCCGACGAAGCCTCGATACGGCGGGTCGCCTAGGGCGTGTTGCCCGATGCCGTGAATCAGGTCGGAAGGCTGGAAGCGTGTGGCGTAGGCGAGGGCCGCGCACGCCAGAATTACGGCCTTGTCCCCAAGCGTCGCCGGCGCAACGCTCCCGGTGCTGTCGTCTGCCATTCCGTCCCCCTGAAGTCTGATCCGGGCGCAGGGTTCAGGTCAGGCGGATTCCGGTCAACTAAAGTTTCGTTCAAGAGGCCTTGCCCAGCCGCCGGATCGCCTCCTTCAGCGGCCGCGCGGTCTCCTCCCAGCCGGCCCAGGGATCGCGTTTGCGCATCAGGCCCGGAGCCGTGCGAACGGTGAAGGCCTTCGGATCCAGACCCTTCTTCACCTGGGTCCAGGCCAGCGGCATCGACACCGGCGCGCCGGGCCGCGCACGCGGAGTCAGCAGGGCGGCGGCCGAGGCCATTCGGTCGTTCCTCAGATAGTCGAGGAAGATGCGTCCCGTGCGGACCTTCTTGGCCATGTTGGTGGTGTAGGCGCCGGGGTCGTCAGCGGCCATCTGCTGACACAGGGTCTGGGCGAAGGCCTTGGCCTCGGGCCATCCGATCCTGGCGCCGCGCGCCGGCTGACTGAACACCGTGACCACGTGCAGGCCCTTGCCGCCGGTGGTCTTGCACAGGCTGACCAGGCCGCACGCCTCCAGCCGGTCGCGCACCTCGCGCGCCGCCTCGACGACCTTCTCGAACGGCAGGTCTTCGTCCGGGTCGAGGTCGAAGACGAAGCGGCCGGGCAGGTCCGGATCGCCCGGAAGGCAATTCCAGGGGTGAAATTCGGTCACGCCGCTCTGGGCCCCGGCGATCAGGGCCTCGACCGTATCGAACTGCAGGTAGGGGTCCCGGTCGCCGGAGACCTTGACGGTGGTGATCAGGGACGAGGTTCCCGCGCCCGCGTGGCGCTGGAAGAAGCGCTGCTTGCCCTCGATGCCGTCCGGCGTGCGGATGATCGAACAGGGACGGCCGCGCAGATAGGGAAGCATCCAGGGTCCGACCGCCTCGAGGTAGCGGGCGAGATCCAACTTCGTCACTTCAGGTTCACTACCCGTTTTCGGCCATAAGGCCTTGTCAGGATGGCTGATTGTGACGCCGAGGATGACATTGTCTTCGGCCCTGTCAGCCTTGCCCTCCACGACGGCCTCCACCGGACTCGCGTCCTCTTCGCGGATTTCGCGCGCCGGCTTGTCCTCGCGCAAGCCCTTGAAGCTGGCCTGACGGATGTGCCCGTCGCCGGTCCAGCCGGCGAATCCGATTTCGGCGACGAGGTCGGGCTTCACCCAGTGGACGCCCGTGGCTTTGCGGGGGGCGTCGGGTCCCTCGAAGGGCGACTTGTCCGTCTCCTTCGCCTCCAGCTTCGGCAGCAACAACTCGACCTTGTCGCGGCCGAACCCCGTGCCGATACGCCCGACATGAACCAGCTTCCCCTCACGCCAGACCCCGGCGATCAGGGAACGGAAGGCGTCCCCCGTCGTAGTCCAGCCGCCGATCACCACCTCCTGGCCGCCGCGGCACTTCGCCTTGGTCCACAGGTCCGTGCGGCCGGACCGATAGGGCGCGTCGAGCCTCTTCGACACCACGCCCTCAAGATCCATGCGGCAGGCCGATTCCAGCACCGCCTGGCCGGCCTTGCCGAAGTGCTCGACGAAACGCAGCCGTTCGGAGGCGGCGCCCTTGGCCGCCATCAGGGCCCTGAGCCGGGCCTTGCGCGCCTCCAGGTGCAGGGCCCGAAGATCCTCGCCCTGAGCGAACAGGGCGTCGAACAGGAAGAAGACCAGGCCTTCGGTGCGTCCGCTCGACAGCGCCGCCTGCAGGCCCGCGAAATCGGGCCGTCCGTGCGCATCGAGCGCGACGATCTCGCCGTCGAGCATGCAGTCCGCCAGCCGGCCGCAGTCCCGGACGATCTCGGGAAACCGATGGGTCCAGTCCAGGCCCTTGCGCGAGCGGAGCTCAGCCTTGCCGCCCTCGACCCGCGCCTGCATGCGGTAGCCGTCGAACTTGATCTCGTGCGCCCAATCCGGCCCCGCCGGCGGCCGGTCGACCAGGCGGGTGAGTTGCGGCTCCACGAAATTCGGCATCCGCCGGGCCGCCTTGCCGTGGGGGAGGGGCGCGAAGCTCTTCGCCTCCTTCTCCGCCGCCGCTTCGCCGCTGGCCTCCGGTGAGGCGCCCTTCGAGTTCCAGACTGCGCCGGCCGGACGTTTCACCTTGGTGATGAACGGCTTGGGCGCCTTGCCCTTGCCCGCCGCGATCTGCTCCATCTTGCGCCCCGAGGCGACGGAAAAGGCCGTCCTTTCCAGCAGGGCGTCGTGGTCGCCTTCGTGGGCGGTTTCGTCCTCGTGCTTGATCAGCAGCCAGTTGTTGCGGCCACGCCCGCGCTCGCGGTCGTTCTTCATGCGGATCAGGGACCAGCCGCCCTTCAGCCGCTCGCCGTCAAAGCGGAAGGACAGGTGGCCCTTCTTCAGCGCCGTCTCGACGGTCATGCCGGCCTCGGGCTCCCACCAGCCGCGGTCCCACAGCATCACCGTGCCGCCGCCGTACTGACCCTTGGGAATGGTCCCCTCGAAGTCGCCGTAGTCGAGGGGATGGTCCTCGACCTCCACCGCCAGCCGGCGCTCGTGCGGATCGAGCGAGGGCCCCTTGGTCACGGCCCAGCTCTTGAACACGCCGTCGTACTCGAGCCTCAGGTCGTAGTGCAGGCGGGTGGCGTCATGCTTCTGGATCACGAAGCGGGGGCGCTCCGACCTGGCTACGCGCGTCTTGCCGGACGGCTCGGCGGTCTTTTCGAAATCACGCTTGGCTCTGTAGAGATCGAGGCTGCCGGCCATGGTCCGCTCCACCATCACGCAGACCAAGTCCGCGACGGGGAATTGGGTTCCCGGCTCAGGCCAGGGGCAGCCTCACGGTCGCGCGCAGTCCGCCTTCGGACCGGTTCTCAAGGCTTACGTCGCCGCCGTGGGCGCGCGCGATCGAGCGTGCAGTCGACAGCCCCAGGCCAAATCCGCCCACCGCTGCGTTGCGGGACGGATCGGCTCGGTAGAAGGGCTGGAACACCCTCTCCAGCTCCTCCGGCGCCAGGCCCGGCCCGTCGTCCTCGATGGCCAGGACCGCCTCCTTTCCCTGTTTCCCCAGGCTGACCCGCGCCGCGCCGCCGAACTTGACGGCGTTGTCCACCAGGTTGGCGATCAGGCGCCGGAGTCCCAGGGCGTCGCCCCGCACCAGCACAGCCTTGCCGCCCTCGAAAGCGGCGTTCGATCCGGTTTCGGCCAGGTCGTCGACGGTGGAGGCGACCAGGGCGCTCAGGTCCAGCTTGACGTGCGGGGCGGCCGCCGCGTCGCCGCGGGCGAAAGCGAGGGCCGCCGAGATCATCGAGTCCATCTGCTCGATGTCCTGCGCTGTCTTGGCGCGGATCTCCTCCGGGGCCGCCTCGACGCGGAAACGCAGGCGGGTCAGCGGCGTGCGCAGGTCGTGGGCGATGGCGGCGACCATGGCCGTGCGCTCCTCGACATAGCGGCGAAGCTTCTCCTGCATGTCGTTGAAGGCGGCGACCGCCGTGCGCACCTCGGCCGGTCCCTCATGGGCGAGCGGCGGCGCGTTGGGGTCGCGGCCCAGGCGCTCGGCCGCGCTGGCGAAGGTGTGGATCGGCCGGGCCAGGCGGCGGGCGGTCCACCAGGCCAGGGGCGTGAGCAACAGCGCGCTCAAGCCGAACCAGATTAGCATCCTCACCTGCCAGGGCGAAAGCAGGGGCCGGGGCGGCTCCAGCACGACCCACTTGCCGTCCGGGCGATGAAATCCGGCGAGGAACGGCGGAAATACCAGATTGTCGCGCAGGATCATCATCCCCGGGGAGCCGGCGTCCAGCACCTCGGGCGGAATCTGGGCACGGCCGGCGCCCGACCGGCGCATGATGATGGTCTCGCTGGAACGCCGCGCGGTGACCGTCACCTGCATGTGAGAGTCGAAGTGCTTGCGATGCATTTCGGCCCCGGGGCCCGCACGCATGCGGAAGTCGGGGACCACGGCAGCGCGGACCCGGTCGACGGGCGCGCCCAGTTCCCGGGCCAGGCTGGCCTCCAGAATGTCCTCGAGGCCGCGCTCACCGGCCGGGGGGGGCGGTCCCAGGTCTGGCGCCTGGTCCTGGACCCGCACCACCAGCCGCTTGCCGTCGCGCGCGGTGACCGCCTCGCCCCTGAGCGCGCGGGCAGCCTCGGTGACCGAGAAGCCCCGGGGCGGCGGATCGGGAAGGGTCAGCACCACGGCCAGGTTGATCACCTGGGCGGCCACGACGCTGAGCAGGGCCAGTCCCAGCACCTGCAGGAAGATCGGCGCCCCGCCGAGCGACGGGCGCTTCATCGGCGCACCACGGAGGCGGCGAACATGTAGCCCTCGCCGCGCACGGTGCGGATGACGTCCCGGCCGGTGCCGTCATCCAGCTTGCGGCGCAGGCGGCTGATCTGCACGTCGATGGCGCGGTCGAAGGCGTCGCTCATCGGCCCGCGCGCCAGGTCCAGCAGCTGATCGCGGGTCAGCACCCGCTCGGGCCGCTCCACGAAGATGCGCAGCAGGTTGAACTCGCCGGAAGACAGGTTGACCACCACGCCGGTGGGGGAGGTCAGCTCGCGACGGACCAGGTCGAGGCGCCAGCCGTCGAACTCCACAGACGGGCCCAGGGTCGCGGGGCCAGACGGCTCACGGCGGCGGCGCAGCACCGCCTTGACCCGCGCGAGCAGCTCACGCGGATTGCAGGGCTTGGGCAGGTAGTCGTCGGCGCCCAGCTCCAGGCCGATGATCCGGTCGGTGTCCTCGCCCATAGCGCTCAGCATGATCACCGGCGGGCCTGCGGCCCCGGATAACCGCTTACAGATCGACAGACCGTCCTCGCCCGGCAGCATCAGGTCCAGCACCACCAGATCCGGCGCGCCCTCGCGCAGGGCCGCGTCCATGCCGCGCGCGTCCGCCGCCGTATCCACCACATAGCCGTGGCGGCTGAGGAACTCGCTCAGCACGTCGCGGATGCCCGGATCGTCGTCGACGACCAGGATTCGGGCGGAGGGGGTCTCGGCGACGACGTTCATGGCTTCAGAGTCACACGGCTGAATCGCAACAGGATTTCATCTCTGCAATATTGCCCGCGGCCAATTGTGGGCAGGATGTTTCAAGCCGGACACGATCGGACAAACCGTTGCAATGTCCAGCGGGCAAACCAGCGTCGAACGGGATTCGAACCCGACGCATCGAGAACACAAAAAAGGGATGACGATGAACACCAGGATCTGGATCGCGCCGCTGGCCCTCGGGGCGGGCCTGGCGCTGGCGCTCTCCGCCGCCGCGGTGGCCCAGGACGGCAAGAAGGAAGTCCACAGCGAAGTGATCGTGATGAGCGGCGACGGCCATGGCGAACCCGGCGGCCCGGGCATGCACATGCGCATGATGGGCGGCCCGCACCATCCGCCCCTGGCCGAGATGGACACCAATAAGGACGGCGTGGTCTCCAAGGAGGAGTTCATGGCCTTCCATGCGGCCATGTACGACAAGATGGCGGCCGAACACGGCGGCTCGCTGAAGGTGCCGCCTCCGCCGGTCAAGCACGACATCAAGATCATCGTCGACGGCAAGGAGCTGAAGCCCGGCGAAATGCCCCCCGGCATGGAGATGATGGAAGGCGGCGACGGCCCCGGCATGCGCACCTTCACCCTGCGCCGCGGCGAAGGCGGCGAGGGCGGCGACCACAACGTCATGATCATGCGTCACGGCCCCGGCGGGCCGGACGGTCCGGGCGAGCACATGAAGATGGGCGAACCCATGCGCTTCGAGGCCATGGACAAGAACCATGACGGGAAGATCTCGTTCGAGGAGTTCGCTGGCCCGATGCGCCAGGCCTTCGAGCACCTGGACGCCAATCATGATGGGTCTTTGTCCAAGGAAGAGCTGGCCAAGGCCCACATGAACGTGCGTGTCGAGACCCGCGTGCGCGACGAGAAGCACGACGACAAGCACTAGATCCCGAGGCGCGGCCGCCCGCCCCACGGGGCCGTGACAGATGGATCAGAACTGACGGCGCTTCCGGCTCAGGCCAGGAGCGCCGTCAGCGCGTTGGAGGCCAGTTCGATGGCCTGGCGCGCCGGGGCGTAGATCGGCGCCAGGTGCAGGGAGGCGTGGCTCAGGCCGGGTTGGTCGAGCCGGGTCGTGGGCACGCCCGCGGCGGCGAGTTGACCAGCGAAGCGCTCCACGTCCGGGTGCACGGGGTTCAGGCCGCTGCCGGAGACCAGCACCACCGGCGGCAGTTCCGCGACCTGCGATGCGGACAGGGCGAAGGACGCCGGATCACAGGCCTTGCCGAGGCTGTGGCGGATGTAGGCCACCGCCGCGCGACCAACGATGCGGGCGTCACGGAGCGGCCGGGCGCGCCAGTCCCGGTCGGCGATGGTCAGCAGCGGATAGAACAGCAGAAGGCCCTTCGCCGTGCGCCCTTCGGCGCGGAGCTGCAGCGCCGTCCAGGCCGCCATGTGACCGCCGGCGGAATCGCCGCCCAGGCCCGTGCGCGCGGGGTCGAATCCCAGCTCCGTGGCGTGGTCGAAGGCCCAGCGGGCGGAGGCGAGGGCGTCCTCGTGCTGGGCCGGGAAGGGCGCCTCGGGGGCAAGGCGGTAGCCCACCGACAGGATGCGCACGCCCGCGCGCGCCGACAGCCGCCGGCACAGGGCATCGTGGCTGGTCAGGCTGGAGACCACGAAGCCCCCGCCGTGGAAATAGATCAGACCCTGTCCGCTCTGGTCCGCGTGGGCGGGCGTGTAGAGGCGCGCGCGCAGGGGACCCGCGCCGCCGTCGACCTCCAGTTCGTGAATGAAACAGTCGTCGCGTGCGCCCAGGTGCAGCAGCGGCAGGAAACCGTCGATCGCCGCCCGCGTCGCGATCAGGCCGTACTCGTCCAGGCGCCGGCGGCGTGGGCTCTGCATCCAGCCAAGATAGGCGCCCCGTATCTGATGCAAAAGGGGCGGGGCGGCGGATCTCGCGGCCCGCCGCCCCAGGTCTCGATCAGAGGGGATATGCGGGTTTCGAGGGATGAATCCGCGCGTCGATCGTTAACCGCGCTCGCGCTTTGCGGAGGTCGATTGCGACCAATCGGGCCGTGGTTGCGGCGAAAGTCGACGCCTTGTTCACCGGTTTTGGGGTAAAATGCTGACACATTCGGGGACATGCGCGCATCAATGAGCCTCCCGCCGTTCCTTCGTCAGCGACCGGTCCGTGAGATCGCCGGCCTGACCGTCGTCCTGTGGGCGGTGGTCTATGCCGTGTTCATGCTTCCCAGCGGCGCCGCCGGCAAATGGGAGCTGTGGCGCTTTCTGGTCAACGCCAAGGTCGCCGCCTTCGGGCCCTTCATCTCCCTGATGTTCTACCCGGCCATGGTCACCACCCGGGCCTGGACGCTCGGCCGGCGCATCGCCCTGTTCGGCCTGCTGATCTTCCTGGCCGCGGCGGTGCATTCGCTGATCGACGCCCGGATCATGATCGACGACCGCAAGATCTACATGCCCGACGATCACAGCTGGCAGTTCTGGCCGGTCGTCTACCAGGGCTTCCTGATCTATTTCTGGCTCTATGGCCTGTACGTGGCCGCCATCGGCCTGCTCCTGTCGCGCTACGCCTCCCAGGAGCGTGACCGTCAGCTGACCGAGGCCCGGGCCGCCGCCCACCAGGCCCAGCTCGAGGCCCTGCGCTTCCAGCTGAACCCGCACTTCCTGTTCAATACGCTCAACGCCATCTCCTCGCTGATCGTCACCGGGCGCAACGCCGACGCCGAGTCCATGACCGCCAAGCTGTCGGACTTCCTGCGCTCGTCGCTGGCGTCCGATCCGCACAGTGTCATCCCGCTGGCCGACGAGGTCGCGGCCGTGCGCGCCTATCTCGATATCGAGACCGTCCGTTTCGGCGAGCGCATGGCGGTGGAGGTGGTCTGCCCCGCATCCCTGGCGGACGCCCTGGCGCCCAGTTTCGTGCTCCAGCCCCTGGTCGAGAACGCGGTCAAGTACGCGGTCGCCCCGGCGCGGCGGCGCGTGAAGATTTCGGTCAAGGCCCAATCCCGTGACAATGACCTGATCCTGGTCGTCGAGGACGACGGCGATGGCCACCCACCGTCCTCGACCGCGGTCGGGGTCGGTGTGGGTCTCGAGAACGTGCGCCGCCGCCTGCAGGTGCTGTACGGCGAGCGCGGCTCGATCGAGGTCGGAAAACTACCGGGGGGCGGCTTTCGCGCCGTCCTGAAACTGCCGCTGGAACGGGTCGGTCCCACCGCCCAGATAGTAAAGATCAGGAGTGTCGCGTGACCCTCAGAGTCTTGATTGTCGACGATGAGCCCCTGGCGCTCGAACGATTGAAGGTCGCCTTCGGCCAGATCGACGGCGCCGTGATCGTGGGCGAGGCCAAGGACGGAGAGGAGGCCGCCCAGCGTATCCGGGCCCTTGCCCCGGACCTGGTGTTGCTGGACGTCCAGATGCCGGCGCTCGACGGCCTGCAACTGGCTGCCGCCCTGGTGGGCGAGGACCGGCCTGAGGTCGTCTTCGTCACCGCGTTCCAGCACTTCGCCGCCGAGGCCTTTGAGGTCGAGGCCGCTGACTACCTGCTCAAGCCCGTGCGTTTCGACCGGCTGAAGCAGGCGGTGGAGCGGGCGCGGCGCCGGCGTCAGGCGCGCCTGGCCATGTCCAGCCTGAAGCCCGCGGCCAACGACAGCAGCCCCTACGACTCAGAAATCTGGGCTCCGACCAACCGGGGCCTGGTTCGCGTGCCGGTCGAGCAGATCGTGTGGATCGAGGCGGCCGGCGACTACGCCATGCTGCACACCGAGGCGCGAAGCTACATGATCCGCGCCACCATGACCGCGCTGGAGCAGAAGCTCGACCCGACCAAGCTGGCGCGGGTGCACCGCTCGGCCTTCGTGCGCCTGTCCTCGGTCCAGACCGTCAAGCGGCTCGGCAAGGGGCTGATCTCGCTGATTCTGCCGGACGGCGCGGAGGTCCATGTCGGCCCGAACTACACCCAGTCGGTGCTCACGGCCTTGAAGTCGGCTCCGCAACAGGCGGCGAACGCCTGAGGGCGATAGACGGACAGGCGCCACAACATGCGGCTATCGATGAACCTGCCGCCCTACCTTCGTCAGCGTGGCGTTTACGAGATCGTCTTCGGGACCCTGGCCCTGTGGGCGGTGGTCTACGCCGTGTTCATGCTTCCCAGCGGCGCCGCCGGGAAGTGGGCCCCATGGCGTTTCCTGGTCAACTTCAAGATCGCCGCCTGCGGACCGCTGATTTCGACGATGTTCTATCCGGCGTTGCTGGCGACCCGGACCTGGAGCTTCGTCCGGCGGTGCGCCCTGATGGGGATTCTGGTCGCGGTCGCCACCGGACTCCACTCCCTGATCGACGCCAGGATCGTGGTCGACGCCCGCGGTGTCTACGTGCCCGACGACCACACCTGGCGCTTCTGGCCCATCGTCTTCGACAGCCTGATGATCTACACTTGGCTCTACGGGATGTATGTCGCGGTCCTTGCCCTGATGCTGTCGCGCTACGCGTCGCAGGAGCGTGACCGCCAACTCGCGGAGGCGCGCGCGGCCACCCACCAGGCCCAGCTCGAGGCCCTGCGCTTCCAGCTCAATCCGCATTTCCTGTTCAACGCCCTCAACGCCATCTCCTGTCTGATCGTCACAGGCCGCAACGCCGACGCGGAGGCGATGATCGGCAAGCTGTCGGATTTCCTGCGCTCGTCCCTGGCGTCGGAGCCGCACAGCGTCATTCCCCTGGCTGAGGAGGTCGCTGCGGTCCGCGCCTATCTCGACATCGAGACCGTGCGTTTCGGCGAACGCATGGAGGTGGAGGTGATCTGTCCGGGGCCCCTGGCCGACGCCCTGGCGCCCAGCTTCGTGCTGCAGCCACTGGTCGAAAACGCCGTCAAATACGCCGTGGCGCCCGCGCGACGCCGGGTGAAGATCCTGGTCAAGGCCTCGACGCGGGAGAACGATCTGATCCTGGTGGTCGAGGATGACGGTGACGGCCATCCGCCGTCTTCGACCGCCATCGGCGTCGGGGTGGGGCTCGAGAACGTGCGTCGGCGCCTGCAGGTGCTCTATGGCGAGCGCGGCTCGATCGAGGTCGGCAAGCTCCCCGGAGGTGGATTCCGGGCGGTTCTGAAATTCCCGCTGGAGCGGGTCGGCCCCGTAGCCGAGATCGTGCAGATCAGCAGCGTGGCGTGACCCCGGCGAGCGGAGTCCAGAGCGGGCGTCAGCCGGCCTTGGACAGTCCCGGATCCGGGGCCGCGTCGCGGAACTTCTCGAGCTGTTTGGCCATGGCCTTCGCCGCCTGACGCGTGGGTTCGTCGCCGCGTGCGGCCAGGGCCATCAACTCGGCGGCCGAAGCCAGCAGGGCCTGGGAGGCGTCGGCGCCCTGGGTGTAACGCTCGTGCAGGCGCGAGCGGGCCTGGCGCAGGGCGTGCTCGGTCTTGGCCTGACGCAGGGCGAAGCGGATCTGGCGGGTCATCAGCCGCCAGTTGATCGGCTTGACCGCAAAGCCGGTGGCGCCGAGCTCGAAGGCGCGATCCAGGGCTGAGGTGTCGTCGCGGGCGGTGACCACCAGGACGGGGAGGAAGCGCCAGCGCTCGTCGGCGCGGATGGCCTCGAGCACCTCGAAGCCGTCCATCATCGGCATGGCCAGGTCCAGGATCACCAGGTCGACAGGATTGCCGCGCAGGTGCTCCAGCGCATCCATGCCGTCGCAGGCGAGGGCGAGATGCACGGGCTCGTCGGCGAGCTGCGCGCGCGCATGATCGCGCAGCAGTTCGTCATCGTCGGCCAGCAGCAGGTTCACGGTCGTCTTGGGCATCGTTCTGATGGCCCCATTCAGTTCGGGGCGAACTTCGCAGACAGACCTTAAGACGGCGTCAAGGGGCTGAGCGGTTACGGCTTTTTCTCATACAGACGGGCGTGGGCCTCGCGCAGCGCCGCCTTCTGCACCTTGCCCATGGCGTTGCGGGGCAGGTCAGGGACGAAGATCACCCGCTTGGGGACCTTGAAGGCCGCCAGGCGCTCACGCAGCGCAGCGATGATCGTGGCCTCCGCCGGCGCCTCGCCGCGCGGCACCACCACAGCGGTCACCGCCTCGCCGAAGTCGGCGTGCGGCAGGCCGATCACCGCCGATTCCTCGACCCCCTCCAGGGCGTCGATCTCGCTCTCGACCTCCTTCGGGTACACGTTGAAGCCGCCGGTGATCACCAGATCCTTGCCGCGCCCGACGATGAAGACGTAGCCTTGCGCGTCGCGGTAGCCGAGATCGCCTGTGATGAAGAAGCCGTCGGCGCGAAACTCCTGCGCCGTCTTCTCAGGCATGCGCCAGTAGCCTTTGAAAACATTCGGACCCTTGACTTCAATCACCCCGATCTCGCCGTCGGGAAGCACGCGGCCGTTCTCCGGCTCCGCTATGCCGACCTCGACCCCGGGGAGGGCAGGGCCGACCGACCCCGGGACCCGTTCGCCCTCGTAGGGATTCGAGGTGATCATGTTGGTCTCGGTCATCCCGTAGCGTTCCAGGATGACGTGGCCGGTCCGTTCGCGCCACTGCTGGTGGGTCTCGGCCAGCAGGGGCGCCGAGCCGGAGACGAACAGGCGGATATTCCGCGTCAGGTCCCGGTCCAGCCGGGGCTCGTCCAGCAGGCGCGTATAGAAGGTCGGCACCCCCATCATGGCTGTGGCCCGGGGCAGGGCGTCCAGCATGGCCGGGGCGTTGAAACCGGGCTGGAAGATCATCGATGCGCCTGCCGCCATCAGGGTGTTGGTGGCCACGAACAGGCCGTGGGTGTGATAGATCGGGAGGGCGTGGAGCAGGACGTCTTCGGCGGTGAAGCGCCAGGCGTCCTTAAGCGTCAGGGCGTTGGAGGCCAGGTTGTCGTGGCTGAGCATCGCCCCCTTGGACCGTCCCGTGGTGCCCGAGGTGTAGAGGATCGCCGCCAGGTCCGACCCCGCGACTGGGACGTCCCGGAATTCGCCTGACGCCTCGACCACGAGGTCCGCGAGGCTGCCCCGACCCTGGGCGTCGAGCCCTTCGGTCCGCCGGCTCGCCAGCGCCCGCACGGCCTCGACCCGATCGGGCGAGACCACCACCAGGGCCGGCTCGGCGTCGCCGAGGAAATACTCCAGCTCCGGCAGGGTGTAGGCCGTGTTGAGCGGCAGGAAGACCGCCCCGGCCCGCACGCAGGCCAGGTAGAGGACCAGCGCCTCGGGGCTCTTCTCGACCTGCACGGCGACCCGGTCGCCCGGGCGAACCCCACAGGCGGCGAGGGCGTTCGCCCATCGGCTCGTAGCCTCCAGCAGGCCGCCGTAGGTCAGGACGCCACCCTCCGGCCGGATCAGAAACGGGCGGGCGGAATCGACGGCGCGGACGCCGAGCTGGTCGAGGAGCGAGGCCATAGCTCTCCTTATTTCCTCGCGCGGGCGGATGGGAAGCGCGCACGAACTTGGCTAGGAACAGGCAGGCGCCATCCGAAAGGCCTCCGCCACGCTCCAGTCCCCCGCCATCGCCGCCTTCCTGACCCGCCGGCGCACGGAGCTGCGCCACGGCGCGCGGGTGGCGGTCGCCGTGGGCCTGACCTTCGCGCTGTCGCAGATCTTCAACCTGCCCCAGGGCTTCTGGGCGGTGATCTCGGCCCTGGTGGTGGTGCAGACATCCATCGGCGGCACGCTCAGCGCCTCGCGCGACCGGCTGATCGGCACGGCCATCGGCGTCCTGGTCGGCGGGGCGGCGGCCATGCTGCGTCCGCCGGGCGTGGTCTCCCAGGATCTGGCGCTCATCCTGTGCGTCGGCGGCCTGACGCTGGCCGCCGCGATCAAGCCCAGCCTGAAGGTGGCGCCGGTCACTGCGGTGATCATGCTGGTCGGCCCCTCGGTCCAGAACGACGAGGTGCGCGCGGCGGGACTGCGCGTGATCGAGATCGGCCTCGGCGGCTTCATCGGGGTCCTGGTCACCCTGCTGGTCTTCCCGGCGCCGGCCCGTCACACCGTGGTCGCGCGCATGGGCTCCACCCTGAGCGAGATGGCGGCCGTCCTGCGTCTTCGCGCCGAGCGGCTGCGGACCGGGGAAGCCGGCGAGCCGATCCTTCCCCGCCAGCAGAAGATCCGCGCCGGTCTGACGGCGCTCGAGGCCGCCGTCGGCGAATCCACCCGCGAAACCGCCGTGCGCCTGGCCGGCAAGTCGGTGGACGAGGCGGTGCCGCGCACCCTCTGGCGGCTGCGCAACGACACCGTGCTGATCGGGCGCGCCACCGAACACGACTGGCCCCCGGCCGTCCGCGCCGCCCTGGCCGGTCCGGCCGTCACCCTCATGCTCGCCCAGGCCGAGGCGCTGGACCGCTTCGCCACCGCGGTCGAGGCGGGGCAGGGGCCGCAGGCTCCGGATCTCGGCGAGCTCTCCGCGGCCTTCCGCCAGGCGGTGGAGCATCTCGACCAGGCCACCGGCGCCGGCAAGGTCGGTTTCGAAACCCTGCGTCAGGTCTTCGGGCTCGCCTATGCCCTTGATGGCTTCAACCGAAACCTCGCGGACCTCGCCGCGCGGCTGACCGAGTTTGCGCCCGGGAGGCGGTCATGACGGCAGGGGCCCGCGACAATTGGATGACCGTCGCGGCCATAGCGATCCTGGCTGCCTGCGCCTCCACCGTGGCGCACGAGGCGATCGGCCACGGATCGGCCTGCCTGGCGGGTGGCGGCCACGTCACCCAGCTGACCTCGGTCTATTTCCATTGCAGCCGGGGCAATCCCTGGATCGACGGGGCGGGTCCCGCCGGCAATCTGGTCGCAGGCGTGCTGGCCGCCCTGGCCCTCGGAGGGGTTTCGCCTGCGGCGGCGAAAGCCCGGCTGCTGCTGACCCTGGTCATGGCCTTCAGCCTGTTCTGGGAGGCGGGCTACCTGCTCGCGAGCTTCGTGCTGGGACACGGCGACTGGATCGGCGCCCTTGCCTGGGTCGGTCCGCCCGACGCCGCCCGACCCGTGGCCTTCGTATTGGGCCTGTGTCTCTACGGTCTGGCGACCCCGCTGGTCGCGCGCGCCATGGCGCCCTTCGGCTCTCGCGCACCGGCCCTCGCCCGCACGGCCTGGGTGGCGGCCGCCCTGGCCACGTCGTTGGCGGCGCTGCTCTACGCCCCCGACCGGACCGGCGCGGCGGGCCAGGCCGCTCTGGAGATCGGCGCGGCGTCCTGGCCGCTCCTGATGATGCGGACCCGTGGCGGAGAGGCGCCGTCGCCGATTGGATTCAGTCCGGCCTGGTTCATCGCCGGAGTCGTGGTCGTTGCAGTCTTCGCCGCCACCCTGGGCCGCGGCCTGAGCGCGACCTGACCCCCGACTCGCCCGACACTGGACCCATGAGCCCATTTCCGATGATCGCCATGGCCGGCTTCGTCCTGGCTGCGGGCGTGGTCTGGTACGCCGGAATCCGGTTGTCGGACGCCGTGGACGTGTTGGCCGAGCGCCTGGGCCTGGGCCAGGCCATGGCTGGGATGATCCTGCTGGCCATCGCCACCAACCTGCCGGAGATCGCCATCACCGTCAGCGCGGCGCTGCGCGGCGACCTGGGTCTCGCCATCGGCAACATCCTGGGCGGCATCGCCATCCAGACCGCGGTGCTGGCGCTTTGCGACGCCTGCGGGCCCCAGACCGGCGCGGGGCCCCTGACCCGGCGCGCCGCCGACCTCGGCCTGATCCTCGAAGGGGTGCTGGTCATTGCGGTTCTGACTGTGGCGATCATGGCCACCCAGCTGCCCAAGGGTCTGACCGTGGGGCGCCTCGCCCCCGGCGATGCGGGGATCGTCGTGCTGTGGGGCGTGGGCCTCTGGTTGCTGTCGCGCGCCCGGCGCGGCCTGCCCTGGCCAGAACACGGCGACGCCTCGCGGCTTGGCCGCAAGCGCGAACGCAAAGGGCGTCCGCCCATGAGCCTGACCAAGGCCTGGATCCTGTTCGCCATCGCCGCCACCGCCACCCTGGTGGCCGGCGTTGGGCTCGAGCTTACCGGCGAGGCCATCGCCGCGGACTTCGGCATGACCGGCGTGCTGTTCGGAGCCACTTTCCTGGCCGCCGCCACAGCCCTGCCCGAGGTGTCTACCGGCATTCGCGCTGTGCGCCTGGGCGATGACCAGATGGCGGTCAGCGACATCTTCGGCGGCAACGCCTTTCTGCCGACGCTTTTCCTGCCCGCCTCGCTGATCTCGGGCGGCTCGGCCCTGCCGCAGGCGCGAGCGAGCGACATCTATCTGGCGGGATTGGGCATCCTGGTCACCACGGTCTACCTGACGGGCCTGGTGTTCCGGCCGAAACGGCGACTGTTCCGCATGGGCGTGGATTCGGTGGTCGTCGTGGTTCTCTACCTGGTGGGAGTCGCCGGCCTCGCCGCGATCCCTGACGCCTGAGGGGTTTTATCGTTAACGGAGATCACCGAAGTCTTTTCGTCATCCGCTAAAGCTGATGCTCAATCCCGCGCTCAGCCAAAACGACCTGCAGACCTACGTCGCCAACCACCTGACCGGGATCGCGGATCCGACCCAGGTGGTGGTCAGCCTGACGCGCGACACATCCACGCCGGGCGTGACAATGGCCCAGGTGTCGGCGGTCTATCAGCACACCATCGCGGTGCCTGGCCTGCCGTCCTACACCCTGTACTTCCGGCCCGACGCGCGGGTGCCGGTCTGAGCTAGACGCCGAGCAGGCTGCGCGAGCGCAGCAGGAAATTGTGCAGGGTGGCGGCGTGCATGGCGGCGTCCGGCTGCACGTGGCTCGACTCCAGCACCCGGTTTGGCCCGCCCTTACCGTCCGAGCCGGTCAGGTTGGAGGGGCCGCTCGAGTCCGCCGCCGCGCGCATGGAGTCCCGCTGCTTGAGGACCTGATCGTTCAGCTTGTCCATCTTCCCGTGCAGGGTGTCGACCGCGGGCTGTTCGGCCTTCAGGCGCTGATCCCGGTCGACGGTCCACTTGTCCATGTCGTCCTTCATGGCCTGCAGCTTCTTGCGGGCCTCCGGATCCTTGGTGTTGTCGAGCGCGTCCTGAATGCGCAGGCGCTCGTGGTCGCCGACCTCCTTCTTCTCCTTCATGATCTGGTCGAGCTTGCCCGTCCCGAAGGAGGTGTCGTCCAGCATGTTGGCCAGCAGGCGCATGTTTACCTTGGCTCGCCCCAGGTCCTCGCTGAGTTGGCGCAGGGTGTAGTCGTGGTCCTCCAGGAACTTCTTCTGCAGCTCCCGGATTTTGGCGACCTGGTATTCGTCGGTGAAGCCGGTCACCGGCTGACCGACCGCCGTGAGCAGGTAGTTGCCCATCCCCTTCAGGAAGCCGCCCGTGGTCGGGTCGCTGCCGATCGCCTTTTCGAACATGCTCTCGACCGGCTTCAGCGGATTGGGGCCGCTGGGGTCGAAGGTCCTGAAGCTCGGCGGCCCGCCCTGTTTCGCCGAGGTGGCCAGGGCCTTGGCCCAGGGCTGCACCGCGTCGCTGTGGTTCGACGCGGTGTTTGCCAGGCTGTCGCGCACGGTGTCGATCGACAGGTCGTCGTGGCGCGGGGCGGGGGCGGGGCGGGGCGGCAGAACCGGGCCGCCGCTCAGGCCGTCATTGTCGGTCATGGCACGATCCTCAATGCGTCGGCATGAAATAGATCTTTGAGGCCTTGCCCCAGTCGTTGAACAGCTTGCCGGACTGGGCGTCGACATAGACCGTCACGCCGTCGCGGTTGACCACGTTGAACACGTGGCCGCCCCCCTTCTGCCAGTCGACGGAGACCATTCCGCGGGCGTCCGACTTGCCGGCCATCAGCGCATCGATCGCGGCCTTGTCGTTGACCGGGCGGAACTGACTGCCGTGGAGCTGTTCCAGCATCGAGTCGGTACCGCCCGTGCCCAGCACATCGGTCCCCGCCGAGCCGAAATTTCCGCCCGCGGCGGCGCGCTCAAAACGGTCCGCGCAGATGTAGCAGTTGGTGTTGTCGCCCGCGAACCGGCCATAGCTCTGGTTGATCTTGGCGGCCTGGTCGAGGACCCGCTTCTCGGCGACTTCCTGCACCAGGTTCGCGGGTGGATTCGGACCGGCGGCGGCGAGGCGGGCCTCCGCCTCGACCCTGGCCTGGGTAGCGGCCGCCTGGCGTTGGGCGACCTGGTCCGCGCCGGCCCGGGCGCGGGCGTCGATCTGCTTGGCTTCCCGCTGCAGCTGCTCACCCTGGATGATCTCCTTCTGACGCTTTCCGTCAGCGATGGCCTTTTCCGCCGCCTCGACGTCGGCCTTGGCCTTGGCTTCCGAGGCGGCGTCCTTCGCAGCCTGTTCCTGCGCCGCCTTCTCCGCCGCCTCCTTGGCGGCTTGCTCCTGCGCGGCCTTCTCTGCGGCCTCTTTCGCAGCCTGTTCCTGCGCCGCCTTCTCCGCCGCCTCCTTGGCGGCTTGCTCTTGAGCGGCCTTCTCAGCGGCTTCCTTCGCCGCCTGCTCCTGCGCCGCTTTTTCCGCGGCTTCCTTCGCGGCCTGCTCCTGGGCCGCCTTTTCTGCGGCCTCTTTCGCGGCCTGCTCCTGAGCCGCGCGTTCGGCGGCCTCGCGGGCGGCCTGCTCCTCCGCAGCGCGAGCGACCGCATCGCGCTCGACGGCGCCGGCGCCCGCTCCCGCAATGGTCTCGCCGTCCTTGGCCAGCGCCTTGCCGCCGATGGCGACGACCTCTTCGCCGCCCCGTGCCAGTCCTTTCACCAGGCCGGCGCCGGCATGGTAGACGTCCAGTCCGATCATCGCGGCCTGGATGCCGGTATCGACCCATTCAGCCACCTTGTGCGCCCACTCCCGGTCGCCGAAAGCCGCCCACAGCGCCTCCATATCGCGCAGCAGGTCCGGATAGTGGCGCATGTAGTCTTCGGTCCCACGCACCGCCTGGGTCCAGAGTTTGTCGTAGTCGGAATTGAACTTGTCGATCGCGCCCAGCTGCTTGGCGGCTTCGTCCTTCAGCTGCTGTTGCAGCTCCTCGAAGCGCTTCTTGGCCTCGTCCACCGCCTTGGCGATGTCCTCGACGCTCGGTGGAGGATCGACGCAGTCCTCGCACCCGGCCAGGGCCGCGAGGCGCTTGGCCTGCAGCGCGCGCTCGGCGGCCAGTTGATCCTCCAGCGCCTGGATCCGCTCCAGCTTGGCGCCGATGTCGTCGGCGCCGCCCGGTTTCGGGGTCTCCGACACGGGCCGGCGCCCCCCGGTCCCCCCAGGCGCCGGAGTCGGGGCGCCGCCCGCCGGCGGGTTGGGGCCGACGAAGATGTCGCGCACGACGGAAATGATCGAGGTCATCGCGTCAGGCGATCCAGGTTGGGCCGTCGCCCGGAGGCTTGGCGTTGGGATCGACCGGGGTGTCTTCCAGATCCTTGTTGGCCGCTTCCAGCTGCGCTTCCAGGTCCTTGATCCGGCTCTCCCCCTGCTGGACCTCCTGGCGCAGCTCGTCACAGGGCTTGTCGGCCTCGCGCCGCCGGCGGCGGAAATAGACCCAGCCGGCCGCCCCGCCGGCCGCTCCGGCGGCTATGCCGGTGCCGATATCGACGTTGGGCGGCAGGACCGCGCAGTCGTCCGGGCCGCTGCAGTCATGGGCCCAGGCGGTTTGCGGCAGGGCCAGCCATAGCGACAGGGCCGCCAATCCAACGACGGTGGCAGCCTCCAGTAATGCGAAGACCCGCGACAGGCTCATTCGCCGTCCTCCCAGTTCAGGGCGTACTTGCGTGCGATCAGGCCCAGCACCAGGCCGTAGGCGGCATGGCCGCTCATGCTGAGCACGATGAAGTCGAGCTGGTTGGTGACCTTCATGAACATGGGGAACAGGCCCAGCATGCAGGCTTCCAGGAACATCGCCCAGCCCACGGCGTACAGCCAGTGCCGGCGCCCGAAGGTCAGGACGTAGAACAGGGCGATCACCAGGCCGTTCCAGTAGTGGTAGGTCCAGCCGGCTAGGGCCGTGGCCAGGGAGTCCATCGGCTGGCCGGTGATCCAGTGGCCGAAATAGTAGTGGGACTTGTAGCTGTCGAACTTCGTGAAGAAGGTCTTCATTAAGAGCAGCCGCACCCCGTCGTAGGTCAGCACCGCCACCACGCCCGCGCCCAGGCCCACCTGGACCGCCCGAATGAACACCCGCGCGTCGACCCACCTGGCGTAGGCGGCGACCACGAACAGCAGGATGGTCGCCGGCACCCCGAAGAAGGTCAGGAAATAGACCATCGGCAGGACGCCCCAGACGTGGCTGACCAGGGCGCCCAGAGACGCCAGCGAACAGAAGGCCGCGACCCAGCGCAGCTGCCGGTCGAGCCTGGCCGTAACCTTCGGCTTCTCAATCGGCGGCATGAACGACACGGGCGGTCTCCCCCGGCTTGCGGTCCCCGATCAGCATCTGTTCCAGCGCGCGGGTGATGCGCTGCATGATCAGGCCCACTGCGATGCTGAGCGCGAAGAGGATCAGGGTGGTCATGACCGCCATCACCACATTGCCCAGCCGTCCGAAGATCGTGAAGAACTTCGGCCCCAGCTTGCTCTGCAGGGCCGCCAGCAGGGTGGAATAGACCTTGATGCTGAGCCACAGCAGCACCGCGGCGTTGAGGATCAGCAGGCCGTTGCGCACCCGTCCGGCATGGCGTTCGTCCGCCGTGGCCCGCGCGCGCCAGGCCAGGGTCGCGCCCCGCGTCGCCCAGCCCGACACTGCCGCCAGCAGCAGCATGAAGGAGGCCAGCTGGGCCGGGTCGAGGCTCGGGAAGCCGGCACGGTTGATGAAGGCGATGGAGCTGAAGGGCGGGTAGTAGCGATCGAGCGGGACGTGAAACAGCACCAGCAGCGCCGCCCCCATGGCCGCGAACGACAGGGCGCTCTCGCCGTTGAAGCGCAGCTTCAGGTCGGGCTCGGTGCGGCCCGGCGGACGGTCCGGTCGCATCACGAACCAGCCCAGCAGCAACACGATCAGAATGATCTGCAGCACCGTCAGCTTGAGCACCGGGAGCATGAGATTGAGCAGGAGCGTGTTCCACACCATCGGGCCCCAGGTCTGGGGCAGGCGCGACAGTCCCAGCACGATCACGGCGACGGCGGCGCTCGCCAGCCAGACGTCGATCCAGAGGAACCAGGGCGCCCGTCGCGGCTTCGGCGCGGCTGCCAGGCGCTCCAACTCCTCGAGCCGCAGCTCGAGCATGCGTTCGCTCTGAAACAGCTCGTTGCGCCGGACCATGTGACGGACTTCGGCCTGGGCGTACCCCATCTGGGCTCGAAGGCGGTCGCGGTGGGACTCGAACGCCCAGCCGGCAGGCCCCCCGGCCAGGAAGCCGCGGCCGCGCCGGTGGCAGGCGTCGACGAAATCCACGAGCAGGTCGCGCACGCTGGGCGGCCTCTCGCCCCGGCTGTTGGCGGCCCACCGGCCTTCCATCACCGAGAGAGTCAGCAGGGCAAGCAGGCACACAGCGGCGAAGAACAGCCCATGCAGCATCACCGTGTCGAAGAGCTTCAGGAAGCCTTGCTCGGGCCGGTAGGGTCCGAATGTCGCGAGCTGATAGGTCCAGACCGCCTCGTGCAGAGTCACGAGCGCGAAGACCGCCAGCGTGACCGGAATGGCGTAGCGCCGCTTGCGGGCGAAACGCAGCATCGCCGCCAGGGTCAGGCAGATCAGTCCCATGGCCCAGGCCACCCCGGCCAGGGCGAAGTCGCCGCGGAAGCCGAGGATCACGTCCGTCGGCTGGGCGCTCCAGGTGAACTGCCACGGGGGAAACAGGGTGAAGCCCTTCAGCGCCGCCCCCTTGGCGCCGGCCGCCAGCACCCCGCCCACCAGCTCGAAGCCCAGGCCCAGGGCGAAAGCCAGAAGGAAGGCGTCGGCGATGCTGGTCAGGCGGAAATTGCGCTGGAAGAACAGGTAGGTGATCACCGGCGACAGCAGCACCATGTTGCGCATGGCGACCCGCAGCACCTCGTTCAGGAACGGATGGCCGTAGTCGCCCAGGGGGTAGGGGACGATGAACTTCTCGGCCAGGGGCGCGGCGGTCACCGCCATCAGGGCGCCCAGCGCGGCGAAAGCCAGGAGCGTGCGCGCCGACAGGGTCCCACGGCCCGCGAACAGGCGAACGATCAGCGCGGTCCAGGCCGCCATCAGGAGCAGTTCGAGCAACGCCATGCATCGTCTTTCGCAGCGAATGAAAGCCGGGGCGGCGAGGGGGCCTCGCCATGCACTCGGGAGGCGACGCGGACTCTGAACGGTCACTGGCGCCGGCCCTGAGGCGGCGGGCGCGCACCGCCAAGGGTTAGCACAGGCGCGGCCCGCTGCAACATCGTGGAACGACGCGGTCGGAGCCGCTCGCACCGCCTGTCCCCGAATTAACTTGCCCGTCAGCCCATGCTCGGCCGAGCTAGCCCGATGTGGACCCGACGCGCCTTTTCAGCCCTCGCCCTTGCCGGCGCCGCCGGTTCCACCCACGCCGCGACACCCCCGCGGGTCAGGCGGCGCGACGAGGTCCGCGCCTGGCGGCTGCAGGCGGAGACCACCCACCCGCGCGGACGGGAGGCGGCCGCCGACCCGGGCTGGTGGTCCCTGGCCGACGGTCTGGAGCGGGAAGCCGACTCCCTCGACCTGGGGACCTATGTCGCGCGGATGTACCGGCTTGCAGCCTGGTTCCGCGATGGCCACACCACCTTCTATTTCTCCCAGCTGCACGGCGGGCCATTCGATCTCGCCCTGCCGATGGCCGCGCGGGCCTTCTATGACGGGCTCTACGTGACCCAGGCGGCAGATGAGGCCCTGCCCGTGCTGGGCGGCAGGATCGTTGCGGTCAACGACACGCCGGTCGAAGCGGTCATGCGCGCCTTCGCCGACATCTGGCCGAGCAATAATCCGGCCTGGGCCCACCATGACGCGGGGTTGCTGTTCGCAAACGCGGGCCTGCTACATGGCCTCGGCGTCGCCCGGGGCGGCGACGATCAAGCCATCGCCATCCAGGTGAAAGGCGCCGACGGGAGCGTGCGCTCCGAACGGCTGAAGCCGCGCGCCGGCGCGAAGCCCGCCCTGGCGCCGGTCACGCGCGAGAAGTCGCGGATTGAGACCTGGGCTACCACCCAGAGCGGCGGCAACTGGATCCATCCGCTTCCGGAAGCCAGGGCGGTCTACGTCGCCTTCGATGACCTGAGCGTGCCGATCGGCGACGCCATGAGCTTCAGCCACGCCGTGCTGGCGGCCGCAGAGGAACCCACCGTCGAGCGCCTGATCCTCGACCTGCGCCGCAACGGCGGCGGCAACAACCTGCTGGGCGAACCGCTGCGCCACGGGCTGGAGCGCTCCCGCCTGAACCACCCCGGGGGCCTCTACGTCCTGGCCGGCCCTCAGACCTTCTCCGCGGCCCAGAACTTCTGCACGCGAATGGAGCGCGAGACCGCCACCCGCTTCGTGGGCGAGCCCACCGGCGGCGCGCCCAACCACTACGGCGACGCAGGCCATTTCAAGGGCGCCGCCACCGGTCTGGAGGGCGGGATCTCGACCCTGCCCTGGTTCGACTCCAACCCCCAGGACAAGCGCGTCTGGCTCGCGCCGGACATCCCCGCGCCGCGGCTGTGGGCCGACTGGATCGCCGGACGGGACACGGCGCTTGACGCCGCCCTCGCCGACCAGGCCAGCGGCCCGGCCAACGACTTCACCCAGGACCGGGTGTTCCCCTGGCGGCGCAAGAGCCAGGACCTGGAGTGGAAGCCGTTCTGGCGGTGAGCGCCGGCCACGACGGACCCGCTTGCCCACAGCCAAGCTGGCGTGCGACGTCTTCGTTCGGCTGACAGGCCGGAAAACGGGGAGGTGTTCGCATGAGTGCCCGACAGCATCTGGCCGGCGCTATCGCCGCCTTGCTCGCCCTGACGGCGCCGGCCGCGGCCTCTCCGCCGCCCCACTACCTGCCCGATCAGACCATCCTGGGCCTGAAGATCACCGGCCTGATGATCTTTCCCTTCCACTCTGGCGTGCGCTGCCGGATTTCCGATCCGTCGCATGTCGGCGGCATCGTGAAACTGACCCTGGGCTACTGGGACCCTGCCGGCGCCACGGCGCCCTTCGCCACCGTCGCGAACAGCAGCCTGCTGGTTCCCGTGGTCGGATCGGTGGCGTGCAACCTGCCCGACCTGCCGGGCGCCTTCCACCACATCGACCACATCACCCTGACCGTGACCAAGGGCTCAGTCTCCAGCTCCAAGACGGTGCACATCGGCTGGTGATGAGGATGGCGGACGGGGTGGGATTCGAACCCACGGTAGGCTCTCACCTACGGCGGTTTTCAAGACCGCTGCCTTAAACCACTCGGCCACCCGTCCGGGACGGGCGTCATAGCAAGTGGCGCGGGTCCTACAAACCTCGAACGCAGGGCGCCTGCGTCAGGATCGGTCGACGACCCACAGCTTTTGCGCCGCAGGGCCGATCCTGCGCTTGCCTGGGACGGCGAAGCCGCCATTGTGCGGCGCGTGAAACGCGGACAATTCATCACCCTGGAAGGCGGCGAGGGCGCCGGGAAATCCACCCAGGCCCTGCGCCTGACCGCGCGCCTGCGCGCGCTCGGCCTGGAGGTCGTGCAGACGCGCGAGCCCGGCGGCTCCGACGGGGCGGAGGCTCTGCGATCGCTGCTGGTGCAAGGCGGCGCCGACCGCTGGTCGCCGATCGCCGAGGCGCTTTTGATGTATGCGGCCCGCTCGGACCATCTGGACCGGGTGATCCGCCCGGCGCTGGACCGGGGCGCCTGGGTGGTCTGCGACCGCTTCGCCGATTCGACCCGGGCCTATCAGGGCGCCGGCGGTGGCGTCCCGGCCTCGGTGGTCGAGGAGATCGACCGCGCGGTGGTCGGCGCCGACCAGCCGGACCTGACCCTGATCTTCGACCTGCCGGTGGAGGTGGGGCTGGAGCGCGCCCATGCGCGCGGCGGCGACGCCCGCTTCGAGTCCAAGGGCCTGGAGTTCCACACCCGCCTGCGCGCCCTGTTCCTGGCGCTCGCCGACCAGCAGCCGGACCGCTGCGTGCGCATCGACGCCCACGCCCAGGTCGACGACGTGGCCGAACGGGTCTGGCGGGCGGTCGAGACCCGGCTGCTGGACGGCGCGGTCTTCGATGCCTGAGCTGGCTCACCCGCGCGACGTCTATGACTACCGGGGCGGCGAGACGGTGGAGGCGACCTTTCTCGACGCCCTGGCCCGGGGGCGGCTGCACCACGCCTGGCTGCTGACCGGGCCCGAGGGCATCGGCAAGGCGACCTTCGCCTACCGCGCCGCGCGGCGGCTGTTGGGGGGCGCGCCGGACGACCGCTACGGCCTGCTGGGGGTGGCCCCGGAGGATGCGGAGGCGCGGCTGGTCGCGGCCCGCTCCCACCCAGACCTGCTGGTGCTGGAGCGTCAGAGCGAGGACGGCAAGGTCAAGAAGTTCATCAGCGTGGACGACGCCCGGGCCCTGCCGGATTTCTTCGCCCGCTCGCCCTCCCGGTCGAAATACCGGGTGGCCATTGTCGACGCCGCCGACGACATGAACGTCAATGCAGCCAACGCCTTGCTGAAGACTCTGGAGGAACCGCCTGAGCGGGGCGTGCTGCTGCTGGTCGCCCATGCGCCGGGCAGGCTGGTGGCCACCATCCGCTCGCGCTGCCGCCGGCTGGCCTTCCGGCCCTGGAGCGACGACGCGGTCGCGGCCTTCCTCTCCGCGCGCTCGGAGCTGGGCATGGAACAGGTCGAGGCGGTGGCGCGCATGGCGCGTGGCGCGCCGGGACGGGCCCTGACGCTGGCGGCCGGCGAAGCGCTGGAGTTCGACGCCCTGGCCCGCGACCTGGTCTCGGGCGAATACCCCGGCGAGGCGGCGCTGCTGCATCTGACCGACAAGTTCCGCGGCGCCGAGGGCCAGATCCGCTTCGAGCTGCTGTTCGAACGCCTTGCCGAGGCCGTGCGCGAGCGGGCGATCGGGGAGGGGGGAGCATCGGTTGAACGCTGGGCGACCCTGTGGGACAAGCTGGCCGCCGCGCCGGGTGAGGCGGACGCCATCAACCTGGACCGCGCAGACGTGTTCTGGACCCTGACCGGCGAACTCAAGGCCCTGCGCGCCCAGACCGGATAAGCCAGGCGCCATGCTCATCGACAGCCACGTCAACCTGCACGCCCCCCAGTTCGACGAGGACCGCGACGCCGTGATCGCGCGCGCCCGCGAGGCCGGCATCGGCCTGATGGTCGAGATCTCCGACCGGCTGTCGAGCTTCGAGGCGACCCACGCCATCGCCATGGCCCACCCCGACATCTGGTGCACGGTGGGGACCCATCCACACGAGGCCAGGGAAGACCCGGACCTCGACGCCACGACGCTGATCGCCCTGGCGGGCCGTCCACGGGTCGTGGGCATCGGCGAGTGCGGGCTGGACTTCCACTACGATCTCAGCCCCCGCGAGGTTCAGGCGCGCGTGTTCCGCGCCCACTGCGCCGCGGCGCGCGAGACCGGTCTGCCGCTGGTGGTTCACACCCGCGAGGCGGACGCGGTAATGGGCGAAATCCTGCGCGAGGAGCACGGCGAGGGCGCGTTCAAGCTGCTAATGCACTGCTACACATCCGGGCCGGAACTGGCGAAAATTGCTGCGGAACTCGGCGCCTGGTTCTCGGTCTCCGGCATTGCGACCTTCAAGGCCGCCGAAGAGGTGCGGGCCATCATCCGCGACATGCCGGCCAACCGGATCATCGTGGAGACCGACTGCCCCTACCTGGCGCCTGTTCCGATGCGGGGCCGCCGCAACGAGCCGGCCTACATCCCCTTCATCCTCGACAAGCTGGCGGAGGTCCGAGGCTGGGGCGCCGAAGAAGCCGAGCGGCGCACCGAAGACGCCTTCTTCGCCCTGTTCGACCGGATCCCCAGACCCGAGAAGCCTGCATGAGCGGCCGGCTGGAGATCACGCTGCTCGGCACCGGCTCCTCCGGGGGCGTGCCGCGCGCCGACGGGAACTGGGGCGTCTGCGATCCTGCCGAGCCGCGCAATCGTCGCACCCGCTGTTCGATGCTGGTGCGCCGCCTGGGCGACGAGGGGGGAGGGCTGACCACCGTGGTGGTCGACACCTCGCCGGATTTCCGCCTGCAGATGGCCGAGGCCGGCGCGCGGCGGCTGGACGCAGTGCTCTACACCCACGACCACGCCGACCAGTGTCACGGCATCGACGACATCCGCGCCTTCGCCATGACCGCCCAGCGGCGCGCGCCCTGCTACATGGACCCGGCGACCTACGAGAGCCTGACCCAGCGCTTCCGCTACATCTTCTTCGGCGAACAGGGCTATCCAGCGATCTGCGAGGCGCATCCGCTGCCGCCCTGGGGCGAGCCATTCCAGATCGGCGGACCGTCCGGCCCCGTGCCGGTGACCACCTTCGAGCAGGAACACGGCCCGATCAGTTCGGTCGGCTACCGCTTCGGCGGCGTGGCCTACTCCAGCGATGTCTCCGGACTGTCCGACAAGGCGCTGGCGTCGCTGGAAAATCTCGACGTCTGGATTGTCGACGCCCTGCGCCTGAAGCCGCATCCGACCCACGCCAACCTGGACCAGGCCCTGCGCTGGATCGAGCAACTCAAGCCGGCGCGCGCGGTGCTGACCAACATGCACGTGGACATGGACTACGCCACGCTTTCGGCCGAGCTGCCGCCCGGCGTCGAGGCGGGCTACGACGGCTGGCGCGCCGAGGTCGATCTCTGATCAGCCGCGCTTGATGTCCTCGTCGACGATCCGCGCCAGCACGGTCAGCGGCACGCTGCCCGACAGCACCATCAGGTCGTTGAAGCGCTTCAGATCGAACTTCGGCCCAAGCGCCGCCTTGGCCTTGTCGCGCAGGCGGATGATCTCGGAGTGGCCGATCTTGTAGCCGCAGGCCTGGCCAGGAGTGGCGACATAGCGGTCGACTTCACCCAGCATGGCCTGGCGCGGCCGCCCGCTGTGCTCCAGCAGGAAGTCCAGCGCCTTTTCCCGGGTCCAGCGCTTGGCGTGCAGTCCGGTGTCGACCACCAGGCGGCAGGCCCGGAAGTGCAGGGCCTGCAGGTAGCCGAGCTTTCCGAAGGGATCATCCTCGTACATGCCCAGTTCGTCGGCCAGCTGCTCGGCGTAGAGCGCCCAGCCCTCCACATAGGCGTTGAACTGCATCAGCGAGCGGATCAGCGGCAGATGGCTGGCGTAGTCGCCCTGCCAGACGTGGCCCGGGACCGTCTCGTGGAAGGTGAGGGTGGGCAGGGCAAAGCGCGGCCAGTTCTTGGTGCTCTTCAGGTTGATGTAGTAGGTCGCCGGCCGGGCCCCATCGACCGAGCCGTCGAACTCGTAGCCGTTGGGCGCCCCGTCCTGGATCTCCGGCGGCACCCGGCGCACGACCACATTGGCCTTGGGCAGGGTGTTGAACGCCTGGCCGAGCCGGGGCCGGATCGCGGCGATGCGTCCGTTCAGATAGTCGATGATCTGGGCCCGGCCCTCGTCGGTGTCCGGGTAGAGGAACTTCGGATCCTTGGCCAAGGCCGCCATGCGCGCGCCCACGCCGCCCTGGTTCAACCCCTGCGCCTTAAGAAGGCCGTCCATGCGCCCCTCCAGCTCCGCCACCTGTTCCAGGCCCATCCTGTGGATCTGGCCGGCGTTCAGGGTCGTGGTGGTCCCGCAGCGCAGCTGCCAGGCGTAGTAGGCCTCGCCCTTCGGCAATTTCCAGACGCCCGCGTCGGAGGTCGCCTTGGCCCGGATGGTCTTCAGCGCCGCGATCTGGCGCGCCACCGCCGGCGCCACGCGCTTGTGGCACAGCGCCAGCGCCCGGGCTGCGTGATCGCCTGAAACGTTCTTCTCCTTCATCCGGCGCGCGAGGGAGGTGACCAGGGTCCAGCTCTCCGGACCACTCTTCAGAAAGCCCTTCAGCTGGCCGGAGATGTTGTCGTTGATGAAGCCCGGCGCATTGACCCCGCGCCTGGCGTCGGCGACCAGGCGCACGCTTTCCTGATCCAGCTGGCGCGCGAAGGCCTCGACCCGCTCCAGATAGGCCTCGGCGTCCGAGGCGGTCTCGATCGGGTGCATGCTGTCCAGGAAGTCGGGGATGGTCTGGAAGGCGCCGGTCATCTGGGTGACAGCGTAGGGCGAATTGTTCTCGCCCCATTGAGCCGACATCACCAGATCGTCGCCGTAGCCGAACTTCGAGCCCTGCAGCGCCTCCTCGTGCGCCTCCAGCGCCACGTCGTAATTGACCGCGTCGATGCCGGTCAGAGCCTTGCGGTCGATGGCCTTCAGCTCGGCGACCCGGTGGCTGTAGGCCGACGCGCGTTTCGCCGCCCCGGCGTCGGAGCGGTCGGTCAGCAGGTGGCGCAGCGGCGCCCGCGCGCCGGTGTCGACGCCACGGTAGGTCGCGTTCTCGGGGATCTCGCGGAAGAGGGCCTCCGTGGTCCTTTCCAGGAAGGCGTCGAGCTGGGCCTTGGCCGAACCCTTCGCGTGATGGCCGCGGGCGTGCTTGGCCAGAGCGTCCTGGGGGGCGGTGATTCCGGCGCAGACGGAGGAGGCGAGCAGGGCGCGGCGGCTGAGGCGCATGTGACGTGAGTCCCGATGACGAAGGGTTCGGATATGAACCGTGCGCGCCGCCGCTGGCAACGCCTCGAACACGATGGGATCAGATCGGCTGATCGTTGAATCGTGCTCGGCATCTGGAGAACATGCTCAGTCGTCGGTCGGCGTCACCGGCAGGACGTCGGGGTCCATCGGGAGCAGGGGGCGGTCCTCGATCTCGACCTGCAGCATCATGGAGGTCTTGGTTTGGCCGAGCTGGGCCAGGCGCATCAGCACCGAGTTCAGTTCGGCGGTCGATCCCACCCGCACATGCATGATCAGGAAGGCCGTCCCGGTCACCCGCCAGCAGGAAACGATCTCCTCCACCAGCTTGACCTGGGCCACCACCTTCTCGACGTCGGGGCTGTAGGGCGAGAACTCGATGATCGCGCCCACGTCGCGGCCGAGCGCCGCCGGATCGATCACCGCGCGGAAGCCCAGCAGCACGCCCCGGTCGCTCAGGCGGGCGATCCGCTCCGCCACCGCCGGCGCCGAAAGGTTCAGCCGGCGGCCCACCTCGGCATGGCTGAGACGGCCCGCATTCTCCAGAAGCTGCAGGATTCGCAGGTCTGTCGGATCATCGACCAGTCGGTTCCGTCGAGAGACAACCTTCGTTCCAAATGCTCTTGCCACCGTTAGCCTTCGATTCTACGGATTTCGTGCACTTGTAGCGTATAAGTGGCATTCCCGGCAATCGTTCTCCGAGTCAACATCATCTGGTCGGACTGTGGTTCGAACTGTCTCATGCGTGAAGGCGAGGAGGGCGTCGGTGATCCCGGACTTCGGCAAGGCCCTGGTCGTCCTCTGCGGTTCGATGGCCCTGTTGCTGGGTGTCGGATCGTTCGCCCTGCTGCGCCAGGAACAGCTTCCCGAGGCGCTGGGGCGCCGGGTGGCGGCCATCGAGAAGGCGCCGGTGATCCAGCGCAAGGCCATGCTCGAGCGCTTCTGGGCCGAACGCCGCGCCGCCGGCGGCCCGCTGGTCGAGCCGATCGGGCCTGGCCACAAGCGCGTCACCTTCGTTTATCGCGGCGGCTCCGACACCCGGGCGGTGCAGCTGGCCACGCCGCTGGCCGGACGCAGCTTGGCGGTCGTCGGTGAAGAGATCGAACAGGCCAGCCAGCTTCGGCCGATCGCCGGCACCGACATCTGGTGGATCGCTCTGGACCTGCGTGACACCGCCGCCATTCCGTACGGCTTCGCCGAGCAGGGCGACCTGGCTACGCGCTGCTACGCTGATCCATTGAAGCTGGATCCAGGAACGGGAACCGCCGCACCGCGCCGTTGCAGCGCCGAGGGCGGTTCCGGATGGACCGGAACCAGCGAAGTCGACCTGTCGGCCATGCCAGGCCCAGGCCGGGCCTAAGTATCATTTCCCATAATATATCTTAGGCGATGTACGTGTGCGGCTGTCATGCCATTGACGCAGCCTGCCCCTAGGCTCGATCCTGAGACGGCACACAGCTCACCTAGAACCTGAGAGCTCAGGAACAATACCTTGCCAGACCTAATGCAACTCGGCTCTAGAGCCGCCCCCTGCCGGCTCATCACGCCCAGCGGCCAGTCGGAGTACGAGGTCTACGCCGACCCGGCCGCCTCGCCGCCCGCCCTGGTGGTCATCGTCGGCAAGACCGAGCTGCGCTATGCGCTGGCTTGCATCGACGACCTGCACGCCATGCTCAAGGCCCGCGGCGACTGGATGGCCCTGGGCTCCGCCGACGAGCAGAAGCCGGCAGCCGACGACACCGTCGAGGCCTGGGGCCGCTCCCCCGACAATCCAGCCGGCGGCTGGTACGGGCTGAAGAAGGGCCTGCGCGGCCGCTTCGCCAACTATGTGCCGCCGGTGCTCGAACACCTGGGCCTGGCCGAGGTCGAGCACCAGCCGCGCAACAACCGCATGCGCGCGATCTGAAACCCGTGAACATTCGCCCCGAGACCCAGGCCGACGTGGCGAGCATCCGGTCGGTGACCACGGCCGCCTTCGCGCTCGCCGAGCACAGCAGCGGGACCGAAGCCGCCATCGTCGACGCGCTGCGGGACGCCGGCGCGCTGGAGCTCTCCCTGGTGGCCGAGATCGACGGCGCCGTGGTCGGCCACGTCGGCTTCTCCCCTGTCCGGATCGACGGTGTCGCCGGCGACTGGTTTGGCCTGGGACCCGTGTCCGTCCTGCCGGCCGTGCAACGGCGCGGCGTCGGAAGCGCGCTGATCCGTCAGGGCCTCGATCTGTTGCGCTCCAGGGGCGCCACAGGCTGCGTCGTCCTGGGAGACCCCCGCTACTATGGCCGCTTCGGCTTCAGCAGCAACCACGGCCTGCGCTACGGCGACGTTCCTCGGCAATCCTTCCAATCGCTCGTGCTATCCGGCCCGAGGCCAACCGGCGAAGTTCGGTATCACGCCGGATTTGACGCCGCCTGATCCGAGAACGCCAGCGCCACCGCGTGGTCGCGAAGGTCCGCGGGCCAGCTCGCCACATGGGCGGAGAACGCCCGCCGGTCGTCGGCGAACAGCGCGCGGCAGGCCTCCTCGAAGCCCGCCCGGTTGCCCGCCATCGCCGACATGAAGGCGTAGGCCGCGGCCTTGGCCTGGCGGTTGCGGTCCCGGTCGCCGCTGGACCTGCGGGCCTCTTCCACCAGCTTGCGAAGCGCGACCGACGCGCCGCCCGGCTGGGCCGCCAGCCAGTCCCAGTGGCGCGGCAGCAGGGTCACCTCGCGCGCCACCACGCCCAGCCTGGGCCGGCCGCGGCCGCGCACTTCCGGCGTCAGGGGAGCCTCAGCCGCCGTGGGCCCTCTGGGATCCAGGTCGACCACCCTTCCGGTCGCGTCGTCGAACACCAGAACCGGCGCATCACCGCCCCGCGCCATGGCCTCGCGCGCGGCGCCGGCCGCGACCGACAACGGGCCGGACGCCAGTTTGCGGTCGCCCTGGAAGGCGGTGAAGGTCGCATCGTTCACGGTCGTCGGGCTCCGATTTTGGCTGTCTATATACCCGGATGAAAAAGCCTGTCAATATTACCCGGATATAATTGAAGACGCCCTGCCCTACGGCCGCCGCCGCCTCAGGCGCACTGTATCCTTGCCGTCTTCCAGGAAGGCGCCATCCGGCTCGAACCCGGCCGCGCGCGAACAGGCCAGGGCGGCGGCGTTTCCTCGCTCGTGGGCGATGTAGACGCAGGCCTCCTCCGGCCAGGCCGGAAACACCACGTCGCTCACGTAGGCTCTCAGCGCCGCCCGACCCAGGCCCCGCCCGACGCAGTCCGGCTCGCCGATGTAGAGGTCGACGCTGGTCCCGTCCGTCCGGCCCAGAATCTCGACCCACTCCGGGTAGTCGGCGTTACGGTAGGCCTGGAAATAGGCGAAGGGTCTGCCGTCGAGCACGGCGAGGTCACAGCGCGTCGGCTCCTCGCCCCGAACCGCCGCCCCATACTCCTGCGCCACATCATCCGAGGTCACCGGCTCCGCCTGGTAGAACCGGCGCACGTGCGGCTCGGACAGCCAGCGGGTCATCAGGGGGAAATCGGCCTCGGTCACGGGCCGGAAGCGGATCTCAGGCGCCGTCATGGCCCCGCCGCCGCGCCGCGCGAACGCGTTTCTCCCAGGCCTCGCACGCCCGGACCAGCCTGCGGGTGAAGGCCTCGCCGTAGAGCCGGTAGCAGGAAAACACCGCCTCGACCCCGGGCGGCAGGCCCCGCGCCAGATCCTCCATGCCCGGCACGACGTCGGTGCGCGGGATCAGCCGGCCCGCGTCGCCGCCGGTGGAGATCGGCTCGTCGTCCAGCCGGCCGAGATGGGGGCACTGCGCCCGCGCCCGCTCCGCGCAGGCCCGGTGAAGCGCCGGCACATTGGCGCCGTAAAGCTCCGAACCGTCCTGCAGGGTCACCATCCCGCCCGAGGCGTGCAGGAAGACCCAGCGGTCGTTCGCCGTCGTGGGCCGGCCGCAGACATGGCAGAGGTGACCGGCCATGGCCGCGCGGTGGCGCTCGACATGGATGGCGGCGAACATGGGCTCGCCCTCGCCCGGCCGACTGCGCTGGCCGACTTCGACCATTCCCGGAAAGGTCTGCGAAGGCTGCAGGCGAAAGGCCTGCTCGCCGGTCCAGGCCACCGACCAGGGAACGCTCTCGCCGACGCGCCACGGCGGTCCGGCCGGCGTCTCGTCCTCGGTGTTCGCCTGTTTCACGACCTGCCCCCCAAGGCCTCAGTACAGTCCGCTCAAGCCCGCTCGTAAACCCCGATCAGGGCGCCCTTGCCGATCACGTGGTCGCGCATCTCGTGGACCAGCAGATCGCGGCCGGGCGCGCGCGAGAAGTCGAGCTCGCGGTCCAGGGCGAAGATCTGGAACTCGTAGCGGTGCGGTCCGTGGCCCCGCGGCGGGTCCGGCGGTAGCCAGCCGGGCTTGCGGAACGAGTTCAGGCCGAGGGGGAACGGCGATCCGTCCGCCATGCGCGCGGTTCCGGGGCTGTTGAGGGCGCCGGCCGTCAGGCTCCCCTCCCTGGCCGGCAGGTTCCAGGCGATGGTGTGCACCACCGGCGCCGGGGTCGGACTGTCGGCGTCCTCGACGACCAGCACCAGGCTGCGCGCGCCCGTCGGCACGTCGCGCCAGGTGAGCGGCGGCGAGGTTCGCTCCCCGTCCTGGGTATAGAGCGCCGGCAGGGTTTCGCCGTCGGCGAAATCGAGGCTGAACAGGTCGATGGTCTCGGGCGCGTTTAGAACGCCGTCCTCGTGGAAGGTGGTCTGCTCCAGTCCGGCGCGGACGCCCCGGAGCGCGTGGCCAACGGCATGGGACAGGTGTTCGAGCATGGCTTTGCCTCCTGACAGGCCTAGAACCCGCCGGAAGGGCGAAGCGTTGCAACACCTCAGGCGTCGCGCTAACCGGGAGCCATGGTCAGTGAGGACGACCTGCGCCGTCTCGCCCTGGCTCTGCCCGACGCGGCGGAGTCCGAACCCCTGACCTACAGCCGCGCCGGCCGGGGCTTCGTCTGGTCCTGGAAGGAGCGCGTCCATCCGAAGAAGCCGCGCGTTCCCCGCCTCGATGTGCTGGCGGTGAGGGTGGGCCACGAAGGGATCAAGCAGGCCCTGCTGGAGTCCGATCCCGAGGTCTTCTTCACCGAGCCCCACTACAACGGCTTTCCTGCCGTGCTGGTGCGCCTGGACCGGATCGAGCCCGAGGCGCTGGCGCCCCTGCTCGAGGGCGCCTGGGCCAGCGTCCCGCCGAAGAAGAAGCGCTGAACCCGCGTCCCGACGCCTCTTACTCAGCGGCGATCAGATCTTCTCGCAACGCAACCGATCTCGGCGTCCCGACATCGAAGGCGAGGCCGAGCCGCTCAAGACCCCGGATCACCCACCAACCCGGATCGGTCTGGCCGGGATCGAGGCCGATGCGCGCCGACTCCGGAAAGGCATGGTGGTTGTTGTGCCAGCACTCGCCATAGGTCAGCAGCCCAAGCCCCGGGAGGTTCGTGGCCTGGACCACGGCTCCCTTCACCAGCCAGCGCCGCTGGCCCGGATTGTGGGCGAAGTAGGTCACGGTCCAGTGTCCGGCGGTGCTCACGATCACCCTCGCGCACACGCCCCACAGCACCCACGACCAGCCGCCGATCAGACCGAAGGCGCCGGCCAGAGCGAGCTGCTGCAGCCTCCAGCTCCGCTCCATGAACTGGTGCCAGGGATCGTCCGCCAGGTTCGCTTCGACGGTCAGGCGGGGCGGATGTTCGAAGTCGAACCGGAAGGCCAGCTGCCAGAACAGATCCTGGGCCAGTCCGCGCCGATGCGCGAAGAAGTCGTGGCACGCATCCTGACGCTGGGCCCAGTCGCGCGTGTCATGAATGCGGATGATTCCGTACGGCCCGGACAGCGCGATCGCGCCCCAGCTGAAGAAGAAGGGCGCCAGCAGCGCGCCGAACAACATGGCGCCGTTCCAAAGCGCCTTGGCCGGATCGAGAACCGGTCGCCCCGCGACCGCGCAGGCGCCAGTCCCGTCGATGCGGAGCACGGGCTTCATCATGGCGCCACCCTAGTCCCATGCCTGTAACAGCAGAAGGGGCGGGGAAGTCGCCCTCCCCGCCCCTCGCCTCAATCACTCACCGGCTCAGGCCGCCTGCGCCGGTTCGGCCTTGCCCCTGCGCCTGCGAGTTCCCGGCGTCTCGTCGTCGTTGATCGGGACGTCGAGCTTGTCGGCCAGCAGCAGGGTCATCAGCGCCTGCATCACCCCGCCGCCGCCTGCTGTCTGGCCCTCGCCGGCGGAGCCGCCGTTGATCTGGACCTTCGGGACCACGTCCACGCCGCTGGTCTCCAGCGCCTGGGCGAAGCGCTCGGCCACCTGGCGGGCCAGCTGGTAGCGGGCGCCGCCCGACGCGGTGACCTGCTTCTCGATCGCCTGGGCCTGGGCCAGGCCCACCTTGGTCACCCGTTCAGCTTCGGCGGACGCGAGGGCCACGATCTTGCCGGCCTCGCCCTCGCCGGTGATGCGCAGGCGGTCGCCCTCGGCCGCGGCGAGCGCGCGGGTCTGGTCGGCGTCCTGCTGGGCGCGGGCCAGCGCCGCCTTGCCCTCGTTCTGGCGCACCTGGATCGACAGCTCCGACTCGGTGATCGCGGTCTGCTGCTTGGCCTTGGCTTCGGCTTCGCGCAGCTCACGCTCCTTCTGGGCGGCGAACTTCTGCCGCTCGTAGGTGCCCACCTGTTCGTCGGCGATCTGGCGCTGACGCAGCTGGGTCAGGATCACCTCGATCTGGTTGTCGCCTGAGGCCGAGGGTCGCGGCGTGCCGATCAGCACCTCCTGCAGCTCGAGGTTATAGACCGCGAACTTGGTCTTCATATCCAGGGACGAGCTGTCCTGGATGGCGCTGCGATCCTGAAGAAGTTCAATCAGGGTGCGGGTTTGGGCGATGTTCTTGAAGTAGGCCGAGACCATGGGGTCCAGGGTCTGTTCGACCAGCTTCTTGATGTCGCCGAAGCGCTGCACCACCAGCGGGGCCTTGCGGTAGTCGATGTGCACGACGACCGACAGCGGCAGCGTCGGCTCGAAGGCGTCGCGGGTTATCAGCGATACCTCCGCCAGGTTCTCGTCCAGCCGATGGGCGCCGGAGACGGTCGAATCCCACTTCAGGATGAAGTTGGTGGTCGGCACCATCAGCACCCGGCCCGCATAGGTGTTGAAGGCGTACTTGCCGGGCAGCAGCGGGTCCGCCCACACGCCGCGGCGGCCGTTTTCGACCAGTTCGCCATGGCGGTAGCCCTCGCCCGAGGTGTCGGCGCCGGCCTCGCCGGTATAGCTGACCACCACGCCCGCGTGGCCGACCTCGACCACGGTCTTGGCGATGCGTTCGACCGTCGCGAACAGGCGATTGATGTAATAGGTGCCCTCGACGAGCACCTGCAGCTGACGGCCCTGGCGGCCGCCCGCGGCCAGGAACTTCTGGGGATCCTGGAAGCTGTTGTGGAAGGTCTCGGTGTCCGAGGCGTCCTGACCGACCGTGGGCGCAATGATCTCGCCCGCCGGCAGGCCGGGGCCGTCGTGGACGGTGACCACGCCGATCTGGTCGTCGGCGTCCTTGATCACCACAGGCTCGAAGCCGTCGCGTTCCTCGATGATCTCCGACATCTGGTCGAGCAGCGCCATGTCCGCGTTGTCCAGGCGCAGAGCGAAGGTCTGGTCCTTGGTCACCACCACGAACTGGGCGAGGTTGATGGCATAGGCGCCCTCACGCAGGATCTTGCGCTGGGGTCCCTTCTGGCCGCCGCGGGCCAGGAATTCGCGAGTGTCCTGGAAGTTGGTGTCGAAGGGATTGGCGGCCAGGGTCTGATCGGCGGCCAGCGGCAGGCCGTCGCGGGCGAAGACATAGCCGATGCGGCCCTGGGGAATGGTCACCAGGGACTGGACGTGCAGGCGATACTGGAACGGCACGAAGAAGTGGATGCCGCCGCGCAGCACCTCGGGCTGGAAGCCGGCCTCGCCGTTCAAGGCGATCAGGCCGGATTTGATGGAGCCCTTGCCGCTCCACAGCTTTTCGACAACAGCGGTCCTGTTGTTGCCGATGTACCGGACCATCCCTGAGGACAGGAGCAGCACGACGCCGCCGAGCCCGGCGATGGCCAGGGCCCAGGGGGCGTATTCGATGAGCGAGGACATTTGTCCCTCTGTTTGACACCGGCACACGCCGGCGTGGGAAGAGGTATGGTGGCGCTTGCGGCCCACAATAGAGTTGCGAGCCATTCGCAGCCATCACGCGAGATTTGATCGCTTGGTGAATTGTCGTGAGGACGCGATGCTGTGGTGTCGGGGGAGGCGGATGATGCGTCGGGTCGGATGGCTGGCTCTGGTCCTGGGCATGCTGGCGGCGCCGGCGTGGGCCGCGCCGCGCTGCACGTTCGAACACGCGCGTTATGCCATCCGGGAGGATCCGGCGTTCACCGCCGGATTTGTCCCGATCCCCGCGTCCGCACATCTGCGAGGCGACATCGCCCTGTTCGTACGGTCAAGCCGTAGCGGCCGCACGTTCTGGTTCTTCTTTGACGGGGGCTCGGCGCGCTACGTCTCTTTGATTTCCATGCAGGATCCGACAAAGCCCGGGTGGACTTCGCCCGACGGCTCCGAAACGCCGACGGGGCCAATCCGTCACTCCATGACCTACCTGGCTGCGGACAAGGCGCTGCGTTTCTCGATCGAGTCTCCCGAGGTAGGCCACGCGGCGCCGGACTACTTCCTGCTGCCCGACCTGGCGGAAGTGCTTTGGTACGGCATCCCCGAACCTCGCGAGGGCGCGCCCGTCGGTTTCTTCCGCCTGACCGGCTGCGGCAAGCCCGTCAGCAGCCCTTCGAATCGTCGGACTTCAGGACGCAGATGATCCGGTTACCTCGCGCGCCCGGATAGGCGGCGCGGATGCGGTCCTCGAACACGAACCAGCGCATGTTGGTCTCCTCGACCGCCGCCTCGACCGCGTGCTTGAAGTTGTCGTTGACCTTGCCGCGGTCGGTGGTCCCGGCGCCGATCCGGCCGGTCGCCGGGTCGATGTCGCCCTTGTCCTTGTTGATGTAGTCGTGCTTGGCGCGGACCTTGGTCCAGCCGAAGCCGTAGCGGCAGTGGATCGCCTCCGGGAAACCTTCGTAGCAGCCGCTGATCAGGCCGTCGGGGAAGCCGACGCTGAGCCGCGGATCCAGCCAGGGCGCGCGGCCGCGCTGGTTCAGCCCCGGGGGATTGTCGGACGCGGCCGCGCCGTTGACGCTGTCGACCCAGTTGGAGTGGGAATAGAAGTCCTGGGCGGCGTGCAAGGACCAGCCGAAGTGCTCCAGCGCATTGCATTTGCCCCGTCCGGGCACGCCGGTGAAGATGCAGCCCGTCCCCAGCGGATCCATGGTCTGGGCCAGGTCGATCGTCCCGTCCGCGCGTACCAGCGAACCGGCGTCGGTCACCGCCGCGTTCAGGTTCTCCTCCATCCAGCCCTTGCAGCTTTCGAGCTTCGCGCGCGCGTCGGCCTTGGACTGGGGGTAGCCGCTGACGTTGAAGAAGTCGCCGCCGTCGCAGTGGGCGCGGGCGATGTCGCCCATGGTCTCGCCCTTGTACTTGGCCGCGGGATTGTCGGGCGAGCCGACCGCGCCCCAGGTTCCCTTCTTGCCGGCGATCTCGTCGAGCGTCCGGGGGCCGATGTTGAAGCCCTTCAGGCCCAGTCGGGTGATCTTCTCGTGTTCGGCGTTCTGGCCCAGGCCCACGATGGTCCCGAAACCGGAACAGAGGAAGCCCGCGACCACGACGCCCGCGATGACGAAACGCTTGTTCATGACCCACCCCCGATGGTTGAGATACGAATTAAAGCGCACGCGTGTATTTTGCGCAATTCTCGTGTGACGCGAACTAGGTCGGGAACCGCAGCTGGTGCAGCACCAGGGCGCTGGTCGCCGCCACGTTCAGGGAATCGAAGGCGCCCGCCATCGGAATGCGCACCGTACGCGCCCGGCTCATCAGGGCGTCGGGCAGCCCCGGCCCCTCGGCGCCGAGCAGGACTGCGGTGCGCTCCGTGGGCGCCAACTCGGCCAGGACCTCATCGCCGCGCGGGCTCAGGGCGAGGATTTCGAAGCCGCTCGCCCTCAGCGCTTCGATCCCCGCCTCCGCCGAGTCGAGCCGCGCCCAGGGCACGGCCAGGGCGGCGCCGACCGAAACCCGGATGGCCTTTCGATAGAGCGGATCACAGCAGGTGGGGTCCAGCAGCACCAGGTCCGCGCCGAAGGCCGCGGCGTTGCGGAAGATTCCGCCCACATTGTCGTGGTTGGCGATCCCGGCCAGCACCACCACGACCGCCCGCTCCGGCAGGGCCGCGATAAGGGCCCCCGCATCCGCCTCCGGTCCCCGTTCGCCCAGCGCCAGTATGCCCCGGTGGATGTGAAAGCCGGTGATGGCGTCCAGCACCCCCTGCCCGGCTGCATAGACCGGTGTCTCCGGCGCCGCGGCGGCCAGGACCGGCGCCAGGGCCTCCACGCGCTTGGCGTCGATCAGGATGGAGACGCAGCGGAAGCGCCGCTCGCGCAGAAGCACGCGCAGCACGACTTCCCCTTCGGCGATGAACCGCCCTTCCCGGCCCACCAGGTCGCGCTCGCGCACGTTGCGGTAAGGGGCGACGCGGGAGTCGTCGGGATCGGTGATGGGGATGATTATTGCGGCGACCCGGGCGGCGGGATGGTCGCCATCGGGGCGGCGCTCGAGGGCGACAGGGTGTTCATCGGCGCCGTGGGCGCGGGATCCGCCGCGACCTTCACCACCGGGGTCAGGGCCTTGACCATGGCCTGCAGGGCGTCAGGGCCGGTCCCGACATACTCCCAGTGCCAGGGCTCAAACGGATAGTTCACGAAGCCGAAGCGGCCGGCGTTCTTGACCAGCCAGCGGTAGGCGGGCCCGCGGGTCTGCAGCATGCGGTTCTGCCAGGTGGTCTGGTCGGCGCTGACGCCCTCGACCCACCCGACGTTCAGATCGATCGCCGTGCCGGTCCGGTGGGCCGAACAGACCGCCCGGTGGGCGCCGTCGCAGTTGTGCTCATGTTCGCAGCGGTCGGCGTCGGACTCCGGACTGCGATAGCCGGAGAAGATGGTCAGGGCCTTGGGATCGGAATAGACGCCCCAGCTCTCGTCGCGCGCCGCGGCGATCATCCGCTCGTAGGCGGCCAGCACATCGGCCCTCAGGTAGCGGCCTTCACGGCCGAAGGTCTCCTCCGCGGCCGGGATCGGGGCCAGGGCGGTCTGCGCCGGAGCGTCCGGGCACAGTTTCAGGACGCGAACCATGATGAAGGGCCGCCGCTCCTGCCACAGGCCCTTGAACACCTCGAAGGTGGCCTGGTCGAAGACGCCCGTCGGCGGCAGCTTGTAGCGGGCCTGGAAGGCGGCCAGCTTCTCGGCGAACGAGGCGGTGCCCACCCCGCAGGTCGTGCCGATCTCCTGGCTGATCAGGATCTGGTAGATGTCCCAGCCCTTCTCAGGAACGCCGAAGGGCTTCCAGTCCAGGGTGTCGACCGACTTGCCGTTCTCGATCGCGGCGGCGGCGAAGGCCTTGGCGTCGCCGCAACTGGCGTAGGTCATGTGGCGTGCGGGCGCCCCGTCGGCGGCGTCGGCCGACGCCGCGGCGAAAGCGCCCATCAGGGCGGCCAGGATCGTCAGGATCGATGATTTCACGGGACGCCCGAACATCGGGTCAGCAAAGCCTCGAACGCCTGAGAAGGCAAGGGCGCGAGCGGTCACGAAAGCGTCGGCGGAGGCGATACTTCACCCGCCAAACCGCGAGAAAGATTAAGCGTTTGTCATATTAAGTCTTCGTCATATTTCAATTTTGAACACTAACTTGGGGCCCGTTCGATGTAGAGCGTCGCGAAACGCCCCGCTGCATGTACAGGGGCGATCAGGGGATAAACTATGAGCCGTTGGCTGCCCTGCGTGATCGCGGGCCTTGTCGTCGCGCCGGCCGGCGTGGCCGCCGCCCAGAGCGCGCCCACCCAGTCGCCTCAAACCCAGGCCGCGCCGGCCCAGGGCGCACCGGCGCCGAAGACGGACGCGAAGAAGCCCGACGCCAAGGCGAAGGAGCCGAAGTCGACCACGGTCGAGGGCGTCACCGTCACGGCTCAGGACACGGTGCGCTCCTCCATCGAGAAGCGCAGCTACGACGTGTCGAAGGACCTGCAGGTCTCCACCGGCTCGGTCGCCGACGTGTTGCGCAACGTGCCCCAGGTCGAGGTCGACCTGCAGGGCAACGTCAGCCTGCGCGGGGACTCCAACGTCACCATCATGGTCGACGGCAAGCCCTCGGCGATGATGAAGGGCCCCAACGCCGGCCAGGTGCTGCAGTCCATGCCCGCCGGCCAGATCGCGCGGGTCGAGGTGATCACCAACCCATCCGCCGCCTATTCTCCGGACGGCACGGCCGGGATCATCAACCTGGTCACCAAGGCCACGACCAAGCCCGGCGTCACCGCCGGCGCCCGCGCCGCCATCGGCAGCGGCGGCCGCTACAACGGCGGTGTCAACGGCTCCTGGAAGCGCGGCAAGCTCAGCCTGTCGGGCGACGCCTCCATCCGCCACGACCTGCAGATCACCGAGGTGCTCGACAGCCGCGACGGGACCAACCCCGGCGGCGGATCCTTCTCCACCCGCAGCCCGTCGAACTCGCGCGGGGCGGCCGATTCCAGGTTGGCGCGCACCAGCCTCGACTACGACGTCAATCCGAAGCTGCGCCTGTCGGCGGAGACCCATTTCAACGGCCTGGACTACCACCAGGGCTCCACCAGCCAACTGTTCTCGGGCGTCAGCCCCACGACCCTCGTCGACGTGTTCGACCGCTCCGGCGCCTTCGACCTGACGCGCAACAACGTCGGGGCCAGCACCAGCCTCCGCCAGGTCTTCCCCGGCGATGAGCACACCCTGCTGGCCAGCCTGACCGCCGACCGCACCTACGACGACCGGCGCCAGCACTACAACGACTTCGGCCCGGCCAACGTGCCACCCACGACCTTTGAGCGCCTGCGCACCGAGGACGTCCAGGACGTCGAGCAGTTCAAGGTGGATTACACCCGTCCCACCGGCAAAATGGGCAAGCTGAAGCTCGGCGTCGATCTGCAAGGGACCCAGCAGCGCACCGACAACACAGGGGTGCGCGGCCCGACCGAGGCGACCGCGGTCAACGACCCGACGCGCACGGACCTGTTCCTGTTCCACCAGACCGTGAACGCCGCCTACGTCACCTACGAGCAGCCGATCGGCAAGCTGACGGTCCTGGGTGGCCTTCGTGTCGAGGACGTGCGCATCACCGCCGACGACCGCACCTCGGCCCAGCGCAACGAGAACAACTACACCCGCCTGTACCCCACCCTGCACCTGGGCTGGCAGCTGGACGACCACCAGCAGCTGGGCGCCTCCTACAGCAAGCGCGTCCAGCGGCCGTTCTCGGGCGACTTCAACCCGTTCCGCCAGATCATCGACCCCTTCAATCTGCGCGCCGGCAATCCGAACCTGCAGCCGCAGATCACCCAGTCCTACGAGGGGTCGTGGCAGTACCGCGCGGGCCCGGCCTTCTATCTGGCGACCCTGTTCTACCGTCAGAACGAGAAGGGCTTCACCGACGTCTCGCGCGATATCGGCGGCGGGGTGATTCTGACCACCAAGGAGAACCTGACCTCCGGCCGCAACGGCGGGCTGGAATTTGTGGCCAATGGCCGCCTGTTGAAGAACGTCACCTACAGCGCCTCGGGCAACGTCGCCTGGACCGAAATCGACGCCACGGGCCTGGGCTTCGCCGGCACACGCTCGGCGACCTCGGTCAGCGGCCGCGGCACCGTCAACTGGCAGGTGACGCCCAAGGACCTGGTGCAGTGGAACGGTTTCATGCAGGGCAAGCAGCTGACCGCCCAGGGCTACCGGGCGCCGCTCGGCGGCATGAACATCGGCTACCGCCACAAGTTCGACGACCACCTGTCCCTGGTCATGACCAGTCAGGACCCGTTCGGCATCCTGCACTTCCGCCAGGTCATCGACACGCCGGTCCTGCATGAGCGGGTGGACGTCCAGCCCAAGGTCCGGGCCTTCTTCATCGGCTTCGCCTACACCTTCGCCGGCCGCGGCGGGCGTGAACAGCAGTTCGACTACGGCAGCCCGACCGGCGGTCCGGGGGGCTGATCGGATCTGCCTGAACCGCGAAGCGGCTCGGTTCAGAAAGAGTTGGACCACCAAGCACACCAAGGACACCAAGAAGAACACCAAGGATCGTGATTGCGCGCCGACCCCTTGGTGTGCTTGGTGGTGAAATCCTTCTCTTGCGCCGTTCGGCGCGAGGTCTGGGTTATCTCCCCGCGATCACCGCCATCACGTCCTTGCGCAGCGCCGCGCCGCTGTCAGGCCGCGAGTAGAACATGTGGCCGCCGGGATAGGCCTTCACCTGCACCCGGTTGGCGTCTCCCATCGCCGGCATCTGGTCTACGATCAGCCTGGAGGCGAAGTACGGGCACGACAGGTCGTTGTAGCCGTGCACGATCAGCACCTTCAGCTTGGCGTCCAGCGCCACGGCCTGGCGCATGTCGGTGACCGACTCCTGGTCGGGCGCGCGTCCGCGGTCCCACAGGCGGTTCACGTCATTGGACAGGGCCTCGTAGCGGCCATCGACCTTCCAGCCGACGATGCGGGTGGTGAAATCGACCATGGCCGAGGTGGTGGGCGCCACGATCTGGTCCAGGATCGGATCGCCGGCCTGCTGGTCCGGCGCCCAGGGGAAGGGATCGTAGCCGGTGACGTTGGAGTCGTAGCGGCTGCCGAGTTCGCCCCGGTCGCGGAACACCTCGCGCAGGTAGGCCTGGGTTTCGAGGCGGCCGCCCAGCCGGGTGACGAATTTCGGATCCAGCCCGGTGTAGCCCGCGACCTTGCCGAGCATCGCCTGGTGCCCCGCCGGATCGCTCTTTCCCTTCACCAGCGCCAGCATGTAGTCGCCCCGGGTGTAGGCCTCGACCTCGGCCATGGCTTCCGGCGTCAGCCTGTTCTGGCGTTCCAGGTTGGCCGCGGCGATGGACGGCAGGTTGATCATCCACGGCAGGGGCGAGACATCGCCGTCCTGGCGCGCGGCGCCGTCCAGCAGCGGCGAGACCAGGATCATGCCGTTGACGCCGACGCCGAGGCGCGTCTGCAGGGTGTGGGTGATGCGCGGGCCGCGGAAGCCGCCGTAGCTCTCGCCCACCACATACTTGGGCGAGGCCATACGGCCGTTCTTCAGCAGCCAGTCGTAGACGATGCGCGACAGGTAATCGATGTCCTGCCTGGCGCCGTAGAAGCGCTTCTTGGTCTCCTCCTCGTTGACCAGCGAACGGGAGAAGCCGGTGCCGACCGGATCGATGAACACGATGTCGGTCATGTCGAGCCATGTGCCCGGATTGTCGGTCAGCACTGCCGGGTCCGACGGCCCGTTGCCGCGGGCGCCGAACTGCACGCGCTTGGGCCCGATGGCGCCCAGGTTCAGATAGACCGAGGAGGCGCCCGGCCCGCCGTTGAAGGCGAAGGTCACCGGACGGTTGGGATCGCGCGGCCCGTCCAGGATGTAGGCGGTGAACACCACCTCGGCGATCTTCTTGCCCTTCTCGTCCCTGACCGGCAGCGAGCCGACGGTGGCGGTGTAGTTCAGCGTCTTGCCGTCGACGTGGGTGACCTGGGACACGTGGGCGTCGGCCGGGAACGGCGGCGGGGCGATCGGCTCGGCCGCCGGCTTGGCGGCGTCGGGCTTGGGCGCGTCCTGGGCTTGGGCGGGGAAGACGGCCAGCAGCGAAACGAAGGCGGCCGCGGCGGCGAAAACCTTGGAAATCGAGTTCATTGTCGCGGTCTCCTCAGTTCGCGCCGTAGAGCGCCATGACGTCCTGGCGCAGGGCCGCCGAACTGGCCGGGCGGCTGTAGAACATGTGACCGCCGGGATAGACCCGCAGGCGCACGCGCCCCGGATCGCCCATGGGCGGCAGCTGGTCGATGATCAGGCGCGAGGCGAAGTACGGACACGACAGGTCGTCGTAGCCGTGCACGATCAGCACCTTGAGTCTGGCGTCCAGCGCGATGGCCTGGCGCAGGTCGGTGACCGACTCGATGCCGCCGATGCCGTTCTCCCAGTCGGCGCCCACCTCGTAGGACAGGGCGTTGTAGCGGGCGTCCACCTTCCAGCCGACCGTGCGGGTCACGAAGTCCACCATGGCCTCGGTGGTCGGCGCGATGATGGCGTCCAGGATCGGATCGCCTGCCTTCCTCTGGGGCGACCAGGGGAAGGGATCGTAGGTGGTGACGTTGGAGTCGTAGACCGAGCCCAGCATGCCTTGGTCACGATGCACCTCGCGCAGGAAGGCGCCGGTCTCGATGCGTCCGCCGGCGCGGCGTACCATCTGGGGATCGAGCCCGGTGTAAGCCGAGACGCGCGCGGCCACCCGGTCGGCGGCGGCCTTGTCGGCGGTCCCCTTCAGGATGTCGGTGACGAATTCGCCGCGGGCGTAGGCCTCGACCTCGGCCATGGTCTCCGGCGACAGGGTCTTGCCCTGGCGCTCGTAGTTGGCGGCCGTCATCGAGGGCAGCGACACCGCCCAGGGCATGGGCGAGAACGAGCCGTCGCCGTCGGCCTCCGAGTTCAGGTAGGGCGAGACGAGCACCGCGCCGTTGACGCCGACGCCCAGCGTCGTCTGCAGATAGTGGGTGATGCGCGGGCCGCGGAAGCCGCCGTAGCTCTCGCCCACGAAGTACTTGGGCGAGGCCATCCGTTGGTTCTTGAGCAGCCAGTCGTAGACGATGCGCGACAGGTATTCGATGTCGGTCTTGACCGTGAAGAAGCGCTTCTTGGTGTCCTCGCGTGAGATCAGCGAGCGGGAGAAGCCGGTGCCCACCGGGTCGATGAACACCAGATCGGTGAAGTCGAGCCAGGTGCCGGGATTGTCGACCAGGGTGGGCGCGTCCGACGCCGTGTTGCCCTGGGCCCCGAACTGGATGCGCTTGGGTCCGATCGCGCCGAGGTTCAGATAGACCGATGAGGCGCCGGGGCCGCCGTTGAAGGCGAAGGTGACGGGCCGCGTGGTCGGGTCTTTCGGACCGTCGAGGGTGTAGGCGGTGAAGACCACCTCGGCGATCTTCTTGCCCTTCTCGTCGCGGACCGGCAGGGCGCCGACGGTGACGGTGTAGTTCAGCGCCTTGCCCGAGACGTGGGTGACCTGTTTGACGGTGGCCTCGCCGGGGAACGGCGGCAGATCGCCGATGTCCTTGTCCTTCTTGGACGCCTCGGCGGCGGGTTTCTCATCCTGGGCGGAGACCGCGCCTGCGAGACCCAGCGACAGCGCACAGACCATCACGGCCGCGCGAACCAACGAACGCATGAAATCACCCCTCCCGACGGGTTTCAGGGTGCGGACCTTACGGGCCTGAAGGGCCGGCGGGCAAAATTAATTTTCGGCAATGCGGCCAATCCTCCCCTTCAGGGGAGGGGGACCAAACGAAGTTTGGTGGAGGGGCCTTTGCCAGATGAAGACCCGACGGCCGCTTCTTTCTCAAATCCCCTGTCAGCAAGGCCCCTCCACCGCGTTCCGCGGTCCCCCTCCCCTGAAGGGGAGGATTTAGGGGCGCTACCCTTGCCCCCTCGCCCGAAGCAAGCTCAAGTCCGCCCATGACCGATGCGGCCAAGCTGAAGAACCGGACGCTTCTCGCGTTCGCCCTGCCCTGCCTGCCCTACGCGGCGATCGGGCTGCCTCTGGCGGTGTACCTGCCACACTACTACTCGACCTATATCGGGGTCGATCTCGGCGTGGTCGGGACCACCTTCATTCTGGTCCGCTGCATCGACATCTTCTTCGACCCGGTGGTCGGCTGGGCCATGGACCGCACCCGCAACAGGTTCGGCCCCTACCGGACCTGGATCACGCTCGGCACCCCCATCCTGATGGCCGCCATCTGGATGATCTTCATGGCCAGCCCCGGCGCCACCTCCCAGTACCTGTTCCAGTGGCTGCTGGTGCTCTACCTGGGCTTCTCCATCACCACCCTGGCCCAGCTCGCCTGGGGCGCGGTGCTGGCGCCGCAGTACCATCAGCGAAGCCGTCTTTATGGCTGGTGGCAGGTGTTCAACATCCTGGGGGTGCTGATCGCCCTGTTCATTCCGGTGGGCGTCACCGCGCTCAAGCTCGGCGACTACGGCTACGGCGTGCGCGCCATGGGCTGGTTCATCGTCGTGGCCCTGCCGGTCACCCTGCTGGTCAACCTGCTGGCGGTGAAGGAGCCTCGCAACGAGGCCGCCCGTCCCCACGGCGCCTTCAAGGCGTGGGCGGCCCTGTTCGCGCGTCAGTCCGTGCGCAAGGTGCTGCTCTGCGACCTGTTCCTGGGCCTGGCGCCCGGCCTGACCGGCACCCTGCTGTTCTTCTATTTCGAGAGCATCAAGGGCTTCGACCAGGCCCAGAGCCAGCAGTTCATGGCCGTCTATTTCGTCGCCGGCCTGCTGGCCGCGCCGTTCTGGAGCTGGCTGGCGATGAAGATGGGCAAGGACCGGGCCCTGCAGATCGCCTCGATCCTGTTCGCGGTCTTCTACGGGGCGGTCGCCTTCATCCCGCCGGGCAATTTCCTGTTTGCGGCCATCAGCCTGTTCATCGCCGGCCTCCCGTACGCCGCGGGCCTGCTGCTGACCCGCGCCATGATGGCGGACGTCGCCGACGAGGTCCGCCTGGAGACCGGCGAGGACCGCATGGGCCTGCTGTTCTCTTTCCTCAGCCTCACCACCAAGCTCGGCTACGCCATCAGCGTCGGCTCGCTTTGGATCCTGTCCCAGGCCGGCTTCAACGACAAAACCCATGCCGCCAACGATCCCTTCCCGCTGATGGTGCTGCAGGTCCTCTTCATCGTGCTGCCGACTCTGCTGCTGGCGGCCTCCGCCTGGTCGCTGGTCAAATATCCGCTCACGCTGAAGCGCCACGCCGAGATCCGCGAGGCGCTGGAAGCCCGGGAACAAGCGGCCTAAGACCGGGCCCATGCACGACCTCGACTCCCCTCGCCCAATCGACCGACTTTTGGCCGTCATGGCCCGCCTTCGCGATCCGGAGCGCGGCTGCCCGTGGGACGTGGAGCAGACCTTCGCCACCATCGCGCCCTACACGGTGGAGGAGGCCTACGAGGTCGCCGACGCCATCGAACGCGCGGACCTGAAGGACCTGAGGGAGGAGCTGGGCGACCTGATGTTCCAGGTCGTCTTCCACGCCCGCATGGCCGAGGAGCAGGGCGTTTTCGACTTCGACGATGTGGCGGGCGCCATCGCCGACAAGCTGATCCGCCGCCACCCCCACGTCTTCGCCGACGCCGGCTTCCGCACCGCCGACGAGCAGACCGTGGCCTGGGAGCAGATCAAGGCCGAGGAGCGCAGGGGCAAGGAACTCCACGGGGTGCTGGACGACGTGCCCGTGGGCCTGCCTGCGCTGACTCGCGCGGTGAAGCTGACGAAACGGGCGGGCCGGGTCGGCTTCGACTGGCCCTCAACCAAGGAGGTCTTCGACAAGCTGCGCGAGGAAGCGTCTGAGCTGGAGGCCGAGATCGAGAGCGGGAACCAGGACAGAATCCACGAAGAGCTGGGTGATTTCCTTTTCGTTGTCGCCAACCTGGCGCGTAAACTTGGTGTCGAACCTGAAGACGCCCTGCGCTCGGCCAACGCCAAGTTCGTCCGCCGCTTCCACCACATCGAAGCCCGCCTCGCCGAAACCGGCCGCACGCCGGACCAGTCGACCCTGGAAGAGATGGACGGCTTCTGGAACGAGGCGCGCGCGGCGGACAAATCATGATCCTTCTCCCGGTCGGGAGAAGGATACTTTACAGCTAACCTGCTTAGCATATCCTCCTCCTTCCGGAGGCCCCATGCTCAAGCCCGCCCTGCTCGCCCTGCTCCTCGCCACCCCTGCCCTCGCGCAAGTGGCCCCACACGCCGGCCGCGCCCTTCAGCTCACCCACTCCGTCACCGTCGACCCCTCCCCGTCGCCGGACGGCGCTCACCTGGTCCACATCCGCGTGGTCAGCGGCCGCGAGCAGCTCTTCGTCATGGACGCCGACGGCGCCCACCCCCGCCAGATCACCTTCGACGACGCCGATCACGAGGATCCCGCCTGGTCCCCGAAGGGCGACCGTATCGCCTATGTCCTGATGAAGGGCGGCTCGGAGGTCATCCATCTGATGAACCCCGATGGCTCGAACGATGTCGCCCTGACCCCGCAGAATCAGAAGGTCATCCATCCCAACTGGGCGCCGGACGGGCTGAGCCTGGCCTACTGCACCGACGACGACGAGCACCCGCCGGCCAAGAACACCTCCGACATCTGGTCGATCGACATCGCCACCCGCCGCGCCAAGCGCCTGATCACCGGCGGGATCAACACCTATCCGTCCTGGTCCCCGGACGGGCGGCGTCTCGCCTTCCGCAGGATCATCGGCGACATGAACTCCGAGGTCTTCGTCGCCAACGCCGACGGCTCGGACGCGCGCAACATCACCAATCACTGGTCCTTCGACGGCTGGCCCGCCTGGTCGCCGGACGGGACCCGCATCGCCTTCGCGTCTAACCGCAACGCCAACTACCAGATCTTCGTGATGAAGCCCGACGGTTCGGACGTGCGCCTGGTCGCCAACACCGAGGGCCGCGCCACCGCCCCGCTGTGGTCCCCAAAGGGCGACGTCCTGTACTTCCCCATCTGTCGCAAGGCCGACTTCGGCGGCGACTGTGAGATCTTCTCGGCGCCGGCGCCTTAACGCGGATTCAGGCGCACCCAGTCGCGCACTACAGCCAGGGCCGGAGTGACCGCCGCAGGGTCCTCCCGATCCGGCGCCTCGGCCACGAGACGCGCGGTGCGGCCGCGCTCGCGCACGCTCACCACCACCGCCAATCCGTCCACCATAACTCGCCCGGTGGCGCAGCAGCGGTAGCGCAGTCCGTCAAAAGTCAGGGTGGCCGTCATCAGCCGGCGCACCTCCGATCCGGGCAGGACGCCGCGCCGGGCAGGTTCGCCGGCCCCGCAGCCCAGATGGACGTAACGCCCCGATGCATCGATGGCCGTCACGCCATAGCCGCCGCGCTCGAAGGCCAGGGTCTCGATCACCGCGCCATCGGAGGCGTTCGCGCGCTTCAGCAAGGCCGCGAGCGCGGGATTTCCAGCCGAACACTGGGCCCGCGCCCGATCGCGAAACGCCAGGAGCCCATCGTCAGGCCTTGCCGCAGCAGGAGAGGCCCCGGGAAAAAGCGCCGCGGCCAGGAGCACACAGATCAATTTCGACACCGCCGTACTCCGCGTTTCACCGCGAAGATCAGAGGCCGATCCCGAGCCGACACAAGCCCGTTGCGGTGAACGGGCGCCTCCTCAGGGCCGGCGCACGGCCATCGGTTTTGCGAGGTTGTCGGTCACCTGCCACAGCAGGTCGGTCCACTCCGAAAACAGCGGCCGGTTCGCATCCCGGCTCCAGTCGGCGAAGGACTGGTAACCGCCGAACTCTCGCTTGCCCGAGGCGTCCATGACCGTGATCAGGATATCGCCGTCGTAGTCCAACTCCTGCACATGGCGATAGCCATCCAGCTTTCCTGAGCGGCCCACGAGGTGGTCGACGATGTTTCCCACCAGCACGCCCTTGCCGCGGCTCGTCGCGGTGTGGGTGCAGCCGACATGGGTGTAGGCATGGTTGTTCGCTTCGCCCGACATGATCACCACCCCAAAATGATCCTCGTCGCGGTAACGCAGCACGATGCCGCCCTCGTGGGCCAGCACCTGGTCGGCGCGCTGCATCTCCGCCATCACTGGCGCGCAGAACCGATCGGGGAACGGCGGGGACTCGTGCTGCAGCGGCGCGGCCATCATCAGCACGGTCACGGTCTGAATGATCTGGAGCATGGAGGGCCTCCCCAAGCGTCAGTGTCGGAGGAGACCGTTACCCGTGACAACCCCGATTCCGGGGAGCCGATCACTGCGCCGCGTTCAGCAGCCGCGCCTCGGGAAACAGCCGCTCGAACCGCCCCAGCGCCTGGTCGTCCAGCCGCACGAGCATACGCACCGCCCCGTCATCCTGGTCCGAACGCGCCGTCACCCGGCCGTTCTGGTAGAGCCAGGCCAGGGCTTCGCCGTCGCCCGGCGGAATGCGCAGCTCGACCTCGGCGCTGTCGTCGATCAGGTCGGCGACCATCTCGCGCAGGGCCTCGATGCCGTCGCCGGTGACCGCAGAGACCGCCACGGCCGGCACGCCGGTCTGTTCGGCCCAGCGGATCGCCCGCGCCTTGGTCACGCCCTGCTCTTCCGGATCGACCAGGTCGAGCTTGTTCCAGACCTCGATCATCACCTGCCGCTTGCCCTCGGGCGGCGGAATCTTGGCCAGCACTTGCTCGACGTCGTGGGCCTGGGCTGAGCTGTCGGGGTCCGCGATGTCGCGCACGTGCAGGATCAGGTCGGCCTCGCGCACCTCCTCCAGGGTAGCGCGGAAAGCGGCCACCAGCTGGTGCGGCAGGTCGGAGATGAAGCCCACCGTGTCCGAAACGATGGCCGAGCGGCCCCGCGGCAGGCGCACGGTGCGAAGCGTCGGGTCCAGGGTGGCGAACAGCATGTCCTTGGCCACCACGTCCGAGCCGGTCGCCCGGTTGAACAGGGTCGACTTGCCGGCGTTGGTGTAGCCCACCAGGGCCACGGTCGGGTACGGCACGCGCTTCCTGGCCTGGCGGTGCAGGGTGCGGGTGCGGCGCACCTCCTCGATCTCGGCCTTGAGCCGAGTGATGCGGTCGGCGATCTGGCGCCGGTCCAGTTCGATCTGGGTTTCGCCCGGGCCGCCGGTCTTGGACAGGCCGCCGCGCTGGCGCTCCAGGTGGGTCCAGGTCCTGACCAGCCGCGAGCGCTCGTACTCCTGGCGCGCCAGCTCGACCTGCAGCTTGCCTTCGGCGGTGCGCGCCCGGCGGGCGAAGATCTCCAGGATCAGGCCGGTGCGGTCGATGACCTTCACCTCCCAGGCCTTTTCCAGGTTGCGCTGCTGGATGGGGGTCAGGTCGTCGTCGATGACCACCACATTGGCCTCGACCGAGTGGACGATGGCTCTGAGCTCATCGACCTTGCCCGAGCCGAACAGGGTCGCGGGAACGGTCTTGCGGATGCGCGCGATCTCGCCCGCACGGACATCCAGATCCAGCGCCAAGGCAAGGCCGACCGCCTCCTCCAGTCTCGCCTGCGCATGACGCAGCGAGGTGTCGTGGGGAGCTTCGGGATGAACGACGACCGCGATCTGGGTCTCAGGCCGACGGTCGATGGATTTGGAGGTCACTCGTCGCCGTTTTCGGAATCGGGCTCGTAAAGCTGAACCGGCTGGGCGGGCATGATGGTCGAGATCGCGTGCTTGTAGACCAGTTGGGACTGACCGTCGCGGCGCAGCAGCACGCAGAAATTATCGAACCAGGTCACCACGCCCTGCAGCTTCACGCCGTTGACCAGGAAGATGGTGAGCGGCGTCTTCGACTTTCGAACGCTGTTGAGGAAGGTGTCTTGCAGGTTCTGTTTCTTGTCTTGGGACACGTATGTCGCCCCTTATTTTTTTTCGGAAGCACAACGCTTCCACACACAGCCTTCAGATAAGCGGCCCGAGGGGGCGTCTGCAACCGCGAAACGATCAACGATCGCTCCGGCCGCCTGTTCCGCCCCCTCTGGGCGGAGCTATGGCATATGAATTCGGGAGGGCTGAAACCCGACACCGGCCCCTTCCCCCCTCGAGGGGGAAGGTGGCGACGTAGGAGCCGGATGGGGGGCGGCGCTACGTCTCAGCTTTGACATGGAAGCTCTAAGATTACGATTAGCCGTCACAGCGCTCAACGCGCCGGCGGGCGCGCGGCCCCCCATCCGAGCCCCTGGCGGGGCCCACCTTCCCCCTCGTTTGGGGGGAAGGATCAATTGAGGCAGGCCAACGACTGAAGCTTGGGCAAACGCGTTATTACTGCCCGGCGAGGCGCTCGCGGTTGCGCTCGTGAATTTCCTCGGCTTCGGGGGTCGTGATCTCGGCGAAGTCGCCCATCTCGTAGACCGGTCGGATTTCGATCTCGCTGGGGCCCGGCATCGGGTTGGGGCAGCGCTTCACCCACTCCACGGCCTCGGCCATGTCCTTGACCTCCCAGATCCAGAAGCCCGCGACCAGCTCCTTGGTCTCGGCGAAGGGACCGTCGATCACCATGCGCGACGGGCCGTCGAAGGCCACCCGCTTGCCCTCGGAGGACGGTTTGAGCCCCTCGCCGTTCTGCATGATCCCGGCCTTGATCAGCTCTTCGTTGTAGCGGCCCATCGCCACGAGCAGCTCGCTCGAGGGCAGGATCCCCTGCTCGCTGTCCTTGGTCGCCTTCACAAACACCATCACGCGCATCGCAATCTCTCCTGATCTGTTGCGGCCCCTGGCCTGTGAAGATGACGAACGAACGGCGCGTCAGCCGACATCGTTGCGCGGAGACTTTTTCAGACCGCGCGTTCCCGCGCCTCCGCGAGATACAGTTCGCGCAATTTCAGCGCCACCGGTCCGGGCTTGCCGTTCCCGATCTTCGCCCCGTCGATGGAGACCGCCGGCATAACGAAGGCCGAGGCTGCCGTGAAGAAAGCCTCCTTCGCCGCCTTGGCCTCCTCCATCGTAAAGGGGCGCTCCTCGACCTTCATTCCGGCGTCACGGGCGATGTCGATCAGCGCGCGGCGGGTGACGCCGCGCAGGATGTTGGCGTTGGTGTCGCGGGTACGAAGCGTTCCGTCCGCGTCCACGATCCAGGCGTTGGTGGACGAGCCCTCGGTGACGAAGCCCAGTTCGTCGACAAACCAGGCCTCCATGGCGCCGCGCTCGCGCGCCGCCTGCTTGGCCAGCGCGTTGGGCAGCAGCCCCACGGTCTTGATGTCGCAGCGCGCCCAGCGGGTCTCCGGGACCGTGATTACGGCGGCGCCGTTCCTGGCCTTGGCCTCCGCGGCCTTGCGGTCGATGGACTTGCAGGTGACCACAAGGGTGGGCGGCACGGGCGGGTTGGGGAACGGATGGTCGCGCGGCGCGGTCCCGCGGGTGATCTGGATGTAGAGCAGGCCCTCGCGCACCCGGTTCCTGCGCACCACCTCGCGCAGCACATTGGTCAGGGCGCCGGAACTCATCGGATGGTCGATGCGCAGCTCGTCCAGGCTGCGGCCCAGCCGCTCGATGTGGCCGTCGTAGTCGGCCAGCCGGCCGCCGAAGATCGCCCAGACCTCATAGACGCCGTCGGCGAACTGAAAGCCCCGGTCCTCGATATGGACCGTCGCCTCCCCGTGGGGGACGTAGACGCCGTTCACATAGGCGACGCGCGACATCACTCCTCCTCGTCTTCGTCCCCGGCCCGGGCGGGGGCCACGCCCAGCGACTTCAGCTTGCGGTGCAGGGCCGAGCGCTCCATGCCGATGAAGGCCGCGGTGCGCGAGATATTGCCGCCGAAGCGCAGGATCTGGGCAGAAAGATATTCCCGCTCAAAGACTTCCCGGGCATCTCTCAGAGGAAGAGCGATGATCCGCTCAGGCCCCACCGACCCGGCCGCGCCGGCCGAGGCGACCTCGGAGGGCAGCATCTCGGCGGTGATCGGCTCGTTGGGATCGCCCGAGGCCAGGATCAGCAGCCGTTCGATGTTGTTCCTGAGCTGGCGCACATTGCCCGGCCAGGCGTGGACCTGCAGGGTGGCGACCGCGTCATCACCGAGCCGGCGGCGCGGCAGGCCCTGGGACTCCGAGACCTTCTCGATGAAGTAGTCGACCAGCTCGGAGATGTCCTCGCGCCGCTCGGCCAGGCCCGGCACCCGGATCGGCACCACGTTCAGGCGATGGAACAGATCCTCGCGGAAACGGCCCGTGGCGATCTCGTCGCGCAGGTCCTTCGATGACGACGAGATCACCCGCACGTCGACCTGCACGTCGTTGTCGCCGCCGACCCGGCGGAAGCGCTGTTCCACCAGCACGCGCAGGATGCGGCTCTGGCTCTCGCGCGGCATGTCGGCCACCTCGTCGAGGTACAGGGTGCCGCCGTGGGCGCGTTCGAACACCCCGATCTTCTTGGGCCGGCCCCCCTCGCCTTCCTCGCCGAACAGCTCCACATCCAGCCGCTCTGGCGCCATGCCGGCGGCCGAGATGGCGACGAACTCACTCCTGGCGCGGTTCGACGCGTCATGGATCAGCCGCGCCACCAGCTCCTTGCCCGAACCGGGGGGGCCGGAGATCAGCACCCGGCTGTTGGCGGGCGCCACCTTGGAGACGGTGGAGCGCAGTTGTTGGGCGGCGGCGGACTTGCCGATCAGGCCGTCGGGCACGAAGGCCTTGGCCCGCAGGCGCCGGTTCTCGCGCTTCAGGCCCGCGTTTTCCAGGGCGCGCTCGACCAGCAGCAGCAGCCGGTCGGATTTGAAGGGCTTTTCCAGGAAGTCGTAGGCGCCGCGCTTGATGGCGCTGACCGCGGTTTCGATGTTGCCGTGGCCGGAGATCATGACCACGGGCATGTCCGGGTCCATCTCCTTGACGATGTCGAGCACCTCCAGGCCGTCCAGGCCCCCGCCCTGCATCCAGATGTCCAGGATCAGCAGCGAGGGGCGCCGGGCCCGGATGGCGGCCAGGGCGGAATCGGAATCCGCGGCGGTCCTGACGCCGTAGCCTTCGTCCTGCAGGATGCCGGAGACGAGCTCGCGGATGTCCGCCTCGTCGTCGACCACCAGGATGTCTGCGCCGGTATTGGCTTTCATGTCGTCCTCAAGCCGTTGGGGCGGGCGGGTTCGCCGCCGCCTTTCGAGTGCGCGGGAATTTCAGGGCGACCCGCGCGCCGGTCAGTTCGACCGCGTCGCCGAGCAGGAGCTCGCCGCCATGGTCCTCACAGATACGCTTCACGATCGCGAGGCCGAGGCCCGTGCCCTTCTCGCGTGTCGTCACATAGGGTTCGGTCAGCCGGTCACGATCCTTGGCCGGCAGGCCGACGCCGTCGTCCTCGACCACGAAGGTCAGGCTGTCCTCGTCGATGACGAGCTTGGCGATCATCCGCCGCGGCCCCTCGGGATCGAGCGCCAGGCGCGCGGTCACCGCCTCGCCGGCGTTCTTCAGCACATTGGTCAGGGCCTGGCCGACCATGCGGCCGTCGGCGACGAAGGGCGTCGTCTCCGAGATGTCCTGGCCCTGCAGATCGATCTCCGGATGGGCGACCTTCTGGGCGAAGACCGCCTGGCGCAGCAGCTCGGCGGCGTCCTCCTGAGCGAACTTGGGCGTGGGCATGCGCGCGAAGGCGGAGAACTCGTCGACCATGCGCCCGATGTCGCCGACCTGGCGCACGATGGTGTCGGTGCAGCGGTCGAAGGTCTCAAGGTCCCCGGTGATCTGGTCGCGGTACTTGCGCTTGAGCCGCTCGGCCGACAGCTGGATCGGGGTGAGCGGGTTCTTGATCTCGTGGGCGATGCGCCGGGCCACGTCGCGCCAGGCGGCGTTGCGCTGGGCGGTCATCAGGCGGGTGATGTCATCGAAGGTCAGGACCAGCCCGCCCTCCTGGCCGCCGGAGACGCGCACCCTCAGACGCCGGGTCTCGCTGTCGCGGGTGATGTCGACGTCCTGGTCGGATTCCAGCACCGCGGCGTTGGCCACCACCCGCGCCAGCTCCGGCGCGGTCTGGCCGAGCGAGCGGCCCAGCATCTCCTGCTCGGTCACCCCCAGCAGGGTCAGGGCCTGGGAGTTGGCGGCCGAAACCCGCCCGTGGCCGTCGACGCCCACCACACCGGCGCTGACGCCCGACAGCACGGTCTCGATGAAGCGGCGGCGGTCCTGGGCCTCCAGGCTGGCGTTCTTCAACGCCTCCTGCTGCGCCTGAAGATCGCTCGTCATCCGGTTGAAAGCACGAGACAAGACGGCGATCTCTTCCGGGTCCTTGTCGGTCTCGACCCGCGCCGTCAGGTCCCCGCCGGCCACCCGGTCGGCGGCCTGCACCAGCTTGGCCACCGGCGCGGAGATGGCGCCTGCCGCCCCCATGCCCAGCCAGACGGAACCTACCAGCACCAGCAGCGCCGTCTGCACATAGGCCAGCACGAAGGCCGCCTGGATGGACTGGCGGCTGGCGGCGGCGTCGCGGTAGGCGACGATGGCCTGGTCGGAATTGGCCAGCTTGCCCATGATGCCGGGCTCGAGGAAGCGCACGGCGTAGAGGTAAACGTCGCCCTCCGCCCCCTGGTACCCCTCCAGCTTGCCGACAGCGCGAACCAGGTCGGGGCTGGCGAACATGCTGGTCTGGATCTCGCCCTGGGAGGCGTTGGCCAGAGTCTCCGGTGACGGCGCCCGGTAGGGCGGCGCCTGGGGCGCCTCGGCGCGGGCCAGGATCCGGCTCTTGTTGTCGATGACGTAGAGGGCCGGGTAGTTGCGCGCCTGGGCCAGGCTGACCAGGGCGGCAGAGAAGCTCAGGCGGTTGGGAAACAGCGCCCTGACCTGCTGCAGGTCGTTGGTCATGGTGACCATGTCGGCGCCGGCGGTGCGGCTCTGCTGGCCCAGATACTTGCGCCCGATGTCGGCGGAGTTCGCGACCGCCGCCTGCACACGCTCGGAGAACCAGCTCTCGACGCCGCGGGTGACCAGGCCGCCGAAGAACAGGGCGACCACGACGGCGGGGACCACGGCGGCGGCGGCGAACAGGGTGACGAAGCGCAGATGCAGCCTCGCGCCCGCGTCGGTCCGGCGATCCTTGGCCAGGCGCACGACCCGTACGCCCACCGCCGTCGCCAGCCCCACGATCAGGACCAGATTGGCCGACAGGATCAGCAGCAGAAGCTTGGAGGCCGGCGCGATAGGACCGGAGCCCGGCGCCGATGCCACCAGCCAGATGGCCAGGAAGGTGACCAGCGAGGCGATGGCATAGCCCACGCCGAACGCAAAGCGCGCGCGCCGCGCGAGCGGAAGACGCTGCAAAAGGGTCACAGCCGGCGCGCCCTTGCGGGCGAAGGCATTGAGCATGGGGCGATGATATGCCGGGACTGTGCCCCAAACTCAACAGCTATGTTGCGTTAACGGCGCAGTTTGCCGCCAGGGGACCGCGCGACTGTCGCCCTAGGCCGCCGCACGCGTCTCGGCGCGCCACAGGGCGATCAGTTCCGCCTCGACCTCGCCCGGCGTCTCCAGCCGGCACAGACGAGCCTTCTCGGCCCGACGCACCAGCGGATCCTGCGGCCAGGGCGCCTGTTCGACGTACCAGCCCAGGTGCTTGCGGAACATCTTGAGCCCCAGCTTCTCGCCGTAGAAGGCCAGGCTCTCGCGGAAATGATCGAGCACGATCGCGAGCCGTTCCTCCAGGCCCGGTTCCGCGGAAGCGCCGCCTCCGGCCAGGGCCCGCTCGATCGCGGCCGCCAGCCAGGGCCGGCCATAGACCGCACGGCCGAGCATCACCGCGTCCGCCCCGGACTGGGCCAGGGCCTCGCGCGCGCTGGCGGCGTCGACGATGTCGCCATTGGCGATCACGGGGATGGACACTGCCGCCTTGACCTCGGCGATGGCGCGCCAGTCGGCGCTCCCCTTGTAGAACTGTTGGCGGGTGCGGCCGTGCACGGTCACCGCCTGGACCCCGATGGCCTCGGCCCGCGCCGCCAGCTCGGCCGCGTTGCGCGTACTGTCGTCCCAGCCCAGGCGCATCTTCACCGTCACCGGACGCGACGTCGCCTCCACCGCGGCCGAGATCAGGGCGCAGGCCCGGTCGAGATCGCGCATCAGGGCCGAACCGGACAGGCCGCCGGTGACCTCCTTGGCGGGACAGCCGAAGTTCAGGTCGATCAGGTCCGCGCCGGCGGCCTCGGCCATGCGTGCGCCGGACGCCATGAAGCGTTCCTCGCGGCCGACCAGCTGGATCACGGTCAAGGGCAGGCCCTCGCCGACCGCGGCGCGGCGGACCACGTCGGGGCGCCCGCGCGCCAGCTCCCGGGCCGCCACCATCTCGGTCGCCACATAGGGCGCCGACAGCCGCGAAGCCGCCCGCCGGAACGGCAGGTCCGACACCCCGGTCATGGGCGCGATCAGCACCCGGCCGGGGATTTCGACGTCGCCGATGTGGAACGACCGTGTCATGGCGGCGGGTTGTGGCGCGCCCGGCCGCTCGCGTCCAGCCTTGCCACGGTCGCAGCCTTGGCCGATAGGCGCAGACCATGACGATGAGCTTCGACGCGATTGTGGTGGCGGCCGGCTCCGGCCAGCGCGCGGGCGGCGCCAAGCAGTGGCGTCGGCTCGCCGGCAAGCCCGTGGCCCGCTGGTCGGCGGAGGCCCTGCTGGCCGCCGGTGCGCGGACCGTCGCCGTGGCCATTCCGGCCGCCGATCGGGCGATGGCCGAGGAGGTGTTCGCCGGCCTCAAGCTCACCCTGGTCGATGGTGGTTCGACGCGGCGCGCCTCTGTGCAGGCGGCGCTGGACGCCCTCCCCCCCGCCGGCGCCGACGCCATCCTTGTCCACGACGCCGCCCGGCCGCTGGTGACCCCTGCCCACGTCGCGGCCCTGTTGTCGGCGCTGGCCGATCTCGAAGGCGCCATCCCTGCCCTTCCCGTCGCCGACACCCTCAAGCGCGAGGTCGCGGGCCAGGTCGAGGCCACGGTCTCGCGCGACGGCCTCTGGCGCGCCCAGACCCCCCAAGCCTTCCGCGCCACTGCGCTGCGCGCCGCCTACGCCGAATGGCCGGCGGACCTGGAGCCCACCGACGACGCCTCGATGGTCGAACACAGCGGCGGGCGCATCGCGCTCGTCCCCGGCGACCCGCGCCTGATGAAACTGACCTACCCGGAGGACTTCGCCATGGCCGGGGCGCTGGCGGGCCAAATGCGGACCATCCGCGTCGGCCAGGGATACGACGCCCACCGCTTCGGTCCCGGCGAGGCGGTCTGGCTCTGCGGGATCGAGATCGCGCACGACCGCAGCCTGATCGGCCACTCCGACGCGGACGCCGGCCTGCATGCGCTCACCGACGCGGTGCTGGGCGCCATCGCCGCCGGCGACATCGGCGACTGGTTCCCGCCCTCGGACCCGCAGTGGAAGGACGCCGCGTCCGACCGCTTCCTGGCCTTTGCGGTGGACAAGGTGCGCGAGCGGGGCGGCCGCCTCGTCGCCTGCGACGTGACCCTGATCTGCGAACGCCCGAAGATCAAACCGCACCGCGAGGCCATGCGCGCCCGCATCGCCGACATCACCGGCCTTCCCTTGGACGCCGTCAGCGTGAAGGCCACCACCACCGAGGGCATGGGCTTCACCGGCCGCGAGGAAGGATTGGCGGCCCAGGCGGTGGCGACGGTGGAACTGCCGGGCTGAGGTCCTACTTACCCTTGCCCTGCTGGATGTGCCGCCAGAGCGCCCCGATCAGGTTGGTGTAGTCGTCGGTCCAGGGCTTGGTCTTTGACGCCGGCGGGACCTGCCAGCGCTTGTCGGCCCGGAAGTCGGCCAGGGCTTCCGGCGTCCGCGCAAACAGCACCGCCTCGGTCGAGGCCTCCCAGCCGTAGGGCTGGCTGGCGCGCTCAAGATAGACCTGTTGCAGCACCGGCGCGCCGATGGCCTTGGCGGTGGCGACCGCCGAGGTCGTGATCTCGAGGTTGCGGTTGGACAGGTGCAGCAGCACCACCCCGCCCGGCTTGACCACGTCCAGATAGCCCTTCAGCGCCTCGGTGGTCAGCAGGTGGGTCGGCACGCTGTCCGACGAGAAGGCGTCGACCATCAGCACGTCGAAGCGCCCACGCGGCTGCTTGGCCAGCGTCAGGCGCGCGTCGCCCATGACCACCGCCACCCCGCCACGGGCGCAATAGGTGGTGTAGCTGAACCGGCTGGGATCGAAGGCGAAGTGCAGCACCTTCGGATCGATCTCGAAATAGGTCAGGTGATCGGACGCGCGCTTGTAGGCGGCCAGCGCTCCCGACCCCAGGCCGACCACGCCGATGTCGGCGGCCGGCATGCGGCGCTGGATCATCGCCACGGTCTGCCCGATGGGGGTGACCTGGGCGTAGTAGAGCATCGGGTGGCAGCGGATCTCGGGGCGGGGATCGTTATTGGCCTGAGCCCCGTGCAGCGTCGATCCGTTGAGCATCAGGGTGAGCGGCTTGCCGTAGTAGGTGGTGTCCTGGCTGGCGGTCCTGAGCACCCCGAAGAAGCTGCGCTCGGTGTGCAGCCAGTGATAGCGCCCGGCGACGTCCTGGGCCCCGATCCACAGGGCTGCGAGCGCGATGGTGAACAGGACGGCCCGGTCGCGGATCAGGAAGGCGGCGATCGACCCGGCGCCCAGCAGCAGGTGGGCCACCAGCACGGCGTTGTCGTAGCCGTCGCGGAAGCCGTCGATCGAGGTGTGCATGCCGACCGCGACTTCCGGATGCGCCTTGATGATCGAGAACAGGGTGAAGCAGGCCGCCGCCAGGGCCAGCGCCGTCCCGAAGGCGTACTTGTCCCGGAAGCTCGCCTTGCCCTCGCCACGCGGCCGGACCAGCCCGGCCAGGACCAGCACGATCGGGTACTCCCAGATCACGTGGAAGATCAGGGGCGCGAGGATGGCGTTGAAGACGCCGCCGAGGACGCCCCCCAGCGAGAGCCACAGGTAGAACTCGGTCAGCCGGTCCGGCGGCGGACGCCGGGCCGCCAGGGTCTGGTGACACATCAGGGCGGTGAAGAAGAAGGTCGCCAGGTTGAGTGCGAACAGGGTGACCCAATCGCCCGTGTTGAACGGGAGCAGCGCCACGCAGGCCGCCGCGAACAGGCCCTGCAGGATCAGGGTCCATTTCAGCGGGATCAACGGCTTGGACTGGAAGGCCAGGACGAAGGTCAGCAGATAGACCGCCAGCGGCGCGACCCACAGGAAGGGCGCCGAGGCGATGTCCATCGACAGGTGCATGGTCACGCCCAGCATCAGGCTGGAGGGGATGGCCGCCAGCGCCAGCCAGATCAGCCGCTCGCGCCAGGTCACGGGCGTGGTGGCGGCCAGGGGCGCGGTCTCCTCGTCGGAGGCGCGCCAGCTGATGAAGGCCAGGACCGCAATCAGCGCGATGAACACGAAATAGGCCCCCGACCACAGGGTGCGCTGGGTGGTCAGGCGCAGCAGCGGCTCCACGATGGTCGGATAGGCCAGCAGCGCGGCGAAGCTGCCGAGGTTCGAGGCGGCGTAAAGGACGTAGGGGTTCTCGGCGTCGGGATAGCCTTTCCTCACCCGCGCGTACCAGGCCTGCAGCAGGGGCGCGGTGGCCGACAGCACCGCGAACGGCGCGCCGATCGAGAGTGTCAGCACCCCCAGAAGCCAGGGGATCGGCATGCCCGTGGGCGGATCGCCGAGCAGGCCGCTCACTTTCAGCGGCAGCACCAGGGCGGCCAACAGCAGCAGGCCGACGTGGATGACGATCTGGGTGCGGATCGAGCGCACCCGCTGCACCGCGTGGGCGTAACCGTAGCCCGCCAGCAGCGCCGCCTGGAAGAACACCATCGAGGTGTTCCACACCGCCGGCGAGCCGCCGAGCTTGGGCAGCACCAGCTTGGCGATCATCGGCTCGACCAGGAAGACCAGGGCCGCGCTGGTGAAGATGGCCAGCGCATAGAGCGGCGGCGCGGCGCGAGAGCCGGGTGCGGCGACGGCGGTAGCGGACATTCAGGCTCCCCAATCCCAAGAACCGCTGCGGTCCGCACGCGTTGGCGCTATCTAGGACCGACTCAGACCGCAGCAGGGGCGCAGGCTGGCATGTTTCCCGACGACGTCGTAGCCGCCGCCAACGCCGTGCTCGAGGCGGCCAAGGCGAAGGGCCTGAAGGTCGCCACAGCGGAGAGCTGCACGGCGGGTCTTGTCGCGGGCGCGCTGACCGCCATCTCCGGCTCGGCCGACGTGGTCGAGCGCGGGTTCATCACCTATTCCAACGAAGCCAAGGCCGAGATGCTGGGCATAGACCCGGCGCTTATCGAGGATGTCGGCGCCGTCTCCGAATCCGTCGCCCGCGCGATGGCGCAAGGCGCTCTGGCCCATTCCCACGCCGACCTTGCGGTCTCGATCACCGGTATTGCGGGCCCGACCGGCGGTACGCCGCTCAAGCCCGTCGGCCTGGTCTATTTCGCCACGGCGATGCGCGGCGGCCAGACCGTGGCGCGCCATGAGCTGTTCGGAAACCTGGGGCGCGAACGGGTGCGCGAAGCCAGCGTCAGGGTCGCGCTGGACTTGCTGCTGGACCGGCTGCGCTAGAGGTCCCGCCGAACGGGGCGTAGAGCGCCATCGCCCGGCTTTCGAAGCAGGCGATCAGCTTGTTCGCCGCCCGGTCGAAGTTGGCCGCCAGCATGGCGTCCAGCAGGCGCGACTTAAACTCGAAGTCGATGTCGAACTGGACGGTGGTCCCGACCGGGTGCGGCTCGAAAACCCAGACGTTCCGCAGCCGCCGGAAGGGTCCGGACAGCAGGCTGACCTCGATGCGATGGGCGCCGGCGTCGCGGCGCACGCGGGTGGAGAAGCGCTCCTTCAGGAAGGAAAATCCGACCCGGGATTCCGCGTCGAGGGCGGTGACGCCGTCGCCCTCGCTGTGTTCGTTCCATACCCGCATGCCGGTGATCCAGGGCACGAACTCCGGATAGCGGCGCACGTCTCCGACCAGGCCGAACAGCTGGTCGGGCGTGTAGGGCATCAGCTTGGTGACGTGGTGGCGCACCTATTGCCTCCCTACACCCCCGCCCTTCCCCCCTCGACGGGGAAGGTGGGCCCGTCAGGGCTCGGATGGGGGGCGGCGCGGCAGCAGAGTAGGTTCGCATAGATCGAAGAAAGAGGCCGGCGCCTGGCCCCGAGGCTTCGGCGCGGCCCGCCATCCGGCTCCTTGCGTCGCCACCTTCCCCCTCGAGGGGGGAAGGGCGCTGAGTGACGCTGCATCAGCCCCGCGCCGCCTTCAGCCGCGCGAAGTCCTCGCCCGCGTGATGGGACGAGCGGGTCAGCGGACTGGCCGAGACCATCAGGAAGCCCTTGGCCCAGGCGATGGACTCGTAGGCCTTGAACTCTTCCGGCGTGACGAAGCGGTCGAGGGCGGCGTGCTTGCGGGTGGGCTGCAGGTACTGGCCGATGGTGATGAAGTCGACGCCGGCCGAGCGCATGTCGTCCATCACCTGCATGACCTCCTCCTTGGTCTCGCCGAGACCGACCATCAGGCCGGACTTGGTGAACTGGGCGGGGTCTCGCCGCTTGACCTGATCGAGCAGGCGCAGGGAGTGGTAGTAGCGCGCGCCGGGACGGATCTTCAGATACAGCCGCGGCACGGTCTCGAGGTTGTGGTTGAACACGTCGGGCCGCGAGTCGATCACGACCTCGGCGGCGCCGTCCTTCCTGAGGAAATCCGGCGTCAGGATCTCGATGGTGGTTCCGGGGGCCTGCAGGCGGATCTGGCGCACGGTCTCGGCGAAGTGCTCGGCGCCGCCGTCGTTCAGGTCGTCCCGATCGACCGAGGTGATGACCACGTGTTTCAGGCCCATCTCGGCCACCGCGCGACCGACCTTGACCGGCTCGTCCGCGTCCAGCGCGCCGGGCATGCCGGTCTTGACGTTGCAGAAGGCGCAGGCCCGCGTGCAGGTGTCGCCCATGATCATCAGGGTGGCGTGCTTCTGGCTCCAGCACTCGCCGATGTTCGGGCAGGACGCTTCCTCGCAGACCGTGTGCAGGCCCTTGTCGTGGACGATCTTCCGGGTCTCGAGATAGGCGCCGGATCCCGGCGCGCGCACCCGCAGCCAGTCGGGCTTGCGCAGCACCGGGCTGTCGGGACGTTCGCGCTTTTCGGGGTGACGCAGCGCACGCGCGGCGACCGTATCGATGACCGTGACCATAAGCTTCTTCGCGACGCCTCCGCGGGAACGGTTGCTATGTCGTCTTTTCGACGTCCCATATCAAGCGCAGGAGGCGAGCCGTCTCGCCGAAACCGCCCGCAGGGGCTATGGATTGGGCGTGCGCGGGGCGGTCATTGCATTGGTGGTTCTGGCGGCCCTGACGGGCTGCAAGCGGCGTGAGGACATCGCGTCGCAGGACACCCGCACCCCGCCCTCGCTCGGCCCCCGCTTCTATCCGCCGGAAGGCTGGGCGTGGGGGACGGTGGCGCCGGAGGGCTCGCCCGCCATCCGCTACGGCGTCTCCTCGACCACCGGCACGCCCCGGGCGACGGTGATCCTGCTGGCCGGCGGCGGCGAGCCGGCCGAGACCTATTTCGAAACCGCCCGCGACCTGATCGACAAGGGCTTCACGGTCTGGATCCTGGACCCGGCGCCCCGTCCCACGGCGGGCGCCCAGGCGTTGCGTTTCATGGTCGACAACGTCGTGCGGCCTCGGGCCGGCGATACGGTGGTCGTGGCGGCATACGACTCGGGCGTGCTGGCCGCCCTGCTGGAGGCGGAGACCCAGCGCCCGCGGGTCAGCGGCCTGGTCCTGTGGTCGCCCAAGCTGGCCGAAGCGGAGGGCGACGAGGCGCGAAAGCGGGTCGGCCAGGGCCTGGGCGCCTTCAAGGCCGCGGGCGAGCACGACTGGATCAGGCCCGACCACGACCTTTCCGGCCGGGCGACCCTGGCCGACGCCTGGCGCACGGCCAACCCCGACCTGCGCCCCAAGCCGCGCCCGTGGAACTGGTTCCTGGCCCAGGCCGACGCCATCGCCGCCGCGGCCGATCCCGGGCGGGTCAAGTCGGTGGACCTGCCCGTGCTGGTGCTGGAGAGCGGCCGCGACGACCGGGCGCGCACCCTGTGCACAGCCCTGCCCCGCTGCGTGCGCACCACCCTCGAGACCGAGAAAGCGCCCCCTCACCTCGCCTCCGACCGGGTGCGCGGCGTCTGGCTGGCCGCCCTGACCGGCTTCGTCGAGGATCGCATCGCGGGCCGTGAGCTTCCCGCCCAGGCTCACGCGACGTAACTGACCTTTTCATGTGAAACGGAGCCGGATAGCCTCGCGTTCACAACAAGAAGACGACTGTCTTCCAGAGAGGACGCTTGATGCCGCGTGCATTCGATACGCGGGCGGGGGAAACGCCGATCTTCGACGCGCTGCTGAATGCGCGCGCAAAGTACGGCGGCGGCAAGGAGATCCTGGAGGACCAGGAACGCAAGCCCCTGACCTACACCGGACTGGTCCGCGCCGCCTTCGTGCTCGGGCGCAAGATCGCCGCCCTGACCGAGCCGGGCGAACGGGTCGGCATCCTGCTGCCCGCCTCCGCAGGCGTGGTGGTGACCTTCTACGGCCTGCACGCCTTCGGGCGCGTGCCGGTGATGCTGAACTTCACCTCGGGCCTGAGGAACTTGCGCGCGGCCTGCAAGGCGGCGGGGGTCAAGCGCATCCTGACCGCGCGCCGCTTCATCGAGAACGCCAAGCTCGAGGACATGATCGACGTCCTGGAGGGCTTCTCCCAGATCGTCTGGCTGGACGACATCCGCGCCTCGATCACCACCCAGGACAAGCTGTTCGGCCTGGCTGCCGGCCTGTTCCCCAAGAAGTTCCGCACCCCCGCCAAGCCTGACGACGTCGGCGTGATCCTGTTCACCTCCGGCAGCTTCGGCGCCCCCAAGGGCGTGGTCCTGACCCACCGCAACCTGGTCTCCAACGTCGAGCAGGTCGCAGCCCACATCGACCTCGACCCGGCCTGGGTGCTGTTCAATCCCCTGCCGACCTTCCACTGCTTCGGCCTGACCGGGGGCATCCTGCTGCCGCTGCTGACGGGCATGAAGGCGTTCGAATACCCCTCGCCGCTGCACACCAAGCAGATCCCGCCGCTGCTCAAGGACATCGGCGCCTCGATCCTTCTGGCCACCGACACCTTCGTCAACCAATACGCCCGGGCGGGCGAGCCCGAGGACTTCTCGACACTCGAGTTCATCGTCGCCGGCGCCGAGAAGGTACGCGACGAAACCCACGTCCTGTTCGGCAGCGAGCGCTACGGCAATATCCCGGTGCTGGAGGGCTACGGCGCCACCGAGGCCGCACCGGTGGTGGCGGTCAATACGCCAGTGGACAACCACGTCGGCACCGTCGGCCAGATCCTGCCGGGGATGGAGTATCGGCTCGACCCGGTCCAGGGCATCGATCACGGCGGCCGCCTGTTCCTGCGCGGGCCCAACGTCATGGCCGGATACCTGGCCCAGGACGGCTCCAACACGGTCGAGCCCCTGCCCGGCGGCTGGCACGACACCGGCGATGTCTGCGACGTGGATGCGGAAGGTTTCGTGCGCATCCTGGGGCGGGTGAAGCGCTTCGCCAAGATCGGCGGCGAGATGGTGTCGCTGACCGCCGTCGAAGGCATCGCCGAGGCGGTCTGGCCGGACGAACGCCACGCGGTGGTGGCCATTCCGGACTCGAAGAAGGGCGAACGGCTGGTCCTGATCACCGATCGGCGCGACGCCGACGTCGGCGCGCTGGCCGCCTGGGCCCGGGCCAATGGCGCGCCGGAGCTGGCGGTGCCCAAGCGCATCATCAAGGTCAATGAGGTGCCCGTGCTCGGCACCGGCAAGACCGACTACGTCACCATCCAGCGGATGGCGGAAACCGAAGCCGCCGCAGCCTAGTTTACGGCGCAGTCTGACCGAAGGGATGGCTGATGGACAAGCTCTACGCCTGGCAGCCGAAGGTGCTCTCGATCCTGCGCATCGTTGCGGGCCTGCTCTTCATGGAGCACGGCACGATGAAATGGCTGCACTTCCCGCCGGGGCCGGGTCCCGACCACCTGCAGCTTTTCTCGATGATGGGGATCGGCGGCGTGCTCGAACTGGTTGGGGGCGCCTTGATCGTCGTTGGCCTTTTCACCCGGCCGGTCGCCTTCATTCTCAGCGGCGAGATGGCGGTGGCCTACTTCACCATGCACATGCCCAAGAGCTTCTTCCCCGCGGTCAACATGGGCGACGCGGCGATCCTGTTCTGCTTTGTGTTCCTGTACCTTGTCTTCGCCGGTCCAGGCTTCTGGAGCATCGACGCAATCGTTCGCAAGCGTCCCTGAAGCCGCGAGCGGGGGGCAGGAGATGTCGAACAAGGCCGGCCCCGCCTTGCTCCTGGTCGCCGTGATCCTCGGCGGCTGCAAGCCATCGCCGGCGACCCCTGCCAGGGCGGCCGCGGCGGCCGCCCGATCGGGAGATTCAACGACGAGCGCCCCGGGCCCTAGCTTCGACTGCACAAAGGCTCAGGGTGATCTCGGAACGACGACCTGCGGCGATGCGGACCTCGCCGCCGCCGATCGCAGGATGGCCGACGCCTTTTCGCGGCTGCTTGCCGCCGTCCCGCCGACCTGGAAGGGGCCCCTTCGCGACAGCCAGCGGTCCTTCCTCACCTACGCGGTCATCAAGTGTCGCGAGAGCGCGCCGCACGGAAAGCTGGATGCAGACTGCCTGACGCCTCTCTACGACTCCCGCACGACCCTGCTGAACCAGTCTTCGCTCAAGCGCACCGGGCAGGGCCAGGGCGTGATCATGCTCGCGACCTACACCGCATGGGCCTACCGTCGCGATCGCAAGGACCCGGATGACATCGATCCCACAGGATCCTGCGTGACCACCGTTCCCCAGCTCATGGCCCCGGCCAACGATCAGGAACGCCGCTGGAACATCCTCGTCGGGCAAAGGATCAAGGCGTTTGGAAAGCCCTTCTGCGAAACTGGCGCCAGCGGCGAGACCGCGATCGGCGGCGCCCTGGTGGCGACCGCTCCGGGCTTCCTGGAGACCAGCATCGAATGGGACTTTCGAAACATGAGCCGGTCCGAGCAGCTGCACTGGTCGACGGCCAAAGGCCGAGAGCTGAGGGCCAACGACATCCTGAGCGATCCGGCGACCGCCCTTCCACGCCTCGACCGGCTGATGATCGCCGCCGTTCGCAAGGATCCCGGCGCCTATGAAATGTCGAACGAAGCGGTCAGCTTTCTTGAAGACATCAGGGATGCGAAGGCCTGGACGCTTAGCCCGGAGGCCTTCACCCTCACCTCGGCAGACCCGCCGGTTTACCGCGTCGCCGACCTGAAATGGTCGGAGGTACGACCGATGCTGCGTCGAGACCTGCCTTTCGACCCCTCGGCGTTGAAGGCGCCTCAGGACCTGACCACACCCTGATCACCCCCCGAAGTCGAAGCCGGGCTCCTTCCGCGGGCCGGTCCCGAAGGTGTAGCTCAGGCCCAGGAACGCCGCCTGGGTGCGGGCGCGGTTGTCGATGACGTCACGGAACAGGGGCGTTTCGATCACGTCGTGGCTCTTGTAGGTGGCCAGGGCGTCCTGAGCGGTGATCACCAGCGAGAAGGCGTCGGTGAACTTGTGGCGATAGCCGAAGTTGGCCAGCGGCATGGGCCCCGAACGGCCCTGCGGCGTCAGGCGTTCGCCGATGACCGACAGGTTGAACTGGAAGATGTCCTTGGGTGTCGGCGTCCAGGTCAGGCTGCCGCGGCCGCTGAGCGAGGTCGCGGAGCGTCGCTCGGCGCCCAGGCCGGGGGCGAAGCCCGTGGCGTCGATCTGGGTCCAGAACAGGTTGCTGCTGACGTTGTAGGCGAGCGCCTTGGTCACGTGGCCGCTGGCCGCCAGCTCCAGCCCGGCCGAACGCGAGCGCGCCAGGTTCTCGCGGGTGCTCAGCTGCACCCCGCTGCCGAGGTCGGTGATGACGTCGGTCACGCCCTTTTCACTGGCGCGATAGTACAGGGTCGCCAGGTAGAAGGTCTGACCCTGCTTGTACTGGTAGCCGGCCTCGTAGCTCTGGGTCTCCTGGGGTCTCAGGTTCGGATTGCCGGCGCGGATGTGGAAGGGATCGTCGACGACGCGGAACGGATTCAGGTCGCCCGCCGAGGGGCGCTGGATACGGCTCGAATAGCTGAGGCTAAGGTCCTGGCTGTCCGACAGCTTCCAGCCCATGTGCAGCGACGGATAGACCCTCACATAGTGCTGGCGGGTGCGTGAGGCGGTGGTCACCGAATTGATGTCGAGCCGCGCCGATTCCAGCCTGAGGCCGCCCAGGACCGTCAGCTTGCCGATCGGCTGTTCGAAGGTGACATAGGCCGCCTGAACGGCCTGGTCGAAGCGGAACAGGTCGGTCTGGGTCGGGTCCACGACCGCCGCGCCGGAGTTCGGCCCCGTCCGGCCCGAGTTGTCGAACTGGGTGCGGTCGTCGATCAGGTCAAACCCGGTCTTCAACTTGGCGCCCGTCGCCACCGGCCGGGTATAGTCGGCCTTGAACTCACTGCGGGTCAGGTCGCTGACGCCATCGAAGGCGTTGAACACCGCCGGGGCGGCGGGTAGCAGCGAGACATTGTCGTAGGCCTGGCCGTTGGCCGTGCGGGTGTGCTGGCGGCTGAGGTTGACCAGCAGTTCGTGGCCCTCGCCCGCGAAGGTCCGGCGCCAGGAGCCGGAAATCTGATCGTCGGCCCGGTCGGAGGTGAAACGCCCGGTGCGGTCGAAACGACGGATCGGCGTGCCCGAAATCGTGTCGCCGTCGATCTCCTCGACATTGTTCAGGCTGAAGCGCAGGTCGCTGTAGCGGGCGTCCGCGCTGACCCGGTTGTGGTCGTCGAGCGCATAGTCGGCGCCCACGCGCGCGGTTCCGAGATTGAGCGCGCCGCGGCCGCGAGTGGTGGCTCGGGTGACCGCCGTCGGATGGCCCTGCGGGTCGAGGTCGGTGCGCACGTCGATGGTCTTGGGAACCTGAAGGTCGCCGCGAAGACTGGCGTCGCCGGACAGGTTCAGACGGCCGTTGTTCCAGGCGCCGCTGATCCCGCTGTTCCAGCGACCGCCGGTGCCCTGGGTCGCCCGCACCAGGCCCGAGCCGCCGAGCTTGCGCTTCTTCCTGGTGATCAGGTTGATCACCCCGCCTGTGCCGTCCGGGGCCATGGCGGCGGTGGGATTGGTGATCACCTCCACCCGCTCGAACTGGTCGGCGGGCACGGTCTGCAGCATCTGGCCGGCGCCGGGACCCTGGAACATGCCTGCCGGCTTGCCGTCGATCATGACCACGACGTTGCGGTCGCCGCGCAGGCTGACATTGCCCTGCAGATCGACATCGACCGAGGGCACGTTACGCAGGACGTCGCCGATCGAGCCGTGGGCGCCCTGCAGGTCGGTGGTGATGTCGTAGCTGCGCCGGTCGATCGAGCTCTTGAAGCCGCCGGTCGTGGCGTTCACGGTCACGCCCTCGACAGTCGTCGACTTGGGCGGCGGCCCGGACGGCGCAGGCGCCGGTTGCGGCTGGGTCTGGGCCTGAGCCAGGGCCGCGGGCGCCATCAGGGCCGCGACGGCGAACAGGCAGTTTCTCTTACGCAAAACGATCCCCCGGCCGGTCGACGGCTTTTCCCGCCGGGCGGCGTTGGACGCAACTTAAGTCGGCGTAATGTGCGCGCCGGGAGACTACAGCTGAACGAACGCGCCCTGGGCCACGATCGGGCCGGTGGGCTTGGCGCCGGGCTTCAGGCCGGCGGGCTCCAGCGAGATGCCGACCCCCATGGTGCCGTGCGCCCGCTTCATTTCGTCGTCGGTGATATGGCGCCGGTCGGGGTGGTCCATCGACAACGGTCCGATCAGCTGCATGGAGCCGTCGCGCTTCATCAGCCACAGGTGCGGCACCCGGCCCTCCGGCGGCTTGCCGCCGACCGGCGTCAGGATCAGGTCCTGGCTCTTGGGGTCGAAGGACACGACCATATCCGGCGCGCCGGAGTCGGCGACCTTCACGGCCGCCGTCATCATGTGAGGACTGGGCCGCTCGACCAGGCCGACCACTGTCAGCAGCGAGGCCGCCGCCACGGCAGACGCCCCGATCGCCCAGGTCCGCCAGAACTTCACGCGCCGGTCGGCCGGCTCGGGCGGCTTCGTCGGGAAGGCGGTGACATTGCCGCCGGTGGCGCGCTCGATCAGGGGCCAGGCGGTCTTGGGCGGATCCACCGCGGCGACCTGCTCGGTCAGGGCGCTCAGTCGTCCCTGCCAGTACTCGACCTCGGCTGCGAACGCCGGATCGCTCGCCAGACGCGCCTCCGCCGCGCGGCGCGCCGAAGCGTCGAGCACGCCCAGCACATACTCGGCCGCGGTCAGGTCTTCGGTGATGTCCGGCTCGTCGCTCATTGTTCCAGACAGCTCCTCAGCCGCATCAGGCTTCGCCGGATCCAGCTCTTCATGGTGCCGACCGGCACGCCCGCGTCGCCGGCCAGGGCCTCATAGGTCCGCCCCTCGAAGAAGGCCGTGCGGATCGCCTCGGCATGATGCGGCTCCAGCTCGCCCAGGCAATGCTCCAGCCGCTCGTGCTCCTGCGAGCGTTCGACCGCGCTGTCCTGGGCCTCGCCGCCGTCGGCGACGTGCTCGGCCTCTTCGATCGGGCGCTGGCGTCCCGGCCGGGGCATGGAGCGCGCCCGGTCGATGGCCTTGTTGCGCGCGATGGTCGCCAGCCAGGTGATCGGACTGGCGCGCGCGGGGTCGAACTGGCCGGCTTTTCGCCAGACGGTCGCGTAGACGTCCTGCAAGACCTCCTCCGCGGCTTCACGTTCACCGCAGATACGCAGGATCACCCCGAATAGCTTCGCAGAGGTCGCGCGATAGACCGCCTGAAACGCGCGCCGGTCGCCGGCCGCCGTGCGCACGACCTCGCCCGCGAGCACCGCCCGCGCCGCATCGCGGCTCCCCGTTTCGGATTTGTCGGCCAGCATGGCTGCGGAGAAAGCGCCGCGGACGGCGCGGCGTCAAGCGGGGGCGAACAGCACCGGCTCGAGCCGCGCGGCGAGCACGCGGGTGATGGCGCGACCCTCGATGTCGCCGGCGTTGCTGGTCAGGGTCATCACGATATCCTGGTCCGGATACCAGAACACCGCAGCGTTGTGGCCGAAGTCCTCCGTCCCCCGCATCCAATGGAGTGTCGGGGCGGCCTTGCGGGTGAACCAGCCGTAGTTGACCCAGTCCTCGCTGGCCGCGGTCCGAGGCTCAGTCAGCGCCTTGAGTGACGCAGGCGCCAATATCCTGCCGCCCTTCAGGGCGTTGACGAGCCGGGCGAGCTCGCGCGGGTTTGACCATATGCCACCCGAACCGATCTGCCCCCAGTTGACGCCCCGAGCCTGTTCGAGCGGTCCAGGCACGACGGCGGCGACATTCCCCGTCCCGGGCTCCACCTCGTGCCAGAAGCGGGTCTGATCCATGCCGGCCGGGTGAAGCACGGCGCGACGCACGAACTCGTGCCACGGCGCGGCCGCCGCGACCTCGACGACTGCCGCCAGGAGTTCGAAGCCCTCGTTCGTGTACCGAAAGCCGGCGCCAGGTTTGAAGCTCATCGGCGCACCGAAGATCGCCCGCACGGCCGACGCCCGGTCCCCCTTGCCATCCGCGGCGTAGTCCTGCCCCAGGCCCGAGGTGTGGGTCATCAACTGAGCCAGGGTGATGGACGCCTTGTCGGCAGGCGCGTCCGGGAAAAACCGGTCGATGCGGTCCTCCGGCTGCAGCCGGCCATCCTGCGCCAGGCGCATGATCGAGATTGCGGTGAACAGCTTGGTGACGGAGGCGATCTGGAAGAGGGTCGAGCGATCCACCGGCAGGGTGTGGGCGGCGTCGCGCCAGCCGTAGGCCTTGTCCAGAGCGGCGCGACCACCAACCTCAATCCTCGCCGCGCCATTGAAGCCCTTCTCGGCGCGCAGCACGGCGTCGAGCCTGTCCGTGACCGTTTGCACAGCGGCCTGGGTCGCGGCGGGGGCCGTAACAGCGCCAAGCGCCCCAAGCAGAAGGCTGCGCCGGTCGGAAACTGGAGCGTTCATGGCGCCACGCTAGCCCCCCGACGCGATAATTCCAGTCGCATGAGGCATATAACGAAATATGCTTCAGCCTATGGATCTGACACTACGCGATCTGCGGGCCGTATGTTTCCTGGCCGAGGATCTGCATTTCACGCGCACGGCCGAACGGCTCGGCGTCGCCCAGCCCCAGCTCAGCGCCACGGTCGCCCGGGTTGAGCGCGAGGCGGGGGTGGTTCTGTTTGTTCGACGTCCGCGGGTCACGGTCACCCCGGCCGGCGACCTGTTCATCCAGGCTGCGCGCCGCGCGCTGGCCGAAGCCGCGGACGGCATGGCGCGAGCCCAGGCGGCCACCAGGGGCGAGGTGGGAGTCCTGCGCGTAGGTTTCGCTCCGACTTTCGTGCTGAGCGATCTGGCGCGGGTCTTCGCCGTCTTCCGTGACCGGCGTCCGGGCGTGCAGCTGGAGCTTCGCGAAATGCACTCCGCACGCCTGTGGTCGGCGGTGAGCGAAGACCAGGTCGATGTCGCCTTCACCCGCGAAGTGCGTCCGGACCCGACGATTCAGTCCGAGGTCGTGCTTCGCGACCCCTTCGTGGTCGCCCTGGCCCTGGACCATCTTCTGGCCGAGACAGCGACCACGCCGATCGCCGCCCTCGCGGGCGAGCCGTTCGTCCTGTTCCGCCAGTCTGTCGCGCCCAGCCTTCACGCCCAAATCCTGGCGGCCTGCGCGGATGGGGGCTTCATCCCCCGCGTGGCGCAGGAGGCGGACGAATGGAGCACCATTCTGGCCTTTGTCCGCCTGGGTTTCGGCGTCACCCTGGTGAGCCGCGGCCTGGCCGCCCTGCACTTTCCGGGTGTCGCGTTCCGACCGCTCGCGGGCACCCGCGAACAGGCGACCTTCTCCCTGTGCTGGAAGCCACAGCGGCTCACGCCGCCGGCCGCCGCTTTCATCGCGATGGTGCGCGAGCGTTCGACGCCCGCGTCCTGATCAGATGTGCAGCACCCGCCCGTAGGCGTCGAGCGCCGCCTCGTGCATGGCCTCGCTCATCGTCGGGTGCGGATAGACCGTGGACTGCAGGTCCTCTTCCGTCGCCTCGAGCGTGATGGCGGTGACGTAGCCCTGGATCATCTCGGTGACTTCCGCGCCCAGCATGTGGGCGCCGATCAGGGCGCCGGTCTTGCCGTCGAAGATGACCTTGACGAAGCCCTCGATCTCGCCGGCCGCGACCGCCTTGCCGTTCACGCGGAACGGGAAGCGGCCGACCTTCGGATCGCGGCCCTGCTCTTTGGCCTGGGCCTCGGTCAGGCCGACAGAGGCGACCTGGGGCTGGGTGTAGGTGCAACCGGCGATGGGCGAGTGGACGTTGGGGGACCTGAAGCCCGCGATGTGCTCGACGCAGTGAATGCCTTCGTGGCTGGCCTTGTGGGCAAGCCAGGGGCTGCCTGCGCAGTCGCCGATGGCGTAGAGGCCCGGCACGTTGGTCTCTCCGTGCGGGCCGGTCTTCACGTGGCCGCGGTCCAGCTCCAGGCCCACCTTGTCGGCGCCGACCTGGTCGGTGTTGGCCATGATGCCGACCGCCGAGATGCAGACGTCGGCCTCAAGCGTCTCGGCCTTGCCGCCGGCCTCCAGCTCGATCGTCACGCCTGTCTTGGACTTCGACACCTTGGTCACCTTGGCGCCGACGCGGAACTTGATGCCGCGCTTCTCAAACGACTTCTGGGCCGCCTTGGACACCTCGGCGTCCTCCACCGGCATGATGCGGTCGACCGCCTCGATCACGGTGACGTCGGAGCCCAGGGCCCGGTAGAAGCTGGCGAACTCCACCCCGATGGCGCCGGAGCCGACCACCAGGATCGACTTGGGCAAGGACTTGGGGACCAGTGCCTCGCGGTAGGCCCAGATGCGCTCCCCGTCGGCCTCCAGGCCGATCTGCGGGATCGGACGCGAGCGGGCGCCGACCGCCAGCACCACCGCCTTGGCCTGGACGGTGCGTTCGCCGCCGGCCTTGAGCTTGACGATGATCTTCGGCGCGGGCGTTCCCTTTTCCAGCCGGGCCTCGCCCTCGATCACCTCGATCTTGTGCTTCTTCATCAGGAAGGTGACGCCGGAGTTCATCTGCTTGGCCACGCCGCGCGAGCGGGCCACGATCTTCTCCAGGTCGGCCTTGGCCCCGGTGGCCGAGACTCCGAAGTCCTCCAGGTGCGACAGCTTTTCGAACACCTCGCCGGACTTGAGCAGCGCCTTGGTCGGGATGCAGCCCCAGTTCAGGCAGATGCCGCCCAGAAGCTCGCGCTCCACGATCGCGCACTTCAGGCCGAGCTGGCTGGCGCGGATCGCCGCAACATAGCCGCCGGGGCCCGAGCCGATCACCACGAGGTCGAAGTCAGCCATGTCTCATCTCTCTTCGAAGGGTGGTCGGCTTACGCCAGCATCGTCACAGGATCTTCCAGCAGACTCTTGAACACCTGCAGGAATTTCGCCCCGATGGCGCCGTCGACCACGCGGTGGTCGCAGGTCATGGTCACGGTCATGACGGTGGCGACCGCCAGCTGACCAGTCTTGACCACCGGCCGCTGTTCGCCGGCGCCGACCGACAGGATGGCGCCCTGGGGCTCGTTGATGATCGAGGCGAAGGCCTTGATGCCCATCATGCCCAGGTTGGAGACCGAGAAGGTGCCGCCCTGGAATTCCTCGGGCTTCAGCTTGCGGGTGCGGGCGCGCGCCGCCAGGTCCTTGGACTCGGTGGCGATCTGCGACAGGGACTTGGTCTCGCAGGCCCGGATAATCGGGGTGATCAGGCCGCCGTCGATGGCCACCGCCATGGCCACGTCGGCATGGTGATGCATGGCGATGCCCTCGGGCGTGAAGCTGGCGTTGGCCTCGGGGACCAACTTGAGCGCCATGGCCGAGGCCTTCAGCACGAAGTCGTTGACCGAGACCTTCACGCCGGACTTCTCCAGCATGGCGTTGACCTTGGCGCGCGCCGCCAGCAGGCCGTCGATCTCCAGATCGATGGTCAGCGGGAAGTGCGGCACGTCGCGGAAGCTCTCGGTCAGGCGCTTGGCGATCGTGCGGCGCATGCCGTCCAGCGGGACCAGGTCGTAGGAGCCGGGCGCGATGCCCATCTGCTCGAGCGACAGGACCTGACGCGGCTCGCCAGCGGCCTTGGCGGCGGCGGCGGGCGCCGCGGCGCCCTTGGGCGCGCCCTCGACGTCGGCCTTGACGATGCGGCCGTGCGGGCCGGTGCCCTTCACGCCCTTCAGATCGACGCCCTTCTGGGCGGCGATACGGCGGGCCAGCGGCGAGGCGAAGATGCGTTCGCCCGAGGCCTTGGCGGGAGCGGGAGCAGCGGCGGGCGCCGGCGCGGCAGCCGGTTTCGGCGGCTCCGCCTTGGGAGCTTCGGCCTTGGGCGCCTCGGCAGGCGCAGCTTTCGGCGCCGGCGCAGCCGCCCCGCCCTTCAGCCGTGCGATCGGCGTATTGACCTTCACCCCCTGCGTGCCCTCAGGCACCAGGATTTCCGAGATCTCGCCGTCGTCGACCGCCTCGACCTCCATGGTCGCCTTGTCGGTCTCGATCTCGGCGATGACCTGGCCGGGCTCGATCTTGTCGCCGGCCTTCACGTGCCATTTGGTCAGGCCGCCTTCCTCCATGGTCGGCGACAGGGCGGGCATGAGGATGTCGGTCATGAGTCTTCCCGGCTCAAATGGGCCAGCGAGGCGGCGTGCGCCTCCCAATGTCTTCCGTCGAAGGCTTCGATGCGGATGTCGAGCGCATCGGGATCGTCCAGGCAGCGCGCATTGACCGACCAGCCGTCCGGATTGGAGCGGGGCCGGTAGAAGCTCTTGACGCCGCACACCCTGCAGAACAGGTGTTTCGCGACGCCGGTGTTGAAGGTGTACTCGGTCAGCTGGTCGGCGCCGGCGGTGATGCGGAAGCGGCTCTCCGGCGTGATGATGTGGATGAAGCCCAGCTTCTCGCACATCGAGCAGTTGCAGGCCTGGGCCTCGATGACCTCGGGCAGCTCCACCTCGAAGCGCACGCCGCCGCAGTGGCAGCCGCCCGAACGCCAGGTGCGGACCTCGCTCATGCGAAGGTCCTTTCCACCACCCGCGCGGGCGTCCAGCGTTCGCGGCGGCGGTCCAGACGCTCGTGCAGGGTCTCTCCGGAATAGTCGACCGGCTGGGCGACCTTGTCGCACCAGGGCTTCATCTGCAGGCCGGCGGTGTTCAGCGTCACGCGGGTGATGTGATCGGCCTCGAGCGCGGAGCCGACATAGACCCCGCAGTCCGGGCACATCAGGTAGTCGCTGGTCATCAGGCCGAAGCGGTGGCGGATCAGCCTTCCCTCGGACGCGATCTCGGCGAAGCCGTCCGGATCGCTGACCGTCTTGGCCCCGTGCCGGCGGCAGAAGCCGCACTGGCAGGCGCGCACCTCAAGCCCCGGCTCGCAGCGGAGCGTCGCGGTGACACGGCCGCAGTGGCAGGCGCCCTTGTGGATCTCGCTCACCGGGTCCCGCCTATTTGTAAGTCACGGCCTTGACCGCCACGACGACCTTCTCGGCCGTCGGCAGGGCCAGGGCCTCGAGGTTGGCGGCGTAGGGCATGGGCACGTCCTCGCCGTAGACGCGGGTCGGCGGCGCATCGAGGTAGTCGAAGGCTTCGGCGGTGACGATCGAGGCCACCTCGGCGCCGACGCCCATCGGGCCCCAGCCTTCCTCCACCGTGACCAGGCGGTTGGTCTTCTTCACGCTTTCCAGGATGGTCGCGGTGTCGAGCGGACGCAGGGTTCTGAGGTCGATGACCTCAGCCGAAATCCCCTCGCCTTCCAGCATCTCGGCGGCCTTGAGCGCCACGCCGACCATGCGCGAATGGCAGGTGATGGTGACGTCGGTCCCCTCGCGGCGGATCTTGGCCTTGCCGATCGGCAGCACCCAGTCCTCCACGTCCGGCACGTCGAACTCCACGCCGTACATCATCTCGTGCTCGAGGAAGACGATGGGGTTCGGGTCGCGGATAGCGGCCTTGAGCAGGCCCTTGGCGTCGGCCGCGTCGTAGGGGGCGATCACCTTCAGTCCGGGCACGTGGGCGTACCAGGAGGAATAATCCTGGCTGTGCTGGGCGGCCACGCGGGCGGCGGCGCCGTTGGGACCGCGGAACACGATCGAGGATTTGATCTGGCCGCCGGACATGTAGAGCGTCTTGGCGGCGGAGTTGATGATCTGGTCGATGGCCTGCATGCCGAAGTTCCAGGTCATGAACTCGACGATCGGCTTCAGCCCGGCCATGGCCGCGCCGACGCCCAGGCCGGCGAAGCCGTGCTCGGTGATCGGGGTGTCCACCACGCGGCGGTCGCCGAACTCCTGCAGCAGGTCGCGGCTGACCTTGTAGGCGCCCTGGTACTGGGCGACTTCCTCACCCATCAGGAAGACGCTCTCGTCGCGGCGCATCTCCTCGGCCATGGCGTCGCGCAGCGCGTCGCGGACCGTGGTCTTGACCATCTTGGCCCCGGCCGGGATTTCCGGATCGTTGGCGGGCTCGGCGGACTTTGGCGCCTCAGCCGTGGGCGCCGGCTTGGCTTCAGCCACGGGCGCGGGCTCGGCGGCCTTGGGCTCGGCCTTCGGAGCGGGCGCTGAGGCGCCGCCCTTCAGGCGCGCGATCGGGGTGTTGACCTTCACGCCCTCGGTCCCGGCAGGCACGAGGATTTCTTCGATCTCGCCGTCGTCGACGGCCTCGACCTCCATGGTCGCCTTGTCGGTCTCGATCTCGGCGATGACCTGGCCCGGTTCGATCTTGTCGCCCGCCTTGACCAGCCACTTGGTGAGGCCGCCCTCTTCCATGGTCGGAGACAGGGCCGGCATGAGGATGTCGGTCATGGCTCAGGCCTCCAGATAGACGTCGGTGTAGAGCTCGGACGGATCGGGTTCCGGGCTGGTCTGGGCGAAGTCCACCGCGTCGAGCACGATGGTCTTGATCTCTTCGTCGATGGCCTTGATCTGCTCTTCCTTGATCCCGGCCTTGGCCATCAGGCCCTTCAGGTGGTCGATCGGGTCGCGCGTCTTCTTGACCTCGTCGACCTCCTCCTTGGTCCGGTACTTGGCGGGATCGGACATGGAGTGGCCGCGGTAGCGGTAGGTCTTCATCTCCAGCAGATAGGGACCCTTGCCGGCGCGGGCGTGGTCGGTGGCCCGCTTTCCGGCTTCGCGCACCGCCAGAACATCCATCCCGTCAACCTGTTCGCCGGGAATGTTGAAGCTGGCGCCGCGCTTGTAGAGCTCGGTCATGGCCGAGGAGCGCTCGACCGATGTGCCCATGGCGTACTGGTTGTTCTCGATCAGATAGATGACCGGCAGCCGCCAGAGCTCCGCCATGTTGAAGCTCTCGTAGACCTGGCCCTGGTTGGCCGCGCCGTCGCCGAAATAGACGTAGGCGACGTTGTCGTTGCCCCGGTAGCGGTTGGCGAAGCCCAGGCCCGTGCCCAGCGACACCTGGGCGCCGACGATGCCGTGGCCTCCGAAGAAGCCGGCCTCGATGGAGAACATGTGCATCGAACCGCCCTTGCCCTTGGACGAGCCCCCGGACCGACCGGTCAGTTCGGCCATGACCTCGCGCGGGTCCATGCCCGCGGCCAGCATGTGGCCGTGGTCGCGGTAGGCGGTGATGATCTCGTCGCCCTTCTTGGACACCGACTGCATGCCGACCGCCACGGCCTCCTGACCGATGTACAGGTGGCAGAAGCCGCCGATCAGACCCATGCCGTACAGCTGCCCCGCCCGCTCCTCGAAGCGGCGGATCAGCAGCATCTGCCGGTACCAGCCCAGCAGGTCGTCCTTGGTCGGTTTCAGGTCGGCTTTCGAGGCGGCCTTGGATGGGCTTTTCGCCGCGGCCTTTGCAGCTCGCGCCATGCAGGCGTCCTCCGTCGCGGGGGTCTAACGAACGTTCGCGCGGAGGGCTTTAGCAGCGTCTAACGGCTATGCGAAGTCAAGAACGGCGAGAATGCGGAGCTTCCACCCGAATGACGTAGTCACGCGGGTCCGTGTAACCGAGCAGTACGCGGGCGCGCTCCTCAAGCAAATCCTTGGACAGATGCTCATCCGACAAAAGATTTACCCGCGCCTCCAGTTCGTGGCGCTCGGCGGTCACACGCTTGAGCTGGTCGGTGCGCTCGGCAAGCGTAGCCTTGCGCGTCGCCTCGTTGAGCAGTCCCTTGTCGCCGGTCAGCGCATGGAACCCGAAGTAGGCGATGAGGACGCCGAACCCCGCAGTCACGAGGTAGGGCCGGATCTGGGAAAGCAAGCAAGCGCTCCTTCTGAGCGTTTGAACACGACCCGGCCAACATGCCTTCCAAGAGGTTACGGAATCGTAGCTTAGCCGTTAACCTTGTTGGGTTTTTCGCGTTCCGCCTGCGATGGGGACTCAGGCGCCCCGCAGCATCCCGTCGCCGGCGTAGACCGCCTGGTCGCCCAGCATCTCCTCGATGCGCAGCAGCTGGTTGTACTTGGCCAGCCGGTCCGAGCGTGACAGCGAGCCGGTCTTGATCTGTCCGCAGTTGGTGGCCACCGCCAGGTCGGCGATGGTGGAGTCCTCGGTCTCGCCGGAGCGGTGGCTCATCACCGCGGTGTAGGCCGAGCGGTGGGCCATATCGACCGCATCCAGGGTCTCAGAAAGCGTGCCGATCTGGTTGACCTTGATCAGGATCGAGTTGGCCAGACCCGACTCGATTCCGGCCGAGAGCCGCGCCGGGTTGGTCACGAACAGGTCGTCGCCCACCAGCTGGACCTTGCCGCCGAGCCGCTGGGTGAGCAGGGCCCAGCCGTCGAAGTCATCTTCCGAACAACCGTCTTCGATCGAGACGATGGGGAAGCGCTCGGCCAGGTCGGCCAGGTAGTCGACCATCCCGGCGGGATCGAGGGTCTTGCCCTCCCCGGTCATGGCGTACTTGCCGTCCTTGAAGAACTCGGTGGCGGCGCAGTCGAGCGCCAGGTGGAAGTCCCGCCCGGCCTCGTATCCGGCCGCCTCGCCCGCCTGCAGAATGAACTTCAACGCCTCATCCGCCGACTTCAGGTTCGGGGCGAAGCCGCCCTCGTCGCCGACGTTGGTGTTGTGGCCGGCCTTCTTCAGAGCCGCCTTCAGGGCATGGAAGATCTCCGCCCCCATGCGCAGGCCCTCGGAGAAAGTCTCCGCGCCCGTGGGCATGACCATGAATTCCTGGATGTCGATCGGGTTGTCGGCGTGCATGCCGCCATTGATGATGTTCATCATCGGGGTGGGCAGGACGCGGGCCGAGACGCCGCCGATGTACTTGTAGAGCGGCAGGTTGGAGCTGATCGCCTGGGCCCGCGCGGCGGCCAGGGACACGCCCAGGATGGCGTTGGCGCCCAGCCGGCTCTTGTTCTCGGTGCCGTCGAGCTCGATCATCGCGGCGTCCAGCCGGCGCTGGTCTTCCGCGTCCATGCCCGAGACCGCGTCGAAGATCTCGCCGTTGACCGCGTCCAGCGCCTGCAGCACGCCCTTGCCGAGGTAGCGGCTCTTGTCCCCGTCGCGCTTCTCGACCGCCTCGTGGGCGCCGGTGGAGGCCCCGGACGGCACAGCGGCGCGCCCGAACGAGCCGTCGGACAGCACCACATCGACCTCGACCGTCGGGTTGCCGCGGCTGTCCATGATCTCACGGGCGGTGATGTCGACGATATCGGTCATGGGAAGCGGGCCTCGGGCGCGGGTTGGAGGGAGCGCGCGAGGCTTTAGCGTGCCGGACGCGTCAGGCCAAGGCGGCGCACAAAAGGAAAGCGGCGCGCGAGCCTTGAGCCCACGCGCCGCTTCTGATTCGGTGTTCGAGCCTGAAGTCGGCTCAGTCTTCCTTCGGCGTCAGGACCTGACGGCCCTTGTACATGCCGGTCTTCAGGTCGACGTGGTGCGGGCGCTTCAGCTCGCCGGTGTCCTTGTCTTCCACGAAGGAATTGGCGCCCAGCGCGTGGTGCGAGCGGCGCATGTTCCGCCGCGAGGGCGATACTTTGCGTTTAGGAACGGCCATTTCCGTCTCTCTCAGGGTCGGGCCGGCGTGATGCGCTGGCGATAAACAGGAAGCGGCGGCGAACCGTGGGCCGCCGCCGTGAGCGCGGGTGTATGCACCAAGGCGGCTTGCGGTTCAAGTGCGACCTGCGTGCGCGCCGCCCCGACTACCAGGCCTGCCACCCGTGCTTCTTCAACCAGGCGGCCTCGTCGCTCTCGTCCAGCTTGCCGGGCAGGGTCATGACCACCTTGCCGTCCGGCTTGACCAGGTCGACCGGATCGTAGGAGCCGCCTTCCCCACCCTTGCGGTACTTGTGGCGCGAGACCAGCAGATAGCCGCGGTAGGGCCCGTTGCGGATCACCGACAGGCTGTTGCCGTCGATGACGAAGCGCTCACGCCCGGTCTTCAGGTCGATCTGGTGGATGGCGGCGGAGGTCACCCAGGCGTCGGCCATGACATAAACGTAGCCGCCGTCGAGCGAGAAGGTCGGGTGACGCAGCGCCAGCATGGCGTGCTTCACCTCCTTGGCGTCGTGAGGCTCGATCAGTCGATGCGTTTGACCCGTAGCCACATCGGCGACCCACAGGCTCTCGACGCCCGTGTCGGTCACGCCGGTTCGAGGCCTCTCCTCGCGGGTGAAGGCGATGCGGGAACCGTCCGGGCTGAGCACAGGCTCGCTGTCCTTGCCACTGTGGGTCAGGTCGCTGACCTGCCCTCCCCGCACGATCTGGATATTGCCGTGGTCGGCCCGCACCTCGACCCCGGCCGGCGCCGCCATCGCGGTCGTCGCCGCGGCGAGCGCCGCCATAGTGAGCATGCCTGACCTGAACATCGCGGTTCTCCCGTGACCCCTCTGGGGTGTCATCGAAAAGCTAGTACGCGCCAGGAGCCCGCGCCAGTGACCTGGGTCACACCGCGGGAGCGACCGCGAGCGAGAGAAAGAAATTGCCGCAGACCTGATGTCCCAGGACCCAGGCGGCCTTGATCAGACCAGGCGACTCTGCACCACCGCGGCGCGGATGAAGTCGGCGAACAGCGGGTGCGGAGCAAAGGGCCGGGACTTCAGTTCGGGGTGATATTGCACCCCGATGAACCAGGGATGGTCCTCGCGCTCCACCGTCTCGGGCAGGACGCCGTCAGGCGAAACTCCGGCGAAGGTCAGGCCGCCCGGTCCCTCGATGACGTCGCGATAGCCGATGTTGACCTCGTAACGGTGGCGGTGGCGTTCGCTGATGTCGTTCGAGCCATAGATGCGCGCGATCAGGGATCCGGGCTTCAGGCTGGCCTCATAGGCGCCCAGCCGCATCGAGCCGCCGAGATCGCTGTCCGCCGCGCGGACTTCCTTCTCGTTGCCCCGCGCCCATTCGGTCATCAGGCCCACCACCGGCTCCGGCGTCGGGCCGAACTCGGTGGAGGAGGCGTGCTTCAGGCCGGCCAGGTTCCGCGCCGCCTCGATCACCGCCATCTGCATGCCGAAGCAGATGCCGAAGTAGGGAATGTTGCGCTCGCGCGCGAAGCGGGCCGCCTCGATCTTGCCCTCCGCCCCACGCTCGCCGAAGCCGCCGGGGACCAGGATGCCGTGGGCGCCCTGCAGGCGCGCCTCGCACTCGGCCGGATCGCCTTCGAAGGTCTCGGACTCGACCCAGTCGATGTGCACGCGCACGTCGTTGGCCAGGCCGCCGTGGTGCAGGGCCTCGATCAGCGACTTATAGGCGTCCTTCAGGATGGTGTACTTGCCCACCACCGCCACAGTGACGTCGCCATCCGGATGCAGGCGGGTCTGGGCGATCTTCTCCCAGCGGCTCAGGTCCGGCGCCTTGGCGTCGTGGATGCCGAAGCAGGCCAGGACTTCCTGGTCCAGGCCCTCCTTGTGGTACTCCAGCGGCACCGCGTAGATGTCCGGCGCGTCCATGGCCTGGATCACCGCGGTCTCGCGCACATTGCAGAACAGGCCGATCTTGCGCCGCTCCTCGGGCGGGATCGGGTGCTCGCAGCGGCAGAGCAGGATGTCGGGCTGGATGCCGATGGAGCGCAGCTCCTTGACCGAGTGCTGGGTCGGCTTGGTCTTCATCTCGCCGGCCGTCTTGATGAACGGCAGCAAGGTCAGGTGCACGTAGCAGCTCTGGCCGCGCGGCAGCTCCTGGCCCAGCTGGCGGATGGCCTCGAAGAACGGCAGGCCCTCGATATCGCCGACGGTCCCGCCGATCTCGACCAGGACAAAGTCCACGTCGCCCGGATCGGCCAGGACGAACTGTTTGATCTCGTCGGTGACGTGGGGGATCACCTGGACGGTGGCGCCCAGATAGTCGCCGCGGCGTTCCTTCTCGATGATGGTCTGGTAGATGCGGCCGGTGGTGATGTTGTCGCTCTTGGCCGCCGACACCCCGGTGAAGCGCTCGTAGTGGCCCAGGTCCAGGTCGGTCTCGGCGCCGTCGTCGGTGACGAAGACCTCGCCGTGCTGATAGGGCGACATCGTGCCCGGATCGACGTTGAGATAGGGGTCGAGCTTGC
>CAYSNW010000009.1:0-92388 GCA_964432415.1 uncultured Caulobacteraceae bacterium
GGCGGCCGGGGCCCAGGCTCCGCCATCGCGGTCGCACGGCCGCTGGAGGGACCCTGCCCATGCGCACGATCGCCCTGGCCCTGTTGGCCGCCACCCTGGTCTGCGGCTGCAAGCCCGCGCCGCCCGCCTCGCCGCCGCCGCCCGCCGCGCCCACGGTCGCTGGCGTCGACCTGACCCAGCCGGTGAAGGTGAGCTCGTTCGAGCCGGGCTACACTATCGTGATCACCCCGGCGCCCGGCGGCATCACCCTGAACAGCCAGAACTTCGGCACGGATTCGGTGGCGGTGACGCCAGGGCCCACGGGCACGACCGACGCGACCTGGACGGCGACGACCGCCTCGAACCAGGCCCTGGTGGTGAAGGTCACGGCGGTGGCCTGCACCGAGCCCAGCGGCGCGGCGCGTCCGGCGACGGCGGAGATCAGCTACCACGGCGAGCACCTGACCAACGGCTGCGCGGGGAACTGAGGCGCCCTCAGGCCCCCGTCGCGGTCTGCAGCTGGATTCTGATCGCCACGAACTCCGCCGGGTAGGTCGGCGCGACCAGCAGGTCGAGGTTCAGCACCCCCTGGGCGACCGTGTCCGGCGGATTGTTCGACGCGTCGCAGGTGACGGTGAAGGCTTCGGAAGCCGTGTCGCCGAACAGGGCGCCCTGCCGCCACAGGGGGGTGAGGAACGCGGTGGTCTGGGCGGTGACGGCGGCCCAGAGCCTGGCGTTGTCGGGCTCGAACGCCACCCACTGCAGTCCCTGGGTCAGGGACAGCTCGATCATGGTCAGCAGGCGGCGGGTATTGACGTAGACCCGGTCCGGATCGCTGGAGAGGGTGCGCGCGCCCCAGGCGCAGATTCCGTAGTTGGTGAAGCTGCGGATGGTGTTGATCCCGATCGGATTGAGCCCGTCCTGATCCGTGTCGGTGACCGGCCGCTCGACTCCGAGGGCGAAGCGAAGGGCGCCGTAGTCGATTCCCGCCGGGGCCTTCCAGACGCCGGCGGCTGTGTCGGTCGCGGCATAGGCGCCGGCCATGGCGCCGGAGGGCGGGACCGGCACGCTCGACATCCCATCGGGACCGGGAATGAGGATCCAGGGATAGTAGAGGGCGCCCGAGGCGGAGCTTAGGGCGTTGCCGGCCGGCAGCCGGCCGTCGGCGGAGGCGGCGCCGGTCCTGAAGGCTTCGATGTCGGCGATGGAGAGCCCGAGCGGCGGATCGACCAGATAGAAGATCTGGTTCGCGGCCGGAGTCTCCGCCCAGGCCAGGGTCTGCAGCACGCGGTTGCGCTGTGCGCCCGCGTCGGCGATGGCGGTGACGTCAGGAGTGGCGAGCAGGCTCACGCCCTGCACGGCGCCGAGGGAGGCGAGCGCGGCCGTCAGGTCGAGCGGCGTGTCGGTGGGGTCGCCGGCGCCGCCGGTCAGGGCGCTCGGCGCAGAATTGGGCGGGCGCGGCGCGGCGCCGTCCGAGACCGCGACGCGCAGGAACAGGGACGTCGCGTTGATCCGGGTCGCGAGCGCGCAGGGACCGGCGCCCTGAGGCGCAAGATCGGCGGCGGTGAAGCCGCTGAAACGCTCCATCCGCCAGGCGGCGCCGTGCTCCAGCGGGACCTGGGCGCAATGGTTCGCCGCGGCGAAATCGGCGGCCAGCTGGTCGCTCACCGACAGGGCCTGGCCCAGCAGCGGCATGTGGTAGAGGACATCGATGGCGAAGGCCGGAGTCGGGGAGGCAGCGCCATCCGGATAGTCGCCGACGGCGACCAGCAGATTGTCGCCCCAGTCGCCGGGGGCGGCGGCGCTGAATCCGAGCGCGCCCTGCGTCAGGGCCGCGGCGACCCAGGCGCCGGCCGAAGCAGCCGCGGCGCGCACCACCCAGCAGGCGCCGCCGCCCTGCTGGAAGAAGCACCAGACCGCGAACGGCGTCTGCAGGCCCCAGGCGAGGCCGCCGAAGGTCGTGACATAGGCCTGCCAGCTGAGGATCTGGACCGGCGTGTTCTCGGGTCCGCTCACCGTGGCGCCGACGAAGACGGCGACGCTGGTGGGCGCAGCCTCGACGGTGTGGGACGTGGAGAGCTCCTGGACGTAGACGCCGGGGTAGCTGAGGGACCGCGGCGGCGGCGCCTTCATTCCGCCGGAAGCCCGGCCGCCCCGCTTCGCCATGACCCGCTCCGCACGATGCAACGGACACGCGATGTTGCGCCCGCAGACAACCTAGTGGTTCGACGGATCGAGCGTCAACGCGAGGGGTGAAGTCTCCGCCCCGCGGGGGCGGAGACCGCAGAATCCTAGTACCGGTAGTGGTCCGGCTTGAACGGGCCGTCGGGGGTGACGCCGATGTAGTCGGCCTGTTCCTTGGACAGCTTGGTCAGCTTCGCGCCCAGCTTGGCCAGGTGCAGCATGGCGACCTTTTCGTCGAGGTGCTTGGGCAGGGTGTAGACCTTGTGCTCATAGGCCTTGGCGTTGGTCCACAGCTCCATCTGGGCCAGGGTCTGGTTGGTGAAGCTGGCGCTCATCACAAAGGAGGGGTGCCCCGTCGCGTTGCCGAGGTTCACCAGGCGCCCTTCGGACAGCACGATGATCTTCTTGCCGTCCGGGAACTCCACGTGGTGGACCTGGGGCTTGATCTCGTCCCACTTGAAATTGCGCAGGCCGGCGATCTGAATCTCGCTGTCGAAGTGGCCGATGTTGCAGACGATGGCGTTGTTCTTCATCGCGCGCATGTGCTCAACCGTCAGCACGTCCTTGTTGCCGGTGGCGGTGACGAAGATGTCGGCGGAGGCGGCCACGTCCTCGATGGTCTTGACGTCGTAGCCTTCCATGGCGGCCTGCAGGGCGCAGATCGGATCGACCTCGGTGACCACCACGCGGGCGCCGCCGTTGCGCAGGGATGCGGCCGAACCCTTGCCCACGTCGCCGTAGCCCAGCACCACCGCGACCTTGCCGGCCAGCATGACGTCGGTGCCGCGGCGGATGGCGTCCACCAGGCTCTCGCGGCAGCCGTAGAGGTTGTCGAACTTGGACTTGGTGACGCTGTCGTTGACGTTGATGGCGGGGAACGGCAGCTCGCCGCGCTCGGCCATCTGGTACAGGCGATGCACGCCGGTGGTGGTCTCTTCGGAGACGCCGCCGATGGCGTCGCGGATGGCGGAGTAGAAGCCGGGCCGCTCGGTCAGGTAACGCTTCATCACCGCGAACAGGGCTTCCTCTTCCTCGTTCTGGGGGTTGGCGAGGACCGAGGGATCCTTCTCAGCCTTGGGGCCCAGCACGCAGAGCAGGGTCGCGTCGCCGCCGTCGTCCAGGATCAGGTTCGGGTAGCCGCCATCATGCCATTCGAAAATCTTGTGAGCGTATTCCCAGTACTCGTAGAGGGTCTCGCCCTTGATGGCGAAGACGGGGGTGCCGGCCGCGGCGATGGCGGCGGCGGCGTGGTCCTGGGTCGAGAAGATGTTGCACGAGGCCCAGCGCACCTCGGCGCCCAGGGCTTCCAGGGTCTGGATCAGGACCGCGGTCTGGATGGTCATGTGCAGGGAGCCGGCGATGCGGGCGCCCTTCAGTGGCTTCCTGGCCCCGAACTCCTCGCGCGTGGCCATCAGGCCCGGCATTTCGGTCTCGGCGATGGCGATCTCCTTCTGACCCCAGGGCGCGAGCGAGATGTCTTTGACGATGTAGTCGGTCATGGCGGGAAGGCTCCGGACAGCGGTTGCGGGGGCCGTGCGAAGACCGGCCAGTGTGCGTTGAGGGGCGGTCTATAGACCGGCTTCGAAAACATATAAAGATATCTTTATATGGTCACAGTCGGCGCCGTTCGACTCCGCAAACCGAATCAAAGCTTCGCCTTGCGCTCTTCCCGCAGCTAGGGTCGAGGCTTGCGTGCGTGCCGCGGGGGGACCGTTTCGTGAGACTGACAGTAGCGTTCGCGGCCGTACTGACCGCCCTTCTGGGACTGGGCCTGGAATTCGGCCCGATTCTGAAGGGCCCGCTTCCCGCCCGGCCGGCCGGTTCGCCGCCATCCGACGTGCATCAGACCGCCCAGGGCCGCTGCCCCACCGACCCGCTGGCCCCGGCGAAGACGCCGACGGTCGAGCTGGAGACCCGTCCCGGCGACAATGGAACGGCGCGCTACGGCGCCCTGCAGTATCCGCGGAGCCCGCTCCGGCCCAAGGACATAGCGCTCACCATCGACGACGGCCCGGACGCGGCCCACCACGAGGAGGTGCTGGCGATCCTGGACCGCCACTGCCTGAAGGCGGCCTTCTTCTTCGTCGGCTTCTACGCCGAAGCCCGGCCGGACCTGGTGCGCGAGACCGCCGCGCGCGGCCATATCCTGGCCACCCACAGCTGGACCCATCCCAATAACCTCAGGAAGCTCGGCCCGGCCGGCGCCAAGAGCCAGATCGAGCGCGGCTTCTGGGCGGTGCAGAGCGCCATGGAGCCCGCGCCCCTGCCGGACAAGGCGAGGCTTGCGCCCTTCTTCCGCTTCCCGGGCCTGAACGACAGCCCGACGCTGCTGGCCTACCTGGGCCAGCGTAACATCGCCGCGGTCTCGGCCGACTTCGGGGCGGACGACTGGAAGCGCCGGATCGACGTGGACGGGGTCAAGGAGCGTGCGCTCTACGAGGCGGCCCAGACCAACGGCGGCATCCTGATCCTGCACGAGACCAAGGCGCATACGGTGGCCGCTCTTTCGGACCTGATCACCGAGTTCGAGCGGCGGGGCTACCGCTTCGTCCTGATCGTGCCCAAGCCCGGCGCCCGCGCCTGGGCCGGGGCCGGCGAAGACCCGCTGCTGACCCCCCTGCCCGCGCCGACGCCGAAGGGCACGAAGCTGTCGCCGAAGGTTTGAGGGGCGGGATCAATTTCCGGCGTGCCGAGAAGGCCGGCGGATGAAGATTTTTCCGCAGACCACACAGACCACACAGACAAGAAAGATCGCTGACGCCCGCGAAGCGGGATCGCATTCTTAGGTCGGCCGTTCGCCACAGATTTGAGTTCCGCTAACGCGGAAGAAGCGAAATCTCGTCTGTGTGGTCTGTGTGGTCTGTGGAAAATCTTCTTTCTACGTCACTGCCGCGCGCTGGTTGAATCTCGGGTCGCGCCATTCGCCAGAGCTCATCACCTGGGCCATGTGCTCGACCGCGTCCCAGACGTCGACGAAGCGGGTGGTCATGGGCGAGAGGCCGAAGCGGGCGGCGTCGGGGGCGCGGAAGTCGCCGATGACACCGCGCGCGATCAGGGCCTGGACCAGGGCGTAGGCGCCCTCGTGAGCGAAGGCGACCTGGCCGCCGCGGCGGGCGGCGTCGCGCGGGCCGATGAAGGTCAGTTCCGGCAGGCGCTCGTCGACCAGGGCGATGAACAGGTCCCCGAGCCGGCCGGCCTTGGCGTGCAGGGCTGAGGGATCGACCCCGTCGAAGGCCAGCAGCCCCATCTCCAGGCCCTTGAGGCTGAGCATCGGCGGCGTGCCGCACAGGGTCCGCGCCATGCCGGGGCCGGGCTCGTATTCGTCGATGAAGGCGAAGGGCCGGGCGTGACCCAGCCAACCGGTCAACGGCGAGCGGAAGGCCTGCTGATGCCGGCGCGCGACATGGATGTAGGCCGGAGCGCCGGGGCCGCCGTTCAGGAACTTGTAGCCGCAGCCGACCGCGAAATCGGCCCGACACGCGTCGAGCTCGACCTTGATCACGCCGGCGCTGTGGCTGAGGTCCCAGACGGTCAGCGCGCCTGAGGCGTGGGCGGCGGCGGTGATCCCCGCCATGTCGCGGATCTCGCCCGAGCGGTAGTGGACGTGGGTCAGCAACAGGACCGCGACCTCATCGGTCAGGGAGGCGACGACCTGTTCGGGCGGGACGAAGCGCAGCTCGACGTCGCCGAGGGTGGCGGCCAGGCCCTGCAGTATATGCAGGTCGGTGGGGAAGTCGCCCGCCTCGGCCAGGATGACCCGCCGGTCCGGGCGCATGGCGCGCGCGCCGGCCACGGCCTTGAAGATGTTCACGGAGGTGGAGTCCGCCGCCATCACCTCGTCGGGGTGAGCGCCGATCAGGGGCGCGATCAGGGCGCCGATACGCGCCGGAAGCTCGATCCAGCCGTTGCGGTTCCAGCTGGTGATCAGGTCCCGGCCCCACTGGCGCGAGACCAGGTCGGCGATGGCGGGGGCGGTGGCCTTGGGCAGGGCGCCCAGGGAATTGCCGTCGAGGTAGATGACGCCCTCGGGCAGGTCGAAGCGGTCGCGCAGCCCGCGAAGCGGATCGGCGGCGTCGAGCGCCAGGGCGGCGGAGCGGGAATGATCCATGGCGGCGTGTCTAACACGCTGCCGGGTACGCTCTAGAGCCCGGCCATCCGTTTCGTACAGGCCGCGCGGACGGCCGGCGTCATCGAGGCCGCCAGCACGACGCTCTGCAGGGTGACGGTGTCCTTGCCCTGGGGCAGGAAGCGGATCACCCGCTCCACGCCCTGGTCGTCGACCCGGTAGACGTATTCCACCCGGGAATCGCCGGGCTTGCCGGCCTCGCGCCCCTTGATCTTCATGCCGTCGCGCAGGCCGGCCGCATAGGCGGGGCTGTCGGAACGGACGCCCACGAAGACGTTACCGGCCTTGGTGGTGGCGGCCAGGTCGAAGCCGCGGTCGAAGACCGGAACCTGCTCGGTGCGGATCGTCGCGCACGAACCAAACAGGTCGGCAGGCAGCCGCACATCCTCGCCCTCCCCGACCAGGCGGCGCAGGTCATCCGCCAGGTCCGGCCCCCCGATCCTGCGCCAGGCGGCGGTGAACAGGTCGGGCGCAGTCGGGTGGCCGGGCCTGCTCTGGTCGATGCCCCGGGCCAGGGCCAGCTGGGCCTTGAACACGTCGTCCAGGTCGCGTCGCCCGTGGCTGGACCTGCGCAGGCGGTCGTCCCAGACCATGGCGAGCAGCAGGCCGCGCTGGTAGGGTAGCTTCTGCACCTGCGGATCCTTCCAGAAGTCGGCCACGATGCGGGCGTTGGGCGCCGTGCGCACTGGCGACAGGGCATAGGCCGTCAGTACCTGGTTCAGTTCGGTCGCATAGTCCTCCAGCGACCAGACCCCGGAGCGCAGCAACACGCGCTGGGTCAGGAAGTCGGTGAAGCCCTCGCTGAACCAGTAGTCGGCCGGCTGGTCAGGCCCGTAGCGCACCCCGCCGAGACGGCTCGAGTTCCAGGTATGCATGTGCTCGTGCGCCAGCAGGTAGCGCATCAGCGGCAGCGGGCTGTCGGAAGAGGCGAAGACCGCGAAGGCGTCGTCCAGGCCCGTGCCGCCGAGCGAGGTGCTGCCGGGCGCCGGAACCAGCGGGGTCATGGTGACGATGAAGGGCTCGCCCCGGTCGCCCCAGTAGGCGTGCTCGGCCTCCACCACGCGGGTGAGCAGGGTTGCAAAGGCGTCGACATCCAGGCTCCAGCGGCCCAGCACCGCCAGCCGCAGGTCGGCGCCGGCGGCGCGGCTCGCGATCAGCCTCAGGTCGGGAGCGCCGACGGCGGTGCTGTGTTCGATGTCCCCGACCATCAGGCGGCGGCCCCTGGCCCCGTGGTCGAGGTCGGAGGCGACCGTCCAGCCGGAGGGAAGCGTCCCCCAGCGGAAGTCGGCGGGGCGGCTTTGTTCTCCGTCCGGCGAGGCGAAGACCGCGTGGCCGATGACCGAGAACCAGGCCGGCCGCAGGATCGGCTGATAGGGATTGCCCACGGTCGCGCCCACGGCCGGGTCGCGGTCGAAGGCTGTGACCACCCGGTAGCGGATGGTGATCGCGGCGCCCGGCGCATGGGTGAGGACCCGATAGGCCGGCCCGTCCTCGGCGAGGCTCGCCCCCTCGACCTGGACGTCGCGCACCTGGCGCCACAGCTCGTGCGCGCTGGCCCATTCGTCCGGCAGGTGCAGGCGCGTGGAGCCGTCCGCGTCCCCGGTCAGGCGTATCTCGACGGCCAGGTCCTTCAGGCCGTCGGGACCGAGTTCGGGAGTCAGGCGGTAGTGGACGACCTTGTCGGCGGGCGGCGTCGCCGCGCCGAGCAGGAGCGCGACCGCGCAGGCCGCCAACAGTCGATGCATGAACTCCCCCAAGTCAGAACCTCGAGAGAGCTTAGCGGCGAAAATGGCGGCAGTAGGATGGGTTGTTACAGCCCTGCCATAGAACGCGTGCAGGCCGCGCGCTTCTCAGCGCTCATGTCCGCCGCCAGCGCGATCTCCTGGATGGTGGCGCGCACCTTGCCTTCAGGGCGGTAGCGAATCTGCTTCACCACGCCGTGGTCGTCGACCTTGTAGACCAGATCCACGCGGGAGTCGGCGTTGTCGCCGCCTTCGCGCCCCAGGATGCGCATACCGTTCCGGAGGCCCGCCGCCCAGGCCGGGCCGGACGGATCGACGCCGCCCACAATGCCGTCGTGCGCGCTGGTCTCTTCCGGGTCGAAGCCGCGGTCGAATATGGGCATCTGGTAGGTCTTGACCGACGCGCAGGACCCGAACAGGTCGGCGGGCAGGAGCACGGCGGCGCCGCCGTCCACGTAGCGGCGCATGTCGCCGCCCAGGTCCTGGCCGCCCTCCTCGCGCCAGGCGACGCGCAGGTTGTTCACCGCGCCGTCGTCGGCCTGATCGCGCGCGGCGCGCGCCTTCATGTCGAGCACCACGTCGTCGAGGTTCTTGCGGCCGCCGCTCTCGCGCCTGAGGCGATCGTCCCACAGGGCCGCCAGCAGCAGGCCGCGCTGGTAGGGCAGGTCGGCGATCTCGCGGTCCTTCCAGAAGTTGGCTGCGATCAGGCGGTTGGGGGCCTCGCGCGCGCTGGAGACGGCGTAGGCCTTGAGGATGCGGTTATAGTCGGTGGTGAAATCCTCCAGCGACCAGACCCCTGAGCGCAGCAGCAGACGCAGGGTGTAGAAGTCGGTGAATCCCTCGCTCAGCCAGTAGTCCAGCGGCTCGTCGGGGCCGGAGCGGACGCCGCCCACCCGGTTGGGCAGCCAGGCGTGCTGGTACTCGTGGGCCAGGATGTGGCGCAGGCCGGCCTCGGTGACGTTGGGCGTGGCCCACAGCGAGAAGGCGTCGCCGAGGCCCACGCCGTACTGAACCGTGGCGCCACGCGGCGCCTGCAGCGGAGTGAAGGCCACGAAGAACTCGCCGCCATGGTCCTTCCAGAAGTCGGCCGAGGCGTTGACGATGCGGGTCTGCAGGTCAGCGATCTGGCCCTCGGAGAAACGCCAGTCGCCGTGGAAGGCGATGCGGAGGCGCCCGCCGGCGGCCTGGCGCTCGACGATCTGCATGCCCTGGCCGCCGACCAGCACGCTGTCGAGCAGGTCGTCGATGTGACGGGGCTCCGTCGCCTTGTGATCGAGGTCCGAGGCCAGGGTCCAGCCCTGGGGTGTCGCGCCCCAGCGGAAGCTGGCCGGGGCGTCGCGGCGACGCTCGATCTCCGGGAACAGGGCCCAGCCCACGGTGGTGAACCAGCCAGGGCGGGTGACGGGGCGGAAGGGCGAGCCCTGCTCCACCGACAGCTCGCCCTCGAAGTCCTGGCGCACCGTGTAGCGCAGGGTGACCGGGGCGTTCGGCTTCGAGCTCAGGGTCAGGTGTTCGCCGCCGTCGCGGCGCACGCTGGCGCCCTCGGCGGTGATGTCGTGGATGGCCTTGTAGAGCTCGGTCGCCCCCGACCAGGTCGAGGGCAGGTCGATGCGGGTGACCCCGCTGGCGTCGGCGGTGAAGCGGACCTCGAGCTTGAGATCGCGCAGGGTCGCGCCGTCCATCTCAGGCGTCAGGACGTAGTCGATCGGCGAGGTGTTGCGCGCCGGGGCCTGGGCCTTGGCGGCGGAACAGGCGGCGAGCGCCAGGAAGCAGGCGGAGAGCAGGCTGCGCAAGGAACTGAGCCCCCGACGGTTACTGAGGGTAAGGATAGCGGATCAGAGCAGGCGAGAGGCTGCGGCGGGGCGCCGCGCGACATTCTCGATCTCCATCGGAGCAATTGGGGACACACACCTATTTCACCTCTGGGCAGGTGACAGAGCATGGGCTTCAGAAATAGGTGTGTGTCCCCACCTCCCGGAGCCCCCGACATGACCCTCGACCTCGCCACGCCCCGTCACGACTGGACGCTCGCGCAGGTGGAGGCCCTGTTCGACCTGCCGTTTCCGGAACTGGTGTTCCAGGCGGCCGCCGTCCACCGGCGCTGGTTCGATCCGACCGAGGTGCAGCTGTCGCAGCTGCTGTCGGTCAAGACCGGCGGCTGCGCGGAGAACTGCGGCTACTGCAGCCAGTCGGCCCATTTCGACACGGGGTTGGCCGCCTCCAAGCTGATGGACGCCCAGGCGGTGGTGGCCGAGGCGGCGCGGGCCAAGGCCGGCGGGGCCCAGCGCTTCTGCATGGGCGCGGCCTGGCGGGAGCTGAAGGACCGGGACCTGCCGAAGCTGGCCCAGATGATCTCGGGGGTGAAGGCCCTGGGGCTGGAGACCTGCGCGACGCTCGGCATGCTGACCCCCGCCCAGGCGGCGGAGCTGAAGGCGGCGGGGCTCGACTACTACAACCACAACCTCGACACCGGCCCCGACTATTACGCCTCGGTGGTGAGCACACGCACCTACCAGGACCGGCTGGATACGCTGGAGGCGGTGCGCGACGCGGGCATGTCGACCTGCTGTGGCGGGATCGTGGGCATGGGCGAAGCCCGGCGCGACCGGGCCGGCCTGCTTCATGCGCTGGCCACCCTGCCCGCCCACCCCGACAGCCTGCCGGTCAACGCCCTGGTCCCGATCGCCGGCACCCCGCTCGGCGACAAGGTCAAGGCTGAGGGCGAGATCGACGGGCTGGAATTCGTGCGCACCATCGCGGTCGCCCGGCTGGTCTGTCCCAAGGCCATGGTGCGGCTGTCGGCCGGGCGCGAGGCGATGAGCCGGGAGCTGCAGGCCCTGTGTTTCCTGGCGGGCGCCAACTCCATCTTCGTGGGTGGGCGGCTGCTGACCACCGCCAATCCCGAGCGGGACGCGGACGAGGCCCTGTTCGAGGATCTGGGGTTGCGGGCGATGGGCGCGGTTCAGGCGGCGGAAGCGGCGGAGTAGCTCCGCTCCTCCAACTATGTCCGTCATCCTCGGAGCGGAAGCGGCGCAGCCGCTGGAGACCCGAGGACCCAACAGCGAATCTTGATCGAAGCTGGGCTCCTGAGCGCGCAGCCCAATATCTTCCTTGTTCGCGGGGTTCGTGAGGTTCGTGGTTCCAAAGCTTGCTTCGGTTCGACCCCAGCGGCCGTCGCAGGAAGATTCGACCACGAACCCCACGAACGGCGCTTCGCGCCAAGGGGGCCCAGCTTCACGCAAGATTCGCTGATGGGTCCTCGGGTTCCCGCTGCGCGGGCCCCGAGGATGACGGACATAGTTGGGGGTGTGCGCCACTCGTCTGGCTACGCCGCCCGCTCCTGATCTTCCGCTCGTCGGAACGGCCCCGCGTAGTCCGGCTTTCCCCGGCGGCGGCAGGGGCCGGCGTAGGCTTCGTTGCGGACGAAGACGCGGTCCTCGACGATGATGCGTCGGATGCGCTCAGCCAGGGAGCGGCCGGTAATCGGCTTGGAGATGAACTCGTTCACACCCGCGTCGCGGGCGTGCAGCACGTGGGCGTGGTGGGCGTGGCCGCTGACCATCACCACCGGCAGCATGGCGATGCGCGGGTTGGAAAACTGGCGCAGTTCGCGGGCGAAGGTGATGCCGTCCATCAGCGGCATGGAGAAGTCGGTCACCACGATGTCGGGATCGAAGTCCTCGATCAGGCTGAGCGCATGGCGCCCGTTCTCGGCCTCACGGATGGTGGGAAAGCCGTAGGCGCGCAGCAGCATGGACAGAATCCTGCGCATGCTCTCGTGGTCGTCGATGACCAGAACCCGCACATCCGCTGCCGACGACGCCATGCTCCGCTCCCGCGAACGACTCGCCCCCGCCGGCAGTCTCGGACGGATATGGTGAAGCTGAGGTTACCGAAGGTTGTGGTCTGCGAAAATTGCAGCCGCGCGGCTCAGCGCTCTTCCTCGAAGCGGCCGCAGACCAGCTCGGCGAGGGCCTCGACCGCGGTCTCGGCCTCCGCGCCCTCGGCGCTGATGTCGATGGTCGAGCCCGGCCCGGCGCCCAGCATGAGCAGGCCCATGATCGAGCGGGCGTCCACGGTGGTCCCCTCGCGGGTGACGTGAATCTCGGCGTCGAAGCCGGAGGCCAGCTTGACGAACTTGGCCGAGGCGCGGGCGTGCAGGCCGCGCTCGTTGCAGATCTCCACCGTACGCGAGGCGGAAGCCAAGCCTACTTCTCCCCGGCCAGGACGTAGGAGGCGACCGAGATGTACTTGCGCCCGGCGTCCTGGGCGGCGTGGACGCAGGTCTCCAGGCTCTCGCGGTGGCGCACGCTGGCCAGCTTGATCAGCATGGGCAGGTTCAGGCCCGCGATCACCTCGGCCCGGGTCTGTTCCATGACCGAGATGGCGAGGTTGGACGGGGTGCCGCCGAACATGTCGGTGAGCAGGATGACGCCCCGGCCCTCGTCGACCGCGGCGCAGGCGTTGAGGATGTCGCGCCGGCGGCGCTCCATATCGTCGTCCGGCCCAATGCAGATGGCCGCCACCCCACGCTGGGGCCCGACCACATGCTCCATGGCGGAGATGAATTCGGCCGCGAGCCCGCCGTGGGTGACGATCACGAGCCCGATCATCCAGAAGCCTCTTGCTACGCCCCATGCGCGCCCGCCCCGGCCCGCGGGCCAAAAGGGTCTATCGACGCGACGGGCTCAATTACGCCTTTCCGGGTCAGCCTCCAAGCGCCCGCGTCGAAAGCACGCGGTCCAGCTTGGCAAGCGCCGAGGATTCAAGGGGATTCAGGTGAAGGACCGGGACGCTCACCCCTTCGAAAACGGCGTGTTCGCCCGACTCAGGCACGCGTTCGACCGGCCCGGGACCGCAATGGACCGCCAGTTCCACCGGCGCGAACACCAGCCGCTCGACCGGCAGCAGTCCCGCGCCGCGCGCCTCGATGAAATCGGGCAGGCTGTCGGGCGCGCGGCCCCAGAGCCGCCCGGCGCAGGGCCAGACCAGGGTGTAGTCGTCCGCCACCAGCCGCCAGCCGGCGCCAAGGGCCCGCAGCGCCAGGTCGCTCTTGCCCGCGCCGGAGGGACCCAGCAGCAGGGCGGTGCGCCATTCGCGCGCGATCAGGCGCGCGATGGAGGTGGCGTGGACGATCAACCCCGCGCCCCGGGGGCCTCGGGCAGCAGGACCACGAAGCGCGCCCCCAGCACCCGGCCGCGCTGATCCATGCGGTTCTCCGCCCAGATCTTGCCGCCGTGGGCCAGGACGATCTGGCGCGCGATGGACAGGCCCAGCCCCGAGTTGCCGCCAAACGCCGTGCCGCGCGGGCGCGAGGTGTAGAAGCGCTCGAAGATGGTCTCCAGGTTCTCGGCCGGCACGCCGGGGCCGTCGTCCTCGACACTGACCCGGATGGAGGTCGCCGGCTCGGACGGATCGTGCTCGATGCGCACGCGCACCTCGCCGTCCGGCGCGCTGAAGGAACGGGCGTTGTCGATCAGGTTGCGGAACACCTGGCCGAGCGGCCCCTCGCGGCCCAGCACGTAGAAGTTCTCCTCCGGATCGGAGACGAAGCGCACCGTGGGTTCGCCCGGGCGCAGGGAGCCGTCGTAGAGGCCGGCGATCTCCTCCAGCAGGCGGTGGACGTCGGCCGGGCGCGGGCTCTCGCGCGACAGCTCGGCATCCAGGCGCGAGGCGTTGGAGATGTCGGTGATCAGCCGGTCCATGCGCCGCACGTCCTGCTTGAGCAGGGCCAGCAGCCGCGCCTTGGCGTCCGGGTCCTTGACCAGCTCGAGCGTCTCGACCGCCGAGCGGACCGAGGTGAGCGGGTTCTTGATCTCGTGGGAGACGTCGGCGGCGAAGCGTTCGATGGCGTCCATGCGGTTGGACAGGGTCGCGGTCATGGTCTCCAGCGAGCGGGCCAGGTCGCCGATCTCGTCGTTGCGCTCCTCCACGTCCGGCAGCGAGATGGCGCGGGCCTGCTGCAGGCGCACCTGGTCGGCGGCGGCCGACAGGCGCTGGACCGGGCGCACCACGATCATGTGCAGCAGGACGCCGGAGAGGATGTTCACTCCCAGCGCCACGAAGATGAAGGGCAGGATGGCCTTGCGCTGGTCGGCGACGATCTTGTCCACGTCCCCGGCCTCGAGCACCAGGGCGCCGACCACCCCCTTGACCCGCTGGATCGGGATGGCGACCGAAACCACCTGCTCGCCCGACTCCGAGGCGCGCTGGTGACCGACGATCTTGCCGGTCAGCGCCGCCTTGACGTCCTCGTCCACCGCCTTGCGGCCTTCATCGATGCGTTCCTGGATCTTCTTGCGGTCGACCTTGGGCGGGCCCTGTTCGCGGGTGCGGGCCGGCGGCAGGGGGGAGACCTCCACCGCGTCGGAGATCAGGTAGCTGTCGGCCAGGAGGTTGCTGTCGCTGTCGTACAGGCGCGCGCGCTGGCCGCGGGGCACGAAGGTCTTCTGCAGCGCCAGCTGGGCGCCCGACGCCTCCAGCGAGGGCTGGGGATCGCCGCGGGTGTCGAGTTCGGCGATGACGTTGGCGATCAGCTCGCCCTGGGCGGTCAGCGAGTCCAGCCGGGTGTGCAGCAGGCCCTGGCGCAGTTCGTTGAGCACCAGCGAGCCGATCACCAGGATCAGCACGCCCACCAGGTTCAGGGTGATCAAGAGGCGCCCGAGGCGCGATCCTCCCCAAGGCCACGGCTGGAGCCGGAACCGGAACAGGCGCGCCAGGAGGCCCGGCGCGGGATCAGCTTTCGCGGTAGCGGTATCCGACGCCATACAGGGTTTCTATCGCGTCGAACTCCGGATCGACCTGCCGGAATTTCTTGCGCATGCGTTTGATGTGGCTGTCGATGGTGCGGTCGTCGACATAGACCTGATCGTCGTAGGCCGCGTCCATCAGGTTGTCGCGGCTTTTGACGAAGCCGGGCCGCTGGGCCAGGGCCTGCAGCAGCAGGAACTCGGTGACGGTGAGCTTCACCGGCCTGCCGTCCCACAGGCAGTCGTGGCGGGCCGGGTCGAGGGTGAGCTTGCCGCGCTTCAGCGCCCGGGCGCCGGCCTCGCCGATCGGGGTCGGGGCCTCCTCGCCGTCCGCGCCGGCCCGGCGCAGCAGGGCCTTCACCCGCTCGATCAGCAGGCGCTGGCTGAACGGCTTGTGCATGTAGTCGTCGGCGCCGAGGTTGAAGCCGAGAATCTCGTCGATCTCCTCGTCCTTCGATGTCAGCATGATCACGGGCATGTTGGAGGTCTGGCGCAGGCGCTTGAGCACCTCCATGCCGTCCATGCGCGGCATCTTGACGTCGAGGATGACCATGTCCGGCGGATCGGTCTCCAGCGCGTGCAGGCCCGCGGCGCCGTCGAAGTAGGCCTTGACCTTGTGGCCATGGCTTTCCAGCGCCATCGAGACGGAGGTCACGATGTTCTCGTCGTCGTCGACCAGGGTGATGTTGGCCATAGTCTCTCCGCAGGGAACCCGCCCAAGCTTAGGCGGTCGCAATTGGTCGAAGTCGTGTCCCAAACAGGGCGTTCCTGGACGCCTGCTGTAGCGGCGCCATGTCGCATAAGCAAACGTGACCGCCGCCCGGGGTGAGAACGGGCGCGCACCGGGGAAGGTTCACGCTTTGCGGCGCCCGGCGGCGCGCGCCTTCGCGCGGGGGGAGAAGGTCGCCGCGGAGCGTCAATCTCAACGCGTATTTAAGCTTATTCGTTGATCATACAGGCCAGTTTCGGGCGGGAATCCCCAATGAGTAAGGTCCACTACGAGGTCTTCATGCGCCGGGCGCCCCAGGCGCCGTGGCGGTTGGAGACTGCGACGGAGGACCGGACCCATGCGTTGGCCCTGGCCGACGAAATGATGGAGGACAAGCGCGCCTGCGCCGTGCGCGTGACCAAAGAGACCCTCGACGAAGATACGATGGAGTTCTCCAGCGTCACCCTGGTGACGAAGGGCGCCGCGGGCGAGGACAAGCGCAAGCCGGTGCGCGACCCTTCGGCCGATCCGGTCTGCACCGGGCCGCAGGACCTCTACAATTCTCCCGCCCGCGAGAAGATCCAGCGCCTGCTGGACGACTGGCTCAAGCGCAACCGGGTGACCCCCTTCGAGCTGCTTCACCGACCCGACCTGGTGGAGAAGCTGGAAGCCTCGGGCATGGAGCTGCAGCACGCGATCCAGAAGATCGCCGTCCCCGAGAGCCAGATCACCGGCCAGTCCATCCACGACGTGATGCGTGCCTACCAGCGCCTGACCGAACAGGCGATCGAGCGGGTGATCAAGGCCGGCCGCGGCCAGGCCTTCCCGGTGATCGACAAGGAGCGGATCGGGCCGGCGGCGACCAAGCTGGCCGAGCATCCCGACCGCCAGTTCCTGATGGGCGGCTCGGTCTGCGCCGCCATCGCCCAGGCCCCGACCTGGCGCGAGAAGGTCGACGCCCTGCTGGACCTGGCGGAAGCCGCGCCGCCCGAGCCCAAACCCCGGGCGCTGTGCCATGTGACCATCGAACAGCCCCTGGCCGAGATCGTCGGCTCCCGCGCGGGCCTGGCGGACCTGCTGGGCGAAAGCAGCGACCTGGGCGGCAGCCTGGCGGCGCTGGTGCGCATCGCCGCGCCGCTGGAGGTCGAGGCCCTTATCCGCATGGATCCGACCATCGCGCGCCTGATCCCGGAGCTGAAGGGCGCGGCCGTGCGGCTGAGCCGGCACATGAACGCCGGTGACTTCAAGGTGCTGGGCACGGTGCTGGCGCGCCGGGTGCTGGGCGAGCTGATGGGGCCCCGGCGCCTCAGGCCCGCCGACGCCGTGGGCGAAATCGAGATTCTGCGGGCGCTCGCCATGGCCCTGACCGCCTCGGCCGGACGGCTGCTGTCGCTGGAGGAGGTACAGCGCGCCTTCAACGAGCGGTCCAAGGCCATCGTGGCGGCCGACTTCGTCGAGGCCTACCTCGGCAAGGGCCAGAGCGCCGCCGACGAGGCCCGCGCCCTGGTCAGGCTGTGCGAGAACGTGGCCGGCTCGACCAACAAGCGCCAGGCGGCGCGCTGGCTGATGGGCTGTATCGCGGCGCTGCGCTTCGAGAAGGAGCTTCGGGCGGCGGGCGAAAGCGGCACGGCGCGGCTGGTCATGCTGGCCCAGCTGCAGCGCTCGATCCTGCGCGCGGACCTGCCCGAGAAGGAGACCCGCGAGATCACCGCCAAGATCGGCGAGGTCGGCGGGCTGATCGAGGCGGACGTGAAGATCTGCCTGCAGCTGGCCCGCGCCCCGGCGCCGGCGGTGCAGAAGCTGTCGGCCCTGCTCAAGCTGGCCTCGGGCGAGGCGGCCCCCATCGGCCCCGCCGCCGACCGGGCCAAGGCCGAGGTGATGAAGCTGATGCGCGCGCCGGAGGTCCGGAGCGAGCTGCTGGCCTCCCCCGACGCGGCCACACGCATGCGGCCCCTGCTGCAGATGGCGGGCCTGCTGGCGGCTTGAGGCCCCTCAGTTCTTCTTGTCGCCGTCCGGCTTTTTCCCGTTTCCCTTGATCGGATCGAGCGGGGCGGCGTTCAGGGCCGCGCGCGGCATGACCATCACCGCCGCCCCCGGACCCGACAGCCAGGCCCGCGCCGCGGCCTTGATCTCGTCCAGGGAGATCGTCCCGTAGTCGTGGGACCAGCTGCGGGCGGTGACCACCTGGTCCGGATCGCCGACCGAGCCGTTCAGGATCGCCAGCCACCAGTCCATCGACTGCAGCTGGGAGGGGCCCTCGGCCAGGATCTGGGCGCGCACGGCCTCGAGCTGGGCCGGCTGGATGCGGCCCGCGGCGAAGTCGGCCACCACGGCGCGCACGGCGGCCAGCACCTGCTCCGCATGGGCGGGCGAGCACTCCACGATTACCGCGACCACGCCCTGGTCTGAATTGTCGTCCAGGTTCAGGACCGCGTTGGGGGAGTAGGTCTCCCCCATCTCCTCGCGCAGGCGGTGGCGCAGGGCGTCCTGCAACATGCTGGTCAGGATGATCATGGTGCGCTCGTCGCGCCTGTGGGCGGGCGAGCTGACGAACAGGGGCCAGGCGACCTCGACCGCCGCCTGCTCGGGCGGACCGCCGAAGGTGCTGCGCATGACGTCGGCCGGAACCGGCTGGAAGCGCGCGAAGGGATGGCCGCCGGGCGGCAGGGGCTGGGGCCGCCGGGGCGGCAGGGCGCCCAGGGTGCGCACCAGCGCGGCGGTGGCGTCGGCCTCCGACACGTCGCCCACAATGGTCACCTCGAAGGGATCGCGGGTCAGGACGGGGGCGAAAATCCGCGAAACCGCCGCCGCATTGGTCTGTCCGACGATGGTCCCGGGCGGCATGCTCAGATCGCCCGTGGTCGCCAGGGCGGAATAGAGGGCGTTCGACGCAGCCCAGAAGGGGACGTTGTTGAAGGTGCGGTACAGCTCCCCCAGGCCGTTGACGATGTCGGCCTCCATGGTCCGCTCGAAGGCCGGCTCGCTCAGATAGGCGGCGAAGACCTGGAGCTGGGCCTCGAGGTCCGCGCCGTTGGTCTTGCCGGTGATCTCGAAGCGGTGCGGCTTGACCGACATGTTCAGCGACCAGACGTGGCGCGACATCGCCGCGCTCACCTCCTCGAAGCTGTTCCTGGAGAGCCCGCCTTCGACCAGCGCCTGGGCGGCCAGCTCGGCGGCAAAGGGGTGCAGGCCCGCCAGCTCCGGACGGCCGGCGCCAATCGAGACCATCACGGTCACATCGCCCTTGGCCTGCGGCAGGGTCTTGAAATTGACGATCACCCCGTTTGACAGGGTCAGGCGCACGAACTCGGGATCGTGCTCGAGCTTGCGCGAGACCACGCGCCCGGGCGCGCCGAAGCTGGAATAGGCCCAGGGGCGCAGCGCCTTGACCGCGATCTGGTCCGGCGCCGGGCCGAAATTCAGCTTGGCCCAGGTCTGGCGCATCTCCGCCTCGTCCGGGCGGGGGCGGGCGATCACCGCCAGCACCGGTCCTCCGCCCCGCCAGTCGGCGCGCATGGAGTCGCGCACCTCGTCAGGCGTCAGGTCCTTGCCCGCCAGCTCGGCCCGGTAGCGTTCCTCCAGGCTCGCCAAGCGGTCGCCGCGGTCGATTTCGTCCAGGATGAAGGCGGCGAGCGAGGGATTGCTGTAGCCCTCGGCGTGGTCGCGCCCGGCCCGGACCGCCGCCAGGCGCATGTCGATGCCGCGCTGCAGCTCCTGAGGGGTCGGACCGTGGGCGTAGAAGCGGCGGACCTCGCCGTAGGCGGTGGTCAGGGCTTCGCGCCAGTTCTGGCCCTCGGGACTGATGTCCAGGCAGGTCTGGGCCATCTCGTGGTGGTCGTCCTCGAAATAGGCCAGGACCGAGTGGAACGGGGCCGAGGGCTGGCGGCCGATCCGGGCCAGGCGCTCGTTCAGGATCGACTGCCACAGCTCGCGCGCCTCGCGCCGGCGCGCCCGGGCCAGGGTGTCCTCTCCCGGCGCCTCGACCGGGCGTTTCAGGCACAGGGTCGCCTGGCTGGGCAGGCCCGAGGCCGTCTCCCACGACCGGACCGCCAGGGGGCGCGACAGGTCGGGCGGGGCGGAGACCGCGCGCGGCGGGGGCGGTCCCTTGGCGCTCCAGGAGCCGAAGGTGTCGCGCACCTTCTGCTCCAGGCTGTCGAGCGGCGCGTCGCCGACGATCACCAGGATCGCCTCGTCGGGACGGTACCAGCGCTCGTAGAAGCGCCGGGCCTTGGCCGCGTCCATGGCGGCCAGGCTCTCGGGCGTGCCGATCGCCTCGCGGGCGGTGACCCGGAGCTCCGGCGCCAGGAAGACACGGAACTCCTGCTGATGGCGGTGCTGGACGTCCATGTAGGACAAGCGTTCGTGCTGGATGATCGGCCGCTCGTGCTCGACCGCGGCAGGCGTCAGGTCCAGGCCGTCGGCGACGTCGCGCAGCCAGCGGAAGCTGACGTCCAGCGCCCGGGTGTCGGCGCTGGCCAGATCGATCTGGTAGAGGGTGGTGTAGGGGCCGGTGAAGGCGTTCTGGTCGCGGCCGAAGACCACGCCGGCGGCGGCGAACAGAGGCTCCATCTGGCCCGCGGCGATGGAGCGTCCGCCGGAAAAGGCCAGGTGTTCGACGAAGTGGGCCACCCCCAGTTCGTCTTCCGACTCCTCCAGGCTGCCGACATCGAAGCGCAGGCGGATCGACATGGCGCCGGTGGGTTGGGCGTGGGACTGCAGCACATAGCGCAGCCCGTTGGGCAGGGTCCCGGAACGGATGGCGGGATCGGCCGCGATGGCCTCGGGGCCCCGCGCCGCCGAGGGTTCGGCGCCCGCCGCGCCGCCGGCGAGAAGCGCGAAGGCCAGGCCGGCGATCGCCAGGACTCTGAAACTCACCGCACGTCCCCCGACGATCCCCGGCCGATCAGAACACGTCAGGGCCCGCGCATGCAACCAGGGGGCTCAGGCGGCGGCCAGGATTCCGGCTTCGACCGCCGCCGGCAGCCAGGCGGCCAGCTCCGCCTGGAAGGGTCCGATTTCCACGCCGCAAGCTTCGGCCGCCCAGGCGGCGGCGGCCATGGCGGACGCCCCCTCGCCGCGGCAAGCCTCGAGAAGGGCGAACCGGGACGCGCTGAGCGTATGCAGGCGCACCCGGTAACGGCTACGGGCCACGGCGTAGAAGCTTTCGCCCGCCTCCGGCGTGGGCGCCGGCTCGCCCCGGTCGACGGCGGCGATCAGCGGCTCGAGCACGAAGCCCGCGCGGACCAGCCTGAGGCTCTCCGGCGTCCGAAGCTTCAGGCCCGAAGCCAGGGCGACGAGGGCGGCGTCAGCGCTGAGGCCGGCGCCGGCCAGCGTCTCGATCCCGGGAGCGCGCCGGGACTCCGCGCGGGCCCGTTCCAGCCGCGCGAGGTCGGCAGGCAGGCGGTCGAGGGGATCGGCCCGGGCGGGACGGCTCTGCTCCAGCCAGTCGGCGAAACCCGCCCCCAGCTGATCCAGCGACCAGGACCGGGAGGGCCGCGCCGCCAGATAGCCCCGGGCGAACAGGGCGAAGACGTCCTCGCCGACCAGCGAACGCAGGGCTGGGAAGTCCGTGGACAGACAGTCCAGCAGGCGCAGCTGGTAGCCGCGCACGTAGACGGACAGCCGCGCCTCGGCGGGAAAGGCCTCCGACCCGGCGATCATCGCCTGCGGATCGGCGGGCGGGCCGCCCAGGCAGGCGCCGAACAGCCAACGCTGCAGCGTGTCCAGCTCAGCCATGGGTCGCGGCCAGAGGGGCCGGCGGCGGGCCGCGCATGGGGGCGGGCTTTGAAGCCATCAGCGGCGCCGGTCCAGGCGCGCGGCCCTCGGCCACCGCGCGGGCGCGGCCGAGCTCGGCCACAAGATCCAACCAGTCCGGGATCTCCGCATCCCATTCCAGCAGGGTGGCGGCGCCGGGCGAGCGTTCCAGCGCCATCCGGTACAGGGGCCAGACCGCGTCGGGCACCGGGGCGTCGTGGGTGTCGATCAGGTGGGTCCCGCAGTCGCTGGGTCCGGCCAGGTGGATCTGCACGATCCGGTCCGCCGGCAGGGCCTCGATGTAGACCGCCGGATCGAAGCCGTGGTTGAAGGCCGAGACATGGACGTTGTTGACGTCCAGCAGCAGGCCGCAGCCGGTCAGCCCGGTCAGCCGGGCCAGGAACTCTTCCTCCGGCATGGTGGAGGCCCGGAAGGTCAGGTAGCTGGACGGGTTCTCCAGGATCAGGGGGCGTTCCAGGATGTCCTGCACGGTCCCTACCCGCTCGGCCACATGGGCGAGGCTGGCTTCGGTGTAGGGCATGGGCAGCAGGTCGTGGGTGTTGATCCCGCCCAGGCACGTCCAGCACAGGTGGTCGGAGACCCAGGCAGGACGGATGCGCGCCGCCAGGGCCTTGAGCTTGCCCAGATAGGTCCGGTCCAGCGGGTCGGAGCCGCCGATCGAGAGCGACACGCCGTGCAGGACCACGGGCCGGTGGGCGGCGACGTGCTCCAGCACGCCGGCGGCGCGGCCGTGATGGTCCAGGAAGTTCTCGCTGATCGCCTCGAACCAGTCGACGCCCCAGTCGCCGGGCGGGGTGGCCAGCAGGTGGCGGAAGTGGGGGTCGCGCAACCCCACGCCAAAGCCCAGGGGGGGAAGGGCCAGGCGTGGGGCGCGAGAGGGCGTCGGGTCGGTCGGGCTCACGACGCCGTCAGGTCGACGGGATGAAGGCCAGCCGCAGGTCGTTGGGCGCGGGCGGCGTCTCCGGCACCGTAACGCCGCGCTGGGCCATGACCTGGCGATAGGCCTGGTAGGCGACGTCGTGGACCAGCTGGCCGGTGGTGAAGGCCAGCGGCGGCTGCAGCGGGATGGGCGTGTTCTCCGATCCGCTGAAGTTGAACAGCTGCATGTTGCCGCTCTTGTTCAGCAGCTGGGAGGCGGAGATCGGCACCGCGCAACCCCCGAAGGTCCCGCACTTGTTGTCGCTGGGCGCGGAATAGACGGTGGAGGCGCCCAGCATCGGCGCCTTGGCCGCGTCGGCCATGAAGTGGCCGCAGAGGCCGCCGCCGGAAGTCAGCTGCACGAAGCCGCAGCCGCCCTGGGCCTTGCAGTTGTTCGAGCCGCGGCAGGCGTGGAACAGCTCCACCCCGGCGCAGTCGTTGGTCCCGGTCCCGGAGAAGTCCAGCGCCTGGCAGGAGTGGTGCAGGCTGTCGTCGGGCGTGCCGATGCCCACCGACAGGTCCGGCGCCTGGCCGAAGATGGCCCAGATGATCGACATGCGGTCGCCCGAGCCGCTCATGGCCGGATAAGGGAAGTTCGTTCCGGGCACGGACCAGTAGGTGTAGAGCACCGAGGTGATGCCCGCGAGCGCGCCCACCGCCGCCTGGCTGAGCATGGTGAAGTTGGCCTGGCGCACCGCGGCGTCGTTGACCGAGGCCAGGTTGTTGAGCGCCTGGGCGACGTCGGCCGTGGCCGGCAGGTTGTAGGGGTTGGAGTCCGGATTGTAGTCGGACGCCTGCAGGTCGGCCGCGCTCCAGCTGTTCCCCTCTCCGAACCAGTCGATCCAGGTCTGGACCTGGTCGATGCCGGCCAGGATTTCGGTGAAGCGCTCGAAGTGGTCGGGCGAGTCGTTGTCGGCGCGGGCGGCGGCGTCGGGCGAGGGCGCCGGATCGCCGGAGTCGGTGGCGCCGGGATAGTCGGCCTCCAGCGCCGGCTTGCTGGCGCGGTATTCGGGCTGGACGGCGCCCAGCAGGCCCTGGGGCGGGTTGGGCAGGGTCGAGCCTTCGCCCTGGTCGGTGATGGCGCTGAGCATGGTGTTGATCTGGTTCAGCGCGTCGGCGGGGATGGTGATGCCGGCCAGCGTGGTCTGGGCCAGGGGATATTCCGCGTCCGGATGGCCGCTGCCGGTGACGTTGAACATGTCGTTCTGCACAGAACCCGCGGCGAACATCGTGCCGATCAGGGTGGTGCCGTCGTCGTAGGCGAAGTTCAGATAGTCCCAGTAGCACTGGTACATCCAGCCGATGGTGCCGAACATCGGCAGGTCCGCCTCGGTGCTCGAGGCGGTCCAGTTGGCGAAGGGGACGGAGGGGAAATACTTGCCGATCTTCGACGGCTGGATGCCGGCCCGCGCGATATTGTCGGGCTGCTCGATGGCCAGGAACAGCTGCAGCTGTTCCTTGGTCAGGGCGCCGATGTTGACCGCCACATTGGTGTAGTCGGTGGTGTCGGTCAGGTCGATGATGTGGGGGATGACCGAGAGCGTCGGGCCATAGCAGGTCCAGCCGTGATCGGCGTCCTGCAGCAGGGGCGATTCGTAGGTCGGGGTCACGCCGAGCGCGGTCGCCACGTTCGACGCCAGCTGCAGATGCAGCATCTCCTCGATGAACACCGAGAAGACCACGTTGAAGGCCTGCTGGTTGGGTGACAGGGCCTGGCCGCCGACGGGGGCCGCGGGTCCCAGGCCCGGCCACTGGCGGCCCTGGTAGAAGTCGTTCCCGACGCTGGTGATCTGGTGCATGCCCTGCACCGAGTACATGGCGGCCATGTAGAGCGGGATGGTGAACAGCTCGACGTTGATCGCCGCCTGGGCGATGGCCTTCACCGCCGCGATATCGGCCGGCTTGTTGGCGGCGGGCCAGGGGACGAGGGCGCGGGGACTGGTCGTGAACGCCATGACGGTTCCTCCCGACGGAGGACTTCACGACGTCGCGGGCGCACGACGCGCCGGACGGGCCCTCCCGAAGGCCGGAGCTTTGCCCGGAGGTGAGGGAAGATCAACCCGTACAGGTTGTATATTTTGTGACGATCTCGTGAAACTAAATTCCTCCCCTCCAGGGGAGGGGGACCAAACGAAATTTGGTGGAGGGGCTTACTCCAGCTGACACAACGGTGGGGTCTTCATCCGGCCAAGGCCCCTCCACCGCCTTCGGCGGTCCCCCTCCCCTGAAGGGGAGGAATTGAGCGGCCCTAGTGCGCCTCGTCCCAGTTCTTGGCCCAGCGGGCGTCGACGGTCAGCGGCACGCTGAGCGCCACCGCCGGTTCGGCCGCCTTTTCCATTACCGCGCGGATGACCACGGACGCAGCTTCCGCCTCGCCCTCCGGCGCCTCGAACACCAGCTCGTCGTGGACCTGCAGCAGCATGCGGGTCTTGAGTCCCGCGTCGACCAGCGCCTGGGGCATGCGCATCATGGCGCGCCGGATGATGTCGGCGGCGGTGCCCTGGATCGGGGCGTTGATCGCCGCCCGCTCGGCGAACTGGCGGTGGCCGACATTGGAGGAGCGGATCTCCGGGATGTTCACCCGGCGGCCGAACAGGGTGGTGACGAAGCCGTGCTCGCGCACGAGCGCCTTGGTCGTCTCCATATAGGCCCGAATGCCCGGAAAGCGCTCGAAATAGGTGTTGATGTAGGCGGCCGCCTCCTCGCGCGGGATGGACAGCTGGTTGGCCAGGCCGAAGGCGGAAATTCCGTATACGATTCCGAAATTGATCGCCTTGGCGCGGCGCCGGGTCTCGGAAGGCATGCCCTCGATCGGCACGCCGAACATCTCGGACGCGGTGGAGGCGTGGATGTCCTGGCCGGCGGCGAAGGCGGCCTTCAACTGGGGGATGTCGCCCATGTGAGCGAGGATGCGCAGCTCGATCTGGCTGTAGTCGGCGCTGATCAGGACATTACCGTCGTCGGCGATGAAGGCGGTACGGATCTGCCGGCCCGTCTCGGTGCGGATCGGGATGTTCTGCAGGTTGGGGTCGGACGAGGCCAGGCGCCCCGTGGACGAGGCGGCCAGGGTGAAGCTCGTGTGCACACGTCCGGTCTTCTCGTCGGCGGCGGCGACCAGGGCGTCGGTGTAGGTGCCCTTGAGCTTGGACAGCTGGCGCCATTCAAGCAGGGCGCGGGGCAGTTCATGCCCGGCCTGGGCCAACTCCTCCAGGATCGAGGCGTCGGTGCCGTAGGCGCCGGTGGCGGTCTTCTTGCCGCCGGGCAGGTTCAGCTCGCCGAACAGGATGTCGCCGATCTGCTTGGGGCTGCCGAGGTTGAAGGGGCGGCCCGCCAGGGCGTGAGCCTGGGCCTCGAACTCGCCCATGCCCTTGCCGAACACGTTGGACAGGTGGCGCAGCCGCTCGTGATCGACCTTGATCCCGGCCAGCTCCATGCCGGTCAGAACCGCGGGCATTCCGCGCTCCAGCGTTTCGTATACGGTCGCCAGGCCCTCGCGCGCCAGGCGGGGTTTCAGGATTTGCCACAGGCGCAGGGTGACGTCCGCGTCCTCCGCCGCGTAGCAGGTCGCGGGCTTGAGCTCGACGTGCTTGAAGCTCTTCTGGGCCTTGCCGGCGCCGGTGACGGACTTGAAGGCGATGGGCTTGTGGCCGAGGAACTCCTCGGACAGGGCGTCCATGCCGTGGCCGTGCAGGCCCTGGTCCAGCACGTAGGACATCAGCATGGTGTCGTCGATCGGCGCGATGTTGACGCCGTAGCGGGCCATCACCGCCAGGTCGTACTTGATGTTCTGGCCGACCTTGAGCACCGCCGGGCTTTCCAGCAGGGGCTTCAGCCGTTCCATGGCGGCGGCGCAGTCGAGCTGGGTCGGCCCCTCGCCGGAGAAGGCCAGGCCGCCGTCGTCGGAGCAGTGGCCGAAGGGGACGTAGCAGGCCTGATTGGGGCCGACCGCGATGGACAGGCCGCAAATGCCGGCATGGGTGGCTGACAGCGCATCGGTCTCGGTGTCGAAGCCGATGACCCCGGCCTCGAAGCCGCGGGCGATCCAGCGGTCGAGGGTCTCCATGTCCTGGACGCACTCGTAGGCCTCGACGTCGAAAACGTGCGGGGCCGAGGGCGCAGCGTCCGCGCCGGGTGTGACCACGCTGGGGGTCGGGGCCGAGGAGGATTCACGCGCCTCCACCCGGCCGTCTCCGACCCGGCGCGCCAGGGTGCGGAACTCCATCTTGTCCAGGAAATCGGCCAGCACCTGCGGGTCCGGGTGGCGGATGGCGAAGTCCGCGATCGGCTCTGGGACCGGCGCGTCGCAGGTCAGGCGCACCAGTTCGCGCGAGAGGCGGATCTGGTCGGCGAACTCGATCAGGGTCTCGCGGCGCTTGTCCTGCTTGACCTCGGACGCCCGGGCCAGGACCTGGTCGAGGTCGCCGTATTCCAGCAGCAGCTGGGCGGCGGTCTTGGGGCCGATGCCGGGGGCGCCGGGGACGTTATCCACGCTGTCGCCGATCAGGGCCTGGGCGTCGACCACCAGTTCGGGCGGCACGCCGAACTTCTCGATCACCTGCTCGCGACCGATCTTCACATTCTTCATCGGGTCGAACATCGAGACCCGCTCACGCACCAGCTGCATCAGGTCCTTGTCGGAGGAGACGATGATGGCCTCCCCGCCCATGGCCTCGGCCTGGCAGGCGTAGGTGGCGATCAGGTCGTCCGCCTCGTAGCCGTTCAGCTCCACGCACGGCAGGCCGAAGGCGCGGGTCGCCTCGCGCACCAGGGCGAACTGCGGGACCAGGTCTTCCGGCGCCGGCGGGCGATGGGCCTTGTACTGGTCGTAGAGGTCGTTGCGGAACGTCTTTTCCGAGGCGTCGAAGATCACCGCCAGGTGGGTCGGCGCCTCGGAGCCCTTGGTCTCCTGGATGAACTTCCACAGCATGTTGCAGAAGCCGGCCACGGCGCCGACCGGCATGCCGTCCGACTTGCGGGTCAGCTGGGGAAGGGCGTGATAGGCGCGGAAGATGTATCCCGAGCCGTCGATCAGGAAGAGACGCACCGCCGGTCCGTCCTGGGTCAGGGGGCGATCGACGACGACTTCTGCGGAATCGGGGGAGAGGGTCTCGCTCATGGGGGCGAACATAGGGCGGCGGCGGCGCCCGGTCACCTGCGATGCGGCGAGGCGGCGAAGCCGTTTGTGTCGCTCACGAGATTGATACCGGCGTTCTCTGGCGAAGCTTTCGCGGTTCGGTTAATGTCGGCCGCGTAGGAGGAACCTGTCATGAAGAAAGTTCTCGTCGCCGTCGCCGTGCTGGGGATGACTCTCGGTCTGTCCGCCTGCTCGGTCTGGCATCACATCTTCGGCTGATGACTTCGGGCCTGCTTCAGGCCTGAGGCTTACTGCCTAGCTTGGCGCCGCCGGAAACCCGTGAGAACGGGCCGGCGGCGTTCGCTTTACTGTCAGGTGCTACCAGCTACCCGTATTGGGCATGGAAAGCCACGGCTCGGCGGGTTCCAGCGCCCCGCCCTTCTGCAGCAGCTCGATGGAGACGCCGTCCGGCGAACGGACGAAGGCCATGCGCCCGCACCGCGGCGGCCGGTTGATGGTCACGCCCCCGGCCATAAGCGAGGCGCAGGTGGCGTAGATGTCGTCGACCTCATAGGCCAGGTGGCCGAAGTTGCGCCCGCCTCCGTAGTCCTCCGGGTCGTAGTTGTAGGTCAGCTCGACCATCGGGGCCGAGTCGGCGCCGGCCTTTTCGGCGTCGCCTGGCGCGGCCAGGAAGACCAGGGTGAAGCGCCCCTGGGGATTGTCCTTACGGCGGACTTCCTTCAACCCCAGCTTGGCGCAATAGAAGTCCAGCGAGGCGTCCAGGTCTTTGACCCGGACCATGGTGTGCAGGTAGCGCATGAGCGGCCTCCAGTGACGGCGAGGTTTTAGGCGGCGATGGTCGAACTGGAAAGAACCCGCGATCCGGTGCGCGCGCACGCCCTGCAGGCGGCGCTGAAGGACGCGGGCATCGAGAGCTTCATCTTCGACCAGGCGGCCGGCGGGCTGTGGCCGGGCGCCATTCCGGTGCGGCTGATGGTCGATGCGGAGGACGAGGCCCAGGCCAAGCGGGTGTTGAAGGAGCTGGGGTGGGAGGCGTCGAAAATTCCCTGAAGCCGATGGCCATGCCCCCATCGGGGACATGAAATCTCTTCAGGCCTAGTCGATGCTTTCCGGCTCGTTGGCGGCCGGGTCGGCGAACTCGGTCTCATGGCTGTGGTGGTCGGCGTCGGCCGCCAGTTCGAAGCGGCGGTCGCAGTAGCCGCATTCCACAAAGTGTTCGTCGCCCATCTCCATGTAGACGAGCGGATGGCCGAGCGCGCCGCCGCCGCCGTCGCAGGCCACGCGCTTGGAGCGGACGAGGATGACCTCGGGCGCGGGCGGGGCGGAATCGATGGGCGGCATGGGGTTCGGGCCTTGGCGTAGGGGTTGCGGCGGCATACCTATGCGGCGCGTCCCATCCCGTCAATTTCGGGGCTTCCGCGCCCCCGTCGAAGAACCGCTCCGCATGTCCCTGCCCGAATACGCGCTGGAGGTCTCCGGCCTCGTCAAGGTCTACCCCAAGGGCAAGGCCACGGCCGAGAAGGTCGCCCTGAAGGGCGTGGACCTGAAGGTGAAGCGCGGCTCGATGTTCGGCCTGCTGGGCCCCAACGGCGCGGGCAAGTCGACGCTGATCAACATCCTGGCGGGCCTCTGCCAGAAGACCTCGGGCAGGGCCGCGATCTGGGGCCGCGACATCGACGAGCGGCCCCGCGACGCGCGCGCGGCGCTGGGGGTGGTGCCGCAGGAGCTGGCGGCGGACGTGTTCTTCACGCCGAAGGAGGCGCTGGAGGTGCAGGCCGGCCTCTACGGCGTGCCCAAGGAAAAGCGCCGCACCGACGAGCTGCTGGCGGCGCTGGGACTGACCGACAAGGCCGACGCCTATGTGCGCCAGCTGTCCGGCGGCATGAAGCGGCGGCTGATGGTGGCCAAGGCGCTGACCCACAACCCGCCGGTGCTGATCCTGGACGAGCCGACCGCGGGCGTGGACGTGGAGCTGAGGCGCCAGCTCTGGGCCTATGTGCGCCGGCTGAACGCCGAGGGCGTGACCATCCTCCTGACCACCCACTATCTGGAAGAGGCGCAGGAGCTCTGCGACACCATCGCCATCGTCAACCGGGGCGAGGTGGTGGCCTGCGAACCGACGCCCCAGCTGCTCAGCCGCCTCGACACCCGCGCGGTGGTGGTCACCCCCGAGGAGCCGCTCACCGTGGCGCCCGAACTGAAGGGCTTCGAGACGAAGCTGCGTGCCGGCGGCGGCTTCGCGGTCACCTACCGCACCGGACAGTCCAGCGTGGAACAGGTTCTGGCGGCGGTGCGCGCGGCGGGCCTGCACATCAAGGACATCGTCACCGAGGACCCGGACCTGGAGGACGTCTTCATGGCCCTGACCTACGGCGACGCCAACGCCGCCGACCCGACCCGAGACTGAGGAAACCCCGTCATGACCCTGTATCCGCGTCTGCTGGCCCTGGTCATGAGCGGCGTGCTGGGTCTCATCGCCCTGTTGCATCTGCTGTGGGCCTTCGGGGTCAGCTTCCCGCGCGGCGACCGCGAGAGCCTCGCCCGCACCGTGATCGGCGCCCGTGGGCGGGACGGGATCATGCCCTCGCCGCTGTCCTGCGTGGTCGTGGCCTTGGTCATTGCCGCCCTTGCCGCCCTACCGTTGCTGCAAGCGGCAGTGGTCATCACACCCCTGCCCTGGGACGGGATCCAGCGAGTCGGCTGGGTGGTCGCCGTGATCTTCTTGCTGCGGGGCGTGGCCTCCTTCACCCCCGTCTGGCGGGCCCGCTTTCCGGGCCAGCCCTTCGCGACGCTGGACTGCATTCTCTACGGCCCGCTCTGCCTGGCCCTGGCGGCGGGATTCATAGCGCTGGAATACTGTTATTCGCTCTGAGGCGCCGTTCACCGCATCGGGGTTGTGGGCGGCCGCCCTTGCGCCCTAGCCTCGCTGCCGGCCCGACCTCGGGTGAGGAGAACCGATCATGTCCAGGATCCTGATGGTGTTCGCGGCCACGGCCGCCGTTTCCCTGACCCTCGCCCCCGTGGCCCTGTCCCAGGGCCTGCCGATGTCGGTGGTGGCGCCGAGACCCGCCAGCACGGGCAACTATGGTTTCGGCGATCGCGCGCCCGGCGCACCCGCTCCGGCGGTGGCCTGCCGGCTGGACCGGACGGGCCATGTGGTGCTGGTCAACGAGGGCGGGGCCATCGAGGCCGGCTACAAGATCATCTACCGCATCGGCGACGGGCCGGCGGTCAAGGCTCCCCTGCGCCAGACCATGGGCCAGCACGTGGTGCTGAACACCGGCCAGACCGCCGCCGCGCCCCTGAAATGCCGCGCGCGAGTCGTTTTCTGAGCAGGCTCCGGCGGGCGGGATTGAGCCCGGCGGGCCTTTCCGCTAGACACACCCGCCCGCAAGGGATGCACCCGTAGCTCAGCTGGATAGAGCGTTGCCCTCCGAAGGCAAAGGTCACACGTTCGAATCGTGTCGGGTGCGCCAGCTTGGCGCCCTTGCCGCACTCGGCTGCCTGCTGTGGGCGGGCGCGGCCTACGCGAAACCCGAAAAAGCGCCGACCGGCCTCGCGGGCCTGGAATACCTCGCCACCATGGACGGCCAGTGCAGCCGCCTGGTGCTGGGCGGCAAGGACGCGTCGAGCGCCTGCGAACCCCATGTGCTGAACGAGGTATTCAAGAGCGGGCGCGTCGGCTTCACCTTCGTCGCCAAGGACGGGACCGTGGTGTCGTTCAGCGGCCAGGGGCCGAAGCAGGTCAAGCTCGACCCGGATACGGTGTCCCAGCCGCTGGACACCGTCATCCTGACCCAGGCCGGCGCAAAGACGCCCCCCGCCGCCGCCAAAGGGACGGGCGCCTGCACCTACACCAACCCGATGAAGGGCCCGAGCCATATCAACTGCTCGGCCCGCACGGAGCACGGCCAGTTTGAGGCGGTCTTCGTCTCCGACGGACAGCCGCCGACCTTCAAGACGTTTTGAGCGCCCTCACCACCGGCAGCACCACCGTCGAGGCATGCTCCACGGTCCCCAGGATCGTCACCACCGGCGCCGGGGTGACCGGGGTGCGGACCCGCTCGCGATAGTCGGCGCCGGCTACGGTGACGCGCATCCGGTGCCCGGCCTTGAACAGCCAGGAGGTGGGCAGGATCGAGAAGACCAGGTGGGCTGGCTCGCCGGGAACCAGGGGCTTTGCGTCCTCGGCCGCCGCGCGGTGCCAGGGCAGGCCCATGACGTTGTAGCGCGGGGTGTTGAGCTGGCGCAGCGAGGCCTTCAGGCGGCCCTCGGTGACGGGGGTGGAGGTCCCGTCGGGGGCCACGTCCTCGAGATAGACGAACAGGTTGCCGTCGGTGGCGGTGGAGGTGATCCACAGGTCCGCGACCGGATCGCCGGTGACCTCGGTGTCCGCCTTGAGTACGGGCCCCAGGAAGTGCGGTCCCGCGTGCTCCGCCACGCAGTTGGGGGCGCCCGTGAGCAGTCCTGGCACCGGCGATTTGTAGCTCGGGCAGTCGACGTCGTAGCGCACCGCGAAGGCCGACTGGCTGCCCTTGCCGCGCGGCGCCTGGGCGGTGAGGTCCCCGCCCGTAGGCGTGCGCCCGGCCAGGAAGAAGCGGGTCGGCTCCATGCCCGCGACGGGCCAGGTCTTCGACGAGCGCCACTCGGTCCCGGGGGCCGCGTTGACGGTGAAGTAGTGGATGGGATCCTGGGCGTTCAGGCCGGTGTCGATCCCCTTCAGGTGCTGGTCGAAGAAGCGATGCATCTCGCCGATCAGATCGAAATCGCCGTTGCCGCAGTGGGTCCAGGGGCCGATCACGATGTGGCGGTCATGGGTCATGTTCTGGAAGGTGATCAGGCCCTGTTCGCGCAGGTCGTCGTACCAGCCGCCCTGGACGTAGATGGCCGTGCCCGAGGCCTGCATCTGAGGCATGAAACTGGCGACGCTGCCCTCGTACCAGAAGCGGCTGGCCGTCCCGGTCGACCAGCTGTCGCGATAGGGCATCGACGCCCACATGGCGGCCAGGACGGTCGCGCCCTGGTGCTCCTCGGCCGCCTGGCGCAGCAGGGTCTTGGATTCGTCGCCCTGGACGCCGGTGACCTTCATGTCCTGTTCGATGGTGCGCTCGGGACCCGTGCCCCAGTTGGCGAAGATGCCGCCGCGCAGGAAGCCGTCGTACTTCTCCCAGGAGAAGCAGCCGGCCCAGGCGGCTGCGAGATGAGGGTTGGCGGCGGTGACCGCGTGCATGGAGGCGTCGCCCGTGTTGGAGCAGCCGTAGACCCCGACCTTGCCGGTCGACCAGGGCTGGGCGGCGAGCCAGTCGATCACCTCATAGGCGTCGTAGGCCTCGGTGCGGTCGTTGTAGCCGCGCCGGCGGCCGAAGGACGGGCCCTGGCCGCGCCGGGCCACCTGGACCACGACATAGCCGTAGCGGGCGAGGTTGAGCGCCCCACGATAGCCCTTGGCCTGGGCCCCCGCGCCGATGGGCCCGCCGGCCGAGCCGGGTCCGGCGATCTCCAGCGTGTGGTGCCAGAGGACCGGAAACCTGCCCTCGACCGCCTGGCCGCCCCGCGCCGGGCGGGTGATGGAGACCGCGAGCCGCACGCCGTCGCGCATGGGCAGGTAGATCGAGGTGGTGATGGTCTCGGGGAATTCCTCCGCCGGGGCGTACTGGCCGAAGGGCGCAGGCTGGGCGAAGGCGGCCGGCGCCATCAGGGCGAAGGCGGCGGCGGTCAGGAGGGCGAGGGCGCGGAACATGCGGGTCATTCCCTTCGGGTTCACTTCGAAGCGAAGGCTTCGCGGGCCTTCTCGCGCGCCTGGGCCTTCTCGACCCTGGCGTCGGCGGGGAGCAGCAGGCGGGCCTTGACCTGGGCGTCCACCGCCCGGTCGAAGCGGGCCAGGTAGTCGGCGGCCCCGCCGGGATAGAGTTTCGCCAGCGCCTCCTTCGACAGGGGAACGCGCTTCATCGAGATGATGGCGGCGCCCAGACCGGGGCGGGCCGCGCAGGCGGGGATGCCGGCAGGCTCCCCGTAAAAGGCCAGCGGAACCTCAAGTTGGGCGGGGCGCAGGCCGCCCTTCGGATTGCCCTGGGCGTCGCGCACCGGATTGGCGGAGGCGTCCAGCGCCATGCGCGGGGCGTGCGGCGCGGGCACGCCCGTGCGCACCCAGCGGTCGAGGTTGTCGAGCGCGGCCTCGGCGTAGTGCTGCATGGCCACATCGGTGTTGGGATAGGGGCAGTTCGAAGCCGGCGTCGGGACCGGCGTCCCGCTCCTGGCCGCCACCTGGATCGCGGAGGCCGAGGGGCCGGTGGGGGCGGCCAGGCCATGGGTCAGGCCGGGGACCTCGTACAGGCGGTGGCGATGGCCGGGGGTGTCCAGGTCGGGCGCCTGGGGCCCCGTGTTGGTCACCGCCTCGTTCTGGCTCATCAGCTCAATCACCGGCACGTCGGAGACGACGGTGGTGCGGCGCGGATCGCCCACGGGCAGGACCGGGGTGTGGGAATTGATCGGCACATAGCCGGAGATGAAGGAGGAGGAGGAGATGCCGTCGATGTAGCCGTCGATCAGCGGCTTGCCGGCCCGGTCGCGCGCCCGGTCATGGAAACCGGAGTTGACGTAGGTGCGCAGGAAACTGCCGGTGAAAGACCAGCCGGTGGCGTAGACGTGCCGAACCTTGAGCCCGCCGAGCGGACCCGCCTTGCCGGCGTGGAGCGACGCCGCGGCCTGGGCGAAGACCTCCCAGCGGATGCCGTCCTCCTCGGGCCAGCGGATGGCGCCGTAGCGCTCGGGCTCGAACCAGGGCAGCACCAGGGGCGCGGCCACGGGCGGGGCGCCGGGCTTTGACAGGCCACGGGTGTTGGCGTCGGCGCCCGCCATGACGGCCACGTAAACGCCGCCGGTGCGCATCAGATAGTCGCGGAAACCCGACCAGGTCCCGCCGCCGAGCACGGGGTGCATGGGCGAGAGCAGCACCAGGCCGCTGAAGCGCTTCGGGTCCTTCGGGCGGATCACGATCACCCGGGTGGTGTAGGCGACGCCCCTTGTCTCGACCGCCGGCTTGCCGTCGGCGCCGTAGCCCCAGACATCGGCCTTGCCGCTGAGGAAGAACTCCTCGCGCACATAGCCGTGGGCCTTGAGCTGCTTCTCGCCCTCGGTCCCGGGAAGGCCGGGATCGTCGAAGATCTGGGAGGTGGCCGTGACCGGCGGCGCGGCCCTGGTCACCGGCACGGGCGTGGCGGCCAGCGCGGCGCCGGCGGAAAGGGTCAGGGCGAGCGCGAAGGCGCCGGACAGTCGACGGATCATGTTCGGACTCACTTGCGGGTTTTGGGGGCGAGGCACCGGAAGTTGGCGGCGTCGTCGCTGGAGCCCTTGCCGGTGTATCTGGCCTGGGCGGGGAAGGCGCAGAGCGGGCGGGTGCGCACCACCTTGCCGGCGTCGAGCTTGCTGGCGATGACGCGCTCGGGGGCTACCCCCTGCTCGTCCCAGCGCTCGAGCGCGCTCAGCAGATCATGGTCGGGATCCACCACCGGCGCATCGCCGCCGGAGCCGCCGAAGCGGTCCGGACCGGGTCCGCCGGCGCAGTGGAAGACGCCGGGCGCCATGAACAGGCGCATGAACCTGGCCTGACGCTTCGCGCCCATGGTGCGGCTGACGTCCTGGTACCAGCCCACGGTCATGCGCGCGGCCACCGCCGGGTCGAGCCAGCCCTGGTAGACGATCAGCTTGCCGCCGCGGGCGGAGAAGGCCGACAGGTCGGTCTGGTCGGCGGCCAGTTCGGGCATCAGCTTGCGAATGCCGGCGAGGTCGCGGCCCGCGTCGAAGTCCTTGCCGTTCCAGTCCGGATCGTGGCGCAGGGCCTGGCCGAAGGTGGCGATGGCCAGGTGCGATCGGCCGGAGTCGACCAGCACGCCGGGCAGCAGGCCGGCATCGATGGCGTGGCCCTTCGAGTCCTTCATCGGCGCGTAGAAGCGCGCGGCGAAGGCGACCTGTTCGGCGCTCAGGCAACGATCGGTCCTGGCGCCCTTGCACTGAAGCGCGCGCACGTCGAAGCGGCAGCGGCGGGGGTCCTCGGCCACCCCGTCGACCACGCCGTCCAGCGGATCGCACTGGCGCACGCCCTCGTCGGCGATCAGCTTCCAGTCCGCCGGCGCCATGAGGCCGGGGCGCGCGTCGCGCAGCAGCAGCTCCCACATGCGCCGGGTGGTCATCTCGGGCGTCTTGGGTCCGGGCGCGCCGGCGATGATGGCGTCGTAGTCGGCCGGGAAGCGCTCGGCTTCCTTCAGCCCCTGGCGGCCGCCGCCGGAACAGCCGACGAAATAGGCCTTGCGCGCCTTGCGGCCGTAGTAGGCGGCCACGATGGACTTGGAGACCTCTGCCAGCAGGTGGTTGGCGCGCAGCTGGTAGTTCATCAGCCGGGCCGGATCGCCCATCATCCAGGCCTGGTCGGTGATCTTGTGGCCGGTGTCGGTGGTTCCGGCGGCATAGCCACGGCCGACGCCGCGGGGCAGGTCGAGGAAGTTGAAGGTCCCCGCGTCGGCGCCGACGCCGGCGCCCAGGAACTTGCCGTTCCAGGCGGCGGGACGCGGCAGCCACAGCTCGAAGGCGATCTCTTTCTCGATCACCCCCTGCACCCGGCAGAAGGGCGCGCGAACCGGGGCGGAGCGGGCGCCGGGCTCGGGCTTCCAGTTGGGGTCCGGATCGACCTCGACGGCCTTCAGGTCGTGGACGTCGGGCAGGGCCAGACGGGCGAGGTCGGCGCAGCTGGCCGGCGCCGGCACGGAGGCCGAGGCGCGGGGCGCGGCGTCGAGCGCCAGCAGGCCGGAGAAACAGAGGGCGGCGGCGATCAGCGGGCGGCGCATCAGGTCCTCCGTCCCTTGCGCGGAAGGGCGCAGGTGAAGCTCTCGGCGCGGTCGGCGTCGCCACGGCCGCTCCAGCGCGCCTCCAGCGGCCAGGCGCACAGCGGGCGGGTGCGCAGCAGCCTGCCGTCGCGGACCTTGGCCGCGACGAGGCGTTCGGGGCCCGGTCCGCCGTCCATCCAGCGCTCCAGCGCGCTCAGCATATCATGGTCGGGGTCGCGGCTGGTTCCGTCCGAACCGACGGCTCCGAACCGGTCGGTGGCGTCGCCGCCGACGCAGTGGCCCATGCCGGGGACCATGAACATCCGGGCGAAGTCCCGTGTGGCGCGGGGCCCGCCCATGCGGTGTTCGACCGCCTGGAACCAGTCGATGGTCGGCTGGGCGGCGACCAGGGGATCGGCCCAGCCCTGGAACACGATCAGCTTGCCGCCGCGGGCCTTGAAGGCGGACAGGTCGGGGTTGTCGGCGTGCAGGTCCATGACCCGGTCTATGGCCGGCAGGTCGTCGGCGATGCGGAAGGTCTTCGCGTCCCAGTCGGGATTCTTGTGCACCCCGTCGGCGAACAGGGCGACGGCGATATAGGGAGGGCCCGGGGTGAAGGGCTCCGGCGCCAGGGCCTGGGCCACCGGCACGCCGGGCAGAAGCCCCCGGTCGATGACACGGCCGTGCTCGTCCTTCAGCGGAGCATAGATCTTCTCGGCCAGGGCCACCTGGCCCGGGCTGAGGCATCCCGCCTTGGCCGGCGTGCGGCAGAGCAGGTCGCGCGGGCGGAAGCGGCAGGTGCGCGGATCGGTGATCACCCCGTCCTTCAGCCCGTCGTCGGCGTCGCAGGCCTCCACGGCGGCGGCGGCGATGCGGTTCCAGTCGGCCTGGGTCATCAGGCCCTTCGCAGCGCTGTGCTGGACCATCTCCCACATGCGCCGGGCGCTCATTTCCGGGGTGTTGGTCCCCGGCGCGCCGGCGATCACCGCGTCGTAGTCGTCGGGGAAGCGCTCGACCTCGGTCAGGGCCTGGCGTCCGCCGCCGGAGCAGCCGACGAAGACGCTGCGTTCAGGCCGGCGGCCGTAGAAGGCGGCCGTGATGGCCTTGGCCTTGTCGGCCAGCAGATGGTTGGCGCGCCAGGCGTAGTTGGCGGCGCGTTCGGGGGAGCCGAGCAGCCAGTGGCGGTCGCTGGCCAGATGGCCGGCGTCGGTGCTGGCCGCCGCATAGCCGCGGGCGGCGGCGCGGGCGATCTCGATCCGGTTGGGCTGGCCGGCCTGGCCGCCGACGCCGGCGGCGAGGAAGCGGCCGTTCCAGGCCGCGGGCAGCAGCATCTCGAAGCCGATCTCCTTCTCGATCACCCCCTGGACACGGCAGGTGGCCCCCTCGGAGACGGCGCTGCGCACGGTGACATCGGCGATGGCGAGATGGAGAAGGCCGGCGCAGGCGCCGGTCGGCGCGGCGGCGGGGTCGCTGCGGGCGGCGGAGGGCAGGTTGGCCAGCGCGGCCAGCGCCAGGGCGAGGAGGCCTCGGCTGAGGCCGCCGCTCCCGGACTTTGCTGGCCTGACCACTGCTGCAGCTCCGCGCCTGTCGGACAATAAAAAAGGGGCGCGCCGCTTACGAGACGCGCCCCATGGGAGGAGACCTAGAACTTGGTCCCGATGGAGATCGAAACCACCCGGCCGATCGGGTCGGTGACGGTGGGATCGAAGCCGCCGCCGCCGTTGGCGCTTTCGGCGATGTTCACGAAGGGCGGCTTGGCGTCGAACAGGTTGCGCACGTCCAGGCCGATGCTGGAGCCGTGGAACCAGCCGGAGTCGCCGGGGATGTTGTAGCCCAGGTGCAGGTCGGTGGTGGAATAGGCCTTCACCGTCTGGATCGGGGTCGACAGGTTGTTGGTGTAGGCGTTTTCCCAGTTGACCGCGACGCTGGCCAGGTAGGGGCCGGTCGACCAGCGCATCGAGCCCCGCGCCTTGAAGCGCAGCGGGTTGAAGATGACGTTGTTGTTGTTGATCAGCGGGGCCGAGGGTGTGATCGAGGTCACGTACTTGGTGAAGTAGCTGCCGTTCAGAGTGAAGGCGAAGTCGCCCATGTGCTCGGTCGGCACGCGGTAGCTGGACTGGAAGTCGAAGCCGCGGGCGATGGTGACGCCCAGGTTCTGCGAGCGGCCATCGACGAAGACCAGGACCGGGTTCGGCAGCACGCCGGTGAAGCCGGTTTCCGCGACCTGCTGGGCCATGAAGGCCGCCGAGGGGTTGCGGGTGATGACGTTGGTCCCGGCGAACTGCGATTCCTTCTGCAGGACGGTCAGGTCGGCCAGGAAGTTCGACACCTGGTTCTCATAGTTGATGTCGAAGTAGGTCAGGCTGAGCTTGGCGTTCGAGATCGGGGTCCAGTCCGCGCCCACCGACCAGGTGGTGGCGGTTTCCGGGCGCAGCGAGCCGTTGCCGCCGGAGCGGGCGACGCCCTGGCGGATGCAGCCGCCGCAGGTCGGGTCCGCGTAGTTCTGGACGAACAGGTTGTTCGAGTTGCCGTAGATCTGGGCGATCGTCGGGGCCCGGAACGAGGTGCCCCAGCTGCCGTGGATCAGGAAGTCGTCGGTCACCGACCAGTTGACCCCGATCTTGGGATTGCGGGTCGAACCGACGTCCGAATACTCGTCGTAGCGCTCGGCCAGGTCCACGTTCAGCGCCTTGACGCCCGTCATGGCGTTGCCAGGTCCCACGATCGGCACCAGCAGTTCGGCGTAGAGCGAGTTCACGCCGCGGTGGAAGTAGCGGCTGGCGCCGGTCTTGGCGGTGATGGTGCCGGCGTTGGTCAGCTGGTCCACGTTCATGCGCTGGCCTTCGTAGCCGAACGCCGCGCGCATCTCGCCGCCGGGCAGGTTGACCACCGGACCGTCGAACTTGACCTCGCCGCCCTCGAAGGTGGTGCGGCCCTTGTTGTCGTTCCAGCCGATCAGGATGCCCTGCACCACGCTGGGGCTGTTGGCCGCGCCGAAGGGGTTGAAGGCGGTGGCCGGGTTGTTGCTGGCGAGCGCGGCGGTCAGGGCCGCGGCGTTGGCGACGTTGTGGCTGAGGCTGCGATCGTCGTCGCGGCCCCAGGTGTAGTCCGTCTCCATCTTCCAGTTGCCGCCCATGTCGTAGTCGGCGCCCACGGTGATATCGACCGCCTGGGAGAAGCCGTCGGAGTAGCCCTGGGGATAGGCGTTGATGAAGGAGTACTGGACCGTTTCCGACGTCGGCGTCAGGCCGGGAGGCGCCACGAAGAAGGCGTTGGTGTTGGGCACGTTCAGGCTGGAAGACGCCGCGCCGGTGCGGAAGGTGAAGTCACGCTTGGCCGCGAAACCCTCGGTGAAGACCGTGAGGCGATCGTTGATGCGGTTGTTGGCGGTGAAGCTCAGCGCGTTGTGGTTCTGGCGCGGCAGGATGTCGGCGATCTTGGGGTTGTCGCACTTGTTGACCGTGCCGGCGACCAGCGAGTTGCGGTTGGCGGCGGTGACGCCGCCGGCCGGGATGGCGTAGCTGACGCCGCCGACCACGATATTGCCCGGGTCGCAGAGGGTCTGGCGGAAGTCGTTGCCGCCGAAGGGCGTCAGGTCGGCGCGGTAGAAGCTGCGGTCGCGGCCGCTGACGGCGCTGTGATAGCCGTTCTCGAAGGCGACGGTGACCTGGCCGGTCGACCACTTGTGGCCGAAGATCAAGCCGACCTGGTGTTCCTTGTAGGCGTCGCCGGTGCCGGCGCGGGCGGTCATTTCGAAGCCTTCGACGTTACGGCGCAGGATCAGGTTGACCACGCCGGCGATGGCGTCGGAGCCGTAGATGGCCGAGGAGCCGTCGGCGACCACATCAACCCGCTGCAGGCCGATGGTCGGCAAGACCGAGGGGTCGATGGCGAAGCCGCTGGTGCCCTGGGGCACGGCGCGGTGGCCGTCCAGCAGGATGAGGGTCGCGTAGGGCCCGATACCGCGGATGTTGATCGAGGAGCCGTAGGTGATGTTGCTGGAGCCGCCGGCCTGGCCGCGCGAGGACTCCGAGACGCCGAGATTGAAGACCTGCGGCACTTCCTGGATCACCTGGGTGGTGGTCACGGCGTTCGACATGGCGATGTCGTCGCGGGTGACGCCGATCAGGGTCGAGCCGACCGGAGGGGTGCCGCGGATGCGGCTGCCGGTGACGACCACTTCCTCGACCGAGGCGGTCTTGGCCGGAGCGTCGGCGGCATAGGCCACGCCGGAGAGGGCGGCGGTGGAAAGCGCCGTGGCCAGCAGCAGGCGCTTCGCGAGGCGCGAAGGCGAAGTCCCGGCGTTAGCCTGTTCGATGATCCGCATATTTCCTCCCCGACGGCTTTGCCGTTCTGAGCAAGACGCGCCCCCAGGGTGCGCCTCAAATGCCGGGCCGTCCCACCTTTGGGATCGAACACCGTTGGAAATAATAGTACGTGAAACTTACAATCAGTCAATAGACCATTTACCGAGCACGTTCAGGCAGGACGGCGAACCCGCCAGACCCAGAACGCGGCAAGGGAAAGCGCGGCGCCGGAGATGAGGAAGACCGCATCGAAACCGAGGCTCGCCGCGATCATTCCGCCGGCCAGAGGGCCGGCGAAGCCGCCGAAAAAGGTCGCCGAAGTGGTCAGGCCGTAGACTCCGCCCCGGTCGCCGTCGCGGATGGCGCGGCCGATCATGGCGTTGGCGGTGGGCAGGATGCCGCCGATGAACATGCCGAGCGCCAGGCGCGCCGCCAGAAACGGCCAGAGGGTGTGGCTGAGCCCCTGGGCCGCGGTCGCGAGCGCGGCTCCGCCCATGCAGATCAGCAGCACCCGGCGGTAGCCGAGCACGTCGCTGCGCCGGCCGAGGAACGGCGAGGCCAGCACATCGCCGACGCCCACGAGCGAGAAGGCCAGGCCCGCGAGCAGGGCCAGAGCCTGGCCGCCCACATCGCGCTGCTGCACGACCAGGGTGATGATCGGCTGGGGCGCGCGCAGGGAGAGCTGGACCACGAACAGCAGGGCGATCAGGCCGGCGACGCCCGGCGTGCTCAGGACCGCGCGGAGGCCCGAGGACGGCGCCGGGGCCGGACGCGCCGGGTCGCGCGCGATCGGGGCTGTGAGCACGAGCTGGGCCAGGAGGGCGACGCCCGCCAGCAGGACGGCGGTGAGCAGGAAGGTCGATCGGTAGCCCGAGACCGAGGCGACCAGGCCGCCGATCAGAGGCCCGAACAGGGTTCCCACCACTGTGCCGGTGGCCAGCCATCCGAGCGCATAGCCGAGCCGGTGCGGCGGGGCCCGGTCCGCGATGCGGGCGATCCCGGCCGGGGCGAAGCCGCTGAACAGGCCGAAACCTCCGCGCAGCAGCAGCAGGCTCCAGGGTCCGTGCACCAGGCCGACCAGGGCGGCGCAGACCGCCATGCCGAGGGTGCAGAGCACGATGATCCGCTTGCGGCTCCAGCGGTCGGCCAGCCGGCCCCAGAGCGGGGCGGTGAACACCGCCACCAGCGAGGTGATCCCGTTCAGCCACCCCGCCCAGAGCGCGATGTCGTGGGTCGCGGTGACCCCGAGCTCGGGCAGGAACAGGGGCAGGATCGGCACGAAGACGGTGAAGGCGCCGCTGAGCGAGGCCTGGATGGCCACCATGGGCCAGAGATCGCGCAGCCAGGCTTCCGGTTCGGCGCGCGGGCTCACGGTCAGCCGAACACGACCCGGTCGCCGTCCCAGGCGAAGTCGCATTTCAGGCCCGCGTCGCGGGTGATCTGGACCACATAGTCCATGACCCCCTGCCCGCGCTCGCCGCGGCCCAGCACCTCCGGCGCCCCGGACGGCTGGATCCAGCAGGGCAGGAAGCCCGGGCTGATCGACCCATCGGCGGCGATACGGCAGTCGGCGATCAGGGCGTTCCGGGAGTCGGGGTGGAAGGGGTAGAGCGGATAGTCCGGCAGGGGCTCGAAGCCGAACAGCTCCTTGCGCTTCTTCGCCCAGGCCTGGCGCACCGGGTTGTCGTTGCCCTCGACGTTCAGCGCCCGGGTGACGGTGACGAAGTTGCCGAGGCCATGGAAGATCGGCCTGCCGCGATAGATCTCCATGCCGCGCAGGATGTGGGCGTGGTGGCCGATGACGATGTCGGCGCCGGCCTCGATCGCCGCCTTGGCCACGGGGCGCTCGTACATGGCGAGTTTGGCCGGGGTGTGGACCAGGCCCTTGTGGAAGGCCACCACCAGCACGTCGGCGTCGGCGCGCGCGCGCTCCACGTCGGCCTGCATGGCCTCCAGCGAGTCGGGATCGGCGAAGGTGTAGACCGTGGCCGGCCCGCCCGGATTGGCGATCTCCAGCTCGTAGTGGGTCAGCACCCGCACATAGGCCACGCCCGCGCGGTTGGAAGCGGCCCAGCCCTGGGCGGGACCCACGCAGTTGTAGCTGAGCACCGCGACCCGGCGGCCCCTGGCCTGGGCCAGACCGGGCAGGCGCGCCTGGGCGAGCGTCGGACCCGCGCCGGCGGTGGCGATGTTCTGGGCCTTGAGCAGGGCGATGGTGTCCTCGATGCCCTCCGCGCCGCGGTCGTGCATGTGGTTGCCGGCGAGCGTGGCGACGTGGAAACCCGAACGGCCGAGCGCGTCCAGGTTCTCCGGCGGGCTTGCGGGGGCGGGAATGTCGCCCACGGATTCGCGGCCCCGGTGGGTGTGCGGAGTCTCGACGTGGCCGACCAGCACGTCGGCCTGCTTGAGGACCGCGCGGCTGTCGTCGAAGAAGCGGTCGGCGCCGGGCTCCTCGAGCACCAGGTCGCCCACCATCATCAGGCGAAGGTCGTCGCTCATCATGCCTCCGCCGTGTCGAGCTTGAAGACCCTGACCCGCACCTGCTCCCCGACCTTCTCGAGCGAGGAGACAAAGGTGAAGCGGTTGAGCCAGTCGTGGGGTCCGGTGGGCGCCTCAAACACGGGCGCCGTCCAGGCGTAGGTCCGCGAGGCGAGGCCCCGGTTGAGCACCCGGATCAGGGTCCCGTCCTCGGCGCGGATCAGGTAGTCGGCGGTGACCTCGACCATACCGTCGGCGCGTACCAGCTGGGTGTCGGCGCCCCCGGGCACGACCTCGCCCCGGATCGCCGGGCCTTCGAAGGTTCCGCCGGTGATCGCGACGCGACGGCGCAGGCCGGTGGGTGTCGCGCCGACGGTCTCGGTCGGCGCGATATCGACCATCAGCTCCAGGGCGAATTCGAAGGCGGGCTCCACGTTCAGCAGGCCTGCCGGCCGGCGCGCAGGTTGGCGACATAGCTCTGGGCGTCGCGGAACATGGCCGGGCCGTCGACGCCGACGGACTTCAGCGCCTCGGCGTTCTTGAGCGAGCGGGCGTTGTAGGCCGCGGTCAGGCGGGCCTGTTCGCCGGGCGCCGGCTCGACCACCTTCTGGCCCTGCTTCCGGCCGAAGGCGGCGCCGTCGGCGGCGCCCTTGGCCAGGGTGGAGGAGATCTGCGCCTCCCAGAACGGCTGGGAGTCGCTCAGGACCTTCTGCAGGTCGGCGGGCAGGCGCGCCCAGGCGCGGTCCGAGATGGCGCGGGACGGATAGGCGCCGCGCGGCACCACGAAGCGGCTGAGGAAGGGCGCGACCTCGGCGAAGTGCAGGGACTTGAGCGTGTCGGTGGGCGCCACCACACCGTCGACCACGCCCTTGGAAAGCGAGGAATAGACCTCGCCCATCGGCATGGTGACCGGGTCGGCGCCCAGCTCGGCCATCAGGGCGGCGCCCTCCTGCGGGGTGCGCAGGCGAAGCCCGCGGAAGTCGTCCAGCCGGGTCACGGCGCGGCCGCGGGTCAGGATGTTGGGCAGGTTGCCGCCCTGGATGGCCAGGACGTGGACACCCGCCATCTCCTGCGTCAGGCGCGGGTAGTGCTGTTCCAGGCAGCGGTAGACCGCCACCTGCTCCTGCACGGTCTCGGCCCCGGCGTAGAAGCCGAGCTGGGCCTTGATCGCCTGCATGCCGGCGCGGCTGTAGATCGGCACGATCTGGCCGATGTCGGCGACGCCGTGCTTCAGCTCGAGGATGGCGCTGTCGCTGGACATCAGGGTGCCGCCCCAGAAGGGCTCGATCTTCAGCCGTCCGTTAGAGGCGGCTTCGACGTGCTTCATCCAGGCGATGTCGGCCTGGCTGAACGGGTGGGTCGGCGGATAGGGCGAGGCGTAGCGCAGCACGACCACGCCGGGATGGGCGGGCGCGCGGTCGCAGCCGCTCAACAGCGCGAGGGCGCCAGCCAGGGCGAGAAGGGCGCGCTTCATGACTTCACCCGGCGGATGAGGAACTCCGAGACGGCTTCGACCATGGCGTCATGGCTCCATTCGGTGGCGTCGACCATGTCGGCGTCCAGTTCGAACACCGGCACGCCCGCGGCTTCCAGCGCCTCACGGGTCAGCTTGGTGCCCGAGACCGACAGGCGCTGGGTCATGGGAGTGAGCATCACCGCCGCGTCGATGCCGCAGGCCTTGGCCTCGCTGACCATCCAGCTGTTCATCCAGGGCGGCAGGTGCAGCACCTCGTTCATGCCGCAGATGCGGCTGGAGAGCGCGCCCATGGCGTCCTCCTCGATGCCATTGCGGATGTACTGGGCCCCGGCGAAGGGCAGGTACATGGACCAGACGAAGACGGCGCCGAGGCGCTCCTCCAGGGCGTTGTAGAAGCCGGGATCGTGCCAGAGCCCGGCGCCGATCCACATCAGGCGGATCTTCTCGTTCTTGACCACGCCCTGGCCGGCGTCGACCCGGGCCTTGACCTCGTCGCGGAAGCGCCGGGCGTGCTCCACCGCCCATTCGGACCCACGGTGCCACTGGGGGATCATGACGTTGGGCATCTGGTCGGCGATGCCCACGGGGCAGGGCCGGGTGCGGGTGACCAGGTTCGACGCCTCGCGCAGCAGCTCTTCCTGCTCGTTGATCCGCTCCATCAGCTGCAGGAAATGGCCGTGGTCGAAGGCGCGGCCGGTCTCCTTCTCCAGCAACGCGATGAGGCCTTGCGTCTCCTCGGTCAGCAGGTCGACGCGGCGGTCGGTGAACACCTCGCGCCAGTGATCGTCGTTGTTCTCGAACCAGGCCGGGTCCTTGTGCTCCCAGCCCGGCGCCTCGAGCGGATAGAAGGTCGAGCCGAGCGCATCCGCCCACAGCTGGAACACCCGCTGGATGCAGTCGCAGGTCAGGCGCGCCACCAGCACGGTCGGGCGCGGCAGCCCGCCCCAGGGCGCGCGCTCGGGGTCATTGTCCAGGGTGCAGGCCAGGCCCAGCGAGCAGTACTTGCAGCTGGATTTGGGGAAGCCCTGCTTCTCCATCACCTCGAAATAGTAGGGCGAGAGCTGCTTGGCGGCGATGTAGGCGGCCCACCACTGGTTGGTCACCATGGGGATGTCCATGGCGTGGAAGATCTCGTGCGGGGTGTCGGCCTGGACGATGGCGAAGGGCTCGCCATTGTCGACCACCCGCTTCTGCAGCGCCTTGCCGAAGGCGCGCTGGTAGGCGTTGGCGGCCGCGGTGGACTCCAGCAGCTTTTCGCTGCGCTGGCCGGTCTGTTTGGCGCGTGAGTCGGTCATGGCGCTTACTCGAACAGGTTTTCTGAGGCCGCGAGGTCGTCGCAGGCGTCGGGCGAGAGACCCAGGATCTGCTCCAGGATCTCGCGGTTGTGCTGGCCGATGGAGGGCGCCGGCGACATGCGCGCGGGGGTGCGCGACAGCTTGTAGGGCAGCGCCTGGTGCTCGAAGGCGCCCAGGACCGGACTGACCAGGCTCTCGACGAAGCCCCGGGCGCGGAGTTGCGGATCGCGTTCCAGCAGGTCGTCGGCCTCCTGCACCGCGCCGGCGGCGACGCCGGCTGACTGCAGGCGCTCCATCAGGGCGTAGCGGTCGAAGCCGATGGTCCAGGCGCCGATGCGGGCGTCGAGACCATCGAGGGCGATGCTATCGGCCTCGGCCAGCGCCGCGGCGTCGGGCCAGTCCCCTGCCCCATCGGCCTCCATCTCGGCGATGAGCCGGCGCCATTCGTCGGCCGAAGCGCAGCTGATGGCGATCCAGCGGTCCTCGCCCGCGCAGGGATAGACCCCCTGGATCAGGGCGCGGGCGTCTCGGTTGCCGTCGCGGTAGGGGTGGTCGCCGCGCTGGTCGGCGACCAGGGCCGGGGCCATCTGGGCGACGCAGACCTCGTACATGGAGGCGTCGATGTGGCAGCCCTGGCCGGTGCGGCGCTGGCGCTCGACCGCGGCGGCCACGGCGGCGGCCATGAAGGGCGGCAGCACCACGTCGCCGTAGGGCACGGCCGAGGGTCCGATGGGCGAACGGTCGGCCCAGCCGGTCATGAACAGGCGCCCCGACAGCGCCGCGCCGGTGCCGTCCACGCCCCAGCCCTTGGCCATGGGCCCGCTCTGGCCGAAGACGCTGCCGGAAAGCATGACGATGCCGGGCTTCCTGGCCGAAAGCGCCGCGTAGTCGAGGCCGAGGGAGGCCATGGTGCCGGGGGAGAAGTTCTCCACCACCACGTCGGCCCAGTCGATCAAGGGGTCGATCACCTCGCGCCAGCGCGGATGCTTCATGTTCAGCCGCAGGCTCTTCTTCGAGGTGTTCATGTGCATGAACCAGGGCTTGTCGTCGAAGCTCTGGCGGGTGGAGACCGAGACCTGGGCGTCGATGCGGCTGAGGCAGGGGCGGGTCGTGGACTCGACCTTGATCACCTCGGCGCCATAGTCGGCCAGGTTCTTGGTGGTGATCGAACCCACCAGCGCCCAGGAGAAGTCGAGCACCTTCAGGCCGGAAAGCGGGAGCGTGCTCATGCCGCGCCTCCCGGTCCGACCGCGACGAAGCGGGTGGGAAGGCTCAGGTCCGGATGGCCGGGCGCCGGGCCGAAGAAGCCCCGGGCGGCGAGGTGGGGATCGGCCAGCACGTCGGACGGCTCATTGGCCACGGTGGCGTTCAGCCCGCGCCGCACGCCCTCGGTGGCGATCTCGTGCTTGGTGCGCGAGCGGAAGAAGGCGTCGATGGCGCTCTCCCAGCTCAGGCGGATATCGGCCGGGAGGGCGGAACGGTCGTAGCGCAGCCAGTCCACCTCGCTCATCGGATTGTCGAAGCCGGCCTCGCTCATCCAGGCCGAGAGCGCCGTGTTGGCCGGGGCGCCGATGCGTCCGCTCATCAGGCTGTGGAAGCACCAGCCGTCCTTCAGCGTCCAGATGTTGCGCACCCGCGCGATGCCGTAGGCGAGGTAGGGGCCGATGCGGTCGAGCTTCCGCCGGTCGAACTGCCAGACCAGGATGCCATTGGTGTTGCGGCTGGCGGCGACCTCCTGGACGGAGACGTCGACGTGTTGCCCAAGCCCGCTGGCGCTGCGCTCAAGATGCGCGAACATGGCGCCGGCCGCGGCCGAACCATTGGCGTGGAAGATACAGGCATCGAGCGCCTCCTTGACCGGGGCGCGATCGGCATAGCCGGTGACCGCCAGGGTCCCGCCCATGGCCGAGCAGATCAGCTCCGGCCCACGCCAGGTCGCGCGCGGCCCGGTGCGGCCGAAGGCGGTGATGGAGACGTGGATCAGGCGCGGATTGATCGCCGCCAGGCTGTCCGGGTCGACGCCCAGGGCCGTGGCCTCTTCGGCCTCGAAGCCCTCGATCAGGATGTCGGCCTCGGCCACGAGGCCGCGCAGGGTCTCGACGCCGGACGGCGTGGCGAGATCGACCGCACGCAGGGTCTTGCCGAGATCGTCCACGATGTCGGCGGCTGTGGTCGGGGCGTGGCCCGGGGGCACGAGGCGGGTGACTGCGGCGCCGAGGCTGGCCAGAAATCCGGCGCAGGCCGCGCCCATGGCGCCTGACGCGTCGATGACCTTCTGGCCGGTGAGCAGATCTGCGTTCATGCCGCGACCCCCGCGCCGAGGCCTGAAAGGAACGACGCCAGCGGCGCGCGCAGCGCCTCGACCGGCAGCGGCCAGGGCTGGTCCGGGAAGGCCAGGGCCGCCATGCCCGCGGCCTCGACCGCCCGGCGCTGGGCCGGGTAGTCCCAGGTCAGGGCCTCCTCCTCGGCGTCATAGACGAAGATCACGGCGTCGGCGGAGCAGGCCTTCGCGAACTCGGCGACCTCGGCCGGACGGGTCGGGAAGGTCCGGCTGGAGGCGACGGTGCGGTGGTAGTGGTCGCTGATCGCCTGAACCGGGGGAAGGGTCTCGTCGATGGGCGCGCCCATGATCAGCTCACCGCCGGTGTGGTGGTCGCCCACGACCACGCCGCCGAGATCGGCGACCAGGCGGTGCAGGTCGGGCCGGTCCTGGCCGCTGCCGGCGATCACGACGCGCGGGCCTGTGAAGGCGCGCGACGCGGTCTCGGCGATGGCCTGCTCCAGGGCCGCGGTGAAGGCGGCGGCCGGCATGCGGGTGGAAGCCTCGAACACGGCCAGGGCCTCCTCGCCCGTGATCCGGGCGGGAGTCTGGCGGCGCAGCGCGACCATGGCGGCGAGCGCGCGGCGCCGGGCATTGGACGTCTTGATCGCGGCGGCGAGGGCGGCGTCGGAGATCGGGGCGCCGGCGACCTCCTCCAGGGCCGTGCGCATCTCGGCGGTGCGCTGCAGATTGTAGCGGGCGCTGCTATCCGCCGGGGTGTGCAGCAGGTCGTAGAGCTTGACCGGCGGCAGTTTCGCCACCCCCATGCGCTTGAGTTCGCACAGGTAGTAGTAGCAGCGCTGCAGGCTGTCGGCGGTGCGCGGCAGCACGATCAGCTCCAGGTCCCGGCCGGAGGTCTCCAGCAGGCCCTCGAAAACCGAGCGCACGCGCGGATCGAACAGCACCTCCATGTAGCGGTCGGCGAGCGGGGTCGAGGCCCGGGGCTCGCCGATCAGGGCGAACGGCGTCAGTCCTGCCGCCTCGATCAGCTCGACCGGCACGGTGGAGCCCATGTAGCCGACGCAGCGGCCGCCCTTCGGCGGCGCGATCCGGTCGCGGACGAAGCGGGCGAAGGGGGAGCTCGCGTCCATCGCCTCAGGCTCCGAGCAGGGTGGGCAGGTACAGCACCGTCAGCGGCACGAAGACCAGCAGGGCCACGTGCAGCAGGTCGGAGATCAGGAACGGCACCACGCCCTTGAACACCGTGCCCAGCGGGATGTCCTTGGCCAGGGCATGGATGATGTAGACGTTCATCCCCACGGGCGGATGGACGAAGCCGATCTCCATGGTGCGCACCAGCACGATGCCGAACCAGATCGGGTTGATGCCGTAGGCGTGGGTGATGGGGAGGAAGATCGGCACCACCAGGGTCATCAGGGCCAGGCCGTCCAGGAACATGCCGAGCGCCAGCACCACCGCGACCATGAGCAGGGTCACGCCGAGCTTGTCGGTGTGCAGGGAGGCGACGAGGTCGTTGACCTGGTGGGCGACACCGGCCGCCGCGACGAAGGTGGAAAAGATCACCGCTCCGATGATCACAGTGTAGATCATCCCTGTGGTCTTGAGCGTGTCGCTGAGCGCGCCCTTGAACGCCGGCCAGGTCAGCTTACGGCGCAGCGCGCACATGACCAGGGCGCCGACGCCTCCGATCGAAGCGGCTTCGGTGGGTGAGAACCAACCGAGCGCAATGCCGCCGATGACCAGCAGGATCAGCAGGCCGACGTCCCAGAGCCGTCCGAGCGAGGCGATGCGTTCCTTCCACGGCGCGCGCGGCATGGCGGGGCCGAGCGACGGCTTGAACAGGCACAGCAGCAGGATCACCGCCATGTAGAACAGGGCCTGGGTCAGGGCCGGGATGATGGCGGCGGTGAACAGCTTGCCGATCGACTGCTCGGCCAGGATGCCGAAGACGATCAGGGCGGCGCTGGGCGGCACCAGCGAGCCGATCGATCCGCCCGCCGCGATGGCGCCGGTGGCCAGCGCCGGGGAATAGTTCTGGCGGCGCATCTCGGGAAGCGCGACCAGGCCGATGGTGGCCACGGTGGCCAGGCTCGAGCCGCTGATGGCGCCGAAACCGGCGCAGGCGCCGATGGAGGCCAGCGCCAGGCCGCCGGGCCTGTGCCCAAGGAACTTGGCCGAGGCGTCGTAGAAGTCGCGGCTGGCGCCGGCGGCGAAGCACAGGTGCGCCATCAGCAGGAACAGCGGCAGGACGCCCAGCTCGTAGCGCGAGGCCATGTCGTAGGCGATGACGCCGGCCTTGATCACCGCCGCCTCGGGCGTGATCAGCAGCGACAGGCCGACGATCCCCACGAGGCCCAGCGCCACGCCGATGCGCACGCCGCCGGCCAGCAGGGCCAGAAGGGCGATGACGCCCAGGATGCCGATCAGTTCAGAGCTCACCGGGAAGCTCCTCTTCCGGCTGCGGCGCCTTGCGGAACACTGCGACGAAGCTGATCAGGGCGGTCAGGGCCAGGCCCGCGCACCAGACCAGACGCGCCGGCACGATGGGCAGGCCCAGCAGGTCGCTCTTCTCGTTCTGGCTCCAGACATCCAGCGTCAGCCAGGCGTCGCCCGTCAGGAGCGCGATGAACACCGCGGCGGTGAGCAGGTCCGAGATCCGCCCGACGACGATCTGAGCGCCCTTGGGCAGGCGGCTGGTGACCAGGTGCACGGCGGCATGGGCGCCGCGCAACGTCGCGATGACCAGGGCCGAGGCGATGGCCGCGGTGACGCAGACCTGGACGATCTCGATGGCGCCCGTGACGCGAAAGCCGATGTGGCGTCCGAGCACGCTGGCGAAATCCACCAGCATGGCGGCGACCAGCGCCGCGGAGCCGATGGCGATCGGGACGCCGGTCAGCAGACCCGCGCGAGAGCCCGATTGTTGAGGACGCACGCCCTCTTCCATGCCCGCTTCCTACCCTTTCGAGTGATAGTCGTCTGTCGAACTATCTTGACTCCCGTCGCTTCATGGCGCCGCCTCAGCGACGAAACAACTCGACGTTCCTGATAGTTTGTATTACATACTGTCTGCAACGCAAGCCAAATTGAATCGGCTGCACGGGTCGGGAGGATTTGAATGCCGCAGGCGCTCGCCGGTCTTCGTGTTGTCGACTTCAGCCATGTCATGGCCGGTCCCTTCGCGACCAACTTCCTGCGCCTGTTGGGCGCGGAAGTCATCAAGGTCGAGACCCCGGGCAAGGGCGACCTGTTCCGCAACTACGATCCGGACCCGCGCTACGAAGGCATGGCCCCGGCCTTCATCGCGGCCAACGCCGGCAAGAAATCCATCTGCCTGGACCTGAAGAACCCGGCCGACCTGGAGGCTGCGCGCCGCCTGATCGCCACCGCCGACATCGTGGTGGAGAACTTCCGCCCCGGGGTGATCGACCGCCTGGGCCTGGGTTACGAGACCTGCAAGGCGCTGCGCCCCGACATCATCTTCTGTTCCGTCTCCGGCTACGGCCAGGCCGGGCCCATGCGCGACTATCCCGCCATCGACAATGTGGTGCAGGCGACCGCCGGCGTGATGAGCGTCTCCGGCGAGGCGGAAGGCCCGCCCGTCCGCATGGGCGTGCCGATGGTCGACACCTACACTGGGACCCTGGCGGCGCTGGCGATCCTGGGCGCCGTCGTTCAGCGCGAGCGTTTCGGCGAAGGCCAGTTCATCGACGTGTCGATGTTCGACGCCTCCCTGGTCATGCTGGCTGCGGCGGTCACCCCGTTCCTGGTCAAGGGCGAGGTGCCCCAGCGCACCGGCAACACCGGCTACAGCGCCCAGCCGACGGCGGGTCTGTTCCAGTGCAGCGACAGGTCGCAGATCTCGCTGGGCGTGGTGCAGCAGAACCAGTTCGAGGCCCTGTGCAAGGCGCTGGGCCAGCCTGACCTGATCGCTGACCCGCGCTTCGTCGACGTGCGCGCCCGGCGGGCCAACGCCCCCGCCCTCACCGCCATCCTGAATCAGGCCTTCGCCTCGACGACCGGCGAGGACTGGGAAGCCCGGCTGAGCGCCGTGGGCGTGCCCTGCGGCCTGGTGCGCGACGTGGGCCAGGCCTGCGGCCTCGAACAGCTCGACCAGCGCGGGCTGAAGCTGCCGATCCACATTCCGGGCCTGCCTGGCGGCGGCGACGTGCAGGTATTGAACGCGGGCTTCCTGTTCGCCCACGACGGCCCGGGGGTGAGCGAGCCGCCGCCTACGCTTGGGCAGCACACGCAGGAGATTCTCGCGGAATTGGGCTTGAGCCCCCGGCGAGCCGCGAGCTAGCGGGTCTCGTCGAAGAAGACTTCGTAGAGCCGGTCCAGGGTCGCGTAGAGGCGCTCGCGTTCGCGCGCGGTCATCTGGTTGGTCACCGCCGCCTCGTTTTCCAGCGCGACCTCGTGCAGTTCGTTCAGGGTGGTTTCGCCCAGGGCCGTGATAGTCAGGGAATGACGGCGCCGATCGCCCGCGACCCGGCCGCGCTGCACCCAGCCCCAGCGCTCCAGATCGTCGACCATGGCGGTGACCGAGGTGCGGTCGAAGCCGCCGACCTCCGCCAGCTGAATCTGGGAAATGCCTGGATTGGCCGCGACGAGCGCGAGGGCGGAAAACTCCCCGGGCTTCAGGTCGCGGCTGGCCAGGCGCTCGCGAAAGCCCTCGGCCAGCCGGTTCTGGATACGGCGCAGGCGAAAGCCGATGACGTCGCCAAGCACGCCCAGGCGCGCGGGTTCACGGACCGGGCCGGGCGCGCGCGTCTTGCGCGAGGGGGAGGCGTCGTCTGCGGACATCGCAGGAGCCCATAGCACGGGATTCGCCTCGTTGGCGTGTCCAGGCCGCAATCGGGCGTTGCGTCCGCGCGCCGCTCCCAGGGAGCGCCGCGGCCGGGAGTCTCAAAAAACCGGTTCCATTTGTATGTATTATATACTAATTGAAACACATACAATTATGAGCGACGGCCCCCTCCCCGGCCGCCGCCGCAAGGGTGGAGACCGCACCATGGAAAGCACCGTTTCCTTCGACGTCCGCGAGGGCGGCATCGCCGTCGCCCTGATCAACCGCCCGCCGGTCAACGCCATCGACGCCTCGGTGCGGGCGGGCCTGTGGGACGCGGTCAAGCGCACGGAAGCGGATCCCGCGGTCAAGGCCCTGGTCGTGGCCTGCGCCGGGCGCACCTTCCTTTCGGGCGCGGACCTGGGCGAGCTCGGCTCCACCATTCGCGAACCCAACTACTACGACACCCTGGCCGCGCTCGAAGGCTGCTCCAAGCCGGTGATCGCCGCCCTGCACGGCACGGCGCTCGGCGGCGGGCTGGAGACCGCGATCTCCTGCCATTACCGGGTGGCGGTGAAGGAAGCCCGCGTCGGCATGCCGGAAATCACGCTCGGCATCATCCCCGGCGCCGGCGGCACCCAGCGCCTGCCGCGTCTGATCGGCGCCAGGGCCGCGCTCGAATTCATGCTGGGCGGCGCCCTGATCTCGGCCGCCGAGGCCAAGGATCTCGGCCTGGTCGACGAGGTCGCCGAGGGCGATCCGGTCGAGGCGGGCGTGGCCTATGCGCGCCGCCTGGTCGCGGAGGGCGCGGGTCCGCGCCGCACCGGCGAACGCACGGCGGATGCGACCGGCTTCGACGAGGCCGGCATCGCTGCGAGCCTCGCCAAGTTCGCCCGGCCGTTGAAGGGCCGCACCACCCAGTTCGACTCGGTCAAGGTCGTGAAGGCCGCGGTCGAGAAGCCGCTCGCCGAAGGGCTGGCCTATGAGTGCGAGGTCTCCGCCGCCTCGCTGCTGACCACCGAATCCCTGGCGCTTCGCCACGTCTTCTTCGCCGAGCGCGAGACCGCCCGCATCCCGGGCCTGGGCGGCGAGGTCAAGGCCCAGCCGATCCGCAAGGCCGCCGTCGTCGGCGCCGGCACCATGGGCGGCGGCATCACCATGGCCTTCGCCGACTCCGGCGTGCCGGTGACCCTGGTGGACATCAACCAGGAGGCCCTGGACCGGGGCCTGAAGACCATCCGCGGCGCCTACGAAGCCACCGTCAAGCGCGGCCGCCTGACCCCCGAGGCCCTGGAGCAGCGCATGGCGCTGATCTCCGGCGCCCTGTCGATCAACGAAGCCGCCGACGTCGACGTGGTGGTCGAGGCCGTGTTCGAGAACATGGAGCTGAAGAAGAAGGTGCTGGCCGAGCTCGACCGCGTGGTCCAGCCGAACGCCGTGCTGGCGTCCAACACCTCGACCCTGTCGATCACCGAACTGGCCTCGGTCACCAGCCGCCCGGCCAAGGTGGTCGGCCTGCACTTCTTCGTCCCGGCCAACGTCATGCGCCTGCTCGAGATCGTGCGCGGCAAGCAGACCTCGCTGGAGACCATCGCCACCGGCCTGGATGTCGCCAAGAAGCTGCGCAAGATCGGCGTGGTGGTCGGCGACGGCTTCGGCTTCGTCGGCAACCGCATGATGCTGGACGGCTACTTCCGCGAGGCCGAGCAGATGATGCTGGAAGGCGTCTCGCCCGACCGCATCGACCGGGTGGCGGAGGACTTCGGCTTCTCCATGGGCCCCAACCGGGTCAACGACATGGCCGGCGTCGATGTCGGGACCCGCACCCGCGAGGAACTGCTCAAGCGCGAGTCGCGCGCCGATCCCTATCACGTGGTCTCCGACGCCCTGACCGGGCTCGGGCGCCTGGGCCAGAAGTCCGGCGCCGGGGTCTATCGCTACGTCGAGGGCGACCGCACCCCGCACGTCGACCCGGAGGTCACCGCGCTCGCGGCGAAGCTGGCGGCCGATCGCGGCATCGCCCCGCGCGAGGTCAGCGACGAGGAGATCCTGGACCGCCTGACCCTGCCGCTCATCAACATCGGCGCCCAGATCCTGGACGAGGGCCTGGCCTATCGCGCCGGCGACATCGACGTGGTCTGGACCAGCGGCTACGGCTTCCCGCGCTGGCGCGGCGGCCCCATGTTCTATGCCGACACCCTCGGCGTGGCGAAGGTGGTGGAAAAGATCCGCGCCTATCACGCGAAGTTCGGCGCCTACTGGACGCCGGCGCCCCTGCTCGAGCGCCTCGCGGCCCAGGGCGGATCGTTCGCCGGCTGGGACTCGAAACTGGACCAGGCGGCGTAACACCCACCGAATCAAGCGTTTGAGCTAGAGTTGGCGCCCGCGCTCGCCTTTTGTATGAACCGAGGTTCCATGTCGCCCTCCACCGCACCGGCCCAAGCCTGGAGTCCCGACGACGAGTCCATGCTCGCCGTGGGCAATCTCGGCGATCTGCTGGGCTTTCACCTGCGCCTGGCGCAGACGGCCATGTACCGCGACTTCGCGACCTCGCTGGGCGCCCTGGACCTGACCCAGAAGCAGTTCGCCACCCTGTCGCTGATCAGCTCCAACCCCGGTGTGCCGCAGATCGCGCTCGCCAACCGGCTGGGCACCGACCGCGCCACCATGATGGCGGTGGTCGACCGGCTGGAGGGCCGCGGCCTGATCCTGCGCCAGCGCTCCACCACCGACCGGCGCCGGCAGGAGCTCTATGTTACGCCCCTGGGTGAGACGACGCTGGGCAAGGCCCGCGCCGCCATCATCGAGCACGAGCGGAAGTTCACCTCGCGCTTCACGCCGGAAGAGAACGCCGCCCTTCTCAAGGCGCTGCGCACCATCCACCGCCAGGACTGAAGTAACCGGGGCTTAGCGCCCCGACACCTCGATCAGCATCGCCAGCGACGAATCGCCGGCCGCACAGCCCTGGAACAGGCCGATGCCGCCGCCGCGGAGCGCCAGTTCCTCGATCAGCTCCACGATCGCGCGCATTCCGGTGGGCCCCTGCGGGTGGCCCCAGATCAGCGAACAGCCGAAGTTGTTGATCACGTCCGGGCTGGCGCCCGTGGCGCGGGCGAAGGCGATGTCGTTCACGGCGAACGGGTTATGCGACTTGATCGCGGCGATGTCGCCGATCTTGTGGCCGGTGCGGTCCAGCAGGGCCTTGGTGGCGAAGATCGGAGCCTCGGGCATGTAACCCAGGTCGGCGCGCGCCTGGCCGAAGCCCAGGATGCGCACCCGGATCGAGGGATCGCGGCTCAGCGCCTGCGCCTTCTCCGGCGTGGTGATCACCATCCCGACATTGCCGTCCGCCGGATGGGTCTGGCCGCCGAAGGTGAGGGTGCCGCCTTCCTTGACCGGCTTGAGCTTGGCCAGGCCCTCGGCGGTGGTGGCGGTGACGCCCTCGTCGCCGTCGATGACCTTGTCCTCGCCCTTGAAGTTGGGCTTGGGCACCGAGAATGGCAGGGTCATGTAGCGCTTCTGGAACGCGCGGTCGTTGGCGAGCGCGTCCTGGTACTTGGCGTAGAGGCGCAGCACCGTCTCGTGCTGCTCCTCGGTGGAGATGCCGTACTTGCGCGCCACGTTCTCGGCCGTGTCGCCCATGGCGTGGCCGCCGATGGGGTCGTGGGAGAAGTTGTAGAGCACCTGGTCCTCGGTGGTCCCGGTGCCGCCCGGTCCGCGCGGGGCGGGGTAGTAGATGTGCGGCCCGTTGGAGCAGCGGTCGGCGGTGAGGGTCAGCGCCGTGGTGGCCAGGCCCGTCTGGATCTCGCTGGCCGCGGTCAGGATGGCGCGCACACCGGTGGCGCAGACCTGGCTGAGCGTCGGGCCCGCCACATGGGTCAGGCCGATGTCGTGCAGGGGCCAGGGGGCGCCGTAGAAGCTCTGGAACTGGGTGACGGTGATGCCCAGCACCCCGAAGTCGAAGACGTCGGGGCTGATCTGGCGCCGGGCCAGCTCGGCCTTGGCCACGTGGGCGGCGAACTTCATGGAGTGCAGGTGCTGGAACGACCCCTGCCAGCGGGCGAACGGCGTGGACCAATAGGCGCCGTAGGGGATTTCGACCTGATCAAAACTCACGTTGCGGACTCCGTCTGGGGGTCGCCCATCGCGCGGTCGCGCAGCAGGCCTTTCTGGACCTTGCCGGACGCGGTGCGCGGCAGGTCGTCGGTGAAGAGGATGCGGCGCGGCGCCTTGTAGCGGGCCAGCCGCGCGCGGCAGTGGTCGAGGATGGCGGCTTCGGTGACGGCGGCGCCGGGGGCGGCGATGACGAAGGCCAGGCCGCACTCGCCCCACTCGGGGTGGGGCAGGCCGACGATGGCGACTTCCGAGACGCCGTCGAGTTCGAGGATCGTGGCCTCGACCTCGGCCGGATAGACGTTCTCGCCGCCGGAAATGTACATGTCCTTGATGCGGTCGACGAGGAAGTAGAAGCCGTCCGCGTCGCGCCGGGCGGCGTCGCCGGTCCGGAACCAGTCATCGTGAAACGCGGCGGCCGTGGCCTCGGGATTGTTCCAGTAGCCGGGGGTGACGCTGGGGCCGCGCACCCAGATCTCGCCGACCTCGCCCGGTTCGACGTCGCGCCCCTCGGCGCCGACCAGCCTGACCTCGATGGCCAGGGACGGCAGGCCCGAGGAGCCGGCCTTGGCGTGGATGCGCGCGATATCGCCGATGGGCATGGTCATGCCGGTGCCGATCTCGCTCATGCCGAAGCCGTCGGCCATGGGCACGCCGAGCGCGGTCCAGGTCTGGACCGAGACCGTCGGATTGGGGGCGCCGCCGGTGCAGAGCGCCTTCAGCCGCGAGAAGTCGGTCGTGGGCCGGTCCGGGTGTTCGTACAGGCGCTGGGCCATCTGGGGCACGGCGAAGGCGTGGGTGATCCCGAGCGCGGGGTCATTGAGGCGCTTCAGCGTCTCGCCCGCGTCGAAGCGGTCGGAGATCAGCAGCACGCCGCCCTGCTGCAGCACCGAGCGCGAGGCGACATACAGACCCACGACATGGAACATGGGCATGTCGCAGAGCAGGACGCTATCGGAGGTCAACCCCACGGCCATGGAGAAGTTGACGCCGGTGAAGAAGCCGTTCTTCGCCGTGACGATCACGCCCTTGGGCTTGCCGGTGGTGCCGGAGGTGTAGAGCAGGGTCGAGGGCTGCTCCCAGTCGGCGGCCACGGGGGTCGCGGCGGGGGCAGTGTCGAACAGGGCCTGCAGAGTGTCGGCGGCGGGCGTGAGGCGCACCACCGGGGCGCCGGCCAGGCAATTCGTCAGGTCGCGGGCGACGTCGTCGAACTCGGCCTCATGCAGGAACAGGGCGGGGCGGGCGTCCTCGATCACCACCGCAAGCTCGGCGGCGGTGAGGCGCCAGTTGACCGGCTGGAAGATGGCGCCGGCCCGGGCGCAGGCGAAGTGCAGGACCAGGACCTCGGCGCTGTTGCGCGACAGCATAGCCACCCGCTCGCCGGAGCAGGGCCCCAGCAGGCCGCTCAGCCAGCGCGCGCAGTCCGCGACACGGCGGTCGAACTGGGCGTAGGTGAAGCGTCGCCCCGAGGCCAGCTCGACACAGGCGGTCTTGTCCGCGCGCTGGGCGGCGTGGAAGGCGATGAAGTCCGGACCGCCGGCTCCGGCGCCTGGGTCTGCCACGGTGATGCTCCGCTGCGGACTCTTTCGCCCGCCTGGGTCTGCGTTTCCTCGGCCGCCGGATCGTTGATCGGTCTCGACGGGGAAAGTAGTATGTATTACATACAATATGGCAAGCCGGGACACAACGGCTTCTTTGGCCTCACACGGCCGATCCGGGAGGCCCGATGACGAGCACCGAAACCGCTGAGCCGCGCCGGCGCACGATCGACCTGCCCGAGCGGGGCGGCACGATGGCGGCCCTGGAGTTCGGCCCCTCAGATCAGCCCATCGCGATGGTGTTCAGCCACGCCAACGGCTTCAACGCCCTGACCTACCGCGCCCTGCTGGCGCCGCTCGCCGCGCGCCGGCGCATCCTGGCCATCGACCTGCGCGGCCACGGCCACACCCGCCTGCCCACGATCACCGAGGGACGGCGATCCTGGGAGGACATCCGCGACGACCTGCTGGCGCTCTGCGCGAAAGAGGACCTCGGCGACTCGGTCCTGGCCGGCCATTCCATGGGCGCCACCACCAGCCTGCTGGCCGCCGCCGAGGCGCCGGGACGAGTGCGCTCCCTGGTGCTGGCCGAGCCGGTGATCGTGCCCCGCGCAGACTTCCTCGCCGGGACCGCGGGCGAGCCTGAGGACTCGGTGATCGTTCAGGGGGGCCTGCGCCGGCGCGCCGTGTTCGACAGCCGCGAGGCGGTGCTCGAGGCCTTCACCGGGCGGGGGCCTTTCAAGCGCTGGACGTCCGAGATGCTGGCCGATTACGTCGCCGACGGCGTCACCGACCGGCCGGACGGAACCGTCGAGCTGGCCTGCGCGCCGGCCTGGGAAGTGTCGAACTATCTGAACCAGAACCACGACAGCTGGGGCGCGCTGGCGCGCGTCCGCTGTCCCGTGCGCATCCTGAAGGCGGCCCAGCACTCGACCTTCCAGCTGGCGCCCGAACTCGACGCCCTGATCGACTCAGGCCGGGTCGGGCTGGAGACGGTGGAGGGCGCCAGCCACTTTCTGCCGATGGAATATCCCGAACGCGTGCAGGCGGCGCTCCGGGCCGCGTTGGGTCAGGGGGGCTAGAACATGTTTCTGCGCAATCGCTGGTACGTCGCCGGCTGGGACTTCGAGATCGACCGCAATCCGCTGGGGCGCACCATCTGCGGCGAGCCCATCGTGCTGTACCGGCGCCTGGACCGCTCGATCGTGGCCCTGCACGACGCCTGTCCGCACCGCCTGCTGCCCCTGTCGATGGGGATCAAGGAGGGCGACAACCTGCGCTGCCGCTACCACGGCCTGATGGTCGACGGGGCGGGCCGGTGCCTGGAGATGCCGATCAAGAGCGACGCGCCCAATCCCAATGTGAGCGTGCGCGCCTATCCGACGCTGGAGCGCTACCGCTTCGTCTGGGTCTGGATCGGCGAGGCCGACAAGGCCGATCCCACCCTGGTCCCGGACCTGTGGCCCTGCGAGCGCGACGGCTGGACCTCGGACGGCGGCTACTACCGCATCGCCTGCGACTACCGGCTGCTGATCGACAACCTGATGGACCTGACGCACGAGACCTATGTGCACCAGGGCTCCATCGGCCAGCCGGAGCTGATGGAGACCCCGATCGAGACCCACAAGGACGGCGACCGGGTCGTGGTCACCCGCTGGATCCCCGACATCGACGCCCCGCCCTTCTGGCGCGATGCGCTCAAGCAGCCGGGCCCGGTGGACCGCTGGCAGATCTGCCACTTCCTGGAGCCGTCCAACGTCATCATCGACGTGGGCGTGGCGCCGGTCGCGGCGGGCGCCACCATCGAGGATCATGACCAGGGCGTGCGCGGATTCGTCATCGACTGCATGACGCCCGAGAGCGAGACCACCACCCACTACTTCTGGGGCATGGCGCGCAACTTCGACATCGAGGACCTGGGCTTCACCGCCCGCTTCAAGGCCCAGCAGGCCAGGGTGTTCGCCGAAGACGTGGTGATCCTGGAGGCCCAGCAGCGCTCGATCGCGGCCAATCCGGGGGCGCGGGTGCGGGTGTTCAACATCGACGCCGGCGGGGCGCACGCGCGCGCCGTGATCGAGCGGATGCTGAAGGCGCAGGCGACGGGCGACTGAGGCTTAGCCGTTTTCCAGGATCAGATGTCCGACCGCCGTGTTCGACGCAGGCACGTGGTAGAAGCGCCGGACCTCGCGCACCTTTTCGTCCAGGGCGCCGCGCATGATCAGCCACATGACCAGCTCGATGCCTTCCGAGCCCGCCTCGCGCACATAGTCGATGTGGGGGACGGCCGCCTGGCCGGCCGGGTCATCGACCAGCCGGTCGAGGAAGGCGGTGTCGAACTCGCGGTTGATCAGGCCGGCGCGCGGGCCCTGCAGCTGGTGGCTCATGCCGCCGGTGCCGATGATCATCACCTTCAGGTCCTCGGGGAAGCTCTCCACCGCGCGGCGGATGGCCTTGCCGAGGTTCAGGCAACGGTGGCCGGTGGGCGGCGGGTACTGCACCACATTGACCGCCAGCGGGATGATCTTGCAGGGCCAGGCCTCGGGCTGGCCGAACATCAGCGACAGCGGCACGGTCAGGCCGTGGTCGACGTCCATCCGGTTGACGATGGTCATGTCGAACTCGTCGAGGATCAGGGACTGGGCCAGGTGCCAGGCCAGCTCGGGGTGGCCCTGCACGACCGGCACGGGACGCGGGCCCCAGCCCTCGTCGGCCGGCGCGAACTCGGCGGCGCAGCCGAGGGCGAAGGTCGGGATCAGCTCCAGCGAAAAGGCCGAGGCATGGTCGTTGTAGACCACGATGACCACATCAGGCTTCTCCGCCGCGATCCACTGCTTGGCGAAGTCGTAGCCGGCGAAGACCGGCGCCCAGTACGGCTCGGACGCCTTGCCGTTGTCGAGCGCGGCGCCGATGGCGGGCACATGGCTGGTGGCGACCCCGGCGGTGATCCTGGCCACTAGCGGTGCTCCTTCTTGGAACGGTTGCCTTCGATGGAACGACCGCCGTTGAGCATCATCTCGGCGTATTCCGGCTGGGTGACCCCGCTCATGATCGCGGCGATCTGCTGGAAGGACAGGCCATCGGTCGCGGCGATCTTGGAGGTGAAATAGATGTTGCCGCCGAGCGCGATCATCCGGTTCCAGTCTCGGTCCAGGACCGAGCGTTTCTGCTCCTCGCTCATCGGCCAGCGGTCGAGATAGGCCCGCTGGTCGGCCTTGAAGGCCTCGCGGTTCGCCGCCTGCATCAGTGACATGCAGAACATGTTCAGGTGGTAGCCCAGGCGCGACTGTTCGGCGTCGAACAGGGTGGTGCCGGGGATGTCCTTGAAGGGGTTGTCGGCCATGGTCAGGCGACCTCCTCGGGCCAGTAGAGGCGCATGGGATTGTCCACCAGCAGCCTGCGCTGCAGCTCGGCCGTGGGCGCGATCTTCGGGATGAAGTCGACCAGCTGGCCCTCGTCGGGGGTGTGGGTCTTCATGTTGGGATGGGGCCAGTCGGTCCCCCACAGCACGCGGTCGGGATACGCCTCCACGATGCGGCGGCCGAAGGGGACGACGTCCTCGTAGGCCGGCGGGCCCAATTTCGACAGACGCTCCGGGCAGGTGACCTTGCACCAGATGTCGTCGCGCGCGGCCATGAAGGCGACGAAGCGGTCGAACCCGGGCCCGTCGGCGGGCTCGGCGACGTCCGGCGTGCCCATGTGGTCGACCACCAGGGGCGCGGGCAACGACAGGAAGAAGTCGGACAGCTCCGCCAGCTCCTCGGCCACGAAATAGATCACGATATGCCAGCCCAGCGGCGCGATACGCGCGGCGATCTCGCTGAGCTCGTCCGGGTCGAGCCGGTCCGCCAGCCGCTTGACGAAGTTGAAGCGCACGCCGCGAACGCCCTGTTCGTGAAGCCGGGCTAGCTCCCCGTCGGTGATGTCGCGCTTGACCGTGGCCACGCCCCGGGCCGTGCCGTTTGAGTGGGCGATGGCGTCGACCAGGGCGCGGTTGTCGGCGCCGTGGCAAGTGGCCTGCACGATCACCGAACGCGAGAAACCCAGGTGTTTGCGCAGCGCCCACAGCTGATCCTTGGACCCGTCGCAGGGCGTGTATTTGCGGCTGGGCGCGTACGGGAAGACGTCACCCGGCCCGAACACATGGCAGTGGGCGTCCACCGCTCCGGGCGGCGGGACAAAGGCCGGCTTCGACGGCGAGGGGTGCCAGACCCGCCAGCCCATATCCATGACGAAGGCGCTCACCGGCCCTGGCTCTTCAGGATGGCGTCGAGCCGCGGATAGACGCGCCGGGCATTGGTCTCGAACACCTTGTGCTTGTCGGCCTCGGGAATGGGCAGGGCGTCGATGTAGCGCTTGGTGTCGTCGAAATACTGGCCGGTCTCCGGATCGATGCCGCGCACCGCGCCCACCATCTCCGAGCCGAACAGGATGTTGTCGACGTCGATGACGCGGAACAGCAGGTCGATGCCGGGCTGGTGGTAGACGCAGGTGTCGAAGAACACGTTCTTCATCACGTGGTCCCTCAGCGCGGGCCGCTTGAGCATGTCCGCCAGGCCCCGGTAACGGCCCCAGTGGTAGGGAACCGCCCCGCCGCCGTGGGGAATGATGAAGCGCAGGTCGGGGAAGTCGCGGAACAGGTCGCCCTCGAGGAACTGCATGAAGGCGGTGGTGTCGGCGTTGATGTAATGGGCGCCGGTGGCGTGGAAGTTCGGATTGCACGAGCCCGAGACGTGCACCATGGCCGGCACGTCCAGCTCGATCATCTTCTCGAAGAACGGATACCAGGCCCGGTCGGTCAGGCGCGCGCTGGTCCAGTGGCCGCCCGAGGGATCGGGGTTGAGGTTGCAGCCGACAAAACCCAGCTCGTTCACGCAGCGCTCAAGCTCGGCGATGGAGTTGGCGATGGGAACGCCCGGCGACTGGGGCAACTGGCAGACGCCGACGAAGCTCTCGGGAAACAGCTCGACGACGCGCTGGATCAGGTCGTTGCAGCGCCGGGTCCAGGCGCGGCTGACCGCCTCGTCGCCGACGTGGTGGGCCATGGTCGAGGCGCGCGGCGAGAAGACGGTCAGGTCGGCCCCGCGCTCGCGGATCAGGCGCAGCTGGTTCTTCTCGATGCTCTCGGAGATCTCGTCGTCGGAAATCACCGGATAGGCCGCGTCGGTGTCGCCGCCGGCCTTGAAGGCGGCCTTCTGCTGTTCGCGCCACAGGTTATGGGGCTCGGGGGCGGTGGTGTAGTGGCCGTGGCAGTCGATGATCATGGCTTGGCTCCGGCCGACTGTTTCAGGATGGCGTCCAGCATGGGGCCGAGCTCGTCGTCGGCGTGGGCGCGGAAGGCGGCGGCCCAGTCCTGGCGTTCCGCCGTAGCGCGGCTCATGAGCGGCTCGACTCCGGCCTCGTCCACGGTGCGGGCGACCTCGCGCATCTCCTCGGCCCGGCGCACGGCGTGCTCCAGCGAGCGGGAGATCATGTAGCGGGCGAGCTTCGGCCAGTCGGGGACCGGAATCAGGTCCGACAGCGAGGCCAGCACCTGGGCCTCGACGCCGTACTGGCGCGCCGTCAGCATCGACTCGGTCAGCAGGGCCTCGACACCCTTGATCATCACGCTGCGGCACATCTTGGTGGCCGAGGCCGGGCCTATGCGGTCGGCGTAGACGCTCATGCCCGTGAAGCCGAGGGGCTCGGCGCGAGCCTGAAACTCCGCCGCCGCGGCGCCGCCCAGCAGCATCGGCGAGGCCAGGCGCTTGGGCGGAAACGGGCTCATCACCGCGGCCTCGACATAGCGGCCGCCGGCGGTCTCGATGGCCAGGGCGGAGGCCTGCTTCTGGCCGGGCGAGGCGGAGTTGAGATCGACGTAAAGGGCGCCGGGCGCCAGGCCCGCGCCCACCGACTGCGCCGCGATCAAGTCCTGGGCGGCGGTGACGGCGCAGAGGATCAGTTCAGCACCGCCGGCGGCGGCCGCCGCGGAAGCCTCGGCCCTCACAGCGAGGGTCTTGGAGGCGCGGCTGGGGCCGCTATCCGGATCGGCGAAGGCGATGTCGTAGACGGCGATGTCGCTGACGCCCGCGGCCGGCAGGTCCGCTGCGAGGATCTGACCGACCTCGCCGAAGCCAATCAGACAGATACGCGTATAAGGGCTCATGCGCCGCCCCAGACGGAGGCCGGCACATAGACCTCGCCGGACATCAGCTTGCGCGCCGTGCGCAGCAGGGCAGAGCGGCGGATGGAGACCTGGCCGCCCTCGATCGAGACATCCATGGCCACGGTGAAGAAGCCGGTGGGGTGCTCGACCTCCAGCTGCTCCACCCCGGCCGGATCGGCGATGCCCGCCACCTCGGCGGCGACCGAGCCGGGGGTCACGCAGGCGGTGGCGACGCTGACCGCCCCGAACACGCCGATGGCGTCATGCACCCGATGGGGAATGAAGTTGCGGGTCGAGATGGCGCCGCCGTAGCGGGCAGGCGCCACCAGGCACATCTTGGGCACCGTCTTCTTCGCCACGTCGCCGAGGTTCATACGCGGGCCGATGGTCAGGCGGATCGCCTCCACCCGGGCCTTGAGGCCGGCGTCGACCTCCAGCTCTTCCGGCGTCTCGTAGCCGGTCTTGCCGAAGTCGGCGGCGCGCATGACCACCACGGGCATGCCGTTGTCGATGGCGGTCAACTCGATCCCGTCCACCAGGTCGCGCGCATTTCCGGTCGGCAGCAGGGCGCCGCAGCTGGAGCCGGCGACGTCGAGGAAATCGATCGGGACCGGCGCGGCGGTTCCCGGCACGCCGTCGATGCGAGCGGAACCCTCATACTCGACCTGACCGCCCGGGGTCTGGACCGCCGCGACCGCGATGCTGGCCGTGTTGACCATGTGGATGCGGACGGAGGTGACCTCGCCGGAGGCCGCCAGCAGACCCTTTTCGATGGCGAAGGGGCCGACCCCGGCCAGCAGGTTGCCGCAGTTCTGGCTGTCGGAAACCTCGGCCTTGTCCACGACCACCTGCAGGAACAGGTAGTCGACGTCGGCGTCCGGCCGCGTCGAGGGCGAGATCACCGCCACCTTGCTGGTCAGGGGATTGGCGCCGCCCATCCCGTCGATCTGGCGCGTGTCCGGCGAGCCCATGGCGGCCAGCAGGACCCGGTCTCGCGTCGCCGTGTCCGCCGGCAGGTCGCGGGCGAGGAAATAGAGGCCCTTGGAGGTGCCGCCACGCATGACCGTGCAGGGAATGGCGGTCTGCATCACTCAGGTCCCGGGGTCTTCGTCGACCCACTTCAGGCCGCGTTCGGCCAGCCGCTCGCGCATCTTGTAGAGATCGAGGCCCAGAACGCCGGCGGCCAGCTGCGCACGTTTCTCCGTCTCAGCCGCTTCACGCTTGGCCGCCTGGTCAGCCACCGAAGCAGCCTCGGCCCGGCGCACCACGCAGACCCCGTCGTCGTCGGCCACGATCACGTCGCCGGGATAGATCAGGGCCCCGGCGCAGACCAGCGGCCGGTTCACATTGCCCAGCGTCTCCTTGACCGTGCCCTGGGCGAAGATCGCCTTCGACCAGACCGGAAAGCCCATTTCCGTCAGCTCGGCCACGTCGCGCACGCCCGCGTCGATGATCAGGCCGCGCACGCCGCGCGCCTTGAGCGAGGTGGCCAGCAGGTCGCCGAAGTAGCCGTCTTCGCAAGGGCTGGTCGGCGCCACGACCAGGATGTCGCCGGCGCGGCACTGTTCGACCGCCACATGGATCATCCAGTTGTCGCCGGGCGCGACCTCGCAGGTCACCGCCGAGCCGGCGATCTTCGCCGGCCGGTAGATGGGGCGCATGTAGGGCGCCAGCAGACCCTTGCGGCCCTGCGCCTCGTGCACGGTCGCCACGCCGGAGGACCCCAGGGCGTCGATCACCCAGGGTTCGGCGCGGGCGATGTTGCGGACGACGATGCTCATGCGATGAGCTCCTGGTCGGGGCTGAGGGTCAGAGCAGACTCTTTTCGATCGTATCCAGAGTCCGCATGGCGGCGACACACTGTTGAACGCTGGCGTTGGGCTCGCGCCCCTCGCGGATGGCGGCGAAGAACTCGCGGTCCTGCAGCTCGATGCCGTTCATCGAGACGTCGACCCTGGACACATCGATCTGGTTGTCCTTGCCGTCGTAAAGGTCGTCGTAGCGGGCGATGTAGGTGCCGTTGTCGCAGATGTAGCGGAAGAAGGTGCCCAGCGGCCCGTCGTTGTTGAAGGACAGGGACAGGGTGCAGATCGCGCCACCCGGGACCTTCATCTGGATCGACATGTCCATGGCGATGCCGAGATCGGGATGGTGCGGTCCCTCGATCCCGCGCGCCACCGAGCAGGTCTCGCCGGTCTGGTACTGGAACAGATCCACCGTATGGCAGGCGTGGTGCCAGAGCAGGTGGTCGGTCCAGCTGCGCGGCTGGCCCAGCGCATTCATGTTGGTGCGGCGGAAGAAGTAGGTCTGCACGTCCATCTGCTGGACTTTCAGCTCGCCCGCCTTGATCCGGTTGTGGATCCACTGGTGGGACGGGTTGAAGCGGCGGGTGTGACCGGCCATGGCGATCTTGCCGGACCGGTTGGCGGCGGCGACCAGGCGCTCCGCGTCGGCGAGGTTGTCGGCCATGGGGATCTCGACCTGCACATGCTTGCCGGCCTCGAGGCACTGGATCGACTGGGCCGCGTGCAGGCCTGTGGGCGTGGCCAGGATGGCGGCCTCGACGCCCGGCTGGGCCAGGGCCTCGCCAAGATCGGTGGTCCAGTGGGGAATGGCGAAGCGCTCGGCCACAGTCTTGGTCGAGTCCGGCGACCCGCCCGCCAGGGAGACGACCTCGACCCCCTCGATCTTCTGGATGGCCTCCAGGTGCTTGACGCCGAAGGCGCCCTGCCCGGCTACGACGATCTTCATAGGAACCTCATCAGGAGAGTGCGGACGCATCCAGGGGCAGGCCGACGTAGTTTTCCGCGAGCGTGGTCTGGGCGGCCCGGGAACGGCGAATGTAGTCCAGTTCGGCCACCTGCAGGCGGCGCTCCAGAGGGCCGGTCTCCGGGAAACGGTGGGTGATGCCGGTCATCCACCAGGAGAAGCGCTCCGCCTTCCAGACCCGCGCCAGCGCACGCGCCGAATAGCCGTCGATCCCGGCGCTGGAGCGCTCCTGATAGTGCTCGACCAGGGCCTCGGACAGGAAGATCACGTCGGAGACCGCGAGGTTCAGCCCCTTGGCCCCGGTGGGCGGCACGATGTGGGCGGCGTCGCCGGCCAGGAACAGGCGGCCGTGGCGCATGGGCTCGGCAACGAAGGTCCGCAAGGGGGCGATGCTCTTCTCGAAGGAGGGGCCGCGGGTGACCCGGGCGCCCGCCTCCGGACCCAGGCGCAGGCAGAGTTCATCCCAGAAGCGTTCGTCGCTCCAGTCCTCGATGCGGTCGTCGAGCGAGCACTGGACGTAGTAGCGGCTGCGAGTGGGCGAACGCATGCTGGCGAGCGCAAAGCCGCGCTCGCTGTTGGAATAGATCAGCTCGTGATCGCAGGGCGGCACGTCGGCCAGGACGCCCAGCCAACCGAAGGGATAGACCCGTTCGAATTCGCGCAGGATGGATGAGGGAATGCAGGCGCGGCTGACCCCGTGGTAGCCGTCGCAGCCCACCACGAAATCGCAGTCGAGCCGCTGGCCGACCCCGTCCTTGCGCCAGGTGACGAAGGGATGGTCGCCCTCCAGGTCCTGGGGAGAGACGTCCTCGGCGTCGAAGACGATGTTCAGGCCGCGACCCTCGGCGGCGTCGAACAGGTCCTTCATCACCTCCTGCTGGCCGTAGACCATGACCGAGGAGCCGGTGAGCGCCTGCATGTCGATGCGGAACAGCTCGCCGTCGTGGGCCAGGTTGGTGCCGCCATGGACCAGACCCTCGCGGCCCATGCGCTCGCCCAGGCCAAGGCGGTTCATCAGGTCGACGGTGACCTGCTCCAGCACCCCGGCGCGCACCCGGCCCTCGACGTAGTCTCGGTCGCGGCGCTCAAGCACGACCGCGTCGATCCCCGCCTGCCGGAGCAGCATGGCCAGGAACATGCCGGCGGGGCCGGCGCCGATGATGGCGACTTGCGTACGAATGACCGGCTCCCGTCTCATGCCGCTTGTCGGACCCACAGGCCGCGCAGCTTGCCGCCGACCCTAGGGGAGCGGACGGGAATGGCGATGGATCAAAGCGACCGATTCTTGGACTTTTTGCCCCACGCGCTTGCCGCCTTGTTCTGTTCGGGCGAGACTGAGCGCCATGGCGCCCGACGCGATCCCCACCTTTTTCCTTTACGGCGAAGCCCCCAAGACGGTCGGTGACCGCTTCCTGCACCTGGAGAGCCTGGATGACCGGACGCGGCCCAGCAATTGGAACATTCGACCGCACGCCCACGCCAATCTGAACCACGTCTTCTACATTTCCGACGGCGGCGGCGAGATGCGGGCCGACGCCCACGCCATCGCCTTCACCGCCCCCTGCCTGCTGCTGGTGCCCGCCCGGATCGTGCACGGCTTTCACTTCGAGACCGAGACGCATGGCTCGGTCCTGACCATTTCGGAGGGCTATCTGCGCGACCTGATCGGCCGGGAGCCCGAGTTCGCGCCCCTGTTCGCGGCGCCTTCGACGGTGGCCCTGACGGCCACGCGGGCGGTGAACGACAGCCTGGACCAGCTGGGACGCGAACTGGCCTGGACCGCGCCCGGCCATGCGGCGGCGGTAGAGGCGCTGCTGGTGCGCCTGCTGGTCACGGCGCTGCGCATGTCGCGGCCCGCCGAGGCGGAACAGGCCTCGGGCGTCGGGGCGCCGGCGCGGCTGGTGGCCCGCTTCCGCGAGATGGTGGAGGCGCGCTACCGGGCCGACACCCGAGTCGAGACCTATGCCGAGGCCCTGAGCGTCACCCCGCGGCAGCTGCGCTCGGCCTGCCTGAAAGCCGCGCACCTCAGCCCGATCCAGATCCTGCAGGACCGGCTGCTGCTCGAGGCCAAGCGGCTGATGCTCTATTCGAACATGACCGTGGCGGAGGCCGCCTACTATCTGGGCTTCAGCGACCCGGCCTATTTCTCGCGCTTCTTCGCCAAGGGGGCAGGCCGTTCGCCCCGGGCCTTCCGGACCGAGGCCCTGCAGCGCTGACAGGGAGCCCCTCTTGCCCCGGGGGTGACAAGCCCACGGCGCAGGTTAGTCTCCCCTGCGGAATCCTCCACGCCGGACGCCATGGCCGATCCCCCGCCTGCGCCGACCCCGATGAGCCCTCAGGCCGCCGTGCTCTCGGTGCGCGGCGTGACCCGGCGCTTCGGGACGCGCGTGGCGGTCAACGACGTCTCCCTCGATCTCGCTCCCGGTGAGGTGCTGGGCCTTGTCGGGCCCAATGGCGCGGGCAAGACCACCCTGCTGCGCATCCTGGCGGGCCTGCTCAAGGCCGACGCCGGCTCGGGCCAGGTGCTGGGCTGCGACCTGATGGGCGACCGGCGGGTGATCGGCCGCCAGGTCGGCTACATGCCCCAGAAGCTGGCGCTCTACGGCGACCTTTCCGTCTACGACAACCTGCGCTTCCGCGCCGACGTCTATGGGGTCGAGCGGCCCCGCGAGGCGGTGGACGCCTCGATCGAGGCCTTCGGTCTGGAGGGCTGGCGCCACCAGCGGGCGCAGCGCCTGTCCGGCGGCTGGGCCCGCAGGCTCGAGCTGGCCGCCGCCCTGATCCATCGCCCGCGCCTTGTGCTGCTGGACGAACCGACCGCCGGCCTGGACGCGGAGTCGCGCTACGAGGTCTGGCGGCGCATCGTCGACCTGGCCCGCGGCGGGGTCAGCGTGGCGATCAACACCCACGACCTGACCGAGGCCGAGCAGTGCGGCCGGGTGGCCCTGTTCTCCACCGGGCGGCGCATCGCCTGGGGCTCGCCGCGCGAGATCGCGGCCGGCCTGCCGATGAGCGTGGTGCTGGTGGGCGGCGACACGGCGCTCGACCTGACGGAGGCGATGGCGGGGCTGGAGGGGGTGCTGGCGGTCTACCCCCAGGGCCGCAGCTTGAGGGTCCTGTGCCGCCCCGGGGCGGAAGCGGCCGCGACGGCGCGCGCGGGCAAGGCCGGGGCGCCGGCCGAAGGGGTCCCGACCCGCTTCGAGGACATCGCCTTCGCCCTGATGCGCCGCGGCGGCGCGCCCCAGGAGGCCGCCGCATGATGGCGCCGAGCTTCCGCCGCATCCGGGCCATCGCCCGGGTGGAGACCCTGAAGCTGGTCACCGACCGGCTGCTGCTCAGCCTGATCCTGCTGATGCCGGTGGTGCAGATCCTGCTCTACGGCTACGCCATCAACCTGACGCCCAGGAACGTCACCCTGGCGCTGGCCACCAACGATCCCAAGGCTGTCCCCGCCCTGATCGAACAGGCGAAGTCGGAGCCCGCCGTCACCCTGGCCGGCCCCGTCGGGCCGCCCGGATCGGCCGAGGCGGCGGTGCGCTCGGGACGGGCGCTGGTGGCCATCGAGGCGGACCGCGACCCCGCAGGAGGGCCGCCCCGGGTGCTGGTCTTCGCCGACGCCGGCGATCCCCAGACCGTGCTGCAGGCGGTGACCCGCATCCAGACCCAGGTCTGGAAGAACGTGGCGGACAACTACGCCGCCGACCAGGCGCCCAAGGTCGAGGTGCGCTGGCTGTCCGCCGCCGGCGCGCGGGCGGACGTCAACATGGGCTGGTCGATCGCGCCGGGGCTGGTGGGCGTGATCGTGATGATTTCCATGCTGTTCCTGGGGGCGCTCACCCTGGTGCGCGAACGCGAGACCGGCAGCTGGGAAAGCCTGCTGGCCACCCCCGTCACCCCCGCCGACGCCCTGGTGGGCAAGCTCACGCCCTACATGCTGATCGGCATTCTCGACACCGTGGTTCTGCTGCTGGCCGTGCACTGGCTGTTCGACCTGCCGCTGCCGCTCGACGCCTGGGCCCTGGTCGCCGCCGCGCCCCTGTTCGCCGGCGCCTATCTGATCCTGGGCTTCGCGTTTTCGGCCCTGGCCCACACCCAGATGCAGGCGGCCCAGGGGGCGGTGCTGATCTACCTGCCGTCGCTGCTGCTCTCCGGCTTCCTGTTCCCGTTCGAGGCCATGCCGGCCTGGGCGCGCACCCTCGGCGAGGCCATGCCCCTGACCCACTATGTGCGAGCCACCCGCGACGTGCTGGTGCGCGGCCACGGACCGATGAGCGTCGCCGTCCACATGGTTCCGGTGCTGATCTTCGCAGCCATCGGCTCGGTCGCGGCCATCGCCGCCTACCGCCGCCGCCTCGATTAATCGGCGGGCGCGTGCCGCTCCATCTCGGTCAGCGCCTGATCGAGCGTCCTGCCCTTCAGCGCCGCCGCCAGCTCCTTGCGGGCGCGCACGTCCAGGCTGATCCCCTCGCGCAGCACGTCGACTATGCGGGCCTTGGGCGCCGTACGCACCTTCCAGGTCACGGTGACCGGATTGTCCTGGCCGCGACGAAGCTCGGTGGTGACCAGCCAGTCGCCCTGGCCGAGATCACGGCTGCGCAGCACCCGGAAGCTGGGCGGCGCGCCGGTGCGCTCACGCACGAGGCGCTCGGCCAGGCGGCGCACGATCAGGTCCGACAGCCGCGCGCGCTGGGCGACAGACGCCGCGTCATAGCGCTCGGCCAGAACCGTGCGGGTGACGGCCTCCAGATCGAACTGGCGCTGGATCGCGGCGCGCGCGGTCTTGCGGAAGGCGTTCGCGTCCTTGGCGGGCGCCGCGCGCAGGTCCTTGTCGAAGGCCAGCACCGGGGCGGCGGGGTCGGGCGCGGCGGCGAGCGCGAGGGCCGCGACCAGGGCGAAGGCGAGAGCGCGAAACAAACGGGACACGGCTCGGGTCTCCCCTGACATCGCGTCATGGTCGGACCCGGCGGCCCGGCGCGTCAAGCCCGCTGGCGGCGCGGGCTGTGGCCTCCTACAAACGGCGGGCAGGCGGAGAACTCCGATGGCGGCGGGCGAACGGGTGCTGGTGGGGGACATCGGCGGGACCAATGCGCGCTTCGCCGTGGCCGAGCTCACCGGCGCCGCGCCGAGGTTGCGAGCCGCAAAAAGCTATCCCGTCGCCGGCCATCCGGGGATGCAGGCGGCGCTCGAGCAATATTTCGCGGACACCGGCGAGAGCCGTCCGGACAGCGCCGTCATCGCGGTGGCGGGACCGGTCACCGACGGCGCCACGGCCCTGACCAACGGGGCCTGGAGCTTTTCCGAGACGGCGCTGCGCGCCATGGGTTTTTCCGCCACGAAGCTGATCAACGACTACACCGCCCTGGCGCTCGGGGTGGGGCATCTGGAGTCCGGCGATCTGAAGCCGCTGGGCCCGGTGGAGACGGGTCGGCCGGACGCCACCCTGGCGATCCTGGGCGCCGGCACCGGCCTCGGCGTGGCGGCCCTGGTTCGCTCACAGGGCCAGCAGGCGGTGGCGGTGACCGAAGGCGGCCATATCGGCTTCGCGCCGGGCGACGAGGTCGAGATCGAGGTTCTACGGATCCTGACGCGCCAGCATGGGCGCGTGTCGCTGGAACGGATCCTCTCCGGCGCGGGTATGGGAGACCTCTACCGGGCGCTGGGACAGATCGAAGGGATGGAGTCGGAGCCGAAGGGGGCGCCCGAAATCGTCGCCGCGGCCCTGGCCGAGGCCGATCCGCTCTGCGTGCGCACCCTGGAGCGCTTCTGCGCCATCTACGGTTCGGCCGCCGGAGACCTGGCCCTGGCCTATGGCGCCCGGGGCGGGGTCTATCTCGGCGGCGGCATCGCCCCGCGCATCCTGACCTTCCTCCAGGCCGGCGGCTTCCGGGCGCGGTTCGAGGCCAAGGGACGGTTCGCCGGCTACCTGGCCGCAATTCCGACCCGGGTGATCACCCACCCCTATGCCGCGCTGCTGGGCGCGGCCGAGGCTTCCTCGTCATGAAGCAGCCGTTCGGGTTGCTGGCGCGTTGTATGGACCAAGGAGGTCCGATCATGAGAACCCTGATCCTCACCACTACGCTCCTGACGCTCGGCGCCTGCACGACGCCCTACGGCCCGCGCCACGAAAGCGACTACGACCGTCTGGCCCGCGAATGCGCGGCGCGCGGCGGCATCCTGGCCCCGATCGGCGGGCCCACCCACGGCAATCCTGCAGCCGACAACACGTGCGAAATCCACGGCTCGCCGCCGCCGGCGCACTGATCGCCCGGATGAACGCCCGATAACCGGGCGCGGCCATACGCGTTCAGCTACGAAGGCCTATCAAGCGGGGGCTGGCGCCGCATCGGGCGACGCGCAGCACGGAAGGGCGACGGAACCGGACCAAGGGACCGCACCCCATGGAGGGAACCATGCGTATCGTGTCCTGTCTCACGGCCGTGGCGATGTTCGCCGCCATCTGCCAGACCGCCTTCGCCGCCAACCCCCATCAGGGCGCCGGCCACGGAGTCGGCCAGACCGCCTGCAAGGCCTCGGGCTCGCCGATGAGCGGCAAGGCCGGCCAGGTGATGCTGAACCCGCAGCCGGAGCCTCCGGGCGTCCAGGGCGACAAGGCCCCCGCCCACCCGAGCGCCGCGGTCATGCTCAATCCCCAGCCCGAACCTCCGGGCGTGCAGGACCGGGTCGCGACCTCAAAGGGTCCGGCCGCGCCGGGCTCGAGCGTGATGTTCAACCCGCAGCCCGATCCTCCGGGCCTGCCGGCCTGCGCAGCCGCGGCGCGTCACTAGCGTCAGCGAGGCCGGACCGGGCCCGGCGCCTCAGGCGGCGTCGACCAGCACCAGTTCGGCCTCGTCCAGCGCCTTCACGGTGATGCTGGCCTCGTCCTTGATCGCGGCGCCGTCGCGGGCGTCGATACGCACGCCGTTGATCTCGACCGACCCCTTGGCCGGGACCAGGTAGGCGTGGCGGCCCCGCCCCAGATCGTAGGTCGCGCTCTCGCCGGCGTTCAGGGTCACCGCCAGCACCCGGGCGTCGGTGCGGATGGGAAGTGCGTCCGCGTCCCCCAGGCCCGAGGCCAGGGTCACGAACCGGCCCGAACGATCGGCCTTGGGAAAGGGCTTGGCGCCCCAGCTGGGCGTACCGCCGCGCTCCGTCGGGATGATCCAGATCTGGAAGATGCGGGTGGGCGTATCCTCGAGATTGTACTCGGAGTGGCGCACGCCTGAGCCCGCGCTCATCACCTGCACGTCGCCGGCCTCGGTGCGGCCGCGGTTGCCCAGGCTGTCCTCGTGGGTGATCGCCCCTTCGCGCACGAAGGTGATGATCTCCATGTCCGCGTGCGGGTGGGGCGGAAAGCCCGACTTGGGCGCGATGGTGTCGTCGTTCCAGACGCGCAGGGCGCCCCAGTGGACGCGGGAAGGGTCGTTGTAGCCGGCGAAGGAGAAGTGGTGCTTCGCGTCGAGCCAGCCGTGGTTGGCGGCGCCCAGGCTCGAAAGAGGTCTGCGTTCGATCATCGAAGTGTCCCCGTGGCGCGGAGACCCTAACGGCCTCCGCTTTCCGGTCCTAGATGGGCCTCGGCGCGGATGGGACAATCCTGGCCCAGAGCAACCCAGCGTTCCACTGGCGGATCAATCCCGCGGGCGGGCGGGCCAGCGATAGTCGATGATGCGCGATACGCGGCCGGAGCGGATCTCCACGGCGGTGATCTGGTGGCGTTCGATCGCGATGGCGGCGCCACCCGCGCCCTTGACCTTGATGCCCAGCCTCAGGTCGAAGAACACGACCCCTGGGCCGGTCTGAAGGTGATCGACGTGCAGCGTCTCCTCCTCGGGCGCTCCAGCATAGTCATCGAGGTGGCTGAGCAAGCCGGCGCGGATCTGGTCGCGACCGGACACCCGGGCGCCGAAGCCCGCGTCCTCATAGACCGCGTCGGGGGCGAGCAGCTCCGTCACCCGGTCGATATCGGCCACCGTGGCGCGGGCGTTCATGGTCTGCGCCAGGGCGACCATGAAGTCCTTGGCGACGTGGAGATCCGTCTCGTCGCTCGCCTGGGCTGTCCCGGCGCTCGCCAGCAGAAGCGCCGCCATTCCGATTCCGAGCCTGCGCATGACCGGTCCTCCCATCGAGAAAGCCTAGGCCGGCGCCCCGCTGCGAGGGAGGGGCTTTGCGCTCAATAGTCGCTGGGACGCGGTCCACGGCGATCGTTGGACTTGGGCGGCTTCTTGCCTCCAGCCTTCTTGGCGAAAGGCGGCTTGGCGCCCGGCGCGGCCCAGCCGGCCTTGGGACCGGCCGCGTTGTCCTTGCGCGGACCCCGCTCCTTCTTGAATTCGGGCTTCGCGGCAGACGGATCGTAGCCACCGGCCTTGGGCGTCGCGGCCTTGGCGCCATAGGCGGGGCGCTTTTCCCATGTGGGCTTCGAGCCTGACGGCTGATCCGGGCGAGGACCGCGATCCTTCCTGAACTCAGGCCTGGCGGCCGAGGGGTCGTAGCCGCCGGTCTCGGGCGCGGCGGCGTTGGCCGACCAGTCCTTGTAGTCCTTCTTGTAGGCCGGCTTCTGGTAGCCGTCCTTCTGGAAGGCGGGCTTGCCGTGCGGCGGGCGCGGCGGGGCGGTGCGTTCCTTCGGGCCCGGAGCGTGGGCCGGTTCGATCTTCACCTCCTCGTCCAGCGTCGCCTTCACCGCGGCGGCGAAGCGCTCCTGGGCGTCGGCGGCGATCTCGAACTTGGTCTCGCGGTCGAAGATGCGGATGGCGCCGATGTCCTTCTTGGTGACATGGCCCAGCCGGCAGATCAGCGGGATCAGCCACTTGGGATCGGCGTTCTTGGAGCGGCCCACCGTCATGCGGAACCAGGCGAAGTCGCCCCCGGCGCCGCCGGCGTAATCGGCGCGCGGCTGGAAGTCGGGTTCGCGGCGGCGGGGCCGATCCTCCCGGGACCCTGCGTCGCGCGGGGCCTGCGGGCCGCCCCGGTCGCGCGGATCCTCGAACAGCTCCTCCGGCTCCGGCAGGCGGGCGCGGACCATGCGCACCAGGGCGGCGGCGACCTTCTCCGGGCCCAAAGCCTCGAGCACGGCCTTGGCCAGCTCCAGGTCCTCCTCGGCAGGCGCTTCGGTGGAGACCACCTCGGCCAGCAGCCGCTGCTGGTCGCCGGCGCGGATCTGTTCGGCGCTGGGGGGCGAACCCCATTCGGCCTCGATGGAGGCGGAGCCGAGCAGCTGCTCGACCTTGCGGCGGCGCGTAAACGGCACCAGCAGGATGGACACGCCCTTCTTGCCGGCGCGCCCGGTGCGGCCCGAGCGGTGCAGCAGGGCGGCCTTGTTCACCGGAGTCTCGGCGTGGATGACGAGGCCCAGGTCGGGCAGGTCGAGGCCGCGGGCGGCCACGTCGGTGGCGACACAGACGCGGGCTCTACCGTCGCGCAGGGACTGGAGCGCGTCGGTGCGCTCCTTCTGGGTCAGTTCACCGGACAGGGCCACGACCTGGAAGCCACGCTCACGCAGGGCGACGTGCAGGTGGCGCACCGCCTCGCGGGTGTTGCAGAACACCAGGGCTCCGGGGCTCTCGAAGAAGCGCAGGACGTTGACCACCGCGCGCTCCACCTCGTTGGGGGCGACGCGCAGGGCCTTGTAGACGATGTCGCCATGGGGTTCGTCGCGCCGCGCCGTGTCGATGCGGAGCGCATCGCGCTGGTAGAGCTTCGCCAGGGCCGCGATCTCCCGCGGGATGGTGGCGGAGAACAGCAGGGTGCGGCGCTCGGGCGGGGTGGCCTCGAGGATGAACTCCAGGTCCTCGCGGAAGCCCATGTCGAGCATCTCGTCCGCCTCGTCGAGCACCACGGCCTGCAGCTCGGACAGGTCGAGGTTGCCGCGCTCCAGGTGGTCGCGCAGGCGCCCCGGGGTGCCGACCACGATGTGACGGCCGGCGGCGAGGTCCCGCTGCTCGCGCCGGGCGTCCATGCCGCCAACGCAGGTGGCGATGCGGGCCTTGGCCGGGCCGTAGAGCCAGGTGAGTTCGCGGCTGACCTGGATGGCCAGCTCCCGCGTCGGCGCCACGATCAGCACCTTGGGCGCCAGGGCCACGCCCATGTCCTCGGCTTCGCCCAGCAGGGTCGAGGCCAGCGCCAGGCCGAAGGCGACCGTCTTGCCGGACCCGGTCTGGGCCGAGACCAGCAGGTCGCGCCCGGCGGCCTCGGGAGCCAGCACGGCGGCCTGCACCGAGGTCGGCTCGGCATAGCCCTGGGTTTCGAGCGCGCGCTCGAGGGCGGGGTGGGTGGTGGGGAAGGGCATGTCGATCCTGTGCGGCCCCTCCGGCGGGACCCGTCCACGCGCGGGAAAAACCGCGGGGGCGGCTAAGGACGGCATGAACGCGGCGCAATCAAGACCGAAAGGGAAATAAAGTTCGCCGGTCGACGCCCTATCCGCCCCGCTTCAGGGTCTCGCGCGCGATGATCAGCTGCTGGATCTGGGAGGCGCCCTCGTAGATGCGGAACAGGCGCACGTCGCGGTAGAAGCGCTCGATCCCGTAGTCGGCGATGTAGCCGGCGCCGCCGAAGATCTGCACCGCGCGGTCGGCGACCCGGCCGACCATCTCCGAGGCGTAGAGCTTCGACGCCGCCGCCTCCAGCACCAGGTCCTCGCCCCGGTCGTAGCGGGCGGCGGTCTCGAGCGTCAGGGCGCGGGCGGCGAGCGCCTCGGTCTTGGAGTCAGCGATCATGGCCTGGATCAGCTGGAACTCCGCGATCGGCTTGCCGAACTGCCGGCGCTCCAGCGCATAGGCCACGCTGTCGGCGATCAGGCGCTCGGCTGTCCCGATACAGACGGCGGAGATGTGCAGCCGGCCGCGGTCGAGCACCCGCATGGCCACCTTGAAGCCCTCGCCCTCGGCGCCCAGGCGGTTCTCCGCCGGCACGCGGACGTTGTCGAAGGTCACGTCGCAGACGTGGGCGCCCTGCTGGCCCATCTTGCGCTCGGGCTTGCCCACCGACAGGCCCTCAAGGTCAGCGGGAACCAGGAAGGCGGAGACGCCACGAGCGCCGGGCTGGTCCGGATCGGTGCGGGCCATGACCGTGAACAGGCCCGCCTTGTCGGCGTTGGTGATGAACCGTTTCGAGCCGTTCAGCACATAGTGATCGCCCTCGCGCCGGGCGCGGGTCTGGACCGAGGCGCTGTCGGACCCCGCCTCCGGCTCGGTCAGGGCGAAGGAGGTGATCAGCTCTCCGCTCGCGATCCGGGGCAGCCACCGCGCCTTCTGTTCGTCCGAGCCGAACTGGACCAGGCCCTGGCTGCCGATGCCGACATTGGTGCCGAACACCGAGCGAAAGGCCGGTGAAACCCGGCCCATCTCGAAGGCGACCCGGACCTCCTCCTCCATGGTCAGGCCGAGGCCGCCGTATTGCTCCGGGATCGACTGGCCGAACAGGCCGAGGTCGCGCATTTCGGTGACGATCTCTTCGGGGACAGCGTCGCTCTCGCCGACCTGGGCCTCCAACGGACGCAGGCGCTCGGTCGCGAAGCGGCGGACGGTTTCGATCAGCTGGTCGCGGGTTTCGAGGTCGAGGGGCAAGGTTCGGTTCCTGGCGGCCGAAGCCGGGCCATAGGCACCTCAAGGTGCCTTCTGTTGGGAGCAAATCCCACCCTCTATAGCGGATTTGGCCGGCGCCGGCGTCGGCGCCCTCGATCTGGAGCTTGAAATGATCAGCCTTCGGCGCCTGCGCATGGGCGTCCTCGTCGCCTGTCTTTGTCTTGTTCCAGCGGCGACGTTGGCTGAGACGCCTCCCGCCGCTCCGCGCGACGGCCAGCACGATTTCGATTTTCACCTCGGCGTGTGGAAGTCCCACATCCGCATGCTGGTGCATCCGCTGACCGGCTCGACGACCTGGGTCGAGCTGAACGGTGACCTGGTCGCGCGCAAGGTTTGGGATGGGCGGGCGCAGATCGAGGAACTGAAGGCCGACGGCGCCGGCCGGCACATCGAGGACCTGCTGCTGTTCCTCTACAATCCGCAGACCGGGCAATGGAGCCTGAACCCGGCCGCCAGAAGCGATGGCGTCCTCGGCCAGCGGCTGATCGGCGAGTTCAAGAACGGCCGTGGCGAGTTCTACGACCAGGAGCCCGATGCGCGAGGCCGCACGATCATGGTCCGGCAGGCCTGGTCGGAGATCACCCCGACCACGCACCATTTCGAACAGGCGTTCTCGAACGACGGCGGCAAGACCTGGGAGACCAACTTCGTCGCAAACCTGACGCGGGTGGGACCCGCGACCTAGGCGTCGTAGCTGAGGGTCAGGGTGTCGCTGGTCGGCACCGACTGGCAAGTCAGGACATAGCCCTGGGCGACCTCCTCGGGGCTCAGGCCGTAGTTCTGTTTCATCTCGACCGAGCCCTCGGTGACCTTGGCCCGGCACGTCGCGCAGACCCCGCCCTTGCAGGCGTAGGGGGCGGGCATGCCGGCCGAGCGAACGCTGTCCAGGATATTGCCCTTCTCGGCGTCGAAGCGGACGGTGGAACGGCGCCCGTCGAGCTCGACGGACATGCGCACGCCCTGCGCCTTCTGCTGCAACTGTTCGGTCTCGGCCAGGCGGGCGGCGGTGGGGCGCCCCGTGGTGAAGCGCTCGATCTTGATCTTCGCCGGGTCGACGCCGCGGGCCAGCAGGGCGCTCTCGGCGGCGTCCATCATCGGGCCCGGGCCGCAGATGTAGAAGCCGTCCACCTCGGCCGGATCGATCAGCTGGGTCAGCACCGCCTCGCAACGTTCCGTATCCAGACGGCCGTTGAACAGTTCCACGTCCTCCGCCTCCTCCTCCAGGAAATGGAAGACCTGCAGGCGGCCGAGGTAGCGGTTCTTCAGCGCGGCCAGCTCCTCCAGGAACATGACCTGGGGACTGGAGCGGTTGCCGTAGAACAGGGTGAAGCGGCTGGTGGGATCGCCCTCCAGCGTGGTCTTGAGCAGCGACAGCACCGGCGTAATGCCGGAGCCGCCGGCGAAGCCCACGAACCAGCGCCCGGCCAACCCGCCCTCCGGCAGGGTGAAGCGGCCCATGGGCGGCATGACCTCAATGGTCGAGCCGGGCTTCAGCTTGGTGTTCACCCAGGTCGAGAACACGCCGCCCGCGATCTGCTTGACCGCGATGCGCAGCTCGCCGTCGCGAGGCGAGACGCAGACCGAATAGGTGCGCCGGACGTCCTCGCCGTCGAGGTCGGCCTTGAAGGTCAGGTACTGGCCCGCCTCGAAGCGGTAGAGGGCCTTCAGGTCGTCGGGCGCCTCAAGCTTGATCGAGACCGCGTCGGGCGTCTCACGCCGGACCTCGGCGACGCGCAGGGGGTGGAACTCGGTGTTGAGGCTCATCGATCCACTCTTTTTCTCGTCGTCATCCTCGGGGCCGCGCAGCGGAACCCGAGGACCCAACAGCTCCCGCCCTCGACGCTGCGAGGGGAAGAGGCGCTCAGCTTCGCCCAAGATTCGCTGTTGGGTCCTCGGGTCTCCGGCGCTATGCGCCTCCGCTCCGAGGATGACGGGCTAGGGGAAGGGGCCATCAGTGGCACTTGAACCGGTCAAACGGTTCGGCGCAGGAGCGGCAGCGCATCAGGGCCTTGCAGGGGGTGGAGCCGAAGCGGCTGACCTCCTCGGTGTCGATCGAGCCGCAGCGCGGGCAGGGCGTGGCGGCCGTCTCGCGCAGGGTTCCCCGTCCATCGCCCTTCGGCGGCGGAGCGATGCCGTAGGCGCGCAGCTTTTCGCGGCCCTCGTCGCTGATCCAGTCGGTGGTCCAGGGCGGGGAGAGTTCGGTGACGATGCCGATGTCCTGGAGTCCCGCCTCGTCCAGGGCCTTGCGGATCATGGCCTCGATGGCGAGGGTCGCGGGGCAGCCGGTGTAGGTCGGGGTGATCCGTACGGAGGGGTGTTCGCCTTCGCTCAGCCCCCGGACGATGCCCAGGTCGAGCACCGACACCGCCGGAATCTCGGGGTCGGGCACGTCCTTCAGGACCTCGAGCACGCGCTCATGCAGGCCCATCTCACCAGACCGCGTCGGGATAGGCGCGCTGCAGGAACTGCATCTCGCTCAGCAGGTGGCCCAGGTGCTCGGAGTGGCGTCCGACCCGCCCGCCAGTGACCGGGCGGCGCGCCGCGGGGCGTTCCAGGCCGGCGTCGGCCAGCACCGCGTCGGTGCGGGCGTCCCAGGCGGATTTCAGGGTGGAGGGGTCGACGCCGGTTCCGTCGGCGGCCACCGCCTCATCGACAAGGTCGGGGATGAACAGCTCGTCGGCGAAGCGCCACATCCAGTCCAGGCCTTCGACCATCCGCGTCCTGCTCTCGGCCGTGCCGTCGCCCAGGCGCACCACCCATTCGGAGGCGAAGGAGGCGTGGTAGGCCACTTCCTTCACCGCCTTGGCGGCCACGGCGGCCAGGGTCGGATCCTTCGACGCGCTCAGCGCCTGCAGCTGCAGCAGCTGGAAGTTGGAGAACAGGAACTGGCGCGCGATGGTCTGGGCGAAGTCGCCGTTGGGCTGCTCCACGATCAGGCTGTTCTTGAAATCGAGCACGTCGCGGCGGAAGGCCAGTTTGTCAGCGTCGAGCCCCTCGTCCTTCAGCTGGGCGGCGTAGCCCAGGTAGTGCTGGGCCTGGCCCACGAGGTCGAGCGCCAGGTTGGCCAGCGACAGGTCGACCTCGAGCATGGGGGCGTGGCCGCACCATTCCGACAGGCGCTGGCCCAGAATCAGGCTGTCGTCGCCCAGGCGTAAGACATAGTCCGTCAGCGGATGATGGCCGGACATCAGATGTGCTTGATGGTGTCGGGGATGACGTAGAAGGTCGGGTGCCGGTAGACCTTGTCCTCGGCCGGCTCGAACAGGGGGCCGGACTCAGCGGGGTCGGAAGCCACGATCGAGGCCGAGGGCACGACCCACAGGCTCACCCCCTCCATCCGCCGGGTGTAGGTGTCGCGCGCCGACTCCACCGCCATGCGCGCGTCGGCGGCGTGGACGCTGCCCACGTGCCGGTGCGACAGGCCGTTCTTGGCGCGCACGAAGACTTCCCACAGGGGCCATTCCTTCGAGCTCATGCCGCGACCGCCTTCTTCGCGCGCTTCTCGGCATGGGCGAGCGCCGCCTCACGCACCCAGGCGCCGTTTTCCCAGGCGTCGACGCGCGCCTTCATCCGTTCCTTGGCGGTCGGCCCCTCGCCGCGGACCACCGCATGGAACTCGTCCCAGTCGATGGCGCCGAAGTCGTAGCCGCCCTTCGCCTCGTTCCACGTCAGGTCCGGATCGGGGATGGTCAGGCCGATGGCCTCGGCCTGGGGCGTGGTCACGTCGACGAATTTCTGGCGCAGCTCGTCGTTGGTGTCGCGCTTGATGCGCCAGCGCATGGACTGGGCCGTGTTGGGAGAGCTGTCGTCCGGCGGGCCGAACATCATCAGCGACGGCCACCACCAGCGGTTCAGCGCGTCCTGGGCCATGCGCTTCTGCTCGGCCGTGCCGGACGCCATGGCCATCATGATCTCGTAGCCCTGGCGCTGGTGGAAGCTCTCCTCCTTGCAGACCCGCACCATGGCTCGGGCATAGGGGCCGTAGGAGGTCCGCTGCAGCGGCACCTGGTTCATGATCGCCGCCCCGTCGACCAGCCAGCCGATGGCGCCGATGTCCGCCCAGGTCAGGGTCGGGTAGTTGAAGATGGTGGAGTACTTGGCCTTGCCCGAGTGCAGGGCCTCGACCATCTCGTCGCGCGAGGTCCCCAGCGTCTCGGCCGCGCAGTACAGGTAGAGGCCGTGGCCGCCCTCGTCCTGCACCTTGGCCAGCAGCACCGCCTTGCGGCGCAGGGTGGGGGCGCGGCTGATCCAGTTGCCCTCGGGCAGCATGCCGACGATCTCGGAGTGGGCGTGCTGGGAGATCTGTCGGATCAGGGTGCGGCGGTAGGCCTCCGGCATCCAGTCCTTGGGCTCGATGAAATCGTCGGCGGCGACGCGGGCCTCGAAGGCCTCCAGCAGCGCCGGATCCTCGGTGGACGCGAGCACGGGCCTGGCCTTGCCCGGCTGGTTCTGCAGCTCGGTGGTGTACACGCGCGCCTCCTGATTTCGAGACGTATTATAGAATTGACCGACCGATCGGTCAATTAATTCGGGAGGGTGTTTCCGGTCCGGATTGCGTGAGCGCGTCCTCGCCGGAAACCCAGCCCGGCCAGACGTCCAGCGGCCATTCGGCGGCCCGGTAGAGGCGGTAGAGCACGGTCAGGCTCTGGCGCATCTCGACCGCGGTCAGAGCCAGGCTCCGCTGCTCGCCTTCGCCGAAATGCAGGGTGAGCAGGAACTCGCCATTGACCGGCGCGATGTCGATGCTCTGGACCAGGCCGGTGGTGGTCTTGGCCGAGGGCAGGATCGGCGGGCCGGGCTCCAGCTGGGCCATGGCAGCGGCCTGCTCCCAGGACTGGATGGCGGGATCGGAGGCCGCGACCGTGGGGGCCGGACGGATCTCCTGCACCTTGGGGACCAGGGCGCCGACCATGCGCTGGCACAGGCGCAGGCTCAGCCAAAGGCGGGTGGTCTCCCCCCGGTCGTCTTCGGTGATCCAGGCGATGCGATCCTCGGACGGATCGAACATCTGGGAGAAGCGGATGATCCTGCTCATGCAGGGCCGCCCTTAGTCCAGTTCGGCGCCGTTGCGCAAAAGATTCGCCGCCTCGCCGAGCAGGCCGTGGGCGCTGCAGTGCTGGTGCGAGGTGCGCCGCCCCTGGGGAGTGTCGACGTCGAGGTAGAAGTCCACGTTGTCGGAACAGGGAACGTCGCCGGCAGCCGGCGGCGGGTCGGACGCCTCGGTCCAGAAGCAGGCGTCGGCCAGGATCTGGGTCAGGCGCCCCGCGCGGCGCTGGTCCAGCCGCACCGAGCGCGCCTTGTAGGTCACGCGCTCTTCCGCGCTCGACCGGTTGGCGGTGTAGAGCATCCAGCCGGACCCGGCCGGCTCGGCGATCACCGAGAGGGCGGAGCCGTCGCCGTCCCACAGGAACAGGCGCACGTAGGGCGCGTGCGGGGCGTGGGTCGAGCCGGCCTCGGCGCGCAGGGCCTCCTCCCCGGCCGGAAAGGCGATCTGGGCGGGCGCAGGTCCCGCGCAGGCGGCCGAGGGCGCCACCGCGCTGACGGCCAGTGGCGGGGCGGCCAGGGCGGGTCCGGAGAAGGAGGCCGAGGCGATGGCGATGAGGCCGAGCGTGCGCGCGAACATGGTCCCTCCAGGGCGAGCCGGAAGATCATGACGGGCCACGATCATGGCGAAAGCCTGACCATTGCGGCGTCATTGTGCGCCGCGGCGCCTAGACGAAGACGGGTCGCTTCCGATAGCTGCGGCCTGTCTGCGCCAGGAACCCGCCATGACCGAGATGATCGACCGCGCCGGCCTGAAGGTCGCGACCTGCCTCGTCCGCTTCATCGAGGAGCAGGCCCTGCCCGGAACCGGCGTCTCCGCCGGCGCCTTCTGGACCGGCGCCGCCGACATCTACACCCGCTTCGCGCCGGAGAACCGGGCCCTGCTGGCGCGGCGCGACCGGCTGCAGGCCCAGATCGACGCCTGGCACGAGGCCCGCCGCGGCCAGCCCATCGAGATGGGCGCCTACCAGGCCTTCCTGCGCGAGATCGGCTACCTGGCGCCGGAGCCAGCGCCGTTCACCGTGGGCTCGACCAAGGTCGACGACGAGGTGGCGCGCCTGGCCGGGCCGCAGCTGGTGGTGCCAATCCTGAACGCCCGCTTCGTTCTGAACGCCGCCAACGCCCGCTGGGGCAGCCTGTACGACGCGCTCTACGGCACCGACGCCCTGCCGGGCGCACCCGCCGGCAAGGCCTATGACGCCGCCCGCGGCGCCCAGGTGATCGCCCGCGCCCGCGCCCTGCTGGACGAGGCGGCGCCGCTGGAGGGAGCGAGCTGGTCGGAGGTCACGACCCTGCGCGTCCAGGAGGGGCGGCTGCTGATCGATGGCGCCGCGAGCCTGCAGGACCCGGACGCCTTCGCGGGCTATCGCGGAGCGGCGGAAGCGCCGTCCTCGGTGCTGCTGCGCCACCATGGCCTGCACATCGAGATCGTCATCGACCGCGCCCACCCCATCGGCCGCGACGACCCGGCGGGGATCGCCGACGTGGTGCTGGAGGCGGCGCTGTCCACCATCGTGGACCTGGAGGACTCGGTCGCGGCGGTGGACGCGCAGGACAAGGTCGCGGCCTACACGAACTGGCTCGGCCTGATGAAGGGCGACCTCGAGGCCACGCTCGAGAAGGGCGGCCGCTCGATCGTGCGAGCCCTGGAGCCCGACCGTGACTTCACCGCGCCGGACGGTTCGGCCCTGACCCTGCCCGGCCGCAGCCTGCTGTTCGTGCGCAACGTCGGCCACCTGATGACCACGCCCGCGATCGAGCTCGCCGACGGGACCGCGGCGCCGGAGGGCGTCCTCGACGGCCTGGTCACCAGCCTGATCGCGATGCACGACCTGAGGCGACAGGGACGTTTCATCAACAGCCGCGCGGGCTCGATCTACATCGTCAAGCCCAAGATGCACGGCCCCGACGAGGCCGGCTTCACCAACCGCCTGTTCGACGCCATCGAGGATGTGCTGGGGCTGGAGCGCCACACCATCAAGGTGGGCGTGATGGACGAGGAGCGGCGCACCTCCGCCAACCTCGCCGCCTGTATCGCGGCGGTGAAGGACCGGATCGTGTTCATCAACACCGGCTTCCTCGACCGCTCGGGCGACGAGATCCACACCTCGATGCGCGCCGGGCCTATCGTGATGAAGGCCCAGCTGAAGGCCTCGCCCTGGATCCAGGCCTATGAGGACCGGAACGTTCAGATCGGCCTGGCCTGCGGCCTCGCCGGCCGAGGACAGATCGGCAAGGGCATGTGGGCCGCGCCCGACCGCATGGCCGACATGCTGGCCCAGAAGATCGGCCACCCGAAGTCCGGCGCCACCACCGCCTGGGTGCCCTCGCCGACGGCGGCGACGCTGCACGCCATGCACTATCACGCGGTCGATGTCTTCGCCCGCCAGGCCGAGCGGCGCGCCGAGCCCATCGCGCCGCTGGAAACCCTGCTGACCATTCCGCTGGCCCGCGGACAGAACTGGTCGGCCCAGGAGATCCGCGACGAGCTCGACAACAACGCCCAGGGCATCCTGGGCTATGTGGTGCGCTGGATCGACCAGGGGGTGGGCTGCTCCAAGGTGCCGGACATCCATGACATAGGCCTGATGGAGGACCGGGCGACGCTCCGGATTTCAAGCCAGCACATGGCCAACTGGCTGCTGCACGGAGTCTGTTCGGCCGAGGAGGCCGAGGCGGCGCTCCGGCGCATGGCTGCCAAGGTCGACGCCCAGAACGCCGGCGATCCGCTCTATCGACCCATGGCGGGGAATGAGACCACCAGCCTCGCCTTCCAGGCCGCCCGCGCCCTGGTGTTCGAGGGTGTAGCCCAGCCCAACGGCTATACCGAGCCCCTGCTCCACCGCTTCCGGCAGGAGGCCAAGGCGGCGGGCTGAGCCGGCGGCTGCGTCCGGACCGTATTTGCCCTAGGCTGATCCCGGACCAGGGAGGCCGTGATGGGGTTTCGGGGCAAGCAGCTGGGGGTGGCGCTGAGCGGGATCGTCGGCATCGCCGCCATCGTCGGGACGGTCTATTTCGCGATCGCGCGCTGGGGCGGGGCGATCGGCGCGCCCGAGGCCATGGCCGACCGTCTGGCCTTCGCCCTCCGCTGCGACGTCTTCGTGCTGGCCTGGATCATCCTGGGCGTCGGCTGGGTGGCCAACACCCGCTTCTTCTCGCCCCAGGACATCGACGGCGCGGGCCTGACCGACGCCAGCCCCGGCATCGCGGTGGCGCGCGCGGTGCTGCAGAACACCCTGGAGCAGGCCGTCCTGGCGATAGGCGCGCACCTGGCCCTGGCCACCCTGCTGCCGCGCGGGGAGCTGGTGGTCATACCGGCGCTCGTGGCGCTGTTCTGCGTCGGCCGGGCGGCCTTCATCCTGGGCTACCGGGGCGGGGCGGCGGGGCGCGCGCTGGGCTTCGTCCTGACCTTCTATCCGACCTTCCTGGCCTACCTCTGGATCGTCTGGCGGCTGGCCCGGGTGTGGGGGTGAGGAGCCGCCCTCAGACCCGCTCGACGACCATGGCGATGCCCTGGCCGACCCCGATGCACATGGTGGCCAGGCCGTAGCGGGCGCCGCGCCGCTGCAGCTCCTCGGTGAGGGTGAGCGCCAGACGCGCCCCGCTCATGCCCAGCGGATGGCCCAGCGCGATGGCGCCGCCGTTGGGGTTCACATGCTCGGCGTCGTCGGCGAGGCCGAGGTCGCGCAGGACCGCGAGGCCCTGGGCGGCGAAGGCTTCGTTCAGCTCGATCACCTCGATCTGCGAGAGGCCCAGGCCGGCGCGCGCCAACACGGCCCGGGTGGCGGGCGCGGGGCCCATGCCCATGACCCGCGGCGCCAGGCCAACCACCGCGGTGGCCAGCACCCGCGCGCGCGGCGTCAGGCCGTGAGCCTTGGCCGCGGCCTCGGAGGCCACGATCAGGGCCGCGGCGCCGTCGTTGACGCCGGACGCATTGCCGGCGGTGACCGTGCCGTCCGGCCGCAGGATGGGCTTGAGCTTGCCCAGCTGCTCCATCGAGGTCTCGCGCGGGTGCTCGTCGCGCTCGACGGTGAGCGGGTCGCCCTTCTTCTGGGGGATGACCACCGGGGTGATCTCCGCCGCCAGCCGCCCCGAAGCCTGGGCGGCCGAGGCCTTGGCCTGGCTGCGCACGGCGAAGGCGTCCTGGTCCTCGCGGCTGATGCCGTATTGCTGGGCCACATTCTCGGCGGTCTCGGGCATGGAATCGATGCCGAAAGCGGCTTTCATCTTCGGATTGACGAAGCGCCAGCCGATGGTGGTGTCGTAGATCTCCGCCTGGCGCGCGAAGGCCGCATCAGCCTTGCCCATGACGAAGGGCGCGCGGGTCATGCTCTCGACCCCGCCGGCGATCATCAGGTCCGCCTCCCCCGCCTTGATGGCCCGCGCCGCGGCGCCCACCGCGTCCAGACCCGAACCACACAGCCGGTTGATCGTCCCGCCCGGCGCGTTCTCGCCGAGCCCGGAGAGCAGGGCGGCCATGCGCGCCACGTTGCGGTTGTCTTCGCCAGCCTGGTTGGCGCAGCCCAGGATCACGTCGTCCAGCCGCGACCAGTCCACGCCCGGGTTGCGCGCCATCAGGGCCCGGATCGGGATGGCGGCCAGGTCGTCGGGCCGGACGTGGGCCAGGGACCCGGCGTAGCGGCCGATGGGGGTGCGCACGGCGTCGCAGAGGAAGGCGTCGGTCATGGTCAAGCCTCGGTAGGGAGCACGGGACCGCCGATGCTGCGCGACAGGCCCTGGAAGATGGCCACGGTCCGGTCCGGAGCCGTGATGGTGATGTCGTAGATGCCGCTGCGGCCTCGAGCGCGCGCTCGAGGGCGGTCGCGGTCAGGCGCTCGCCCGCCTCGACCTTCGACAGGAAGGTGATGGAGGCGTGCTGGGCGACGGTGGCGATGTCGCGGCCGTTGCAGGCGTAGGCGAAGGCGGTGTCGCCGAGTGCGAAGATCATGCCGCCATGGCCGATGCCGTGGCTGTTGAGCATGTCGGGCCGCACGGTCATGGCGACCCGGACATAGCCCTCACGCGCCTCCTCGATCTCCACGCCCCAGGCCGGGCCGGTGCCCTCGTGGGCCAGCATGTGGTCGGCGATGCGGCGGGCGAGGCGATCGGCCGGTTGATCGGGTGCGCTCATGGGGGCTAGATCGGCCGCGGCCGGGCTCCTGTCCAGAGGCCGCCTTCGCGGCGGGGATCACCGATGAGCTACGAGACCATCCTGTTCGAGGTGAAGGACGGCGCGGCGCGCCTGACGCTGAACCGTCCCAACCGGCTGAACAGCTTTACGGTGCAGATGCACGGCGAGGTCGCCGACGCGCTGGACAAGGTCGAGGGCGATCCTGAAATCCGAGCCCTGCTGCTGACCGGCGCGGGCCGGGGCTTCTGCGCCGGCCAGGACCTGTCGGACCGGGCGGTGGCGCCGGGGTCCAAGCCCGTCGACCTCGGCGATTCGGTGGAGCGTTTCTACAATCCCCTGATCCGGCGGCTGACCGGCATGCCGATCCCCGTGGTCTGCGCGGTCAACGGCGTGGCCGCCGGCGCCGGGGCCAATATCGCGCTGGCCTGCGACATCGTGCTGGCGGCCAGGAGCGTCAAGTTCATCGAGAGCTTCGCCAATATCGGCCTGATCCCGGACTCGGGCGGCACCTGGGTGCTGCCGCGGCTGGCGGGCCAGGCGCGGGCCATGGGCATGGCGCTCACCGGCCAGCCCATCGGCGCCGAGCAGGCCGAGGCCTGGGGCCTGATCTGGAAGTGCGTGGACGACGCCGACCTCGCCGCCGAGGCCGAGGCCCTGGCCGTGAAGTTCGCGGCCGGCCCGACGCGGGGCCTGGCCGCCACCAAGCGCCTGATCCGCTCCACCTGGGCCCGCAGCCTGGACGAGGAGCTGGACCTGCAGCGCGACACCATGCGCGAGCTCGGCGCCAGCGCCGACTACCAGGAGGGCGTGGCCGCCTTCATGGAGAAGCGCCAGCCCAAGTTCACCGGCCGCTGATCTTGGTGAAGTCCGCGATCCAGTTGGCCTCCCAGGTCTTGCCGCCGTCGGCGGAATAGGCCTGCTCGAGCTGGAAGCTGTCGGCGGTGAAATGGAAGAAGATGAAGCGCACGGTGATGGCGCGGCCGTTCAGGTCGTCCGGGCCGTAGAACTCCCCGATCCCGTCGTGGAAACCGCCGATCATGGCCGGGGTGATCACGCCCGCCGCCGCATTGGCCCAGGTGATGTTCCACTGCCGGGTCGAGGGATTGTAGAGGCGTAAGGAAAGGCCCTCGATGTGGCCCTTGGGCCCGTCCACCTCCAGCTCGCCCAGGTCGGCGCGGCCGTCCCAGACCTTGCGAACGGTCGAGGTCCCCTCGTACTCGACCCAGTCGTTGGAGCCCGACAGCGGATGCAGGCGCCGGGCGAGGTGCGCCTTCCAGGCCCCGAACTCGAAGTCGAAGTCGTGCTGGCCGTCGGCCAGGGTCGCGGCGGTCACGGCTGGGGGGCGGGGCTCGGACCAGGCGGCCGGCGCCGCCAGAAGCACGAGCAGCGGCAGGGCGCGGAGCAGTCGGGCGGAATTGATCACGGTTTTTCCTCGGCCTGGTCTCAGAACGGCTGACAATCCGGCGTCGGAGCGTCAGGCTGGAGACATCTAGGCGGCATCCGAAACCGGCCGCCAGAAGGCACTTTGGGGTAACCATGGTTCAGCTTCGCCGGCCCAACCCGATCTCCAACTGTCCCCTGACGGCGGCGCTCGCGGCCATGGGCGGCAAGTGGAAGCTGATCATCGTCTATGCCCTGGCCAAGACGCCCCGGCACTTCGCAGCCCTGCACGCGGTCCTGCCCGGCATCTCCAAGAAGGTGCTTACCGAGCAGCTGCGCGAGCTGGAAGCGGACGAGATCGTCCATCGCAACGAGACCGGGCCGGTGCCGGCGCCGGTGATCTATTCGGTGACCGACTACGGACGCGAGCTGCTGCCGGTGATGGAGACGGTGCGCAACTGGGGCCGGGCCCACATCGAACGCTTCGGCGGCGAGCCGATGCCGCTGGCGATGCCGGGGCGCGCGGTCGATGGCCTGGACGCGGTGCGCTGTCCGTAGCTTCCCAACTATGTCTGTCATCCTCGGGGCCGCGCAGCGGAACCCGAGGACCCAACAGCTCCTGCCCTCAACGCTGCGAAGGGAAGAGGCGCCCAGCTTCACCGAAGATTCGCTGTTGGGTCCTCGGGTCTACGCCCCTGCGGGGCTCCGCTCCGAGGATGACGGGCTGATATTCGGAATCACCGCCATGGTGCAGCGGGAGATGCAGACCAGCTTGCCGTTCTCGTCGGTGATGCGGATGGTCCAGATCTGGGTGGTGCGGCCTGCGGTCTCCTGCTTGCCGACGCCATAGACATAGCCGGCGGCCACCGGGCGGATGTGGTTGGCGTTGATCTCCATGCCGACGCAGGCGTGCTTCGTCCGGTCCAGGGTGAAGAAGCACCCCGCCGAGGCCAGGGTTTCGGCCAGCACCACCGAGGCGCCGCCGTGCAGCACGCCCGCGTATTGCCGGGTGCGCTCGTTGACCGGCATGCGGGCCTTGAGCCAGTCGTTGCCCGCCTCGAGGAATTCGATGCCCAGGGTGGAGACCAGGGTCTCCATGCCGAGGCCCTCGAACTGTTTCAGCGGGAACTCGCCGTCGTGCCAGATGGACATGGGGCCGTCTTTCGAACCGGTTGATAGTTTTCTTTAGCAACTATCATAGGGCCGGGGAAGCGCCATCGCGGTAGGGCTTCAGGCAGGCATAGGCCATTTCGTGAAACGGGGTCGCGACGCCATGCCTGCCGCCAAGGCGGACCACGGCGCCGGACGCGCCCTCGAGCTCCAGCGGGCGCCCCGAGTCCAGGTCCTGACGCATGGAGGCCACCACTTCGGGCGGAAAGCCGGTGAGGATCGCCAGGGTGTCGGCCGCGGCGGACGCGGGAAGCTCGACGCCCTCCGCGCGGGCGACCGCCAGAATCTCGTCGATCGAGCGCCGGGCCAGGGCGAGCAGGTCGGGGTCGTGGTAGACCACGCCCGCCGGCTGGCGCGTCAGGCAGGTCAGGGCCGAGTTGCTGGCGAAAACCAGGAACTTGGTCCAGAGCACCGTGCGGATGTCGGGCTCGATCCGGGCCTCGACGCCCGCCTTTCGCCACAGGTCGACCAGCACCTCCGCCAAGAGATGGGGCGAGCCGGCGAGGCTGCCCAGCGCCACCAGGCTGGACTCGCCCGCGTAGTCGACCTCGCCCGGCGCCGTCAGCCGCGCGGCGCTGTAGACCGGCCCGACCATGATCTGTCCGGGTGCGAAGACCCGCCCCAGGACTTCGGCGGTCTCGACCCCGTTCTGCAGGCCGACGACGAGACCGCCGGGCTTCAGCAGATCCCGGGCGGCCAGGGCGGCGCGCTCCAGGTCGTAGAGCTTGATCGCCAGCAGCAGGACGTCGGCGGGCGGGAGATCGGCCGCGTGCTCCGCGGCGCGGACCGGACCGCCGCGCCAGTCGCCG
>CAYSNW010000010.1:0-89974 GCA_964432415.1 uncultured Caulobacteraceae bacterium
CGCCCACATTCCGACCGTCACCGGCCACTCGATCCTGCCGCCGCAGCCCGGCGAGCGTCCGCGCGCCCCGGCCCAGCCCGGCTCGGCCGCGACCCAGCCGGCCTCGCCGCCGGTGGTCAACACCGCCCAGCAGCCGACGCAGAAGCTGACCACCCCCGCCAATGCGACGGAAAGCGCGCCGCACGCCGCGCCGCCGCCGATGGTGATCCCGCCCGGCGGCTTCCCGACCAACAGCCAGATCTCGTCGCTCGGCCGTGGCCGTTTCACCTGGCCGGTGAAGGGGGAGGTGATCTCCTCCTTCGGCTCCATGGGCTCGGGCCTGCAGAACGACGGGCTGAACATCTCGGCGCCGGCCGGCACGGCGGTGCACGCCTCCGCGGCCGGCGAGGTCGTCTATGTCGGCGCCTATCCGGGCTTCGGAAATCTGGTCCTGATCAAACACGGAGACGGCTGGGTCACCGACTACGGCCACCTGGCGACCATCGGGGTGCGCATGCGCGACAAGGTGGTCCAGGGCCAGCAGATCGGCACCGTCGGCCAGTCCGGCGGGGTCGACCGGCCCCAGCTGCACTTTGAGGTGCGCTACGCCCCCAGCCGCGACGTCAAGGCCCGTCCGGTGGACCCGTCGCTGCTGTTGTCCCCGGCCAATTGAGCCTTAGGCAGTTCAGCTGGAGCATGTCCGGGCGCAAAAGTGGGGCAACTTTTGCATGACATGCTCTCCATTCAAAAGCTTGAGCGCTCGCCGCGTTGCAAATGGCGTGCTCACACCCTAGGTTCCGCGCCTGATTTTTTCTCGGGCGCGCCGGTCGGGCGCGGACCCCCCTGACCTGGAGAGCCCATGTTCGCCACCTCAGCTGACGCCAAGTCGCGTTTGCGCATCGTCCCCGTGTTCGGGGCCCCGGTGCTTGGGCTCCTCTTCGCGACCTCGGCTCAGGCGCAGGCCGCCGCGCCGGCCGGCGCCAACCCGAACGACCCGATGGCCATGGTCATCCAGTTCCTGCCGTTCGTGGCGATCATCGTGCTGTTCTACTTCCTGATGATCCGGCCCCAGCAGAAGCGCGCCAAGGAGCACGCGGCCATGGTCACCGCCGTCAAGCGCGGCGACACGGTGGTGCTGTCCAACGGCATGGAGGGCAAGGTCAGCCGGGTGGAGGACATCCACGCCATGGTCGAGATTTCGTCCGGCGTGAACGTCAAGGTGGTCAAGTCGATGATCCACGACGTGCGCACCCGCGGCGAGCCCGCGGCCGCCAACGACACCAAGTCCTGACGCGACATACGGATCGCGTCCGATGATTCACGTCACCCGCTGGAAGATCTTCTTCGTTGGCCTCGCGCTGGTCTTCGGCCTGGTCTTCACCCTGCCCAACGTCCTGACCCCGGCCCAGCGCAACCAGTTGCCCGGCTTCCTGCCGCACAAGGCCATGAACCTGGGCCTGGACCTGCAGGGCGGCTCGTACCTGATGATGCAGGTCGACACCAACGCCCTGATCAAGGCGCGCATGACCCAGCTGGTCGAAGACGTGCGCTCGGCCCTGCAGAAGGAACAGATCGGCGCCGCCGAGCCGGTGCAGTCCGGCAGCCAGGTCAGCGTGGTGATCACCGATCCCTCCGCCCTGGACGCCGCCTATGACGCGCTGAGGAAGCTGTCCCTGCCGATCCAGGGCACCGCCCAGCCGGAGTTCCAGGTTTCCAAGGGCCCCGGCGCGACCGTCAGTTTCCTGATGACCGACGCCGTAGCCAAGGCCGAGGGCGTGCGCGCCGTCGACCAGTCCATGGAGATCATCCGCCGGCGCATCGACCCCAAGGGCACCTCGGCGGTGACCATCGCCCGCCAGGGTGTCGACCGCATCGTCATCCAGGCGCCGGGCCAGAGCGACCCGGAAGTGCTGAAGCGCCAGATCGGCACCACCGCCAAGCTGACCTTCCAGCTGGTGGACCAGAGCGTACCGGTGGCCGAGGCCCAGGCCGGTCACATCCCGCCCGGCTCCGAGCTGCTGCCGATGACCGAGTCCCGCCGCGGCGGCGAGACCTTCGTCCTGGTCAAGAAGCGGGTGCTGGTTTCGGGCGAAGACCTGAAGCGGGCCCAGTCCTCCACCGACCAATTCGGCCGGCCGGACATCACCTTCGCCTTCAACGGCAAGGGCGCGGCCAAGTTCGCCGACGTGACTATCAAGAATGTCGGCCACCCCTTCGCCATCGTGCTCGACAAGAAGGTGATCTCCGCGCCCAACATCGACGGCGCGATCACTGGCGGCACCGGCGAGATCACCGGCGGTAACTTCACTGTCGAGAGCGCCAAGGAGCTGGCGGACCTGCTTCAGGGCGGCGCGCTTCCCGCTCCGCTCAGGGTCGAGCAGCAGCGCACGGTCGGCCCGGAACTCGGCGCCGACGCCATCAAGGCCGGCACCCTGTCGACGGTGATCGGCTTCGTGGCCATCGTGATCTTCGTGTTCCTCGCCTACGGCGCCCTGTTTGGCGGGGTCTCGATCGTCGGCCTGATCATCAACGGCCTCCTGATCACCGGCGCCATGTCGATGATCCAGGCGACCCTGACGCTTCCGGGTATCGCCGGCCTGATCCTGACGCTTGCCGTGGCGGTGGACGCCAACGTGCTGATCTTCGAGCGGGCGCGTGAAGAGTCGCGTGCGGGACGAACGCCGATCGCCTCGCTCGACGCCGGCTTCTCCAGGGCCTTCGTCACCATCCTGGACGCCAACCTGACCACCATGACCGCGGCGATCATCATGTTCTCCTTCGGCGCCGGCCCGGTTCAGGGCTTCGGCGTCACCCTGGCCATCGGGGTCATCACCTCGGTGTTCAGTTCCGTGGTCGTCAGCGGGCTTCTGCTCGGCTGGTGGCTGCGCGTTTCCCGTCCCAAGACCCTTCCCATCGAGTAGTGAGCGCGAAAATGCGTTGGCCCCTGATCCGTTCGCTGCCGAGCAAGACGAATTTCCAGTTCGTCCGCTTCTCCAAGTTCGCCGCCACCTTCTCGATCATCGCCCTGATCGCGTCGCTGACCGCCTGTTTCATTCCTGGCCTGAAGCTCGGGATCGAGTTCAAGGGCGGCACCACCGTCGAAATGGCCTCGACCAGTCAGCCCCTGCCGCTGGAAGCCATCCGCGGGGCGATCACCCACCTGAACCTGGGTGACGTGAAGGTGCAGAACTTCCAGACCGCGGCCGACAAGGCCGGCGCCTACCATGCCTCCATCGACTTCCAGACTCCCACGGGCGCCGACCCGGGCGGCACGGTCACCAAGGTGCAGGAGGCGCTGACCGCGGTCGTGCCGGACGCCAAGTTCTCCGGCGTCGAGGTGGTTGGTTCGCAGGTCTCGGGCGAGCAGTTCCTGGGCGGGATCATGGCGCTGGGCGTGGCCATCTTCCTGATGCTGCTGTTCGTCTGGTTCCGCTTCCGCCTGTCCTTCGGCCTGGGCGCGGTCGCGGCCCTGTTCCACGACGTGATCCTGACCTTCGGCCTGATCGTGCTGCTGAGGATCGAGTTCTCGCTGAACATCGTGGCCGCCATCCTGACTATCATCGGCTACTCGATGAACGACACCGTCGTGGTCTTCGACCGCCTGCGCGAGAACCTGCGCAAGTACAAGAAGATGCCGCTGCGCGAGGTCATCGACCTGTCGGTCAACGAGACCCTGTCGCGGACCGTGATCACCGGCCTGACCGCGGTGCTGGCGCTGTCGGGCCTGGCCATCTTCGGCGGCGAGGCCCTGCGCGGCCTGTCCCTGGCCCTGCTGTTCGGCATCGTGATCGGCACCTACTCCTCGATCTACATCGCCTCGCCCATCGTGCTCATCTGGGGCATCAAGCGCGGCGAGGAGGACGACGCCAAGCCGATCGACTGGACGGCGGCCGGACGCTCGGTCAGGCCCGCGCCAAAACCCTGAGAGCATTAATCCATCAGACGATTTCGTCTGATGGATGCAAATGCTCCCACGTAAGAGTGAGAGCGTGTCCGGGCGCAAAAGTGGCTTCCGCTTTTGCATGACACGCTCTTTTCTTCGGGTCGAAACCGCCTGCGAAAGGTTCTATGTTCGGCCCCGAGGGACGATTCCCGGGGCATGGATGAGGACTTGAGCAATGGGCGGTCTGCTGTCGAATTTCCGCAACACCGTGATCGTGAGCGTGCTGCTCGCGCTGGTGATGGTCTATGCCTACTGTTCTCAGGCCCAGGGCGATGAACAGCGGATCGCGGAGGCTGTGCTGCGCTGGCTGCACGCGTTCTCCGGCATCCTCTGGATCGGCCTGCTCTACTACTTCAACTTCGTCCAGATCCGCAAAATGCCGGACATCCCGGCGGAGCTGAAGCCGGCGGTGTCCAAGTACATCGCGCCCGAGGCCCTGTTCTGGTTCCGCTACGCCGCCCTGTTCACCTGGGTGTTCGGTGTCCTGCTGGCCTGGAAGCGCAACTACCTGGTCGAGGCCTTCACCCTCGACGCCCAGGACCAGTTCGCCAACAAGCAGTTCGTGTTCATCGGCATCGGCATGTGGCTCGCCACCCTGATGTTCCTGTTCGTCTGGGGCGTGATCTGGCCGAACCAGAAGAAGGCGCTGGGCCTGGTCGAGGCCGACGCCGACACCAAGGCCAAGGCGGCGCGCACGGCCATGCTGTTCTCGCGCACCAACATGCTGCTCTCGATCCCGATGCTGGTCTGCATGACCATGAGCCAGACCATCTTCAACTGAGGCTGAAGCCGACCATCGAAGGGCCCGCTCCTGCAGAAGGGGCGGGCCTTTTCTGTTCAGGACCCCTGGATGAGCGACGACCTCGACGCCCGCATCGCCCACACCGACCCCGACCGCTGGGCGGCGTCGCGCTTCGTGGCGGACCCGCAGCGTCGCGCGGACCTGATCGCGCTCTATGCCCTGGACACCGAACTGGTGCGGATCCCGAGCGCGGTGACGCAACCGATGTTGGGCGAGATCCGCCTGGCCTGGTGGCGCGAGGCGGTGGAAGAGGCGGTCGCGGGCAAGCCGCCCCGAGGCCATCCGGTGGTGCAGGCCCTGAGCGACGTGATCGGGCGGCACGGGTTCACGGCGGCGGACTTCGAACCCCTGATCGAGGCGCGCCATCGCGACCTGGATCCGGCGCCGTTCGAGGATGAGGCGGAGGCGATCGCCTATGCCGAGGCGACCGGCGGCACGGTGATGCGGTTGGCGGCGCGGATGCTGGACCCCGCGGCGGACGACATTGGCGGCGCGGGAAGGGCGTGGGCGCTCTCTGGCCTGATGCGGGCGGGGCGGCTGACGCCGTCGCCGGCGTTGGTGCGGTCGGCCCTGGCGGAGCGGCCGAACCTGTCGGCCGAGGCGTTTCCGGCGGTGGCCTATGCGACCTTCGCGAAGGACTACGCGGCCGGCAAGGCGCCGTCCGAGGCGGTCAAGCGGCTGAGACTCGTCTGGGCCGTGGCGAGGGGGCGGCTCTAGGATCCTTCTCCCGTGCCGGAGAAGGATGGGCCCCGTCGCGAAGCGACGGGAGGATGAGGGGCTTCGGGAGCCTGTGCTAACCCCTCACCCTCCCATTGCTCTGCAATGGGCCCCGCCCTCTCCCTCTGGGAGAGGGATCGCTTGCGCCGCCCCGCGCGTCATGCGTTCCTGCACGCCACAGTTGGGGGAACGCCGATGAAGCTCAAGACACTCATGATGGCGCTGGCGCTGTTCGGGACCGCCGCGCCGCAGATCGCCTCCGCCCAGAGCGCGCCGGCTCAGGCGGCGTCGGCCGGCGACCTGGCCGAGCGGAGAGCCCTGGCGCGGCAACTGATGGATATCCTGAACTTCCGGCAGATGATGTCGGCGGTGTTCGACAACATCAAAATGCCGGCCCTGAGCGGAAGCAGCCCCGAGGCCCAGGCCGACTCCGAACAGCTGATGGCCAGCATGAAGGTCGCCTTCGTCGCGGTCGCGCCGGACATGGAGGCGGTCGCGGTGGACGTCTATTCGGACATTTTCACGGTTCAGGAATTGAAGGACGCGGTGACCTTCTACAGCTCGCCCTCGGGTCGCGCGGTCATGACCAAGCTGCCCCTGATGGCCCAGAAGATGATGCCGATGATGCCGCGCTTCATGCCCAAGTGGGTGGATGCGATGGAAGCCGACTACTGCAAGCACCGAAAGTGCGAGGACTTCCATCACGCCATGTTCGCCAAGATGCGCGAGGCCTATGCGGGGATGAAGTAACTACTCCGCCGCCAGCCGGGTCTCGCCCAGCCACGCCTGAAGGTCCGCGACGGCGCGCAGGCTCATCAGCCGCTTTTTGGCGCGGCCGCGTTCCTTCAGCGGGATCTTCGCCCCCGCCTCGTCCTGCTTCGGCGCTTCCATGGGCGGCAGCAGGCCGTAGTTGATGTTCATCGGCTGGAAGGTCCCGCCGCCGTCCAGGTGCCCGCCGGTGATGTGGCCGATCAGCGCGCCCAGCGCCGTGGTCGGGGGCGGCGGTTCGATGGCCCGTCCCAGGCGCTCGGCGGCCGCGAAACGGCCAGCCATCAGGCCCGAGGCGGCGCTCTCCACATAGCCCTCGACCCCGGTCATCTGACCGGCGAAGCGCAGGCGCGTGTCCGCCTTCAACCGCAACTGCGGGTCCAGCAGCTTGGGCGAGTTCAGGAAGGTGTTCCTGTGCAGGCCGCCGAGTCGTGCGAACTGGGCGTCCTGGAGCCCGGGGATGGTGCGGAACACCTCCACCTGGGCTGAGTGCTTCAGCTTGGTCTGGAAGCCGACGATGTTGAACAGGGTGCCCAGCGCATTGTCCTGACGCAGTTGCACGATGGCGTGGCACTTGACGGTGGGGTTGTTCGGATTGGTCAGACCCACCGGCTTCATCGGGCCCCAGCGCAGGGTCTCAGGCCCGCGCTCCGCCATCACCTCGATGGGCAGGCAGCCGTCGAAGTAGGGCACGTGCTCCCAGTCCTTGAACTCGGACTTGGGGCCGTCCAGCAAGGCCTGGATGAAGGCCTCGTACTGGGCCTTGTCCATGGGGCAGTTGATATAGGCCGCCTTGTCCCCGCCCGGCCCTTCCTTGTCGTAGCGCGACTGCCGCCAGCAGATGCCGAAGTCGATGCTCTCGACGTGAACGATCGGCGCGATGGCGTCGAAGAAGCTGAGCTCGCCTTCGCCGGTCAACTCCAGGATGGCGGACGACAGGGCGGGCGAGGTGAGGGGGCCGGTGGCCACCACCACGCTGTCCCAGTCGGCCGGCGGCAGGCCGGCGACCTCCTCGCGCACGATGGTGATGAGCGGATGGGCCTCCAGCCGCGCGGTGACGGCCTGGGAGAAGCCCTCGCGGTCCACCGCCAGCGCCCCGCCGGCCGGGACCTGGTTGGCGTCGCCACAGGCCAGGATGATCGAGTCGCAGGCGCGCATCTCGGCGTGCAGCAGGCCGACCGCATTGTGCTCCCAGTCGTCGGAGCGGAAGGAGTTGGAGCAGACCAGCTCGGCAAGTCCGTCGGTCTGGTGGGCGTCGGTGCCGCGCACCGGGCGCATCTCGTGCAGGATCACCCGCACGCCGGCGCGCGCGACCTGCCAGGCGGCCTCCGAACCGGCCAGGCCGCCGCCGATGACGTGGATGGGAGCACTGTTCATGCGCGGCGTGATACGCGCCGCAACCCCTGGAGGGAAGCCGCCGGCGTCGTTCGTCGCGGGCACGCCGTCGATGGTCGAGAAACGCCGCCGCCCCGTTGCGGCGCGCCGATCCCGCCCGCTAGCCAATCGGGGTCAACTTCGGGGGAGTTCCATGACACGCAAGGCCCTGACCACCGCATTCGCCGTCTTCGTCATCGTCGTCGCCATCGGCAGCGCCTACTTCTGGTCCCGCCGCGACAGCGGTCACCGCCCCGGGCATGTGACCCCGGCGGAAGCCTCGACCCCGGCGGCGAAAACGCAATAGGGTCGATGGGGGGCGCCTTCGCCCCGGAGAGTTCCGACTTGCCCGCCGCGCTTCGCCCGTCCCCGGCGCTCGCCGCCGTCACCGCCGGCCTGTGGGCGGCCTGGTTCGCCATGCGCACGGCCGGGACCCTGCTCGACGGGGTTCCGCCGGACATGGCCCTGCTGACCGGCGTGCGGCTGGCGCTGTGCATGGCGGGCGCCGGTCTGTGCCTGGCCATGGGCGCGGGGCTGGGGCGCAGCCGGGGCCTGGCGACGGCCCTGCGCATCGTCGTCGCCATTGGCCTCGCGGTCAGCGCCGCCATCGTCTGGTCGGTGCTCAACTGGCTCGGCTTCTGGGCGGGGATCACGCTCGCCGGCCACCGCTGGGGCGCGGCGGCGCCGGACGCCAGGGCCCACACCACCGTGGTGGTCTGGCTGTTCGTGGCCTGGGCCGCGGCGTGGCTGGCCTTCGACCGCCTGGCCGAGACGCCGGCGCCGTCCGCGGAGCTGGACCGGGACCTGTGGGCGCCCTCGCGCAACGGCCTGGTGCGCATCCCCATCGACAGCGTCGACTGGCTGGAGGCCGAGCGCGACTATGTTCGCATCCATGCGGGTAGCGCCTCGCACCTGAGCCGCCAGCCCCTGCACCGGCTGCTGGAGCGGCTGGAGGGCGAGCCGTTCCTGCGCGTACACCGCTCCGCCGCGGTCAACATCCGCCGCATCGCCTCGATCGAGCGGGGCCCGCACGGGGTGCTCCGGATCGCCCTGATGAACGGCCGCACCACGCCGGTGGGCCGCCGCTACGCCCCCGCCGTGCGGGCGCTGATGGAGCGCGCTGCGCTGGTCTGAGCCGCCGCAGCGCCGATTTCGCCTGTGGCGTTCTTGTCATATCGCTTTCGGCGCACGCGACTATGGTGACGCTGGAGGCGTGAGGGCGTCGTGGCGATGGCCGCGGCAGGGGTTGGTATGAAGCGTGGTTTGTCGTTGGGCGCGGCGATCGCCGAGGCGGTCGCCTTCGTGCCGAAGGCGTGGGTGGGCGCGTGGGGCGCCCTGGCCCTGGCCGTCGGCCTGTTCGCGGCGCCGCTCTGGATCCCCGCCGACCGCCTGCATTCGCCCTGGATCCTGACCGGCCTGATCATCGTGGCCCTTGTCGTCGGCCTGGCGGCCGAGGGCGCGCTCTACCGGCTGGGTGTCAGCGCCGGCCTGGCCGAGGCGCGCCGCCGGGGCCTGGGGATCGGGGGCCTGCAGCTGGGCAAGCCCGAGCTGCGCCTCGTCGCCGGCGGGCTGATGACCGCTGGCTTCGTGGCCATGGTCGCCGCCGCCGGCGCGGTAGTGGTGAGCTTCCTGGCCAATGCGCTGGGCGTGGACCTGCGCGACCTGCCCAGGGCGCCGGCGGCGAACCTGGCCGAGGCGGACTGGCGTTCGGGCCTGGTCTGGGCCGCGATCGCCGGGGCCAGCTGGGCCGCCCTGCACCTGGCCGTGCGCCTGTCCCTGTTCAAGGCCGCCACCGTGGCGCGCGGAACGCTGGTGACGCTGGACGCCATGTCCCTGGCCCAGGGGCGGTTCTGGAGCCTGCTGGCGGGGCTGGTCATCATCCTGATCCCGTCCTTCGCCCTGGCCTTCGCCCATCACAGCCACGCCCTGACGGGTCTCGATCATCGGACGTGGGTCCTGCTGCACGCCGGGGTCATGGCCGGGGTGCAGGCCCCGCTGCTGATCGGCTTCTTGTGCTCGGCCTACAAACGGGTTGAATACTGGACCCTGGATTAGGCGCTCGCGCGCGCCGGGTCGGGGAAAAGTCATGGCGCAATTCGATCTGGTCGCCGCGGCGACCGCGGGTTTCCGCATCGTTCGGACGCGGCCCGTATCGGTGTTCGTGTGGGGGCTGGTTCACCTGCTGGGCATATGCCTGGCCTATGCGGTGATGATCGCGCCGGTGCTGCCGGCGGTGATCGCCGCCTCGCATAGCCCGCACGAAATGCTGACGCCCCAGGTGATCCTGACCCTGGTGTTCGGCATGATGGCCACCATTCCCATCGCCATACTGATCGTCATCACCGTGACCACGGCGCTCTACGGGGCGGCGTTCCGTTCCGTGCTTGAGCCGGGGAACCGGGGCTTCGCCTCGCTGCGCCTGAGCGGCCAGGAGTGGTGGCTGTTCGTCAACGCGCTCATCTCGACCCTGCTGCTCATGGTCGTCTACGTCGCCCTGGTCATGGTCTTCGTGGCGATCGGCGGCGGCAGCATCGCCGCGCTCGGCGAGAACCGGGCGGCTTTCGCCTCGCCCATCGCCATCCTGCTCTACCTGGTCTTCTGGGGGCTGATGCTCTGGCTGAACGCGCGCTTCTCGCTCGGCGGGCCGATGAGTTTCGCGGAACGGGGCTTCAAGCTGTTCGACTCCTGGGCGGTGACCAAGGGCCACGCCCTGCACCTGATCGCGATGTTCCTGCTGGGCTTCCTGCTGTTCCTCGCCCTCTACATCGCCTTCGTGATGTTCTGCGGCGTCCTCGCGGTCATCGCCATGCTGGCGAGCGGCGGCATGGGCGGCCATCCGTCCGTGGGCGTGCTCGCGGTCTTCGGCGCCATCGGGGCGATCGGCTTCATCTATTTCATCGGCACAGTCTTCACCCTGTTCTCCGCCTCGATCGCCGATGCCTATCGCCAGCTGCGAGGCCCTGCGGCCGACGCCGCCCCGCACTTCGGCTGAAACCGGGGCCGGATGAGCGCGCGTCCGGCCTTCGCGGGCTTTTCCCTGGTGCGGCGGCGGCCCGGCATGGCGCTGGGGCACATGCTGCTGGTCGGGCTGGTCTTTGCGCTGGGCGTCGGCGCGGCGTTGTGGCTGGACGCTCATCCGGAGATCTTCGCCGCCGACCGGAGCAAGCCTGGCTGGTTCTGGCTGCTGGTGGGGCGCACGGCCCGGCTTGATCTCGCGATCCTGGTCGGGCTGCTGGCGTTCGACGCCGTCCTGCGCGGGCAGATCTATCGCGCTGTGTTGCGCCCTCGGGAGACGGGACTCGCGAGCATTCGCCTGGGCGCCGACGAGCTTCGCCTGTTCGTCGCGAGCCTGGTGCTGGCGACGGTGTGGGCCGCGGCTCTGACCGCTACGATCTCCCTGTCGATCGCCGTCACGGCCTGGGCGGACGCCAAGCTGGGCCGTAGCGCCGCCTTCGCCATCGAAGCGGCGAGCGCCCTGTTGATTGGCTGGCTCATCGCCTGGATGGGCGTGCGGCTGGCCTTCGTGGGGCCGCTGACCTTCGCCGAGCGGCGGGTGGCCCTGTGGAGCGCTGTGCCGCTGTCGCGCCCGTTCTGGCCTCGCCTGCGGTTGGGCATAGGGGTCTGGCTCATGGCCGGGCTGCTCCTCGCCCTGGCCGAGCCGCTACGGGTCCTGGCGCTCGAGGCGGCTTTCGCCCTGCGTGACGGCCTGGCCTACGGGGACCCGCTGGAGACCCTGGCGCGGGGGCCCATCGCGGTTCTGGGTGGCTCCGGGCTCGCAGCTGTGATCTTGTACGCCCTCGCGAGCCTCGTGCTGCGGGCGCCGTTCGCCGCCGCGATCGTGGAAGGATACCCGGCCGGGGGGCCGGTCCAGTAGGCGTTTGGATCGAAAACAGGCCGACGCAGAAGGCGCCAGGCCGGGTGAGGGGATGGGAATGCACAAGTTTTCAGTCGCCGAGGCGTTCTCGGCCGGCGTCGGCCTGATCGAACGCATGCCGTGGACGATCGTGGTCTGGGGCTTTGTCATGCTCTTGATCCAGATCCTGCCGCGGCTGTTTTTCTGGGCCGTCTCGGGCGACACGGATCTGGGCGCGCTGCACCTGACCGGTCCCGACATGAGCATGGCGGCGATCGCCGGCGCCAATCCCGGCGCTCCGCCCACGCCTGACGAGGTCATGTCGCGCCTGTCGCTGATGAGCGGCGGAGTGGCCTTGACGATGATCTGGGGCCTGCTTGGGGCGGCCGTCCTGCACTCGGCTGTCTATCGGGCCGTGCTCAACCCCGGGGACAGAGGATTTGCCTATCTGCGACTGGGCGCGGCGGAATTCTGGCAGGCTTTGGTGTTGTTTGTGCAGGCCGTGCTGGCGATCCTGATCGCCATCCTGATCCTTATCGTGTGCTCCCTTCTTTGGCAGGTCGCCAAGGTCTCCGCCGAACCGGCGGTGCGCGTTGGCGCCATGCTCGCGATGTTCGCCGTGATCGCCCTCATCGTCGCCGTGGTCGTGCGCTTCACCCTGTCCGGACCGATGACCTTTTCGGAGCGTGCCTTCCGCCTGTTCGAATCCTGGGGACTGACCAAGGGCAACGGGTGGCGCGTGTTCTGGACGAAGTACGCCTCTACCGCCCTCGTGGTCGGCGTCGAGTTGATGTTCCTTTTCCTGTTGCTGCTGCCCGTCGACGTTGTCATCAGCGCCGTGTTCGGCCCGCCCAACATGACCGCCGGGGCCGTGTTCACGAAGTCCATGGAGCTGTCCTCGGCGGCGACCCCGCTCCTGGCCGCCGGCGCTCTGCTCATTGCGTTAGCAGGTTGCGTGATCATGGCGGCCGCCCGGACGATCTCCCTGGCGCCGTCGGCGGCGATCTATTCGGCGCTTCGGGAGAAGGCCTGACGGCCGGCCCTGTCTTCGGCGGTCGGGGTCGCTATCCTAGGGGAGGCGATTCCGCCGCCGGAGTGCTTGCATGGCCCTGACCGCTTCCGAAGCCGCGTTCGAGGGCTTCCGGCTGACGCGTGAGAAGCCGCTGCTGGCGGCGGGGCTGGGGCTGATCCACCTGGCCGCGGCGCTGGTCCTGATCGCGATCTACACGGGCCCCTTCGCCGCCGACATGCCGGTGATCGAGGCGGCGATCCTGAACCCGCCCAAGGATCCGACCACGCTCCCGCCGGGCATCGACAAGGTCGCCGCCCTGACGGTCCTGCTGATCCCCATCCTGATCCTCTCCAGCGCCCTGATGTCGGCGGCGGTGTTCCGCGCGGTGCTGCGTCCCGATCAGAAGGGCGTCGCGGGCTTTCGCCTGGGCGTGGACGAAATCCGGCTGCTGGTCCTCTACGCCGGCCTGTTCGCCGGGGGCCTCGCCGCCGCGGCCGTTTTTTTCGTGGCCGCGAGCCTGTTGGGCGGCGTCGTGCTTCTGGCCGTCCCGGCCGCCAGCACCCTGATGGTCGCCCTGGTCATGGTGGGGCTGATGGTCGGCGCCCTGGCGATCGGCATCCGCGCCTCCCTGGCGGGGCCGGCGAGCTTCGACACCCGCGCCTTGCGCCTGGCGGGCCCGTGGATCCTGACCCGGGGCCGGTTCTGGCCGCTGTTCGGGACCTATCTGATGACCGTGGTGCTGGTCCTGATCGTGGCCATGCTCGGCGAGGCGATCATGGCGGGCGTGCTCTGGGCCGTCGAGGGAGGCGTCATCCCCAAGACGCCGCCCAGGCCCGACTATTCCTCGTTCGCGGCCTACATGACCCCGGTCATGATCGCCTACACCGTCGGCAACTCAGCCATTTCGGGCCTGTGCAGCCTGATCCTGTTCGCCGCCCCGGCGGTGGTCTGGCGCGAACTGCGCTCCGGCACCGTCGAGCGGGTGGTCTGAGGCCCTGACGCGGGTCCTTGACCGCATCGGCGTCGCCAGATATTTAATGAATTAGTTAAATGGAATCGGCCATGGAAAAGGTGTTCGAGGCCCTGGCCTCGCAGCCACGGCGCAAGATCCTGGCCTACCTGGCCTCGACCAGCCTGACGGCGGGCGAGATCGCCTCGCGTTTCGAGATGAGCAAGCCGGCCATCTCCAAGCATCTGCAGATCCTGGAGAACGCGGGCCTGATCCGCGGCGAGAAGCGCGGCCAGTTCATCCACTACAGCCTGGTCAGCGACAACCTGGTCAACACGCTCAACGGCTTCGTCCAGGAGGTCTGCCCCGTGGCGCGGCCGATCCGCCAGGAAAGCGCGGCCCTGGCGAGAGCCAAGAAGGACTGAGGGGGACGGGGATGGGGGGAGTCTGGAGAGCTGTGAGCTGGCCGTTCCGTTTCGAGGGGCGGATCGGACGGGCCGCGTTCGCCGCGGGCTTCCTGGGTGTCTATCTGGTGCAGGTCCTGCTTCCGCTCGCCCTGTTGTGGCCTCTGGAGCCGCGCGTCGACGACGATATCCAGCGCGACCTGTGGCTCCTTTCCGTCCGCACGTTCGGCGACTATCAGGCGCTGGACCCCCTCTCCCAGATCCTGATCCTCTCTCTGATCATCCTTGGCGACTGGGCGCTGGTCGCCCTCGCGTTTCGCCGGGCCGCCACGACACGCCTGAGCGGCTGGTCCGCGGCGTTCGCCTTTGTGCCTACCCTGCAGGTCGCCTGTTTTCTGGTGCTGCTTGTTGCGCCCGCGCGGGAGGCGCTCGCGGTTCCGCCCGCCCGCATCTCCGGCGCGCGTACCTCGCTGCAGGGCGCCATGGCTGGCGTGGTGCTGAGCGTGTTGTCCGTGACCCTCGGCGCCCTGGTGTTCGGCTCATACGGCTACGTCATGTTCGTAGCGACGCCCTTCCTGGTCGGGCTGGTCACCGCCATGCTGGCCAACCGGCGCGGCGAGATCGGGCCGGGGCGCACCACCGCCCTGGTGACAGCCGCCCTGGCGCTCGCGGGCTTGGCCCTCATCGGGCTGGCGCTCGAGGGCCTGGTCTGCATCGTGATGGCCTTCCCGCTGGCCTGGATCTTCGCCTACATCGGCAGCCTGCTCGGACGCCGGATGGGCGGGCGCGCGCCGGCGCGCGGCGCGATGATGAGCGTGGCGATCCTCCCGGCCCTGTTCGCCGCCGAGAAGGCCGCGCCCGATGTCGCCCTGTTCCACAGCCGCGACTCCGTCATCGTCGAGGCCAGTCCGGCCGAGACGTGGCGGGCGGTGATCCACATGACGCCGCTGCATGAGCAGCCCTCGGCCCTGTTCCGCCTCGGCATCGCCTATCCGTGGAAGGGCGAGATCGTCGGCGAGGGCGTCGGCGCCATCCGCCGGGGCTATTTCTCAACCGGGGTGGCGACCGAGCGGGTGACCGAATGGCGCCCCGGCCAAAGGCTCGCCTTCACGGTGACGAGCGACGCCCCGACGCTGAAGGAGCTCAGCCCTTGGGAGCACGTCAACGCGCCCCATGTGGACGGCTATTTCCGCACCATCGACGCCGCCTTCGACCTGGAGCCGCTGCCGGGCGGGCGCACCCGCCTGACGCTTAGCGCCAACCATGCGCTGAACCTGCAGCCGGCGCTTTACTGGGGACCGCTGGCGCGCTGGGCGGTGACCGAGAACAAGCGCCGCGTCCTGACACACATCGCGCGCCAGGCAGCGGCGGATCATTCCCGGTATTCAAACTCCACCAGATAGACCCGTTCGCCGGGACCGTGCTTGGCGGTCTTCAGGAGATCCACCACGCCCTGGAAGCCGCCGCGGCGCGCCAGTTCCGGGGTGATGTCCTGAAGGCCGATCTCGCGGATCGAGGAGACATGGATGGCGCCCGGTCCCAGCGGATAGCGGCCGCCGACCTTCACGTGCGGCCTCTGCCAGATGCGCACGCTGCAGGTAATGTCGCCCCGCATTACGCCGTCACGCAGTTGCTTGGCGAACACCATCGCTCAGCCCCCGATCACGAAGCCTTCTTGCGCCGCGCCCGGCCACGTTCCTCGTGGCGGCGCAGAACCTCGGCCAGGTAGCGCCCGGTCCAGCTGTCGCCGTCGGCGGCCACCTGTTCCGGCGTGCCGGACGCCACGATCATGCCGCCCCCGTCGCCGCCTTCGGGACCGAAGTCGAGAATCCAGTCGGCGGTCTTCACCACATCGAGATTGTGCTCAATGACCACCACCGTGTTGCCGTTCTCGACCAGTTCGTGCAGCACCTCGAGCAGCTTCCTCGTATCGTCGAAGTGCAGGCCGGTGGTGGGTTCGTCCAGGATGTAGAGGGTCTTGCCGGTGGCCCGCTTGGACAACTCCTTCGACAGCTTCACCCGCTGGGCCTCGCCGCCGGACAGGGTGGTCGCCTGCTGGCCGACGTGGACATAGCCCAGGCCCACGCGCTTGAGCGTCTCCATCTTGTCCCGGACCGCCGGCACCGCCTTGAAGAAGTCGGCGGCCTCCTCGACGGTCATGTCCAGCACCTCGGCGATGGACTTGCCCTTGAACAGGACCTCGAGCGTCTCGCGGTTGTAGCGCTTGCCCTTGCAGACGTCGCAGGTGACGTAGACGTCGGGCAGGAAGTGCATCTCGATCTTGATCAGACCGTCGCCCTGGCAGGCCTCGCAGCGCCCGCCCTTGACGTTGAACGAGAAGCGCCCGGGGCCATAGCCCCGCGACTTGGACTCCGGCAGCGCCGCGTACCAGTCGCGGATGGGCTGGAAGGCGCCGGTGTAGGTGGCCGGGTTCGAGCGCGGCGTGCGTCCGATCGGCGACTGGTCGATCTCCACCACCTTGTCGAAGTTCTGCAGGCCTTCGATGCGGTCGTAGGGCGCCGGCGCGTCGGAAGCGTTGTTCAGCCGTCGCGCCGCGGCCTTGTACAGGGTCTCGATGGTGAAGGTGGACTTGCCGCCGCCCGACACCCCGGTGATGCAGGTGAACAGGCCGACCGGGATCTCGCCGGTGACCTCCTTGAGGTTGTTGCCCCGCGCGCCCTCGATGCGCAGCATCTTCTTCGGATTGGCCCGGCGGCGGTCCTGGGGAACCGGGATCTCACGCGCGCCGGTCAGGTACTGGCCGGTCAGCGACTTGGGGCTGGCCATGATGTCGGCGGGCAGACCCTCGGCCACGATCTCGCCGCCGTGGACGCCCGCGGCCGGTCCCATGTCGATGACGTAGTCGGCGGTCAGGATCGCCTCCTCGTCGTGCTCGACCACCAGCACGGAATTGCCCAGGTCACGCAGGCCCTTCAGGCTCTCCAGCAGGCGGGAGTTGTCGCGCTGGTGCAGGCCGATGGAGGGTTCGTCCAGGACGTAGAGGACGCCGGTCAGGCCCGAGCCGATCTGGCTGGCCAGGCGGATGCGCTGGCTCTCGCCGCCGGACAGGGTGCCGGAGTTGCGCGACAGGTTCAGATAGTCGAGCCCGACGTTGTTCAGGAAGCGCAGGCGATCGTTGATCTCCTTCAGGATGCGCTTGCCGATCTCGATCTCCTTCGGCGTCATCTGGGGCTCGAGCCCGGAGAACCAGGCGTTGGCGTCCTTGATGGCCAGGGTCGAAATCTCGGCGATGTGCTTGCCCTGGATCTTCACCGCCAGGGCCTCGGGCTTCAGCCGGTAGCCGCCGCAGGTCTCGCACGGCGTCTCGGACTGGTAGCGGCCCAGTTCCTCGCGCACCCAGGCCGAGTCCGTCTCGCGCCAGCGGCGGTCCATGTTGGGCAGCACGCCCTCGAAGGGCTTGGAGACGTCATAGCGGCGCGCGCCGTCATCGTAGGAGAACTTGATCTTCTCCTCGCCCGTGCCGTGGACGATGACCTGCTGCGCCTGGTCGGGCAGATCGCGCCAGGGCACGTCCATCGAGAAGCCGTAGTGGCGCGCCAGCGCCTGCAGGGTCTGGGTGTAGAACGGCGAGGGCGACTTGGCCCAGGGCCCGACCGCGCCCTTGTGCAGGGTCTTGTCCTTGTCCGGTATAATCAGGTCGGCGTCGAAGGCCAGCTTCACCCCCAGGCCGTCACAGACCGGGCACGCCCCGAACGGATTGTTGAACGAGAACAGCCTGGGCTCGATCTCGCTGATGGTGAAACCCGAGACCGGGCAGGCGAACTTCTCGGAGAACAGCAGCCGGCGCGGCTGTTCGCCCTCGGCCGGCGCATCCGCGAACTCGGCGGTGGCGATGCCGTCGGCAAGGCCGAGCGCGGTCTGCAGGGAGTCGGCCAGGCGGCTCTCCAGGCCAGGCTTCACCACCACCCGGTCCACCACGATCTCGATGTCGTGCTTGAACTTCTTGTCGAGGGTCGGGGCGTCCTCGATGCTGTAGAACTCGCCGTTGACCCGCACGCGCTGGAAGCCCTGGCGCTGCCAGTCGGCGAACTCCTTCCTGTATTCGCCCTTGCGGCCGCGCACGACCGGGGCCAGCAGGTACAGACGAGAGCCCTCGGGCAGGGCCATGATCTGGTCGACCATCATCGAGATAGTCTGGCTCTCGATCGGCAGGCCGGTGGCCGGCGAGTAGGGGATGCCCACCCGCGCCCACAGCAGGCGCATGTAGTCGTGGATCTCGGTGACCGTGCCCACCGTGGAGCGCGGATTGCGCGAGGTGGTCTTCTGCTCGATCGAGATGGCGGGCGACAGGCCCTCGATCAGGTCCACGTCGGGCTTGCCCATCAGCTCCAGGAACTGGCGGGCGTAGGCCGACAGGCTCTCGACGTAGCGGCGCTGGCCCTCGGCGTAGATGGTGTCGAAGGCGAGCGAGCTCTTGCCGGACCCGGACAGGCCGGTCAGCACCACCAGCTCGCCGCGCGGGATGTCGACGTCCACGCCCTTCAGATTGTGCTCGCGCGCGCCACGGACGCGGATGAATTTGTGATCGGTCATGTCGCCTTGGAACGCTGGGGGCCGCCCGCCCTGGGAAGCTGTCCGGTAACGCGGACATCGGGCGATCGGTGCAACAGGCACATGTAGTGCGCAGACTCGGAATTTGCACAAGAACATTTTGAGAACAAAGGCGCGCGGTGTCGCAGGCCGGACTTTTCGGCGGCCCCCCGGATCGCGGGGTGCGGAGCCTCGCCCGTGGCGCCTAGCATGGACAGTGCGGCGCGGTCGTGGTGCAGTCCGGCGAAGCTTTCGGAGACGGTGCGATGCGCAAGGTGTGGATGCTGGCCGCGGCGGTCCTGCTCGTGGCCGGTTGCGACAACAAGCCCAAGGCCCCGACCACCCAGGCCGACACCGTTGACCTGCCGACCACGACCCAGCCCGCGGCGGTCAATCCGGTCCAGGCGCCGCCCGCCGCGCCGGCGCCCGCCTTCAGCCACGAGGCGGGGAGCGACCTGTCCGGCTACTTCCTGCCGTCGACACCGGTGAAGGTCGGCAAATGGCAGCTGTCGGACCTGTCGATCGGTCCCGAGGCTGAGTTCGCCAAGTGGGAGGGCGGGACCCGCACTGCGACCTACGCCCCCGTGATGCTGGAGTTCGACGACACCACCAGCCCGACCAAGGCCAATGAGCTGGGCCAACAGGTCCACACGGTGCGCATCCGCGTGCTGCCGACCGGCTACAAGCTCGGCCCGGGCGGGGCGCTGCATTTCACCGCCAGGGACGCCAACCTCGGCGACGTCAGCTTCGACGGGACGGTCGACACCGCCGCCCTGGCCAGGTTGCGTCAGGCCGGGCCCAACGGCGGACCCCAACCCATCGTCAAGGGCGACCTGACCCTGGGCGCGACCCCCTTCAAGGCCCTGACCTTCACCTGGTTCGGCGGAGACTGATCCCATGCGACGCCTTGTTCTCGCCCTTGCCGCCACGGCCGCCCTTCTCGGCGCGGGCGCCGCGGCCGCGGCCCAGAAGTCGATCAAGGACCCGGCGGAATACAACGCCTACATCACGGCGCTGAACACCGCCGATCCGGCGGCCAGGGCGGCGGCGATGGACGCCTTCCTGAAGGCCTATCCCTCCAGCATCATGGTCACCGATGCGCTGGAACAGGAGATGGCCGGCTGGCAGCAGGCCGGCGACGCCGCCCGGGTCGAGGAGACCGCCCGGCGCCTGATCGCCGCCAATCCGACCCATGTGCGGGCGCTGGCCATCCTGGCGGCCCTGGTGCGCCAGCACGGCAGTCCGGCGGCGGCGGACGAGGCCGGCGGCTATGCGGAACGCGGCGTCGCGGCCCTGAAGACCTGGACCCGGCCCGAGGAGATGAGCGAACAGGACTACGCCACGGTTCGCGGCCAGATGATCCCGATCTTCGCTGGCGCGCTCGGCTACCGGGCCCTCAATCGCAAGGACTATGTCGGCGCGCGGCCCTTCTATCTCCAGGCCCTGGCCAACGATCCGGGCGACCTGTCCAACGCCTACCAGCTGGCCATCGCCGACCTGGAGGGATCGCCCCAGGACGTCACCGGTTTCTGGTGGGCGGCGCGGGCCATGCATCTGGCCGAATCCAACCTTCCGGCCCGCAACCAGATCGAGACCTGGGCGAAGGCTCGGTACCAGCGCTATCACGGCGGGCTCGATGGCTGGGACCAGGTGGTGGCGCAGGGCGCCAAGGGTCAGGCGCCGCCGGCGAGCTTCGGGATCGCCCGGGCCCCGACCGCGGCGGAACTGGCGGTCAAGGCGGTGCGCGAGAACGACCCGGCCAGCCTGTCGCTTGGCGACTGGGCCTTCGTGCTCAATCAGCGCGATGCCTCGCCGGAGAACAAGGCGGCCGCGGAAAAGGTCTGGAACGCCATCCAGGCGCGCCAGCAGAACGGCAAGGCGCGCTTCAAGCTGCAGCTACGGGTGCGTAACCCCTCGCCGGGCGGCTTCGACGCCGAGGTGGTCGATGACGGCCCTTCGGCCCAACCGGTAACGGTTCGGGTGCACCTGCGCCTGGGGCTGCCGGGCAAGCCCATCGACAGCCGGGTGACGGTCACCGGCGTGTTCACGACCTACAATGTCGATCCGTTCAAGTTCCACCTGGAAGACGCCGCCTACGAAGCCGACTGACCGCGAAGGGTTCCGCCGATGTTGCGCCTGATTGTAGTCCTGGCGCTGGCGACGACACCGCAACACGTCACGCCTGCCTATGCCGCCGGCGCGACCCGGGTCTGGCTCGACGGGGCGGTCCTGGCGGTGCGGATGGACGTGTCGGGCCCGGTGCTGTCGCTGGCCTCGCCGGACCGGCGGTCGACAGTGAGGGGCCGGTTCCTTCCGGGGCGCGTCGAGCACATCGTCCTGAGCACCAGCGGCGCGCTCGGCCGTCACAGCCTGACCATCAGCCCTGACGCCAATTCCGAACTGATGTGGGCGCCGGGCTCGAACGCCTTCTTCGTGACGGTCAACGAGGGCGGCCTGGTCGGCGGCTACGACCTGATCGCCGCCGGCCGTTTTCGCGGCGGGTATGAGGTCCGCAAGCTGGGCGCCCGGGTGCGGCGGGCCTACGGCGCTTCGCCCTGCGACGACGGCGAACAGGTCAATGTCGCCGGGGTCGGCTGGCTGCCTAATGGCCACCTGATCGCCGCCGCGGAGGTTCCCCCGCACAGCGCCTGCGACTTCATGGGGACCTTCAAGGCCTTCGAGATCGACGTCGGCCGCGGCCGTGTGGTCGGCCGTTGGCGCCAGCTGGAGGCCAAGCGGCGGTTCTCCGCGATGCTGGGGCCGCGCTTGCAGGGAAGCTGGGACGACTGCGCCCGGGACCCTTCGGCCTGCGTGCGGCCGCAAGGCGCGCGCGGCGGCGCCCCCCTGCCGAAGGTTCTGCCGAAACTGTAAGGCGTTCGCCGCGACGGACCGCTCGGCCCGCCGCGGCGATATCGATCAGGCCTTGGCCGATTTGAGCGGCAGGCCCTGGGCCAGCAGGGCGCCGAAGCCCAGGATGCAGGCCACGAACCAGACCCAGCCGCCGATGAAGGGCACCGCGCCCAGGCCAGCGACGATGACGCCGCCGAGCAGCGACCAGAGGATCAGGGCGCCGTAGCCCGTCTCACCCTTGCCCTGTCCCGCGAGCGAACGGATCAGGTGGCCGACGCCGGAGGCTGTCGCGACGCCGCCGAGCAGCAGGCCCAGGCACCAGAACAGCATCAGCATGCCCGCAGCGCCGATCCCGATCACGGTGAACAGCAGGGCGAAGCACAGGATCGGAATGCCGATCAGTCCGACCAGGCCCGCGACCACCGGAACCACGGGGTTGCGCGCGATCAGGCCGCCGGCCCGCCCGACGGCGCCGGGCAGCAGGCCGGCGAAGACCAGCACCATGACCAGGAAGGAGGCGACGCCCCAGGCCTTGCTGGCGAAGTGCTGCATCGGGGTGCGCACCATCTTGCCGTGGCGGTGTTCGTTGGGCGGCAGGATGGTCTTCTTGCCGGTGATCACCGCCTGGGGCGAGATCTCCACGGACGTGCCGCGATAGGACAGGTCGCCGCCGATGCGGGCGTTTGGTCCGATCACGATATGGGTCCCTTCCAGCCTGACGTCGCCGGTGACCGCGGAGTCGAGGCGCACGTCCTGGCCCGCCGCGATCAGCTGGCCGCCGATCGGGGACTCGATGGTCAGGCTCTTGCCCATCAGGATGGCCGAACCGGTGACGTGGAAGGCCGATTTCAGCTGCACGCTCTCGCCCATGGCGATGACCGCGTCGCCGGACTGGCCGCTCTCCAGCCGCAGGTCCTTGGCCGCGCCGAAATAGTCACGCGCATCGCCGTCGGTGACGGTTACGGTCTGGCCGGCGCTGAACACGTGGTCGGCGGTGGTCTTGTCCACCGTCACGTCGCCGCCGATGGCGAAGACGTCGTGGGTCGACTTGACCTGGACGTGGGCGGTCTTGCCGTGGGCGAAGACGATGTCGGTCTTCTCGCCGGTGACCTCGGTCTTGTCGCCATTGCTTATCTCAACCGCGCTGGCCGAGCCGGCGGCCAGGGCGAAGCCGGCGATGACCAGTACGCGTACGCTGCGCGCCATGCGCTGCGCGAATGACAAATCCTTTGTAGCCATGGGATCCCCCCCTCGGGCCGTCTCTCGAAGGCCGGCAACATAACACGGTTACCGTGACGCGCCGATGTCGTGTTCAATCGGAGAGTTTGAAGGCGACGGTCCGGCCGCGGGCTCAGGCGACGGCGTCCCGGTCGGGCCGCCGGATCGCCCAGAAGGTCAAGGCGCCCGCGGCGCCGGCGACCGGGAAGGCGAGGATCGTCCAGCCGAAGTCCTTGATGTTGAAGCCGCCGATATAGGCGATGGCGGCCAGGATCGACAGGGCGACGCCGGTCAAGACGTACGCCGCCCACGTTCGCCGTCCGGCCCGCCAGAGCAGGGCGTGTGAGACGAGACAGAACGGCAGGCATCCGGCGACCCACAGCCCCGAGACGTAGAACCCCATGATCAGCCAGCCAACGGGCTTGATCTGGATCAGATCGGTGGGCTTCGGCGGCGGGCCGAACCAGGCGGGGGCGGTGACGAGGGCGGATATCACCAGCGTAGCGACTAACCCGCCGCCGATCAGTCCCAGTGCGGTCCGCCCCCATTTCATCGGATCAGGCGTCCGCCGCCACCTTCGCGCTGACGATCTTGCCGGGCGCCCGGGGCGGTTCGCCCTTGGGCAGGGCGTCCACCGCGTCCATGCCGTCGGTGACCTCGCCCCAGACGGTGTACTGGCCGTCGAGGAAGCGGGCGTCGTCGAAGCAGATGAAGAACTGGCTGTTGGCGCTGTTCGGATTGGAGGAGCGCGCCATGGAGCAGACGCCGCGCACGTGCGGCTCCCGGGAGAATTCCGCCGGCAGGTTCGGTTTTTTGGATCCGCCCATGCCCGAGCCGGTCGGATCGCCGCCCTGGGCCATGAAGCCCGGGATCACCCGGTGGAAGACCACGCCGTCGTAGAAACCCTCGCGCGCCAGTTCCTTGATGCGCGCGACGTGGCCGGGGGCCAGGTCGGGACGCAGGCGGATGGTCACGTCACCGGTGTCGAGGCTGAGGATCAGGGTGTTTTCAGGATCGGCGTCGGCCATCGGGGCTCCTTGGCGTTTGGGGGCGTCGTGCATAGATCGGGTCCCTGTCGCGCAATTCCGTCCCGGGAGCAACCGCATGACGCCGCTGTACACCGCCATCGCCAGCACAACCGGCTCCGGCCGCAACGGAGGCCACGGCTCGACCTCCGACGGCCGGCTCAAGGTCGACTTCTCCATGCCGAAGGAGCTGGGCGGCCCGGGCGGGGAGGGGACCAACCCCGAACAGCTGGTCGCCCTGGGCTATTCAGCCTGTTTCGAATCGGCCCTGCATTTCGTGGCCGGCCGCAAGGGCGTGAAGCTGACCGACCCGAAGGTGACGGTGAAGGTCGAGATGGGCCGCAAGCCCGAGGGCGGCTTCGCCTTCGAGTTCGACATCGAGGCCTCCGTGCCCGGCCTGTCGCCCGAGGAGGCCGCGGCCCTGGTGGCCGAGGCGCACGAGGTCTGTCCCTACTCCAACGCCTTCAGGAACGGCGCGCCGACGCGGGCCCGGGCGGTCTGAGGCGGAGCCGTCACGCTCTCCCCACTGGCGGCGCGCCCGCGGCATGGTCTAGGGTGCGGTTTCAAATATGGGGGGATCGCATGAATATCCGCACCATTCTGGGCGCCGCGCTGGCGGCCGCCCTGTGCGCGCCCGCCGCCTGGGCCGCCGATCCTGCGCCAACCAAGGCCGTCCTCACCCACGAGACCCTGTGGATGATGAAGCGGGTGGGCGCCCCCGCCGTCAGTCCGGACGGCAAATGGGTGATCTATAGCCTTACCGAACCCTCCTATGAGGCCGACAAGGCGGTCAGCGACCTCTGGCTTGTCCCCGCCGACGGTTCCCAGGCCCCGCGACGGCTGACCAACACCAAGGCGGGCGAGGGCGACGTCGCCTGGTCCCCCGACAGCCGCTCCATCGCCTTTTCCACCAAGCGCGAAGGCGATGACGCCGCCCAGATCTATGTGCTGGACCTGGCGGGCGGCGGCGAGGCCCGCCGCGTGACCTCGCTGTCCACCGGCGCCTCGCACCCCCTGTGGCGCCCCGACGGCCAGGCCCTGCTGTTCGAGACCTCGGTCTGGCCGAACGCCGCCGACGACGAGGCCAACAAGAAGGCGGCCGCGGAGCGCAAGGCGCTGAAGTACAACGTGCGCGCCTATGAGCACTATCCGGTGCGCTACTGGAACGAGTGGCTGGACGATCGCCAGCCCACACTCGAGGTGCAGTCCCTGGAGCCGGGCGCCAAGCCGCACGACCTGCTGTCCTCCACCAGGATGGCCCGGACGTCCGGATTCTTCGGCCAGCAGAACGACAGCGGCGTCACCCTGTCGCCTGCGTGGAGTCCCGACGGCAAGGAGGTGGTGTTCATCGCCACCACCGAGCGCTGGAACGCAGCCTTCTCCGATGTGGGCTACCGCGTCTGGCGCATGCCCGCCGACGGCGGCGCCGAGCCGGCGGCCATCACCACCGCCAAGGGCGATTACGGCGACCTGAGCTTCAGCCCCGACGGCAAGAGCCTGTTCTTCAACTTCGCGCCTCAGGACGAGGAGATCTATCACCTGTCGCGCCTGCATCGGATGGGTTGGGGCGCCCAGACCACCGCACCGGCCCTCGTGACGCAGGACTTCGACAAGGAGGCGACCCGTTTCGCCCCGTCGGCGGACGGCAAGACCATCTATCTGCTGGTCGCCGAGGCTGGAAAGACCGGGCTCTACAGCGTGGCGTCCTCGGGCGGAAAGCCCGTGCGCCTGATCGAGCCCCCCACCGGCGGCTATGCCGGGCTGGTGGTTCCGCAGAAGTCGGCCAAGCCCGAGTTGATCGCCACCTGGGCCTCCTCGGTCAACCCGGCCGAGATCGTGCGCATCGATCCGGCGGCGAAGACCCACGCCAACCTGACCCGGGTCAACACCGACCTGGCGGCGACCATCGACTGGGCTCCGCCCCAGCACTTCTGGTTCACCTCCAGCCGCGGGCGTCCGCTGCACAACATGATCGTGCTGCCGCCACACTTCGATCCGTCGAAGAAGTATCCGCTGCTGGTGTTCATCCATGGGGGCGCTGCATCCAACAACCCCGACCAGATCAGCCTGCGCTGGAATTACCACCTGCTGGCGGCCGGCGGTTACGTGATCCTGATGACCGACTACACGGGCTCGACCTCGTTCGGAGAGAAGTTCGCCCAGGCCATCAAGCACGATCCGCTCAAGGGCCCGGGCGTGGAGATCAACGAGGCGGTGGACGAGGCGCTCAAGCGCTACAGCTTCATCGACGGGAGCCGCATGTGCGCGGCCGGCGCCAGCTATGGCGGCCACCTGGTCAACTGGCTGGAGGGGTCCACCACGCGCTACCGCTGCATGATCAGTCACGCCGGCGAAGCGGACCTGTCCACCCAGTGGGGCACTTCGGACGGCAACTACGGCCGCGAGGTCACCAACGGCGGCCCGCCCTGGGAGGGCAACCCGATCTGGCGCGAGCAGAGCCCGATCACCTATGGCGCCCAGTGGAAGACCCCGATGCTGCTGTCGATCGGCGAGCGCGACTTCCGCGTGCCGCTGAACAACACCCTGGAATCCTGGGCGGTGCTGCAGCGTCAGAAGGTGCCCTCGCGCCTGCTGGTCTGGCCCGACGCCTGGCACTGGATCCTCAAGCCCGAGGACAGCCGGCATTTCTATCAGGAGGTGGACGCCTGGCTGGCGAGGTACCTGAAGGACGCGCCGCCCCCGGCAAAGGGCGGTTAGTCGCGATGGGCGACCGCTAGCTGCTGTTCAGCTCTCGAAGACGCCGTCGCAGGAAAGCTGCGCGGAATTGCATCCCGGAGCTGTGGTCCGCTTCGATGGTCGGCAGCCAGGACTCGAGCATCACCCGGTCCCGAACCGGATCGATCGCATCGACTGCGACCCGACGGACCCGCACGGAACGGTCGGACAGCCCGCGTTGGATGAGCTGCGATTTCGGCAAATCGGAGTGAACCGGGCGCGTCCCTTGCTTTGGGACGGTTCGCCACCGGCCCATGGACTTGTCGGTCCAATCTTTTTCGAATCCATACTCCCGCCAGACTGCCGCTCCCTTGAGCAGAACCCTGAGGGCGAGGGCTCTGAGAGCGGGTTGGACAGCGTGACGCGACAGGTCGGCTAACGACGCATCGAACCCTTCGTGCCGCAAGGCCTGTTCGAGCACCACCGTCGTCGGTCCCGTTCGAGATCGGCTCAGGGTTGCCGCAATCTCCTGGATCACATCTGGCCGCGCGAAAACACGGTCAAGAGTGAGACGTTCCGAGGTCCACCGACCCCAGAGTAATGATTGAGGCAAGAGGTAGAATGCCGCTTGCGCAATGACTTCCGGCGCGGTCTCCGGAAAGATGCGTTCCGCGCAGTCGCTGGCGGCTTGGCGCACCTGCGGAACCCAGTCGTTCATCCGAGTGACAAGAGCGCTGAAGAGGAATGCTCCAGTCGGCGGGGAAGTGATCTTGGTCAGCGCCGCTTCACGCAGGTGGCCATTACGATGGAAGAGGTAAAGCCACGCGATTTCCGGTGCGACCTCGAAGATGTCCTTCGCGCCCGGACCAGCGCGAACTTCTCTGACACCTGTTGACCAGCGATCCAGTCCCGCCGCGTAGGCGATTTGATGTTCCCACTGCGGCAGGCGTTCCGATGGGACGCCGGCCAGATATCGGACGGCTTCCGCAACGTCCGCCGGATCGATCCTTCGTCTCACCAGGCTTGTCGAAATCCGTAACAGCGGCTCGAGCAATGCAGGCGGCATTGGCGGCAGCCATGGGGTTGGAGCCAGGTCCCGGATCATCAGGTGGCCGAGGATCCGGAGCCCAATGCCCAGAAATCCCACTAGAAATGCTGCAGCGGTCAAGCCTCGTGTCGGCCGGAAGAAGTCGTAGGTGACCGCGAGCAGGAAGAATCCGTAGGAAACCACGCTCGCCACAGTGAGTAGGAAGTTGAGCGTCCTCCGAGTTTGAAATGACAGATAGATCAAGGGCGAATTCCGCGACGGACCGGGTGTCGGATCAAGCCTAGCTTTTCATCTTCCGCGGGTCATTGGCGTTTCGGTGAATCACACGGGTCGCGCCCTCGCCGTGAAGGCCCTATGACGTCGTCATGGCTGACGAGATCGAAAAGCGGCGGATGGTGCGCCCGCCCACGGGCGGGTCGGCGGAGGGGCGCAATGTGAAGCGCACCCTGAAGACGGCCGAGGGCCGCACCCTGTCGTCCCAGAAGTGGCTGGAGCGCCAACTCACCGACCCCTACGTCCAGAAGGCCAAGGCCGAGGGCTGGCGCTCGCGCGCCGCCTTCAAGCTGATCGAGATCGACGACCGCTTCCACCTGATCAAGCGCGGCTCCAAGGTCATCGACCTGGGGTGCGCGCCGGGGGGCTGGGTGCAGGTGGCGCTCAAGCGCGGCGCCTCCGACGTCATCGGCGTGGACCTGCTGTTGGTCGACCCGATCCCCGGCTCCGAGATGATCCAGGCTGACTTCACCGAGCCCGGCGTCGGCGAGAAGCTGATGCAGATGCTGGGCGGGCAGCCCGACATCGTGCTGTCGGACATGGCCCACAACACCGTCGGCCACAAACAGACCGACCACCTCAAGATCGTCGGCCTGATCGAGGCGGCCGCGGACTTCGCCATGGAAAACCTCAAGCCGGGCGGTGTGTTCGTGACCAAGAACTTCCAGGGCGGCTCCGCCGGCGACGTGCTCAACCAGCTCAAGCTGGCCTTCGCCGACGTGAAGTTCGTCAAGCCCAAGGCCAGCCGGCAGGGGTCGAGCGAGGTCTATCTGGTGGCCATGGGATTCCGGGGCCGCTGAGGGTCGCGAGGCCTCAGCTCTTTCGCGGCGCTTCAAAGGAAATGATCAGGATGATGGCCTCGTTCGGGTCATCGTCATCCGGGTCCTCGGTCATGCTCACGGCGCCGAGCTGGCCCTTCCAGCTGGCGAAGCGATGGAAGGCCTCATCCGGTCCGACCTTTCCCTTGGCGTAGGGTCCCCCGGGCGCCTTGGCGGCCCAGGCGTCGAACTCCGCCAGCAGCGCACGGTAGCGGTCTGTCGGCGCCCGCAGGGTGCAGTCCCCGCCCTCGAACGCACTCAGGTCCAGCCGCCCCAGCGGGCCCTTGAGCACCACGGTCTCCAGCGGCTCGCCGCGATTTCGGACCGCCTTGACCTCGTAGCCTAGCTTCTGCGCGGCGGTGACGCCGAAGATCACCGACTTCTTCTCGATCAGCGGCCGGCAGACGGCCGCGAGGGTGACGGCGTAGCCCGGCTCGGCGGCCCGGGCCTGGGCGGCGCCGAACACGGCGGCGGCGCAGGCGAGAGAGATCAGCGGCTTCACTGCGGCGCTCCGAGAGGTTCTCAAGGCTCGAACCTAGCGCCGCCCCCGGGCCGGCGAACCCCGCGTTCAGGGGTGTTGCGCCGCTGAAATACCTCGCCGGAAGTTTGCGCTAGTCTGGCGCCGTCACCGACCGGAGCCCTGCGATGAGATCCTTCGCCCTCGCCGCCGCCCTTGCGCTCGCCCTGAGCTGCGGCGCCGTCCAGGCCCAGCAGGTCGTCGACCCCAATCCCGACGTCGGCGTCGCCCACCCGGACTGGCCGAAGGGCGCCGGACCGCGGGTGCTGGTGGACGCCGCCCATAACAACTTTCACACCATCGACGGCAACTACGCGCCCTTCGCCCACCTGCTGGAAAACGACGGCTACCGGGTCTCCAGCCTGACGGGGCGGATCAATGCGGAAAGCCTGGCGGGGGCCGATGTCCTGGTCATCGTCAATCCCCAGCCGTTGCCGCGGGGGCGCTCACCCTTCAGCGCCGCGGAGGGCCGCGCGTTGCGGGAATGGGTCGAGGGGGGCGGGCGCCTGTTCCTGATCCTGGACCACATGCCCTTTCCCGAGGCCGCGCGGCCCGTGACCTCGGCCTTCGGCCTGGACTGGCGCGACGGCTACGTGCGCCGGCTCGGCTCGCCCGAGATCCATTCGGTCGCCGAGCACACCCTGGCGGACAACGTCATCACCGCGCCGGTGACCTCGATCCGGGCCTTTCTGGGCTCGGCCTTCGTCGCGCCTGCGGGCGCCACGGTGCTGATGAGCTTCGACGACCACTGGCGGCTGCTGACCCCGCCGCGCGGCACGGGCGTGCAGGACCTGACGCCCAGGATGAAGGGCGCCCCCGTCACCGGCCTGGTCCAGTCCGCGGCCTGGCCGCTGGGCAAGGGCAGGGTGATCCTGCATGGCGAGGCGGCGATGTTCTCCGCCCAGCTGTCGGGGCCCCAGCAACGCAAGGCAGGCTTCACCGCGCCCGGCGCGGAGCAGAACAAGGCGTTCCTGCTCAACCTGATGCGGTGGCTGAGCGCGAAGTAGGGACGGTCCGACGAAAGAGGCTGGCGCTGGGCTTGCTGTCCCACCAAGATCGCAGCCTCTGTGGGGAGGGCCTTTCGCCATGCGTCGTCTGATCAGGCTGTTCGTCGTGCTCGCGGCCCTGACTCCATCCCTGGTCCGTGCTCAACCCGCGCCCGATCCCCTGGCCTACAGCCAGCCGGCGATCGCCTTCACCCATGTGCAGCTGGTCGACGGCACCGGCGCCGCCGCGAAATCCGACATGACGGTGGTGGTCCGGGACGGCCGTATCGCCGCTGTCGGCCCCGCGGCCTCCACGCCGGCGCCCGACGGCGCCACAGTCATCGACGGCGCCGGCAAGACCCTGCTGCCCGGCTTCGTGATGATGCACGAGCACATGTTCTACCCGGTGGGCCGGCGCAACTACACGGAGATGCTGACCAGCTTCCCGCGCCTGTACCTGGCCGGCGGGGTCACCACCATGCGCACGGCAGGCTCCATGAGCCCCTACGCGGACCTCAACCTGCGCACCGCCATCCGGAAGGGCGAGGCGCTCGGCCCCGACCTCGACGTCACCGGCCCCTACCTGAACGGCGAGGGCCTGCCGATCCTGAAGGTGCATGCCCTGACCGGGCCCGAGGACGCGACCCGCACAGTCAACTACTGGGCCGACGAGGGCGTGACCTCGTTCAAGGGCTACATGCACCTGACCACGCCGGAGCTGAAGGCGATCATCGCCGCGGCCCACAGGCGCGGGGTCAAGGTCACCGCCCACCTGTGCTCGATCACCCACCGCGAGGCGGCCGAGATGGGCATCGACAACCTCGAGCATGCCTTCGCCGTCGCCACCGACTTCGTGCCGGGCAAGAAGCACGACGTCTGCCCCGACCAGAACCTGACCGCCAAGACGCTGGGTGAGCTCGATCTGGACAGCGCCCCGGTCAAGGACCTGATCGCGCTGCTGGTGAGGAAGCACGTCGTCCTGACCTCGACCCTGACGGTGTTCGAGACCTACGCGCCCGGGCGGCCCGAGGTCTCCGAGCGCGCCCGCTCCACCCTGCTGCCGGCGGTGCGCACCCAGTACGAAACCACCTGGGCCCAGGTCCAGAAGTCCACCAACTCGCCCTGGAAGGCGGCGCTGCCCAAGGCGATGAAGCTGGAGCGGATGTTCGTCGACGCCGGCGGCACCCTGATGGCCGGCACCGACCCGACCGGCTACGGCGGGGTGATCCCGGGCTTCTCCTCCAAGCGCGAGGTCGAGCTCCTGGTGGAGTCCGGTTTCAGCTTCCCCGAGGCCCTGAAGATCTCGACCCTCAACGGCGCCCGCTTCATGGGCCGCGACAAGGACATCGGCTCGGTCGAGGTCGGCAAGCGCGCCGACCTGATCCTGATCGACGGCGATCCGGTGAAGGATGTGATGGCGCTCGAGCGCATGCCGCTCGTGTTCAAGGCGGGCAAGGGTTACCGCACCGACGTGATTATCGACCAGATGGCCGGCGTCGTGGGGCTCTACTAGGGGCAAACCTCGGCGGCCGGCTTGCCGTCCAGATTGTTGTGCGTGTCGGAGAAGTTGACGATCTTCCAGCCGTCGCCGGTGCGATAGAGCTCGAAGCTCACATAGCCGCAGTGGTGCAGGACGCCGTCGAAGTAGAAGGCGTAACGGCTCCAGACATTGGCCAGGCCATGGGGATCGATGCGGACTTCCGGATCGATCAGCCGGTCATCCCAGCCTGGCGATCTTATGTGATGCATGCTCTCGAGCAGGTGCGCGCGGGTGTCGAGATTGACCTTCCGCTCCGCGCCCTCGCCCTGCAGGGTGACCAGCCGGAACTCGGGATGCAGCACCGCCTCGCCCTTGTCGGGCTGCGCCCCGCGCCAGGAGTCGAGCAGGGTCTGGACGGTCGCGAGAACCGCCGCGCGCTCGTCGGGCGGGGCCGCGGTGGCGGGAGCGGCGCTGAGGAGGGCGGCGGCGGCGAGGGCGCAGGTCAGGCGGCGCATGGCGAATTCCCCTTCAATTGCTATGGACGTTAGCAGTTGAGCGGCGGGAGTCCACACAGTTCAGGGAGCCACCCTGGCGTCAGGCGGGAATCTCCAGCCAGACCACCAGGTCCCGGCTGTTCGAACCCGTGGACAGCTCGATCGAAGCCAGGCGGTACATGTCCGCGGTCGCCGGCCTAGCCGTCCTGGCCTCCAGGGGGCGCCGGTCCCGTTTGCGCACCAGGTAGAGGCAGCAGGCCGCGTCCCCCTTGCTCAGTCCGGCCTTCACCAAGGTGGCGATCATGACGTTCGGGTCGTGAGCGATGGCGGCGGCGACGAATGTCTGGGTCAGGGCCGGGTCTTTCTGGACCCTGGCCACAGCCTTGTTGAACTCGGGCTGCTGTTCGGCGGGGCCGCGCTCGGCCGGCGCATCGGCCAGGGCGGGCGTCGAGCCCAGCAGCATCAGTGACAGCGCCAGCGCGCCAAACAGAGGTTTCATCTCAGATCCTCCCGATGGAATTCAGCACTTCGCCCCACAGTTGGGGATGTCCCGCGGCCGCTTCGGCTCGCGCACCTTGACCGAGTCCAGGAACCGGCGTCCGTCGGTCATGTCCTGATCCGCGCCGTGGCGGGCGTAGATGGCCATGATCACCTTGTCCCTCACCGCGGTGATCCGGACCGTCATGGCGTCGCCGTCGGCGACCACGAAATCCCCTTCGAGCCAGTGATCGCCGCCTCGCGCAACCGGACGCTCGCCGGTCAGGCGGCTGGAGCTGCCGGCGCCATAGGCCTTGAGCAGGGTCTCCAGCTTGCCGTCCGTCTCGTTCCATTTCAGCGAGCCCGGAGCGTAGTCGTAGACATTGACCGCGAACACCCGCCCGCCCGAGGGCGCGTCCATGAAGATCCGCTGGCGATAGGTTCCCGCGGCGGTCTTGACGTCGTCGTCCTGGCCCACCGGGGAATGCGGAAAGGTCGCCTCGAAGTCCGGCTCGCGGAACAGGCTCCAGCTGTCATCCGCCAGGGCGCTCCCGGCGAACAGGCAAAGGGCGAGGGCGATCGCGGTCAGGCGCATGGCGGGTCTCCTGCGGCCTCGATCCTAGGGCGGGCGGCTACGCTGCGCAGTCCCGATTCAGGGGGGAGCGAGCGGTGTTCGTGTCCTTTGCGCCCCGCGCGGATCAATTCCGGGCCCCGTGGCGTCCCGGCGCCTTGCCGTGGCCCGACTCCTGAGGCATACGCCGCCCGCAAAGCGGAGAGTCCGATGGAGATTCGCGAAGGGCTTACCTTCGACGACGTTTTGCTGGAGCCGGGTCCGTCCGAGGTCATGCCGACCGAGGTGGACACCAAAAGTCGCCTGACCCGTGACATTGTTCTGAACGTCCCCCTGGTGTCCTCGGCTATGGACACCGTCACCGAGAGCCGTCTGGCGATCGCCATGGCCCAGGCCGGCGGCATGGGCGTCATCCACCGCAACCTGACGGTCGAGGAACAGGCCGACCAGGTCCGCGAGGTGAAGCGCTACGAGAGCGGCATGGTGATCAACCCGATCACCGTGAACCCCGACACTACGCTGGACGAGATCCGCGCCATCGTGGATCGCAAGCACATCTCGGGCTTCCCGGTGGTCGAGCCGGGCTCGGGCAAGCTGGTCGGCATCCTGACCAACCGCGACATGCGCTTCGAGACCGATGGCCAGCGCAAGGCCGCCGAGGTCATGACCCGCGACGGCCTGGTCACCGTGCGCGAAGGCGTCACCCAGGCCGAGGCCCGGGGCCTGCTGCAGAAGCACAAGATCGAGCGCCTGATCGTGGTGGACGAGAGCTTCCACGCGGTCGGCCTGATCACGGTCAAGGACATCGAGAAGGCCAAGGCCTTCCCGAGCGCCGCCAAGGACGAGCAGGGGCGCCTGCGCGTTGGCGCCGCTTCCACCGTCGGCGACGCCGGCTTCGAGCGCTCCATGGCCCTGGTCGAGGCTGGCGCGGACGTGGTGGTGATCGACACCGCCCACGGCCACTCCCGCCAGGTGCTGGAGGCGGTGGCGCGCATCAAGCGCGAGTCCAACCGCATCCAGATCATCGCCGGCAATGTCGCGACCTACGACGCCACCCGCGCCCTGATCGACGCGGGCGCCGACTGCGTGAAGGTCGGGATCGGGCCGGGCTCGATCTGCACCACCCGCATCGTCGCGGGCGTCGGCGTGCCGCAGCTGACCGCCATCCTGGACTCGGTGCGCGCTGCGAAGGAGTCCGGCGTGCCGGTGATCTCCGACGGCGGGATCAAGTACTCGGGCGACCTGGCCAAGGCCATCGCGGCCGGGGCCTCAATCGCCATGATGGGCTCGGCCTTCGCCGGCACCGACGAGGCGCCGGGCGAGGTCTATCTGTACCAGGGCCGCAGCTACAAATCCTACCGGGGCATGGGCTCGCTGGGCGCCATGTCGGCGGGCTCGGCCGACCGCTACTTCCAGAAGGACGTGCGCGACACCCTGAAGCTGGTGCCCGAGGGCATCGAGGGCCAGGTGCCCTACAAGGGCCCGATCGGCGCCATCCTGCACCAGATGGTGGGAGGCCTGCGCGCCGCCATGGGCTATGTCGGCGCCGCCACCATCGAGCAGTACCAATCCAGGGCGCGGTTCGTGCGTATAACCGGAGCCGGTCTCAGTGAGAGCCACGTCCACGACGTGATGATCACCCGCGAGGCCCCCAACTATCCCCGCGCCTGACGGACGCGCAGAGGAAGCATCGAGGAATGGACATGGCCGAGTTTCAGGAGTGGGTGAACGAGTTCCAGATGCTCGGCGTCGCGGTGCTGCTGGGTTTCATCCAGCTGGCCTGGGCGGCGGTGGCCGCGCGCCAGCAGCAGGGCCTGCAGTGGGCCCGCGGACCGCGTGACGAGGACCGTCCGGTCACCGGCGTGGCCGCGCGGCTGGAGCGCGCCTTCAGGAACTACATGGAGACCTTCCCCCTGTTCGCGGTGGCGGTGATCGCCGACATCACCGCCGAGCACACCGGCATCCTGACCTGGTGGGGATCGGTGCTCTACGTCGGCGCCCGCATCGTCTATGTGCCGCTCTACGCCGCCGGCATCCCGGGCCTGCGCTCGCTGGTCTGGTTCATTTCCGTGATCGGCCTCTTGATGGTCACCTTCGCCCTCTTCGTGCCCCGCGGCATGGGGATCTGACCCCGATCGGAACTCCGTGACCCCCGCCGCCCGTTTAGCCGCCGCCGCCGAAGTCCTCGACCAGATCCTGACCACGCGCGTCCACGCCGAAGGGGCGTTGAAGACCTGGGGCCAGACTCACCGCTTCGCCGGCTCCAAGGACCGGCGGGCGATCGCCGACCGGGTGTACCGCTGCCTTCGGGCCCGCGCGCGCCTGACCTGGGCCATGGGGGCGGAGACGGGGAGGGCGCTGGTGATCGGCTCCCTGGCCCTACTGGACGGCGAGCCCCTGGGTGAGATCGAGGCGTCGTTTTCGGGCGAGGGCTACGCGCCGCCGCCGCTGAGCGACGAGGAGCGCGCGCGCCTGGACCAGCCCGAGGGCCAACCGCCGGGATGGGTGTCCGCCGGCCTGCCGTCCTTCGTCGCCGACGACCTGAAGCGCACCTACCGCAAGGCCTGGTCGGACGAGGCCAAGGCCCTGATGCAGCCGCGCGCCCCCATCGACCTGCGCGTGGCCAAGGGCAGCGTAGAGGACGCCCGCGCCGCCCTGGCCGAGGCCGGCCTGACCGCCGAACCGACCCCCTGGTCCGCCCGGGGCCTGCGCCTGCCGTCCGAGCCGCCGCCCAACATCCAGGCGCTGGACCTCTACAAGTCCGGAGTCATCGAGATCCAGGACGAGGGCAGCCAGATCGCCGCCTGGATCGCGGGCGCTGAGCCCGGGATGACGGTGGTGGACTATTGCGCCGGCGGCGGGGGCAAGACGCTGGCGATGCTCACCACTCTCTTTCCAAACCCGTCATCCTCCCCCTTTAGCCCGTCATCCTCGGAGCGGAAGCCGCGCAGCGGCTGGAGACCCGAGGACCCAACAGCGAATCTTGCTCAAAGCGGGGAGCCCCTTGGTGGCAGCGTCGACGTGGGAGCTGCTGGGTCCCCGGGTTCGCGCTCCGCGCGCCCCGAGGATGACGGGAAAGAGATTGGAAGGTTGATCGCCTTCGACGTCGATCAGCGCCGCCTCGACAACATCAAGCCGCGGCTGGCCCGCGCGGGCGCTGTGGCGGAGTTGCGCCGGCTGGGTTCGGACGGGGAGGGGGCGGAAGATCTGGCGGACGCCGCCGACCTCGTCCTCGTGGACGCCCCCTGTTCCGGTTCCGGCACCTGGCGGCGTCGCCCTGAGGACGCTTTCCGCCTGACCAAGGACGAGGTCGAGCGCCTGCACCGGCTGCAGCTGGCCATCCTCGACCGGGCGGCGAAGCTGGTGAAGCCCGGCGGCCGGCTGACCTATGTGACCTGCTCGATCCTGGGCCACGAGAACGAGGACACGGCCTCCGCCTTCGAGGCCGCCCATCCCGACTTCCAGCCCGTGCCGGTCACCTCAGTGCTCGCCACGCCGAACCTGACCCCCGCCGGTCGCGAACGGCTTGCGGCCCTGGCCGGAACCGGCCACACGCTCAGACTCTCCCCCGGACGCACCGACACCGACGGCTTCTTCGCCGCGACCTACGAAAGGCGCTCATGACCGCCCCCGATCCCTCTGAGTTGCACGAACGGGTGCTGATCATCGATTTCGGGTCGCAGGTGACCCAGCTGATCGCGCGCCGGGTGCGCGAGAACGGCGTCTATTGCGAGATCCATCCCTACGACAAGGCCGAGGCCATCCTGGATGACTTCAAGCCGCGCGCGGTCATCCTGTCCGGCGGCCCCTCCAGCGTCACCGAGGCCGACAGTCCGCGCATCTCGGGGCGCGTGTTCGAACTCGGCGTGCCGGTGCTGGGGGTCTGCTACGGCGAGCAGCTGATGTGCGATCTGCTGGGCGGCAAGGTCGAGAGCGGCCACCATCGCGAGTTCGGCCGCGCCGACATCGTCATCGAAAACGAGACCCCCCTGTTCGCCGGCATCGGCGCGGTCGACCACCGCGAGCCGGTGTGGATGAGCCACGGCGACAAGATCACCGCCATGCCTGAGGGCTTCCACGTCATCGCGACCTCCGCCGGCTCGCCCTACGCCGCCATTGCCGACGAGGCGCGGCGCTTCTACGGCATCCAGTTCCACGCCGAGGTGGTGCACACCCCGCGCGGCAAGGAGATCTACCGGAACTTCACCCACGCCATCGCCGGCCTGCGCGGCGACTGGACCATGGCCGCCTACCGCCAGGAGGCGGTCGCGCGCATCCGCGAGCAGGTGGGCGGCGCCAGGGTGATCTGCGGCCTGTCCGGCGGCGTCGACTCATCCGTCGCCGCCGTCCTGATCCACGAGGCCATCGGCGACCAGCTGACCTGTGTGTTCGTCGACACCGGCTTGCTGCGCCTGAACGAGGCCGAGCAGGTGGTGACCCTGTTCCGAGACCACTACAACATCCCGCTGATCCACGTTGATGCGTCGAAACAATTCCTCGGCGAGCTGGCGGGCGTCAGCGACCCGGAGACCAAGCGCAAGACCATCGGGCGGCTGTTCATCGAGGTCTTCGACCGCGAGGCGGCCAAGATCGACGGCGCCGAATTCCTGGCCCAGGGCACGCTGTATCCCGACGTGATCGAGAGCGTGGCGCCCTCGGGCGGCCCCTCCCAGGTGATCAAGAGCCACCACAATGTCGGCGGCCTGCCCGACTTCATGAAGCTGAAGCTGGTCGAGCCCCTGCGGGAGCTGTTCAAGGACGAGGTCCGAGCCCTGGGGCGGGAACTCGGCCTGACCGACGCCTTCGTCGGCCGCCATCCCTTCCCGGGCCCCGGCCTGGCCATCCGCATCCCCGGCGAGATCACCCCGGAAAAGGTCGCGACCCTGCAGCAGGCCGACGCCATCTATCTCGAGGAGATCCGCAAGGCCGGGCTCTACGACCAGATATGGCAGGCCTTCGCCGTGCTGCTGCCGGTCAAGACGGTGGGCGTGATGGGCGATGCGCGCACCTACGAGGACGTCTGCGCGCTCCGGGCCGTGACCTCCACCGACGGCATGACCGCCGACTTCTTCGAGTTCCCGTGGGTGGTGCTGGGCAAGGCGGCCACGCGGATCGTCAACGAGGTGCGCGGCATCAACCGGGTGGTCTACGACGTGACGTCGAAGCCCCCGGGCACGATCGAGTGGGAATAGGGGCGACGCCCCTCTAGCCCGCGACGGCGACCTCCACGACGAGATCGATTTCGAGCGCGGCCCCGAATGGGAGTTCCGCGGCGACCAGGGCGCTGCGGGCGTGAAGGCCGCGCGGGCCCAGGACCTCGACCAGCAGCTCCGAGGCGCCGTCGGCGATCCGGTGCGGTTCGTTGAACCCCGGCGCGCCGTTGACCATCACCAGCATGCGGGCCACCTGCGATACCTGGTCGAGGTCGCCGATGGCCGCCTTCAGTACGCCAAGCAGCTCGATGGCGACGTCGCGGGCGGCGGTCCTCGCGGCGCCCGGGGAGATGTCGGCGCCCACCTTGCCCACCAGCAGCTGGCCGCCGGTCTTGGCCAGGCGTCCCGAGAGGAAGATGTGACCGCCGCTGCGCACCCACGGCGCGAACCTGGGGACGTATCCGTCCGCGAGCGGCGGCGGGATGTCGGGAAGATCGATTCCGAGCTCTCGAAGACGCGCCTCCGTGCTCACCACGACGTCCCGTGACGCGCTTTGGCCCAGTCGTTCGCCACGCCCAGCAGGCGGTCGATGTCGGCGTCGTCGTTCAGAAGGTGAGGGGCCACGCGGATGGCGCCGCCCCGACGGCTGACGATGATCCGCTCGCGCTGAAGCGCCGCATAGAGGTCGTCGGTCCCGGCGTCGTCCGCCGCCGCGAAGCTCCCGATTGGACCGCGCTCGGCGGCCAGGCGCGGGCTTGTCGCCCGGCACCCGGCGGGCAGGCCGGAGAACAGGCGCTCGATCAGCCGGCGGCCGTGCGCCAGAACCCGGTCCGGCCCCCAGGCGACCACCTGATCCAGTGACGCCGCGAAGGCCGCGAGATTGATGTTGTAGGGCCCGGTCATCTGCGCGGCGTCCCAGCGTCGGGCTTCAACGGAGGCCGCCGGGCGGGCGAAGTCCAGTTCCGAGAACAGGCGCACGTCCTGGGACAGCCAGTTGAATGGCGCCGGGCGCATCGCGGCCCGACGCTCCGCCGAGGCCCAGAGGAAGCCGAGCCCCCAGGGACCCAGGAGGTACTTGTAGCCGACGCCGATGATGAAATCGGCGCCCAGGGCCTGGACGTTCAGCGGCACGGCCCCACACGACTGGCTCGCGTCCAGCAGCACCAGAACGTCGCGGCGCCGGCACTCGGCGCAGAGGCGCGCCGCGTCGAGGAGCGCGCCGTCGTCGAACCCGACATGGCTGATCGAAACCAGCCGGGTGCTGGGTCCCAGCGCCTCAAGAACGTCATCCACAAGGTCGCCGCTGCGTCGGACAGCCCTGACCTTCAACCCATCCCTCGCCTGCATCGGGGCCCAGGCAGCCCAGTGGGTCGGGAAGTCGCCCTCCAGGATCAGCACCTCGTCGCCCGGCCGCCAGGTCAGGCCCAGGGCGACGATGGCGGCGCCCGGTCCGGCGCCGGTGGTCAATGCGATGTCGCCGGGCGAGGCGCCCAGCAGCTGCGCCAGCGAGGCGCGCACCCGTTCGGAAGTATCGAAGAAGCCCGCCGCATCTCCGCCGACCGGCCGGCCCTTCAGGGCCGCGGACGCGCAGGCCGCCTCGACAGCCACGCGCGGCATGGCGGCGTGCCCTGCGAAATTCAGGAAGATCGCGCCTCCGAGATCGGCCCAGGCGCCGGCGGCGCAAGCCATGTCGGCCGGTCCGCAGGACGCGGAAGGTTCCGCGCTCATCCGTGTTGCGCAGTCACGATCCGCGCCGGTGTCCATCCGGCACGGCGCCGGGCCTCGCGCGCCGGGATATCCTCACCCTCGAAATCCACGGCCACAGGCGCGCCATCGAACAGGCTTCGATCGTCGAGCGCCGGCAGGTTAATCACGCCGCGCAGGCTGTCTCCATCGCGCCAGGTAGCCGCGAGCCAGACACCGCAGCGGTCGCAGACATGGAAATCGGTGATGTTCAGACCGAAGCGATAGGGTCTGGGCGGATCTTCGGGAAGGAAGACGCACAGGCTTCCCTCCGGATCGGAAATCGCCATGGCGTGATGGCGCTGGCAGAAGCCGCAGCCGTCCACGCGCGGCGTGAAGCTGTGCGGGTCCCGTTCGGTGGAGAACTCCAGCTTCAGGCGCCCGCAGTGACAACGTCCTTCGAAGGTTCTCATCTGCCGGCTCACTTCAGGACGATTTCACGGGTCACTTCAGTGCCCAGGACCTTTCGGATCTCATTGCGGTGCACCCGGGCCTGGTTCTGGCACGCGCTGCTGCAGATCACCTTTTCGGTCACGGCTTCGAACGGGTCGGCCTGATCGCCGATATCCCCGGCATAGGCGGCCATGTTCTTGAAAGTGATCTCCAGATACACGTTGGCGTCCCCCGGTGATTTCGGAGAGGACTGGAAGACCTTGTAGTCGATGATCAGCCCGGCCTTCTTCGCGGCTGCCATGGTCGGCGCCCAGGTCGAAGTCACCCAGGCCATGTACTCGTCGAAGTGGCCGTATTCGACGTGTATGTAGTCCACCTCGGTGACCGGGCCGTAGCTGTATCCGCGGTCCTCCTTGGCCGGCGCGCTTTGAGCGTGCGCGTCGAGAGGAAGTAAGGCGGCGGAGAGAAGCAGGGATAACACAAGCGCTCGAACCATTTTCTATCCGATCCTTTTGACGTGCCGCGACGATCACCCGGACCGACGGGCTCAGGTCTTCGGGTGGTCACTAAACCTGCGCGCCGCATAAAACTTACACAAGTTCATTATCCTCACGATGATAGTACCGTTTGCGCATGATCGCCGCCGGGCGCCGGTCATGCTGCATCGAAACGGCTATGCGTCGCCGGCAGGGGCCCGGAGCGCCTTTTCAAACCAGTGGTGCGCGTACTTTTCCTCGCCGAACCGCTCGATTTCCGAGTAACCGGAACGTTCGTAGAGGCCCCGTGCCTCGGTGAGGGTCCTGTTCGTCTCCAGGCGGACCTTGCGATAGCCGACGCGCCACGCCCGATCTTCGAGCGCCTGCAGGAGGCGCTTGCCCAGACCAAGTCCCCGGGCGTCCGGCGCGACCCACATGCGTCTCAGATAGGCGGTGTCGGGTCCCAGTCGCTTGAAGCCGCCGCATCCGACGGGTCTGTCGGAAAACCGCATCACGAGAAATACGCCATCGGGCGGATCGAACTCGGCCGTCGCGGGCGAGCCGCTCTGCAGCGGATCGAAGCCGGACTCGAAGCGCTGCAACAGCTCGCGAAAATACTCGCCCAGACAGTATCGGGCGTCAGGGTGGTGCGGCGCCGCCTCGTGAATGGTCACAGCCGACGCGGTCAAGAGATGCGCCACGTCCCCGGCTTCACCGTGATTTGGGCTTGCGGAACTTCAGGATGAACTGATCGGTGTGTCCGCGGATCGACGGGTCGAACACCCGGGCCGTGCGCGGGTCCGCCGGATTGGCGAGGATCGAGCTCTCGGAGACGAACTTGAACCCGGCCGCTTCGACCTCCCGGCGCACCGTCGAGGCCTCGATGCGATGCAGGGTGTCGGTCACCTCGGCGGGAGCGCCACGGGCGGCGGAGTGATCGAGAACGACGTAGAGTCCGCCGGGCTTCAGCGCCCGGTAGACCGCCTTGTTGAACGCGACGGTGTCGACCGGCCCCATGAACTTGTCATGCAGGTCGTGGTAGTTCCGCGAGATCCAGAACAGGTCGAGCTTTTCCGGGAACCGCAGGCCCTCGAGCGCCGCGGCCGTCGTGACCGTCACGTTCGGATGGGCGACGGCGAAGCCCTCTAGCTCGGCGACGGCCCCGGGGAAGCTCTTGTACCGGAAGAAGGCCGTGGGCTCGACCGCATAGACATGCCCCCTGGCCCCGACGACGCTGGAGAACAGGCGCGTGAAATAGCCCGAGTCCGCGACATAGTCGCCGACCTGGTCACCCGGTTTGACGCCACTGAAGACCAGGGTTTCCTTCGGCTTCCGCTCGGCGTCGTGCGCCGTGTCCGTATCCGGGCGCGAGGAGTCGGCGACGGCCGCCGCGATCGCCGCTGACCTATCGGGCGAGGCCTTCCCGGCGGCGAAGACGTCGGCCCCCAAGGCGAGGGCGGAGGCCGCGAAGGCGACCGCCATGATCTGCACGAGGGGGCGGCGAGGGCTCGGCGCCTTCCGGCAGGGACCGCCGGTGTCCCGGGTTTGGATCGCATCAGGCATACGGAATTCCCCAGATCACGAGTTCCCTGACACCGTCCTGCAGCGTGGGAAATTCCACAACTTCATTATAATCACGAGGATCGTGCCGCCAGCGCATGCTGATCGGCCCGCGCCGAACCAGCCTCCGTTACGGCTGAAATTCCTTGGGCAGCGGCGCCGTGGCCGACTCGGCCTGCACCATCAGGCTGGTGATCCGCCAGCCGCCGGCTTCCTTGACCGCCTGAATGCTGTTCACGCCGCGCGCGACGACCTTCCCCTCGCTGCGCAGCTCATAGACGCTCCAGAGGTGCGCGATGTCGCCGAAGCGATCGATGCGGAAGCTCAGCTGCTTTTCCTCCAGCACCCCGTGGCCGCGGGCCCTGGTGCGGGCGATCCAGCTGTCCAGGGTCTCGATCCTGTAGGCGGGCGCGCCGTCGGCGCCGCGTGAGGCGAACATCAGGCGCGCTTCGGGGACCAGCAGGGCCTTCATGCAGGCCCGATCCTTGTCCGCGGGCCCGCTGAACGCCGCATCCAGCGCGGCGGGGACGCCCCAGGGTTCCGACGGCAGCGCGCAGCCGCCCTCCGGAGCCTGCGCCATCGCGTCTCCGGCGAGCGCGCCGGCCAGAATCGTCACCGAAAACAGCATCCGCAGCATCTCTTGTCCCTCCCAATGGCGGCCCGGTGAGCGACCTCAGGCCTTCACGACGAGGTCCAGCTCGACGCACGCCCCCAGCGGCAGCGCGGCGACCGCGATCACCGTGCGGGCGGGAAAGGGCGCCCTGAAGTGGCTGGCGTAGATGCAGTTCAGCACCGCGTAGTCGCTGATGTTCGTGAGGTAGACGCCGGCGCGCACGACATCATCGAAGCTCTTGCCCGCCGCCTTGAGCACCGCCGCGAGGTTCTGAAAGATGCGCTCCGCCTCGGCTGTGAGGCCTCCCGTCACGAGCTTGCCCGTCGCCGGGTCCTGGCCGACCTGACCGCTGAAATAGATGAAACCATCGACCCTGATCGCCTGGGAGAACGGACCGACCGGGGGCGAGAGTTCCGGCGAGGTGATTGCGGTCATGCTCATGGAAACCTGCTGGCGTCAGGGGAGGACAAGGGTCTCCGACACCTTGATGCACAGCTGAAAATTCCACTACTTCATTATAGTCACGACAATAGTGCCATCTGGGCACGATTGGGGTATGGGTCGGGAGACCGCTTCAGGAGTCTCACGTGCTCGAAGACCTACGCGCCCTCGTGGAGTTCGCCCACGCCGGGTCCATCGCCGGCGCCGCCGATCGCCTGTTCCGCACGCCTTCGGCGATCACCCGGCAGCTGCAGCGGCTGGAGGCCGCACTGGGCGGCGAGTTGCTCGACCGAACGGTCAAGCCGCCGCGCCTTAACGCCCTGGGCACCCGGGTGCTCGAACAGGCGCAGGACCTGCTGCGGCGGCAGGAGGCGCTGAAGTCGCTCGCCTCCAGCGACGCCGAGCCTCACGGTCTCCTTCGCATCGGGCTCGCCCATCCCCTGGCCGTCGGGACGCTGACCGAACCCATTCAGGCCCTGACGGAGGAATACCCCAAGGTCCGCTTGCGGATGCTGAGCGACGGCGCCGGCGCCCTGTTCAACCGGCTGCTGGCCGGCGAACTCGACGTCGCGGCCGTCGTCCTGCCCATCGGCAGAACCGCGCCGCCGCCGCTGCTGACGACGATCGTCGCGACCGACCGGGCGGAGATCGTCCAAAGCGCGGCCGGCACGGTCCCGGGCGATTGGGCCAGCCTGGGCCGGGCTCCCTGGGTGCTCAATCCGCTGGGCTGCTTCCTTCGGGCGCACCTCATCGATCAGATGGAGCGCGCCGGTTCCACCCCCATGATCGCGGCCGAAATCCACAACGTGCACCTGCAGCTGGCGTTCGTTCAGTCGGGATATGGATTGGGCCTGCTGCCCGCGAGCTTCGTCGCCAGGAACAATGCGCTCGACACCTTCGCGGTGCTGCGCCCCCCGTCGTTCGACCTGCGCATGTCCATCGCGGTCGTGCGGGCCGGCCAGCTCGGCGCCCTGGAGAAGGCCGTAGAACTGTTCGAGCACGGCATTCGCGATGTGTTTGAAACCGCCGATCAGGGGATGGCCGCCTAGGGGGTCGCTTCTGGCCGCGTCCCGATTGTTGTGGTTGTAGGTCCCCGCAGCGGGGGCGAGGGAGAGACGGGCATGAGCGGCAAGCGGGACTTCACCTCCGACGACGAGACCCGCGGCCTGGCCTTCGCCAGCTACTGCCTGATGAACGCCCTGCTGGATGTGCTCGAAAAGCAGGCGGTCCTGACGCCGGACCAGGCGCAGGAGGTGCTGGACCGGACCCTCACCTCCCTCGAACATCGCCCCCAGGACAACGCGATCGACATCGCCCGCCGGCTGGTCGAGGGCGCGGTGATCGCGCGCTCGGCCGCGCGTTCCACGGGCATGGACGACTGACCGGCGCCGGCGAACAAAAATTTGCGGACCCCTGTCGATTTCGCACAAGCTCGTTCGACGTCCCGATGAACCGCCACGGGGGCGGGTTCAGACAAGGAGACAGACGATGCGGGTCATGGTGTTTCACAAGGCCTTCGAGGGCGTGAGCCTGGAGAACGGTCCCACGCCCGAGATGCTTGAGATGTTCGCGGCGATGGACCGTTTCACCGAGGAACTGGTCCAGGCGGGGGTGTTCATCGCCGCCGCGGGCCTGAAGACGGGCGCCGAGAGCCGGCGCATCCTGTTCGAGGGTCCCGGTCGCACAGTCACCGACGGGCCGTTCGCCGAAAGCCGCGAGCTGGTCGCCGGCTTCTCGATCTGGGAGGTCAAGGACATGGACGAGGCCGTGGCCTGGGCCCGGCGCGTGCCCAACACCCCCGAGGGCAAGGGCGCGATGGAGATCTTTCCGTTCTACGAGGCGGAGGATCTGGGGGACTTCGTGACGCCCGAGGAACTGGCAAACCCGCGCACGGGCGAGCGCGGGAAGCTCGGCGTCGCCTGACGCCGCGCGTCGGCCAGGGAGCCGGCTTGTCTCGCCCGCGGCCCTGGCCGAAAAGGCGGTGTGACCACAGGCGAGACGCACCGGGCCATCGAGGCGACCTTCCGCATCGAGCGGGCCAGGCTGATCGCGGGCCTGGCCCGCGTGACGCGCGACATCGACCTGGCCGAGGAATTGGCGCAGGACGCCCTGGTCACGGCGCTGGCCGAATGGCCGCGGATCGGCGTCCCCGCCAATCCCGGCGCCTGGCTGATGGCCGCCGCCCGCCGGCGCGCCATCGACCGCTTCCGCCGCGACCGGATGCGCGCGCGCAAGCACCAGGAGATCGCGGGCTCACCGGGCGAAGGCCCCGACGACCGGGCCGAGGCCATCGCCAGGGCCCTGGACGACGATCTCGGCGATGAGCTGCTGGGCCTGATCTTCACGGCCTGCCATCCAATCCTGACGCCCGACGCCCGCGCAGCCCTGACCTTGAGAGTGGTCGGCGGCCTGACCACCGACGAGATCGCCCGCGCCTTCCTCTCCAGCGAGGCCACGATCGCCCAGCGCATCGTGCGCGCCAAGAAGGCCATCGCCAGAGCCGGCCTGACCTTCGAAACGCCGCGTGGCGCCGAGCGGGCGACGCGGCTGCCCTCGGTGCTGGAGGTCGTCTACCTGATCTTCAACGAGGGCTACGCCGCCACCGCCGGCGACGACCTGGTCCGCCCGGGCCTTGCCCAGGAGGCGCAGCGGCTGGGCCGCATGCTGGCCGCCCTGATGCCCGACGACGCCGAGGTGCTGGGCCTGCTGGCCCTGATGGAGCTCCAGGCCTCGCGCCTGCCGGCGCGCACCGGGGCGGACGGCGCCTCCATACCGCTCACTGAGCAGGACCGCGGACGCTGGGATCACCTGCTGATCGGCCGTGGCCTCGACGCCCTGGCCCGGGCGGAGGCGCTGGACGGGGAGGGACCCTATGTCCTGCAAGCCGCCCTCGCCGCCTGCCACGCCCGCGCGCGGCGGGCCGAGGACACGGACTGGCGGCGCATCGCGGGCTTGTACGACCGGTTGCGCGAAGTCATGCCGACGGCGGTGGTCGATCTCAACCGCGCGATCGCCCACAGCATGGCGTTCGGGCCGGAGGCGGGGCTCAGGCTGCTGGACGAGATCCCTGACGCTGATGCATTGCGCGGCCATGCGCCCTATCCGGCGGCGAGGGGCGACTTCCTGTTTCGCGCTGGGCGGTTGGCTGAGGCGCGCTCGGCGTTCGAGGCTGCTGCTCGGATTAGCCATAATGGGCGAGAGCGCGCGTTTCTGCTTGCGCGGGTGGCGGCCTGCGACGGCAACTCGGTCTGACGGTATGGGCTGGCTTGGTTGGCGGCCTCTCCGTTGGTAGTCTTGGCCAGTGCGGCAACGCGGATCGTCAAAAATCAGACCGAAGGTTAGGGGTTAGATGACGATTGCGCCGCTGTTCAGTTCTACATGCGATCTCGCTCAGCGCATTCCTGCGATGATCTCTGGCTTCCTCGAACTTGAAAACCAGATCGGTCGGCGCTTCCGTGAGGATAGCGATACAGATGTTATCATTGCATCTCTGCTCAAAGTCGGAGGAAGCGATGCGACGGTCCTGGTTCCGCCTGAAGTAAAGACGGGTGGCGACTTCGACATCTTGATCGTCGAACCCTCTACTGGTGAGGCCGTTCAGTACCGAATTCAGGCCAAACGCCTGCTGCCGCACGCCAGCAACTGGGACTGGGGTTCCTATCGTGAACTTGACCATCCTCATGGGACTGGCAAGCAATCATCTACGCTCGTCCGATCTGCCTCCAAAGAAGCGATCCACACGATCCCGCTCTATGCGTTCTATAACCCCGAGCAGGCTTGCGCTGCATCAGGTGGCTTCCTCTCCGGTGTGGAGATGGCCGACGGACGCGAAGTAAATGAGATTGTGAAGGCGCTTCGAAAGGAAAAGGCTGCTGGCAAGCGACCGCGTTGGAAGCGCATCGAATATCTTCGCCACCTCTTCTTTCCTCTTTCAACGGTTCTTTGCCCGCCTGGCGGCATCACTCCACCATCCTCGCCCATCCTTTCTCCCAGGGCTTCAAGGCGGGCAGTCGAAAGTGCGATAGAGGCGCGGACCTACCTTCGAATATCGACAGCTGCGGCGAAGCCCAGCCTGCGCAGGCCTCGCACTGACGAAGCGCAGATTTTGCAGGCCGCCGAGAGTGCTGACGATGAGAAAGTTCAACCGCGTGCGCCTGGAAGGAAATTCGGCATGGCGGTTAGGAGAGCAATCGAACGTCGTCTGGATGAATCGCCAATCCGGGTGGCAAAGGTCAATCGCCCGAAACTCGTGTTGATATCCAGGCACGGTCAATCCTGAACGTGAGTGCCGACCTCCACCGCCCGCCTTCTCAACATCTCCCGCTCCCGCTCATTCCCCGCCAGCGCCGCCGCCGCCTCGAACGCCGCGCGCGCCTCGTTCCACCGCCCCAGCTTGGCCAGCAGATCCCCCCGCACCGCCGGCAGCAGGTGGTAATTCTTCAGCGCCGGCTCATCCATCAGCCGGTCCAGGTGATCCAGCCCCGTCTGCGGCCCCTCGGCCATGCCGATGGCGATGGCGCGGTTGAGCTCCACGACCGGGGAGGGCGCCACGGCCGCCAGTTCCGCGTAGAGCGCCGCGATTCGGCGCCAGTCGGTGTCCTCCGCCTTCGCCGCCCGGGCGTGGCAGGCCACGATCGCCGCCTGCAGGGCATAGACCCCCGCCTGACCGCCCAGTTCCTTGGCCCGCGCCAGGGCGCGCAGTCCCCGGCGGATCTGCAGCTGGTCCCACAGGGCGCGGTTCTGCTCCAGCATCAGGATCGGCTCGCCGTCCGCGTCCGTGCGCGCGGCGGCGCGCGAGGCGTTGAGCTCCATCAGCGCCAGCAGGCCGTGGACCTCGCTCTCGTCGGGCAGGGCGGCGGCCAGGACGCGCCCCAGCCGCAGGGCCTCGTCGCAGAGCTGGGGTCGCAGCCAGTCGGCGCCGGCGGCGGCGGTATAGCCCTCGTTGAAGATCAGGTAGACGACCTCCAGCACGGTCTCCAGGCGCTCGCGCAGCTGGTCGCCGTGCGGGGTCTCGTAGGCCAGGCCGGCCTCGGCCAGGGTCCGTTTGGCGCGTACGATGCGCTGGGCGATGGTCGGGACGGGCAGCAGATAGGCGCGGGCGATCTCCTCGGTGGTCAGGCCGCAGATCATCCGCAGCGCCAGGGCCGCGCGCGCCTCGGGCTTCAGCACGGGATGGCAGGCGGTGAAGATCAGCCTGAGCATCTCGTCGCCGATGTCGTCGTCCAGGGCGGAGTCCAGATCGGGCATGGCCTGCTGTTCGATATCCAGGTCGTGGGCGACCAGCGCGTGGTTGCGCTCCAGCATGGGGCGGCGGCGCAGGTGGTCGAGCGCCCGGCGGCGCGCGGCGGCCATCAGCCAGGCGCCCGGGCGTTCCGGGACGCCGGTTTCGGGCCAGGCCTCCAGCGCCGAGACCAGGGCGTCCTGGGTCAGCTCCTCGGCCAGGGGCACGTCGCGCAGCATCCGAGCCAGGCTGGTGATCAGCCGGGGCTGTTCGATCCGCCAGACGGCCAGGATCGCGCGCTGGGCGTCGGCGCCCGTCATGGGCGCCGACGGCGGGGGCAGGGGGCCGGCCTCACTGCGCCAGCGGCTGGCCGGCGAAACCGGCGAACTCGCGCACCTCGCAGGTGCCTTCCCAGCCCGGCATGTGGTCCAGGTGCAGCTGCATGAACTCGGTGGCCAGGGCCACGGCTTCCTCGCGGCTCTTCACCTCGAAGATGGCGTAGCCGCCGATGACTTCCTTGGCCTCGGCGAAGGGGCCGTCGCGCACGATCAGCTTGTCGCCGGCGATGGTGACGCGGGTTCCCTGGGTGATGGGGGTCAGGCCGCCGTTCTCGACCATGCGGCCGGCCTTGAACTCGCGGTCGGCCAGCTTGTGCATGGCCTCCATCAGGGCCGGGGTGGGGACGGTGGTCTGGTCGGCTTCGGCGGTGACGATCGACATGAAACGCATGGTTCGGATTCCTCTGGGGCGGCCCGGGGCGCCGTCGCCGCCGGAGTGTCTCGCTTATGAAGACGACGAACCAGAGGCGAGCGGATCGACAGGCCTTCGAAAAAACCTTCGCGCCCTCACGCTGCCCCGCCCCCGCCCGCGCGGCCCTTCACGTGATCGATGAAGGCGCGCAGCTTCGGCGTCATCTGGTGGCGGCCGGGATAGTAGAGAAACATGCCCGGCGCCGTCGGCGAAAAGGGCTTCAGCACCTGCACGAGCTGTCCCGCCCTTATCGGCTCGGCGGCGATCGGCGCCGGCACCTGGGCCAGGCCCATGCCTTCGACCGCGGCGCCCAGCAGGGTCGGAAAGTCGTTGGCGATGAGCGGCCCCGTCACCAGGGCGTCGAGGGTTCGATTGCCGTCGACAAAGGACCAGGGGGCGATTGCTCCGCCCGAGCGGCGCAGGCGCAGGCAGTCGTGCTTGCGCAGGTCCTCGATGCGTTGGGGCGCCGGTCGCCGCGCCAGGTACCGGGGAGCGGCCACCACCACGAACGGGAATGGCCGGGTCAGGCGCACGGCGACCATGTCGGCGGCGATCAGCTGGCCCAGCCGCACGCCGGCGTCGAAGCCCCGGGCGGCCAGGTCGACCAGGTCCTCGCTGGCGGCGATCTCGACCTCGACCTCGGGATAAGCCTGGCTGAAGGACGCGACCAGGGGCGTCAGCAGGATCGGCACGACCGCTCGCGGCGCGGTCAGGCGCAACAGCCCGCTCGGCCGCTGCCCCAGGTCCCGCGCGGCCTGGCTGGCGGCGACCAGTTCCTCGAAGGCGGGCCGCGCGCGCGCGATGAACCGCTCGCCGGCCTCGCTCAGGCCGACGCTGCGGGTGGTGCGGATCAACAGCGCCGCGCCGATGCGGCCCTCGAGGGTTCGCACCGCCTGGCTGACCGCCGAGGGGGTGACGCCGAGCTCGTCCGCGCCCTTGCGGAAGCTGCGGTGGCGCGCGACCGCCAGGAAGGCCTCCACCCCATCGAGCGCGCCCTGTCTGACTGTGAAGTTCTGCTTCATGGCTCATCGAGATTATCGCCAATAGTCGCGCGCTGGAAGCGGCCCTAAGTCGAGGCCTCGCATCGAGAGGCGCCCGACATGCCGACGGAAAACCTGTTCCAGATCCACCTCGTCCTGGGCTACCTCGCCTGGCTGCTGTGCTTCGGGGCCTATATCTGGCCCTGGCTGCGGTCGATGGACCGCGTCGGCGCCCAGCGCGCGATCGCCACCCTGCACGGCTTCCGCTTCTTCGGACTGGTGTTCATCCTGCCCGGGCTCGTCAGCCCCGACCTGCCCCAGGCGTTCGCGACGCCCGCGGCCTGGGGGGATTTCACCGCCGGCGTCCTGGCCCTGCTGGCCCTGCTCACGGTGCGGATCCGGCCGCTGTTCTGGCTGTTCGTCCTGGCCGTCAACGTAGTGGGCGTCAGCGACCTGGTCCTGGACTACTACGACGCCATCCAGCTCGGGGTTCCGGCCCACGCGGAGCAGTTGGGATCGACCTACTGGATCCCGGTCATCTACGTGCCGTTGCTGATGATCACGCACCTGGCCTCGCTCTATCTGCTGGTGCGGCCCGGGCGGCCGCGCGGGCACGTCGAGGACGCGGCCCTGACCTAGCCCCCGGCGAGCGCGACCCAGGCGGCCAGGGCGGCGAGCTTCTGCTCCTTGCGCCAGGGCTTGCCGGCGCTCGCACCCAGGCCGGCCAGGGTTCGGTCCATGTCCGCGGCCGCCAGACCCAGGGAGACCGGCGCCGTCTCGGGCAGCGACTTCTCGTCGACCTCGATGAGGTTCAAGCCGCAGGCGGCTGAGGCGGAGCGCACCGCCTCACGCACGGCCAGGTTCTCGGCCACCGGCGGATGCTCCGGGGCGCCCAGGCTGTAGGACAGCAGGTCGGTGATCCAGCCGGCGCGGTTGACCAGCAGGGCGGCGAGCCGGGGCTCGCAGCCTGAATCCCGCAGCCGTTGGAGGAAGCCGGCCAGCCCCTTCGCCGCCAGGGCGTCCTGCCGCCGGCGGCCCTCGGCGACCGCGGCGGCGGCTTCGGGGGGAACCTCGCCCCCGGCGGCCATCATCTCGGCGGCCACATGATAGGGCTCGCGGGCCAGGCGGTCGCCGTCCTCGGCTGTGGGCAGAAGCGTCGACAGCACCACCCGCGGTTCTGTTCCATCGAGGGCGACCGCCACCATGAGGGCGCCGCCGCGCTGCGCGCGAAAGCCCAGGGCGACCGGCGCCGGATCGTCTGACTTCCTTGCCATCTCAGGACTTTTTCGCCGCCGCGTTCGTGAGGTGAGGCGGATTTAGGACCGGCGCCGGCGTCTCGGCAAATAAATGCATTGACAGTTATATTTCCTTCGCGGAATATATCGTCATGTCACCGTTCGAAGCCATCGCCGAACCCAATCGCCGCCGCCTGCTGGAGCTGTTGCGCTCCGGCGAGCGCCCGGCCGGGGATCTGGTGGAGCTGATGGGCCTCAGCCAGCCCGGCGTCTCCAAACACCTGAAGCTGCTGCGCGAGGCGGGCCTCGTCAGCATGCGGCCGGACGGCCAACGCCGTCTGTACCGCCTCGAACCCGACAGCCTGGCCGACCTCGACGACTGGCTGAAACCCTTCCGGCAGTTCTGGGCCGAACGCCTGGACGCCCTCGACGAACATCTGGAGAGCGAACAATGAGCATGACCGAAGTCCACTCCGCCCCCGGCGAAGTCACCGTCAAAGGCGACGACCTGAAGGTCGTCTTCCGCCGCCGCTACGCCCGCTCCATCGAGAAGGTTTGGGCCGCCCTCACTGTGCCCGAGCGGCTGGCCGCCTGGCTGGCGGGCGGCGAGATCGAGATGCGCGACGGCGGCGCCATCCATCTGAAGTGGGAGAACGGCAACGAGATGACCGGCAAGGTGGTGGCGTACGATCCGCCCCGGACCTTCGCCTGGACCTGGCCGCTGGGCGGCGTCGACACGGTCGTGCGCTTCGACCTGGAGGCCGACGGCGACGGCTGCTGGCTGACCCTGACCCACTCGGGCCTCAGCCCGCGTCCGGGCGGCGGCGGCGGGGTGCGCGCCGGCTGGCACGCCCATCTGGAGGGCCTGCTCGACGCCATCGACGGCCACGCGACCCGTTGGGACACGATCATGGCGCGCAAGAACGCCGTCGATCACCTCTACCCGGCCCTGTCGGCCTGACCCCCGCACAGCCGGACCCTGCCCAAGCCGCCCCGGCGATGTCGTCGGGGCGGAACGACCCCCCATGACCAAAAAGGAGAAACCAGGATGGTCGATATTCTGCACAAGGTCGGTATCCGCGGCGCGAACCCGGACCAGGTCTATCAGGCGCTGACCACGCTCCCCGGCCTGTCCGGCTGGTGGACCACGAACACCACCGGCGACGTGCGCGTCGGCGGCGTCATCGAATTCCGCTTCGGTCCCGGCGGCATCGACATGAAGGTGCGCGAGCTCGACCCCGGCAAGCATGTGCTGTGGGAGGTGGTTGCGGGCCCCGCCGAGTGGATCGGCACCACCGTCAGCTTCGACCTGCGCCACGAGGGCGACTGGACCCTGGTCTATTTCAAGCACGCGGGCTGGGCCGAACCGGTGGAGTTCATGCACCACTGCTCCACCAAGTGGGGCTCGTTCCTGCTGAGCCTGAAGTCGCTGCTGGAGACCGGCAAGGGACGCCCGTCGCCCGACGACATCAAGCTGGACAGCTGGGAGCTCGACAAGGCGGCCTAGGGTCCTGGATCGGAGGCCGGCGCGATCACCGCGCCGGCCAGCCGGTCCTTGTTGGCCGCGAGCGCGGCCTCCGCCTGTTCGCAGATCCAGGCGCGGAACAGGGCGATCTTGGCGCTGTCCTGGCGCGCCAGGGGGTAGGCCAGCCAGAAGGCGCGGCCGTCGCCGGCCACCAGCGGGTGGGCCGGGACCAGACGCCCGGCCTCCAGCTCGTCGCCGAACAGGATGGGCGAGCCGATGGTGATGCCGTGGCCGGCGATGGCCGCCGCCGCGTCCAGGTGCTCTGTGGCCAGATGAATGCCGAAGCGGTCGGCCGGCGGCGCCTTGCCCTGGCCCAGCGCCCGGAACCAGCGGGCCCACCAGTCGGGCCGGCCCAGCAGCGGCGCCTTCAGCTTTTCGATGTCCCCGGTCAGTCCCGCCGCCTGGTCGAGCAGGCCGGGCGCGCAGAGCGGCATGAACACGCTGGGAAACAGCTTCACGGTCCTCAGCCCCGGCCAGCGGCCGTGACCGTTGCGGATCGCGACGTCGAAGCGCCCGGCGCCCAGGTCCTGGGCCTCCGGCGACAGGTCGACCTCCAGCCGGATGTCCGGATGACGGCTGCGGAAACCGCCGAGCCGCGGCGCCAGCCAGCTGGTCCCGAAGGTCGGCAGGGCCGTGATCGAGATCTGCGCCGCCTCCAGGGCTGCGGCCCGCACAAAACTGGCGCGCAGGGCGCCGAAGGCCCTGATGGTCTCCTCCGCCACCACCGCGCCGGGCCCGGTCAACTCCACCCGGTGCGCATAGCGGTGAAACAGGGTCACGCCCGTCTGCCGCTCCAGCTGGCGCACGTGGTAGCTGACCGAGGCGGCGGTGGTGTCTAGCTCGCGGGCCGCCCGGGCGAAACTGCCCAGCCGCGCCGCCGCCTCGAAGGCGCGGATCGAGACCAGAGAGGGGAGGCGGGACGGTTCGAGCATAAGTCTGCCTTAGCCTCGCAGCTGTGATCCCGGGTGGTCAAGGCCTCCGCAGCGCCGCTACCCCTGTGGCCGACGCAACCCGAGGAGCGAGTCCATGCCGAGGATTTCGAGCTGTCTTTCCGCCCTGCTGCTGCCCGCCGCCTTGGCTGTGATGGCGACCGCCACGCCCGCCGCCGCCCAGATGATGGCGGCCCAGCCGCCGGCGCCGGCCCTGCGCGACGGCGCCCACGACTTCGATTTCGTCCTCGGCGACTGGAAGGCCCACGTTCGGCGTCTGCCGGACCGTCTGGTCGGCTCGACCAAATGGGTCGAGTACGAGGGCATCTCCAACCACAAGAGCGTGCTGGGCTCGAGCGCCAACTTCGAGGAGTTCGAGGTCGACGGCCCGGCTGGCCACATGAGGGGCCAGACGCTCAGGCTCTACAACAAGACCACCCACCAGTGGTCGATCTACCTGGTGGACGTTGACGAGGGCACGCTCGGCCTGCCGCCGGTAGTGGGCGAGTTCAAGGACGGCCTGGGCGAATTCTACGACCAGGAGACCTGGAAGGGTCGCGCCATCATCGTGCGCTACCAGTGGCGCAGCCTCTCGCCCAAGGCGGCGCACATGGAGCAGGCCTTCTCCGCCGATGGCGGCAAGACCTGGGAGGTCAACTGGATCTGCGACCTGACGCGCTAGAGGTTGTCCAGCCGCGATATGGCTTCCGGCGGCAGGCGCAGCGCCGCCGCCGCCAGGTTCTCGCGCAGGTGGCCGAGCGAGGAGGTGCCCGGGATCAGCAGGATGTTGGGAGAACGCTGCAGCAGCCAGGCCAGGGCGACCTGCAGGGGCGTGGCCTTCAACTCCGTGGCGACCGCCGACAGGGTGTCGGACTGCAGCGGGGTGAAGCCGCCCAGCGGGAAGAAGGGCACATAGGCGATCCCCGCCTGCGCCAACTCCGCGATCAGGGCCTCGTCGCCGCGGTGGGCCAGGTTGTAGTGGTTCTGCACGCAGACGACCGGGGCGATGGCGCGGGCCTCCGCGACCTGGGCTGAGGTGACGTTGCTGACCCCCAGATGCCGGATCAGGCCTTGGCGCTGCAGTCCGGCCAGGGCCTCGAACCGGCGCGCGATGGATCCCTCCGCGGGCGCATGCACCGCACCCAGGATCCGAAGGTTGACGACGTCCAGCGTCTCGAGGCCGAGGTTCGCCAGGTTGTCGTGCACGGCGCGTACGAGCTGATCCGGCTCCTGCGCCGGCAGCCAGGAGGCGTCCGCCCCTCGCGAAGCCCCGACCTTGGTCACCAGGGTCAGGCCTTCGGGGTAGGGCGCCAGCGCCTCGCGGATCAGGCGGTTGACCACGTGGGGGCCGTAGTAGTCGCAGGTGTCGATGTGGTTGACCCCGCTGGCGACCGCCTCGCGCAGCACCGCGATGGCGGTATCGTGGTCCTTCGGCGGCCCGAACACGCCGGGGCCGGCCAGCTGCATGGCGCCGTAGCCCATGCGGGTCACGGTGCGATCGCCCAGGCGGAAGGTTCCGGCGGCGGTGATGTCGGTCATGGGAGGGTACTCCGCGTCGGGGTGCGCTGCGGAGCATCTAGGTATTCCGTCGACAAACCGCAGGGGCGGGCTCGGTGCGGGAGGAGTCTTTTCTGGTCTGGAGCTTTTCGACACAATTCGGCCCTTCCCCCCTCGAGGGGGAAGGTGGCCCCCCGCTGGGGGCCGGAAGGGGGGCCGCGCCGGCGCCGGCCGTGGATTTCCGCCCCGGGCGATTGCGCCAGGAGCTTCGATCGTGAGCGCCGCCCCCCATCCGAGCCCTTCGGGCCCACCTTCCCCCTCGAGGGGGGAAGGAACGCAAACATTGCTTCGCCCTTGATCGCTCGAAACGAAGAGGCCCGGAAGCCCGATCCTGTGATCCTGGCGGGTGGGACTACGCCAGCATCGGGGGGATCAGGCTCCGGGCCCCTCCCGGACCGGGTGCGGAGGAAACGCGCCCGTCCGAGCTCGAAGGGACGATGGCTCAGGCCCAGCGGTCGCCGGGCTTGCGGACATAGTTGGCCCAGACGTAGCCCCAGGGGATCAGGATCGGGATGATGATCCCCATGCCGGTGGCCAGGATGGTCTCGCGGGTGTCGGCGTCGATGGGCGCGCCGGAGCGCACCAGCGGCAGGGCGATGACGATCAGCCAGGTCGCCTTCCAGAACAGCTCGACGAACAACAGGGGCAGCATCTGCAGCGGATAGCGCACGCCCAGGAGCGCCAGCGCGGTCATCGCCGCCAGCATGCAGTTGGCCACCCCATGCATCAGCTCCCACGGCCGGTGGTGGAGCATCAGCGGCCAGATCTGGCCGCCCATGAGCGTTGCGATCACCAGGTACAGGGCGCGCAGGGCGTAGAGGCGGAAGAGGGAAACCTGGCCCATTGCGGGGCTCCTTTGCGGACGCAGGGAAGGCGGGGGTTCAGGCGGCCGTCTCGGGCTTCGCGTTCCAGGGCCGGAAGCGGACGCGGATGAGCCAGAACAGCAGGAAGGCGAGCGGGAAGTCGGCCAGGACCTTGAGCAGCGGGCCGTGCAGGGCCTGGGGGATCAAATGCGCCTGGCCGTTGAAGAAGGCGCTCGAGGCCAGAAACGCCGCCGCGCTCATGCGCCAGAGGTGGCGCGAAATCCGGTTCGCGCCGGTCAGGCCGCCGCGCCAGACCACGCTCAGATCGCACAGCGCCGCCCAGGCCGCGACCGACCCGAAGGCGTAGTAGATCTTGACCCAGGGCGCGGCGGGCGGGCCAGAGGGACCGAGCGGCGGCACGGCGAGGTAACCGAACAACAGGGCGGTGGTCGCCACGGCGGACACCCAGAGAAGGCCGGTGACCAGCACGCCGTCGGGACGGGTCACGGGGGTGCGCGCCGCGACCCAGCTGGTGATCACCAGGTAGGCGACGAAGGCCGAGACCACGAGGTTCATCGGCTGGTCCTTGATCGCCGCGACCGTGGCGGCGATCCCCACGGTGGCCAGCATGGCCAGCGCGAACACCGCTCCCGCCGCGCGGTGCGGACCGGAGCCCTTCTTGAGGAAGAGCGCGGCGGCGGCCGCGAGGATGGCGATGGCGCCGGCGATGATGTGGGCGATGATCAGCGGCAGCTGCGGCGAGGCGGCGAGTTCGGCGGCGGACATCATGGCGTTCAGGCTCCCGAGGCGAGAGGGGCGGAGGGGACCGGGGCGCGGCGCGGACGCAGGCGCAGACGGACCATCCAGAAGATCAGGGCGATCAGCGGCGCGAGGGCCAGGACGTAGAGGTGCGGTCCGCGCAGCTCGTGCGGGATCACCTTTATCTGGCCCAGGAAGAAGGAGGCGCTGGCCACGAACAGGGCCGTGCACATCCGCCAGAGGTGGCGCGACACGCGCGAAGGACCGCTGAGGCCCCGCACCAGCCCGACCCTGAGGTCGAGGGCCGCAGCCAGGGCCGCGACGCCGGCGAAGGCGTAATAAACGCCCGAATAGTCACCGCTTGCGCCCGGGCCCTCGGGACCGAACGGTGGGACGTGGGTCACGCCCAGGAAGACTCCCGCTGCGGCGATGACCCCGGCGGCGAACATCGCGCCGACCTCGAACAGGCCGGTCACGCTCTCCGCGCGCCGGGCGGCGGCGCGTCCGGTCACCACCAGGTAGGCGGTGAGGGTCGCGGCCAGCAGGTTGGCCGGCTGCAGGCGAAGGATGGCCAGGGTCGCGGCCGCGCCGGTCATCACCAGCATGGCGAAGAAGAAGACCGCGCCTGAGGCCCGGTGCAGCCGTTCGCCCTTGGGCGCCGCCAGGGTGGCGAAGCCGGACAGGATGCCCACCGCCCCGCCGCCGATGTGGATCGCCAGCAGGACGGCGTGCGGCGTGAGATCGAAACTGGCGGGGCTCATGACGGCCTCCTCAGGCCCGCGCCGGCGCGGGGTTCAGCGCCGAGCGGAAGCGGATGCGGATCATCCAGAAGATCAGGCCGGCCAGCGGCAGGAAGGCGAGCACCCACAGGTGCGGTCCGCGCAGCTCGTGCGGGATCACCTTCATCTGGCCCAGGAAGAACGAGCCCGCGGCGATGAACAGGGCCAGGCACATGCGCCACAGATGCCGCGACAGCCGCGCCATCCCGGCGAGCCCGCCCCGGCGGAGAACCCTGAGGTCCAGCAGGCCGGCGAAGGTTGCGACTCCGGCGAAGATGTAGGCCGCCTGGTAGGGCGCCCCGTTGATGCCGTTGGGGTTGTTGCGGAAGAGATAGCCCAGGGTCAGCTCGGCCACGGCCAGGCCGAAGATCAGGATGCAGGCCAGCATCTCGAAGCGGCCGACGCTGTTTTCGGGCCGGCGCACCACCGCCAGCGCCGTGCTGACCATGTAGAAGACGACAAAGGCGGCGGTGATGTTGCCGACCTGGACCTTGGCGATGGCCAGCAGCAGGGCGGCTGACGCCATGGTCGCCATGGCGGCGACGAACAGCATGCCGGCGCCGCGGTGGATCGTCTCGCCCTTGCGGGCGCCCAGCGCCACATAACCGGCCAGAATCGCGACGACGCCGCCGCCGATGTGCAGGGCCAGCAGCGGTCCGTGCACGGGCAGGATCAGGGCGCGGTAGGTTTCGAACAGGGACATGACGATCCTCCGTTGCTGGATGGTCAGGAAAGGGAGAGCGGCTGGCCCGACATCAGGCGCAGGCTGAACAGGGTGAAGGCCAGGGCGCCGGCGGCCATGATCAGGGTCAGGGCGATCAGCAGGCTCGCGGTCAGGACGCGCGCGCCGGCGCCGCCGTGATCGCGGGCGCGCAGGTAGAGCTCGGCCACCGCCAGGGGGATCAGGTAGCAGCCGGGCGTCCAGATCAGGAAGAAGGGGTCGCTCATGTGCGGTTTGCGGCCCACCGCCATGTTGGCCATGAACCAGCCGAACACCCCGATGCGCAGGAACCACTGGGCGTTGGAGACCAGGTACAGCCGGATCGCCCAGCGCTGGTGGATGTCGAAACGGCGCCCCAGGGCGTTGCCCAGCGCCAGCGCCGCGAAGCTCAGGATCAGCACGCCGTTGAGCGTGGTGGACCAGGCGTTGAACACGCTGGGCGAGGTGTGGCGAACCCAGACCAGCCAGAAGCCGGAGAGGCTCAACCCGGTCACCGTCACCAGGAAAACGCGGCCGTTCCAGTGGTGGAAGCGGGGCCAGCGCTCGCGCACCCAGGGCATCAGCTGCAGGGCGCCGCCCAGCGCGATGATCCCGGCCGCCAGCGCGTGCAGGATGAAGGCGCGGTTACCCGCCGTGTCGCCCGGGATGTAGCCGGTCCCGCCCAGCTTCTTGAACACGCCCAGCGCCTCGTAGCGGCCGCTGGCCAGCGCCGTGCCGTAGAAGTTGGCGATGTAGAAGGCGAAGGCCCACTGGCCGGCCAGGGCCACCAGCAGCCAGAGCCCGGCGGCGCCGTTCAGCAGACCGAGGCCGGAGCGGCTGCGCTCATAGGGCATGGTTTCGGACAAGGTCATGGCGTGCTCCGTTCGCGAGGTCGCGGGAGGTCGTGGAAATTCAGAGAGTTGGAGGCGATTTCGGCCCTAAGGCGCGAAGATCAGATCGGGACGCGCGATCGTCGCAGCCGGATGGTGAGCCAGAGCAGCAGGGCCGCGATCAGCACCCCGATCCACAGCGCCGGATCGGCGTAAATCCGCAAGGGTTCGAGCTCGGCCATGCCACGGACCCAGGTCTTGCCGTCCGCGTGCATGAAGGGGTGAGTGATGCCCCCGGCGAACCAGCGCTCAAGCATCCAGTGGACCGGCGTGTTGTGCAGGGCCAAATGCTCGACGGCCAGGAAGGCCAGGAAGGGGGCCAGCACCCACAGGATGGTCATGCGCCGGGCCCAGGCCGAGACCAGCAGCACCCAGGCGTACAGCGGCGCGTACCAGAGCGCCGTGAACGGCAGGCCGTAGGCCAGTCCGACCCAGAGCAGCGGCAGGTTCAGCCGGCTGTAGAGCTGCTCGGGCGTAAAGCCGTTGATCGTCCAGGCGACCGTCTGGACGCCCAGCATGAGCAGGTTCGCCGCCACGATCGCCACGAAGGCCGCCACGGGCAGGATCAGCATCGGCACGACCGCCTTGGACAGCACGGTCAGGCGGTCCGACACCGGCAGCGACTTCCAGAACAGGATCGAGCGGTCGCGCCGTTCGCCGTTCAGCGCGTCGAGGCTGTAGAGCAGCCCCACCAGCAGGCAGCCGCACAGGATCGCGAAGCTGTTGGCGGCGTAGAGCGCCATGAACTGCCAGGCCTTGGCCGCGTCGGCCAGGCTCTTGGCCCGCTCGGCGTGGGAGGTCAGCAGCGCCGAGAAGAAATGGGCGACGACCACGAGGCCCGCGAAGACCGGCGGGGCGAAGCGGATCACCGGATGCTCCCACAGCTCGCGGCGCACCAGCCAGAGGAAGACCTTGAAACGGGGCAGGGGGGCGCTCTCGCTCATGCCGCGGCCTCCTGCGCCAGGGCGGGATCGACCACCGCCAGGAAGATGTCGGCCAGCGCCGGGCTGCGGATCTCGCCGAGCTTGCCCAGTTTCGCGGGGTCGGCGCCGTCGAACAGCAGGACCGAACGGCCGAACAGATGCCGCTCACTGACCGGTTTCAGGGCCCGGGCGGCCTCCAGCTTGTCAGGACCGACCGCGACCTCGTGGAAGCGCGCCTGCAACTCGTCCATCTCGCCCGACAGCACCACCCGGCCGCGGTCCAGCACCACGACGTCAGTCAGGATGTGCTGGACCTCATACAGGTCGTGGGTCGAGACCACGATGGTGCGGCCGTGGTCGACGTAGTCGTTGAGCAGGGTGTCGTAGAAGGCTTTGCGATAGATCAGGTCGAGGCCCAGCGTCGGCTCGTCCAGCACCAGCAGCTTCGCGTCGATGGCCATGACCAGGGCCAGGTGCAGCTGGGTGACCATGCCCTTGGACAGTTCGCGCACCCGGGCGCCAGGCTTGACCATGGTCCGGGCCAGGAAGGCCTCGGCGCGGCCGCGGTCGAAACGGGGATGGACGCCGGCCATGTAGTCCAGCGCCTGCGAGACCTTCAGCCAGCGCGGCAGCACCGCCACGTCGGCGATGAAGCAGACGTCCTCCATCAGCCGGTCGCGCTCGGCCCAGGGGTCGCGCCCCAGCACCCTCAACTCGCCCTCGTGCGGGATCAGCCCCAGCATGGCCTCCAGCGCCGTGGACTTGCCCGCGCCGTTGGGGCCGAGCAGGCCGACGATGCGGCCCTCGCCGACGGTGAGGTCGACGCCGTCCAGGGCCAGGGTCTGGCCGTAGGATTTCTTCAGCCCGCGGGCTTCGATGACCGCCATGGCTAGTTCCCCCCGCCCAGCAGCTGTTTGGCCAGGCCCAGCCGCACGATGGTGGCATGAATCTCGGGCCATTGCTCATTGAGGAAGCGCTCGCGTTCGGCGCTGAGCAGGGAGGCGCGCGCTCCTTCCGCCACCAGGGTGTCGCGGCCGCGGCGCTTTTCGATCAGCCCCTCGTTGGCCAGCTGCTCGTAGGCCTTGAGCACCGTCAGCGGGTTGACCCGCGACTCGGTGGCGACGACGCGCACCGAGGGCAGGGGATCGCCGTCCTTGAGCAGGCCGTCCAGGATCATCGCCACGACCCGGTCCCGGATCTGGCGGTAGATCGGCTGGCTGTCATTCCATTCCTGGACCATGTCCTGTTTCCGTCGGCCCGCGGGAGGCCCCCATCTGCGATGGCCGAACCCCGGCGCGACCGCGTTCCGGAATCGCCAAGGAGCGATAACCCCAGCCCTCCGAACCACAACCGCGCCATCGCGACCACCTCGAACGCATGCCCCACCGCGCGCCGGATACCGGCGTCGCTGCACTGGTGTTATACATGACTATAACAGTGATGCAAGCGCCGACCTGATCGGGCGGCCGGCGGCTTACGACGCGAAACGGGTGACGAGGTTTGCCAGGCCTGCTGTAGTCACGGTCCCAGAGTGCTGAATCCGGAACCGGCCCATGTCGTTTCAGGCCTACCTCGACAACATCCAGACCAAGACCGGCAAGTCGCCGGACGATTTTCGCCGGATGGCACGGGCAAAGGGCTTCGCCGTCGAGGGCGGCGGCATCGCGCCCGGCGTGAAGGCGACCCAGATCACCGACTGGCTCAAGGCCGAGTTCGCCCTGGGCCACGGCCACGCCATGGCGATCGTGGCCCTGCTGAAGGGGCGCAAGAAGCCGGGCGCCTGAGGCAGCTCGGCGCACGCCCGAACTGGCGATCCGCCGCCAAGCCGCTACATAGGCGCCCATGCTGCGCCTGAGTGAACTGAAGCTTCCCCTCGACCATCCGCCCGAGGCCCTGCCGGCGGCCATCGCCGAACGCCTTGGCGTGGCGGTGGACGAAATCCGATCCTGGTCGGTGTGGAAGCGGGCCCACGACGCGCGCAAGAAAGCCGCGATCCTGAAGGTCTACATCGTCGATGTGGAGCTCGACGACGAGGCGGCCGCGCTCGCGCGCTTCGCCGGCGATCCGCATGTGCGTCCCACCCCGGACACCACCTACAGGCCCGTGGCCAAGGCGCCGGCGAACGCGCCGCGCCCGGTGGTGATCGGCGCCGGTCCCTGCGGCCTGTTTGCGGGCCTGATCCTGGCCGAGATGGGCTTCCGGCCGATCATCCTCGACCGCGGCAAGGTGGTGCGCGAGCGCACGAAGGACACCTGGGGCCTGTGGCGGCGCGGCGAGCTCGATCCGGAATCCAACGTCCAGTTCGGCGAAGGCGGGGCCGGGACCTTCTCCGACGGCAAGCTCTACAGCCAGATCAAAGACCCGCGCTTTCTCGGCCGCAAGGTGCTGACCGAGTTCGTTCAGGCCGGGGCGCCCGAAGAAATTCTCACCGAAGCCCATCCCCACATCGGCACCTTCCGCCTGGTGACCATGGTCGAGAGCCTGCGGGCCAAGATCGAAGCCTTGGGCGGCGAGTACCGCTTTCAGCAGCGGGTCGTCGATTTCGAGATCGAGGCGGGGCGCCTGCGCGGCCTGCATCTGCACACCGGCGAGTTCCTGGAGGCCTCCCAGGTGGTGCTGGCGGTCGGCCACTCGGCGCGCGACACCTTCCAGGCGCTCCACGACCGCGACGTCTTCCTCGAGGCCAAGCCGTTCTCGATCGGTTTCCGCATCGAGCACCCTCAGTCCTGGATCGACCGCGCCCGCTTCGGCGCCTGCGCGGGCCATCCCGACCTGGGCGCGGCGGCCTACGCCTTGTCCCACCACGCTTCCAACGGACGCACCGCCTACAGCTTCTGCATGTGCCCCGGCGGGACTGTGGTGGCGGCGACCTCGGAGACGGGCCGGGTCGTGACCAACGGGATGAGCCAGTATTCGCGCAACGAGCGCAACGCCAACTCCGGCCTGGTGGTGGGCGTCACCCCGGCCGACTTCCCCTCCGATCACCCCCTGGCCGGGATCGAGCTGCAGCGCGGCCTTGAGAGCCTGGCCTTCGAACTCGGCGGCGGCGACTACTTCGCGCCCGGTCAAACCGTCGGCGACTTCCTGGCCGGACGAGTCCCAACCGCCCTGGGCTCGGTCGAGCCCTCTTACAAGCCCGGTGTGCGGCCCGCGGACCTGTCGCTGGCCCTGCCGGACTACGCCATCTCAGCCCTGCGTGAGGCCCTCCCCGTTTTCGGCCGCCAGATCCCGCGCTACGACGATCCCGACGCCCTGCTGACCGGGGTCGAGACCCGCACCTCCGCGCCGGTGCGCATCACCCGGGGCAAGGACTTCATGAGCCTCAACACCCGGGGCCTGTTCCCGGCCGGGGAGGGGGCGGGCTACGCCGGCGGCATCCTCTCGGCGGCGGTGGACGGCATCAAGGCGGCAGAGGCCCTGGCCCTGGCGATGGCAGGATGAGCCTCCTCAGCGCCCCTTCGCGTCGGACACTGTTCACTGCCCTGGCCGCGACCGGCGTGGCGCCGATGGCCGCTGCCGCGCCCGCACGCACCATCGCCCTGACCATCGACGACCTGCTGTTCGTGCCGGGCGTCCTGCCCGACGACCTGGCCAACGCCCGTCGCGTCACCCGCAATCTTCTCGCCACCCTCAAGGACCGCCGCGCCCCGGCGCTGGGCCTGGTCAATGCGGCGCGGCTGGAGATTGCGGATCAAGAGGCCGCGCGCACGGCGCTGCTCGCCGACTGGGTCCGCGCCGGCGCCAGCCTGGGCAACCACAGCTTCTCGCACGCGGACTACAACACCACCTCCGTCGAAGCCTTCGAGAGCGAAGTCACGCGCGGCGGCGTGGTCGTCGATCGTCTGAACCGGCCCGGATCGACCCGCTATTTCCGCTTTCCGCAGAATCACCTCGGGCCGACACTCGAGAAGAAGCAGGCGATGGAGATCTTCCTCGCCGCCCACGGCTGGCGACTGGCGCCCCACACCATCGACACGTCGGACTTCGTCTTCGACCTCGCCTACACCGACGCGGTGGCGCGGGCGGATGGCGCCATGGCCGCGCGGCTGCGCACGACCTATCTCGACTTCGTCATGGCCGCGACCGACTTCGCCGAGCTGGTAACGCCCCAGATGTTCGGGCGCGACATTCCCCAGGTCCTGCTGCTGCACGCCAACCATCTGAACGCCGACTGCCTGGGCGATCTGCTCGCCCGCTACGCGGCGCGCGGCTACCGCCTCGTCACCCTGGACCAGGCCCTGACCGACCCAGCGTACCGCACGCCCGACACCCTGGTGACGACCTTCGGCCCGACCTGGCTGTGGCGCTGGCGCAAGAGCCTGAACCTCAAGGTCAGCTTCGCCGGCGATCCGGATCCGCCGGACTGGGTCAAAACGATCTACGACCGGGTGACGGCCCGGCGCGAATAGACGGACAACGAGGAAGAGGGACCATGTTCGATGTGCGTTACGCCGCCTGGGCGGCCCTGGCCGGCGGTCTCATTCCGGTGATGGCGGCGCTCAACGCCAAACTCGGCCGTTCGCTGGGCGAGCCCGGCCATGCGGCCGTGGTGCTGTTCGCGGTGGGACTGATCGCGGCCTGCGCGGCCAGCCTGATGCTGACCGGACGACTGCCGGCGCCCTCGGCGGTCATCGCGGCGCCGCCGCTCAGCCTGCTCGGCGGCACGATCGTGGCCTTCTACGTCTTTTCCATCACCCTGCTGGCGCCGCGCTTCGGGGTGGGCAACGCTATCCTGTTCGCGGTGGTCGCACAGGTCTTCACCTCCGCGGTGATCGACCACTGGGGTCTGTTCGGCGCGGTGGTGCGCCCCGTGAGCCTGATCCGCATGGGCGGCCTCGCCATCATCGTGACAGGCCTGGCGGTCACCCAGCTGGGGGCTAAGGCGGCCTGAGAACGGCTAACCCTTCTCCCGCGAAGGGAAGCGCACCGTCCAGCCTTCCGGCGGCGCCCCGCCCTTGCCGCGCCGGCCGAAGTTCCAGACGTGGCCCTCCAGGTCCGCCGCCAGATAGATGCGGTCGCCGAAGAAGAGGGTCTCGGGCTCGCTCAGGATCGTGGCGCCGGCGTCGCGGGCGCGGACGAAGTGGGCGTCGATGTCCTCGTCCGAGCGCACCTGGATGGTGGCGCTCGAAGCGCCGGCCGTCAGCGGGCTCAACGCATGGGGCGCGAGCTCCGGAACGATCGCGATGCTGTGCCCGCCCCAGGCGGTTTCGGCGAAGACCAGCGCGCCCTGCGGGTCGCGCACCACCATCCGGGTCTCGAAGCCGAAGGCCCGCGCCAGCCAGTCGAGCGCCGCGTCCGGATCGCGGTAGTGCAGTTCCGCCAGCACGCTGGGTTCGGTCATGGCGGGCCTCCTCAGGCGGCGGGCGGGCGGATGTAGGCGCCGACGTGGCGGACATAATCCATCTTGCCCAGCGGCACGCCGTTGTGGCGCAGGATGTCGTAGGCGGTGACCACATGAAAGAAGAAGTGGGGGAAGCACCAGTCGCGCAGCAGCTGGAAGCCGGTCATCTCGAACACGATGCCGCCCGGCACCTCCAGCACGGTCTCCCGGTCTTCGGCGCCCTCGAAATCGCTCTCGGGTACGGAACGGACCAGGGCCAGGGTCTGGGCGATGCGCGCCCTCATCCCGGGGAAGTCCAGGTCGGCCACGCTCGGCTGCGGTTTCGGCCGGCCGGCCAGCAGGGTCATGCCGATGTCGACCTGAACGCAGGCGACCTGCACCTGCCAGGACAGGGTGAACATGTCCGGCGCCAGGCGCGCATTGGCGAGTTCGGCCGGATCCAGCCCCGTCTCGGCGGCGAAGGCCTCGCCCTTTTCGAGATTGGCGCTCAGCGCCTCGAGCATCGGGTCGAAGGTTCCGGTGGCGATGGCGTGCAGCGGCGATTTCATGGAAGAGAGGTTCCCCGTATTGCCAGAGATTCGACCGTCGCGATGACCATCACCCTTTACGGCATCAAGGCCTGCGACACGATGCAGAAGGCGCGAGCCTGGCTCGACGGCCACGGCGTCGTCTACGCCTTCCACGACTACAAGGCCTCCGGGCTCGACGAAGCGCGCCTGCGCGGCTGGGTGAAGGAGCTGGGCTGGGAGACGGTGCTGAACCGCAACGGCACGACCTTTCGCAACCTGCCTGAGGCCGACAAGGCGCCGCTGGACGCCGAGCGGGCGATCGCCCTGATGCTGGCCCAGCCCTCGATGATCAAGCGCCCGGTGCTCGACGTCGGCGGCCGGCGCCTGGTCGGGTTCAAGCCCGACATCTACGCCGCGGCGATCGGCTCATGACCGTCCTGGTGACCGGCAGCGCCGGCCACCTCGGCGAGGGTCTCATGCGGACCCTGCGCGCGGCGGGAACCCCCGTGCGCGGCCTGGACATCAAGCCTTCGGCCTTTACCGACGTGGTCGGGTCGATCACCGACCGCGCGGTCGTTTCCGAGGCGATGAGCGGGATCACCGGAGTCCTGCACTCAGCCACCCTGCACAAGCCCCATGTCGCGACCCACCCCGCCCAGGGCTTCATTGACACCAACGTCACCGGAACCCTGGTCCTGCTGGAGGCTGCGCTGGAGGCGGGCGCCTCAGCCTTCGTCTTCACCAGCACCACCAGCGCCTTCGGTTCGGCCCTGACCCCGGCGCCAGGGGAACCGGCCGCGTGGATCACCGAAGAGGTCGTTCCGGTCCCGCGCAACATCTACGGCGTGACCAAGACCGCTGCCGAGAGCCTGTGCGAGCTGTTCGCCCGCAAGCGCGGCCTGCCGGTCGTGGTGCTGCGCACCTCGCGCTTTTTTCCCGAACCCGACGACGACGCGGCGGTGCGCGCCGCCTTCGACACCCCCAACGCCCAGGCCAATGAGCTGCTCTCGCGCCGGGCGGATCTGCAGGACATCGTCGAGGCCCATCGGCTGGCGCTTCAGAAGGCGCCCGCCCTCGGCTTCGGCCGCTACATAATCTCGGCCACCACACCCTTCTCCCGCGATGACCTGGCACGCCTGCGCGCCGACGCGCCCGCGGTGGTCCGCCGCCTCTTCCCCGAGGCGGAGGCGCTCTACGCGGCGATGGGCTGGCGGCTGTTTCCCAGCCTCGACCGGGTCTACGACAACATCGCGGCGCGCGAGGCCCTGGGCTGGCGGCCCCGCCACGACTTCCGTCACGCGCTCGACGCCCTGCGCGAGGGGCGGGACTTCCGCAGTCCGCTGGCGGTGGCCGTGGGCGCCAAGGGCTACCATGACGCGACGTTCGAAGAGGGACCGTATCCTGTCGGGTAAGGCAAGAGCCGCTTTTCAAGCGCCTTGAATGCGGAATAATCCTGGACGAGGCGGAAAAACAGATTATTATCGAGCTGAGATGCGAGATAATACCCTTCCACTCTATCTCGTCGGGGAGACGATCAACGCCCGCCGCGCCCACCTGCAGGCGCGGGCGGGCGTGCTTCTGCAGGTGACCCGCGGCGTCTATGTGCCGGCGGCGGGCGATGTCGAGGCGACCATCCTGCGCCATGCGGTGCGGATCGCCCACTATCTCTACCCAAACGCCTATCTGTCGTCGGCCAGCGCGCTCCTGCTCGGACCGACCCGTGACGGACGTCTGTTCGTCAGCGGTCGCCGCAACCAGCGCACCCGGCTCCGGACCCTCGAGATCATCCAGAACGAAGCCCCGCCGCATCCGGCGATCGAGCAGATCGCCGTTGAGGATTCGCTCGGCGCCGTTCAGGTCGCGGTCTCGGCTCCGCTTCAGAGCTATCTGGAATCGTTTCGCCAGCGCAGCGAGCACGCCATCGCCCTGATCGAACTGCGGCTGCGGTTGGCTGCGCGGGTGATGGAGATCGTCGGATCGGCGACGGGCGCGGCGAGGGCGGTTCGCGACCTCGCTGGCGAGAACCGGTGGGAAAAGGAGGGTGAGGCCGCCGCCCAATTTCTTCAGACCGAGCCGGAGGCGACGGTTCAGCCCGCCAAGGCGTCCACCGATCTGCTCGTCGCCTGGCACGGGCGGCCGCTGGGACGGCTGATGCACGACGGCGTCGAGTGGCGATGGTCAGCGCTGGACGACGCCGGTTTCCAGCTCGTGCGTGAGACAACGCCCGGGAAGCTGCCTGCCTTCGTCGAATCCCTGCTTCCGGAGGGTTGGCTCGCCCGCGTGCTGCATGAACGGGACGATCGCGAGACCCTGCGCCATGGTCGCCGCTACTTGTCGAACATCCTCGTAGTCCAGAGGCCCGACCAGCTCGACGAGGCTCCTGCGGACGTCCTGCAGGCGCCTCTCACCGACTTCACCCGGGATGGGGCCTTCGTCGGGCGTTACCGCGGTCCTACGCCCGGCGAAATCGAGGAGAGCTTCGAGCAGAATCTTGCACTGCTCTACGCCCACGCCGAGACGCCGCGCCTGTCGGGCGTCCAGGTCAAGGCGCCGATGACGCTGAGGGACAATGGCGACCTGATCCCGGCGATCGACCTGCCGTTCACCCATATTCTCAAGCCGGCCGGAACCGGGGGCTTCGAAACGCTTCCTCTGGTGGAGTGGCTGTGTCTCGAACTGGCGCGCACGGTCGGCTTCGAGGTTCCGGCCACCGCCCTGATCGACATGCCCGGCGGCATGGCGCCGGCCCTGCTTGTGGAGCGTTTCGACATTCGGCGCTCTCGTGAGGACGTCCGCCGTTTCGCCCTGGAAGACTTCTGCTCGGTCCTCGATCTGCCCAGCTCGGCCAAGTACGACGCCACCATCGAGCGGGTGGCCAAGGGCCTGCGCCCGCTTTCCACCGATCCTTCTGCGGATATGGCGATCCTGTTCCGGCGCGCGCTGTTCGCCTGGCTGATCGCCGACGGCGACATGCACCTGAAGAACCTCGCCCTGCTGAAGATCGCCGAGGCGGATGCGCGATCCTTCACGACAGTCCGTCTGGCGCCGGTCTATGACGCGGTCACCACGCGGGTCTTTCCCGGGCTCGCGCTGGACCGCATGTCTCTCAAGCTGAACGGAAAGGACGACCGCCTTGTCCCTGCAGACTTCTCCGCCCTGGCCTATACCCTCGACCTCCCTGAGGCCGGGGCCGCGAGGATCATGGAAGATCTGGGCGGCGCGGTCGCGGCCCAGGCTCCAAGATTGCGCCCGCCCGCCTTTGCCGTGCGAACCCTGCAAGATATCCGCGCGGCCGAAAGCGTCGTCGAGACCGCGACCAAGCGCGCCAGCGCGTTCGCGCCTTACATGACCGGCCAGACCTCCCTGCCGGGCTTTGAGGAGAGCAATCCGACCGACAGGCTGTTCTTCGCGATCTTCCCCGATCCCGACACCGCGCGGCGCATCGCGCGGCTGGCCTGGGCCGAACGCGCCGGCCTTGGGCTGACGGGTAACCCGCTGGCTCCTGACCGGCTTCACATCACGCTCCACCACCTCGGGGACTACGACGGCGTGCCGCGGGACATCGTCGAGAAGGCGCACGCCGCCGCAAGAACCGTCTCGGCCCGGACCTTCGATGTCGCCTTCGATCACGCCATGGCCTTTTCCGGGAAACCGGGCCGGCGTCCCTTCGTGCTTACCGGCGGAGATGGCCTGCGCGAACTTTCGGCCTTTCAGCATGCCCTGGGCCTGGCGATGGCCCGGGCTGGGCTGGGGCGTCACGTTACGCGCAGCTTCACCCCGCATGTGACCCTGCTCTACGACGACGCGCCGGTAGCCGAGCATCCCGTCGAACCGATCCGCTGGACGGCGCGCGAATTCGTTCTGATCCAGAGCCGGCTGGGGCGGACCGAACATATTCCGCTGGCCCGCTGGACGTTGGGATGACTCGCGCCACCGTCGCCTTCCTGCCGCCGGCTGAGCCGCTGCGCCCTCTGGTCACCGCCTACTACCGGGTCGGGCATCCGGGCGGGGAGGGGACCATCGAGGACCTGCTGCATCCGGAGTGGGGCAATCTGCGCTTCGCCCTGGTCGGCCACTGGGCCATCGAGGTGGACCGCCGCCTGCTCGACCCGGGTCCGGCCATCGGCCTTTACGGACCCACCAGCCGCGCGGGGATCATCCGGGTGCCGGCCGGCGGGCGCGGCATGGGGGTCGGCCTGACGCCGCTCGGCTGGGCGGTGCTGACCGGCCTGGAGGCGCACGCCTGGGCCGACCGGGCGTCCGAAGTCGCGGCCGTGCGGGGGGCCGACCTCGCCGGACTGGCCGCGGTCGCAGACGGTCTGGACGATGCGGCGCTCATCGCCGCCTTCGACCGCCTGTTCCTCTCGATCCTCGCCACGCCGGAGGCCCGCGAGGATCTGGAACGCGCCCCACTGATCGGCCGCGCCCACCGCGCCCTGCTCGATCCCGACATCGGCACGGTGGAGGCCTTCGCCGAGGCGCTGGGCGTCTCCCCCCGCCAGGCTTCGCGCCTCAGCCTCAAGGCCTTCGGGTTCGCGCCCAAACTGCTGCTGCGCCGCCAGCGCTTCCTGCGCACGCTCGCGGTTCTGCGCCAGAACCTGGAGCAGCCCTGGGCGACCCAGCTGGACGGGCACTACTACGACCAGCCCCACTTCGTGCGCGACTTCCGCCGCTTCATGGACATGAGCCCGTCCGCCTACTTCGCCCTGCCGCGCGATCTTCTGGAGCCCGCCGCCCTGGCGCGGCAGTCGGCCCTGGGCCAGCCGCTGCAGGGCCTGCACGCCGCGCCGGCGCCTGTGTCCGATTTGTCCAAGTCGTGACCCGGGCGAAGCCATAGGGTCGAGGCGTCCCGCCCTTCCGGCGCCTGCTTCGAGAGACCCGTCATGCGTAAATCCGCCCTCGCCCTGGCTGCTGGGTTGAGCCTGCTCGCCGCCGGCGCCGTCCGCGCCGAAACCGCCACGCCGGAGCCCGGCAGCACCGAAGACCTGCAGCAGTGCGTCGCCGTGTTCGGCGTCACCAGCGTCATGGCCGACAAGACCGGCCACCCGGACGTCAAGCTCGTCTCGGACAAGCTGTTCGCCAACGCCGCGGTCAAGCTCAACGCCAAGGGCGGCTCCGACGCCCTCACCAAATCCACCGACAACGTCAAGGCGATCATGGAAGGGCTGAAGCAGCCCGGCGCCGCGCAGAAGCTGTCCGAAACCTTCGTGGCCTGCGCCGGCCGCTATCCCGCCGAGTAGTTGGAGTCCTTCATGCGCCGTTTGTTGCTGGCCGCCGTCGTGGCGGCCTCCCTCAGCGTTCCTCCGCCCGCCAGCGCCGGCGTGACCCCGACCCTGGAGCAGTACCTGGTCTGGTGCGACGCCAACCGCTCGGACTGCCGGGCGGACATCCACCGCTACGTCCGCACGGCCGTCGAGGCCACCATCTCGGCCGGGGGCGATCCCCTCTGTGCGCTGACCTCGGAAGACCATTGGTTCGACTACATGCTCAACTACCTGCGAACCCAGGGCGCCCGCGCCAACGAACCGGCCCCGGACGTTTTCCACGACGCGGTCAAGTCGATCTACCGCTGCATCATCTAGACGGCGGCCTCCACCATCTCCTGCACCGAAAAGGACTGGGCCAGCATCTCGGCCCGGCCGAAGATGGTCATGAAGGCGATGTCGGAGGCGTCGGCGCCGGTGGCGACACGGACCAGTCCCTCCACCGGCGCCAGGCCGGTGGGATCGACCAGCCGCCACGCGCCGCCCAGCCAGACCTCCACCACCGCATGCAGGTCGGGCGGGTCCAGCCCCCAGGCATAGGCGCTGACCGCGCGGGCGGGAATGTCGGCGGCGCGGCAGAAGCTGATGGCCAGGTGGGCGAAGTCGCGGCAGACCCCGGCCCGGTCGATGAAGGTCGCCACGGCGTCCGTGCCGGACCCTGAGGCCCCGGGCTCATAGGTCAGGTTGGCGCCGAGCCAGTCCACCATCGCCGCGACCTTGTCGCCGCCTGACAGCCGGCCGAAGGTGCGGTGGACGAACGCCTCGAAGCGATCGGACGGACAGTAGCGGCTGGGCCGCAGGTAACGCAGCGCCTCCAGCGGCAGGGCGTGGATCGGTGTCGCAGGGAGGCCCTGCAGCCGCGCCGGCGGCCGCGCGACATCGACCCAGGCGTCGTAGCGGATATCCACCTCGCCCTCGGCCAGGATCACCGCGTGGCGCTCGCCGCTGACGGGGTCGTCCAGGCGCGTGATGATGCCGTGGGGCGAGATCGTCAGCTGGTCCCAGGCCACGCCCTGGTCCGGCGTGCGCGCGGCCTCGATCAGCAGCAGCACCTCGCTGGGCTGTTCGAACCGGTAGGCCAGCTGGGACAGGATCGACAGGCGCATGGTCCCTCCGGGTCATTTCCCAACGCTCCGGGCAGACGCGGCGTTGCCATGCCCGTTCCGGCCGCGCCTGTCGCCTGCAAACGCGGCTTGAGACGATTTCGGACTCGGCCTCTGCATCCGATCTCCGCCCCGGCGGCGATCAGGGGCAGAAGGGCGCCGCGGACGGCGCCGATGGAGGCGATCATGTGGCATTTCTGGTGGGGCTTCTGGTGGCTGATCTTCCCGATCGGCGGCATGCTGATGGCCGTGTGGTCCAGCTGGCTCAGCTATCTGCGGCGCAAGCACGAGCTCGACCTGCTCAAGACCTACGCGGCCCAGGGCAAGGACCCGCCGCCGGAGTTCGCCAAGTCGGTGGCCGGCGACACCCAGCATCCCGACGCCTACGACCATCCCTACTACGGCTACGGCTGGGGCTGGCGCGCGCGGATGTGGCGCTGGGGCCCGATGTGGGCCTGGAACCGGGCGATCGTGACCGGCGCTGTGGCCGGCGGGCTCTACTACTGGGCCAACTACGTCAACGATAACCCCCACGCCCAGGGCGGGGTGATGATCGCGGTGTTCGTCCTTTCGATCATTTCGCTCAGCTCCCTGGTCATGGCCATCTTCACCACCTTCAACCGTCCGAAATGAGCCTGGCGGGCGCCAGCGACGCCGACCTGGTCGCCGCCGCCCGCGCGGGTTCGACCGCAGCCTTCGCGCGCCTGGCGGACCGCCACCAGGCCGCGTTGCGCGCGTTTCTGCGCCGCACCTGCGGCGACTGGGCCGAGGCCGACGATCTGGCCCAGGAGAGCCTGCTCACCGCCTGGACCACGCTCGCCCGCTACCGGCCCGAGGCCAGCTTCCGGGCCTGGCTCTGCGGCATCGGCTATCGCAAGCAGATGGGCTGGCGCCGCTCGCTGGCCCGCGGCGCCCGGCGCGACGGCCAATATCTTGAGGCCCGCAGCCTCGCGGCGGCCGGGGAGGGCGCCTCGCCGGAGGATCGCATCGCCGTGATGGCCGTGCTGCAAACCCTGCCGCTCGATCAGCGCGCCGCCGTCGCCCTGTGCCTCGCCGCCGATTTCTCTCACGCCGAGGCGGCGCAGGCGCTAGGATCGCCGCTGGGCACGGTGAAATCCCATGTGACGCGCGGGAGGGCGCGTCTGCTGGAGGCCCTGGGCGAAACGGCCGAGCCGGCGGCGCCGGCTCCGGAGACACCGGCCCTGAGTACACCGGCCCTGAGTATGAGGAGTGCGCGATGACCGACCCCGACCTGCGCCTGAAGGCGATCTTCGCGGCCGATGCGCCGCCGGCGCGCGACCCCGACTTCACCCTGGCCCTGATCCATCGCATCGAGCGGCGGCGCCTGGCGCTCGAGATCGTTTTCCACGCCGCCATGGCTTCGGTGGCCGGCGGCCTGCTGTGGGCGGCCTGGCCCTCCATCGGCGCCTGGCTGACCGAGATCGAACCGTCGGCGCAGCTGGCGGCGGTCCCTGTGGGGGTGGCCAGCGTGGTGCTGGTCTCGCTGGCCCTGTTCGAACGGGCGATGCAGGGGGCGTCCGGGCGGACCTGAAATTCGGGTCCGAACCGTTACGAACAATTCACCCGCGCGGACGCATCCGTTGTCCCCGGTCGAAGTCTCTTGTGATCAGAAGGCGAACGCATCAACGCTTCGCTCCCCCAACGTGACCAGGTGAATCAAAATGGGTCCAGACATCCTCGTTCCCCTTGCCGGGTGTGCGATGATCGCAGCCATCGTGATCGTTCCGCGCTACTTCAAGTCGAAGGAGCGCCAGCAGCTCCAGGAAACCATCCGCGCCGCGATCCAGAACGGCCAGCCCCTGCCGCCGGACGTGATCGAAGCCATGACCCGCGACGTGAAGCCGGCGGCCTCGCCCACGCGGGACCTGCGGGTCGGCATCATCTGGCTGGCGCTGGCCGCCGCCCTCGGCGTGATCGGCGTGCTCAACCTCATGAATGACGAGTCCGACGGCGCCACCATCGCCTGGTGCTTCGCTGCGATCCCGGGCTTCATCGGCCTGGCCTTCGTGGCGCTGGGCCTGATGTCCAAGAAAAAATCCTGATCTCGGTCGTTCAAGGAGTGCACCCCATGAGGGGCGCCCGAAATGACGGCCGGATCACGGGCCTGCACGATGTCGAGCTGGCCGCTCTCGCGGCCGCCGGCGGCCGGTCCGAGTTCGGCGAACTGGTGCGCCGCCACGGCTCGGCGGTGCGCGGCCTGCTGCGCCGGATGGGGGCGCAAGCCTCCACCGCCGACGATCTGGCCCAGGACGCCTTCCTCGCGGCCTTCGAGCGGATCTCGGAATTCCGGGGCGACGGCACCTTCGCCGGCTGGGTCAAGCGCATCGCCGCAAGGCTCTATCTGAAACGCCGCCGCAAAGACGCCCAGGTCGTGCTCGAAGCTGAGCCCCGTGAGCCGGAAACGCCCGCGCCGTATGCGGACAACGCCGGCCGGATCGACCTGGACGAGGCTCTGAAGACCTTGAGCGCGGCGGAAAGACTCTGTGTTTCGCTCTGCTACGGAGCAGGACTTTCGCATTCCGAGGTGTCGGAGGCCTTGAATACGCCTCTGGGAACGGTCAAATCCCATGTCAAACGTGGTCTGGATAAGCTCAGAGAACGCATGGCGCCGGATGGCGGTCAGGCGGGGAACAGGGCTCATGGCTGAGCGGGATTTCGAATTCGATCTTGAGCGCATGTTCGCCCAGGCGCCCGCGTGCCCGGATCCGGACGGATTCGCGCGCAAGGTCGAGGCGAAGATGAGCCGGGACTGGCGCGTGCGCACCCTCGGCATCGGCGCGGCCGGCGTGATCGGCGGCGTGATCGCCTTCACCCAGAGCGTGGGCGCGGGCCTCGGCGGCCGCATCCAGAACTTTTCGGCCAACACCGCCTCCACCGCCCTGGCGGCGGACGGCGCCTACGATCACTTCTGGACCCAGTTCGCCTCGGTGCTGAATGCGCCGGGCGTGGGCATGTTCTGGGTGACCTCGGCGGTGCTGGTGGTGGCCGCGGTGGTGGGCGTGACCCGCGCCTTCGACCAGGTCTGATCCGGCTTAGGCGTCCTCCCCCAAGAAAGTCCCCCCATGTCTTCCCAGCGTGAGGCGTCCACCAAGCGGGTCAGCGCACCCGCCATAACCGCGCGCAAGGGCGGTGAGCCGATCGTCTGCCTGACCGCCTACACCGCCCCCATGGCCGAGATTCTCGACCCCCATTGCGACCTGCTGCTGGTGGGCGATTCCGTGGGCATGGTGGTGCACGGCCTGCCGGATACGGTGGGCGTGACCCTGGAGATGATGATCCTGCACGGCCAGGCGGTGATGCGCGCGTCGCGCCGCGCCATGGTCGTGGTGGACATGCCCTTCGGCTCCTACGAGGCCAGCCCGGAGCAGGCCTTCGCCAACGCCACGCGCCTGCTCAAGGAGACCGGCTGTCAGGCGGTCAAGCTGGAGAGCGGCCCGGCGGTGGCCGAGACCGTCGCCTTCCTGGTCCGCCGCGGCATTCCGGTCATGGGTCACGTGGGCCTCAGGCCCCAGGCCATCAACGTCGACGGCGCCTTCCGCGCCAAGGGCCGCACCGAGGACGAGCGCACCCGGGTCCTGGCGGAGGCCGAGGCCACCGCCGACGCCGGCGCCTTCGCCATCGTGGTCGAGGGCGTGGCCGAGGGCCTGGCGCGCGAGATCACCGAGGCGGTCGCTGTCCCCACCATCGGAATCGGCGCCTCGGTCGCCTGCGACGGACAGATTCTGGTCACCGACGACATGCTGGGCCTGTTCGACTGGACGCCCAAGTTCGTGCGCCGCTACGCCGACCTGCGCGGCGAGATCTCACAGGCCGTCGGGGCCTGGGCCGGGGATGTTCGCGCGCGCCGTTTTCCGGCCGAGGCGGAGACCTATTTCGCTCATAAGTCGACGGCAGGCTGAGCCGCGTTGCGGGGCGGGCCGCGAGGCTATAGGTTCGCGGCGGATTTCCAACTGGCGCCCCGGGGAGCGCGTTTTCGTGAGCGATTTTTTCAACGAGGTCGAAGAAGAGCTGCGCGCCGATCAGGTGCGCGCCCTGACCCGTAAGTACACCCCCCACGCCATCGCGGCGCTGGCGGTCATCGTCGTCGGAACGGGAGCCCTGTGGGGTTACACCGTCTGGCGCGACAAGAGCGCGGCCCACGCCTCGGAGGCCTACGACCGCGGCCTGAAGGCGGCGCAGATCGGCGACCGGGCCGGCGCGGCGGCGGCCTTCGCCGACGCGGCCAAGTCCGGCTCGGCGGCCTACAAGTCGCTGGCCCTGATGCAGGAAGCCGCGATCGAGATGGACCAGGACCATACCGACCAGGCGATCAAGGACTTCGACGCGGCCGCCGACGCCGCCTCGTCCCCGATTCTGCAGGACGCCGCCCGCCTCAAAGCCGCCTTTCTGCTGATGGACAAGGGCGACTACCCTGCCATCGAGAAGCGGCTGAAACCGTTGACCGTCAAAGGCCGCCCCTTCGTCCCGACCGCCACGGAAGCCTTGGCCTTCGCCAAGATGATGAACGGCGACACCAAGGGCGCGCGCGCCGACTTCTCGTCCCTGGTGCTGATGCTTGACGCGCCCCAGGACATCCAGGAGCGTTCCAAGGCGGCGGTCAAAATGATCGACGACGGCCAGGCCGGCCAGCTCAAGGCCATCGTCAAGGCACAGTCCGCCCTTCCGCCGATGCCGGCGCAGGGCCCCATTCCTCCCGGAGCCTCGCCGCAATGACCAGCTTTTCCAGGATCGTCACGGCGGGTGTTCTCTGCCTGGCGCTCGGTGCGTGCGGCACGCTCGAGAAGGTCAACCCGTTCCACAAGACCGGCCCGAAGATCGCCGCCGCCAAGGGCGAGCGCATCCCGGTCCTGAGCTTCGACCAGACGGTCAAGCCGGCCGACGCCCTGGCCGGCGTGGGCTTCCAGTATCCGGCCGCGACGCCGGTGGCGGCCTGGCCGCTGCCGGGCGGCACGCCCGAACAGGCGGTCGAGAACGTCGACGCCGCGCCCCTGCTGGCCGTGGCCTGGAAGCGCGACGTCGGCGAGGGCTCCGCCCGCAAGAGCGAGGTGACCGCCCCGCCGGTGGCCGTGGACGGCAAGATCTTCACCCTGGACGGCGAGGCCGGCGTCACCGCCACCGACGCCAAGTCCGGCGCGCGCGTCTGGCACGTCAACCTCAAGCCCAAGAGCAAGCGCGACAAGGAAGCCTTCGGCGGCGGCCTGGCCGTGTCCGAGGGCAAGGTCTACGTCACCTCCGGCTTCCGCTTCATCGCCGCGCTCGACGCCTCCGACGGCAAGACCGTCTGGCACAAGACCGTCGAGGCCCCGATCCATGGCGCCCCGACCGTCGCCAACGGCCGCGTCTATGCGGTGGACGTCGACAACCAGATCGTCGCCTTCGACATCGCCACCGGCGAGCAGAGCTGGTCCTACCAGGCCATCGTCGAATCCGCGCGCATCCTGAAGTCCTCCAGCCCCGCGATCAGCGGCGAGCAGATCGTCGCCCCCTTCTCGTCGGGCGAACTGGTCTCGCTGCGCACCAACAACGGCAATGTGCTGTGGGAAGACTCGCTCTCGCGCGCCAGCCGCACCAACGCCCTGTCGGAAATCCGCGACATCCCGGGCCGCCCGGTGATCTATCGCGGCGAGGTCTATGCCGCGAGCCAGTCCGGCGTCTTCGCCGCCGTCGACCTGCGCTCGGGCGCCACGCGCTGGGAACTGCCCATCGCCAGCGTCAACACCCCCTGGGCCGCGGGCGACGTGGTTTATGTGGTGTCCAAGGCCGGCGAGGTGATCGCCATCAACCGTGACTCCGGTCAGGTCTACTGGGTCTCGGACCTGAACAAGAACCGGGTGCGCAAGGAGGGCGGCTTCGCCCGCATGGGCCGTCACGAGGTCCGCCCGATCTGGACCGGCCCGATCCTGTCCGGCGACCGCCTGCTGCTGGTCAACAACTGGGGTGAGCTGGTGTCGCTGGACGCCCACACCGGCGCCGAGAACAAGAGCATCAAGATCGGCGACGGCGCCTTCATCAGCCCGATCGCCTATGACGGCATGATCTACGTCATGAGCGACGACGCCAACCTGATCGCCATCAAGTAGGACGCGCACCGATCGTGGGTTCGCCTTCTTGCGAGCCCTGTAGTAAGAGAGCGCCCCCGTTTCGCACGGGGGCGCTTTCGCTTTTGAAGGACACCCGCCAGCCATGGCGCTGAAGATCGCCATCGTCGGACGGCCCAATGTGGGCAAGTCGACCCTGTTCAACCGCCTCGCGGGCAAGAAGCTCGCGATCGTGGACGATCGCCCGGGCGTCACCCGCGACCGCCGCTACGCCTCCGGCAAGCTCGGCGACATGGACCTGCAACTGATCGACACCGCCGGTTTCGAGGACGTCGACGACGAGAGCCTGGAATCGCGCATGCGCCAGGGCACCGAAAAGGCCGTGGACGAGGCGGACGTGGCCCTGCTGGTCATGGACGCGCGCGAGGGCGTCGTCGCGCTCGACACCATCTTCGCCGAGATCCTGCGCCGCAAGAACAAGCCGGTGATCCTCATCGCCAACAAGGCGGAGAGCAAGGCGGCCGACGCCGGGGTCAACGAGGCCTGGACCATGGGCTTCGGCGAGCCGCTGGCGCTCTCGGCCGAGCACGGCGAAGGCATGGCCGATCTTTACCAGGCCCTGTCCGGACACGTGGCCGAGGCCGAGGCGCGCGAGGCCGCCGCCCGCGAAGCCGCCTGGCGCGAGCCGGTCGAGGGCGAGGAAGAGCCGGACGTCAATCCCGAGATCCCGATCCGCATCGCCATCGTGGGTCGGCCCAACGCGGGCAAGTCCACCCTGGTCAACCGCCTGATCGGCGAGGAGCGCATGCTGACCGGCCCCGAGGCCGGGATCACCCGCGACGCCGTGCCGGTGGACTGGGAGTACGGCGGGCGCAAGATCCGTCTGGTCGACACCGCGGGGCTCCGGCGCAAGGCGCGCATCCACGAGAAGCTCGAGAAGCTGTCCACTGCCGACGCCATCCGCGCCATCACCTTCGCCGAGGTGGTGGTCCTGGTCATGGACGTGGACAACGCCTTCGACACCCAGGACCTGCAGATCGCCGACCTGGTCGAGCGCGAGGGCCGGGCCCTGGTCTATTGCGTCTCCAAGTTCGACACGGTCGAGGACCCGTCCGCGCGGCTCAAGGTTCTGCATGAGACCGCCGAGACCAAGCTGCCCCAGCTGCGCGGCGCGGCGCTCGTCGCGCTCTCGGCCCAGACGGGGCGGGGCCTGGACCGGCTGATGCCGGCCATCGTCAAGACCCACAAGAACTGGTCGACCAAGATCAAGACCCGGGACCTGAACGACTGGATGGCCATGGCCGTGCAGAGGCACCCGCCGCCGGCGGTCGACGGCAAGCGCATCAAGCCCAAGTACATGGCCCAGACCAAGGCGCGTCCGCCGACATTCGTGCTGTTCGCCTCGCGGGCTTCGCACCTGCCGGAGAGCTATCGGCGCTACCTGATCAACTCCCTGCGCACCAGCTTCGACATGCCGGGCGTGCCGATCCGCGTGACCATCAAGGCCAACACCGGCAACGATCCGAACAACCCGGACAGCGCCGAGAACCAGCGCGCCGCCAGCTTCAAGGCGCGCCGGCCGCAGACCATCAGGAAACGGCGCTAAGCTACTGAAATATCAGGCGTGAGCCCGCTCACGCCACTCGTAGAAGTTCACCGTCTCCCGCGGCGGATCGCGGTCGGGGCGCGCCAGCTCGAGCACCAGCGGTGTGACCTCCTCCGGCGTCGGCAGGGTGTTGGGATCCTCCCCCGGAAAAGCCTCGGCGCGCATGCGCGTGCGGATCGGACCGGGGTTCAGGATGGCGGCGCGCATGGGGGTGTTCTCCACCTCGTCGGCCCAGCAGCGCACCAGCGCCTCCAGCCCCGCCTTGGTCGCTGCGTATCCGCCCCAGAAGGCCCGCGGCTTCACCGCCACGCCGGAAGAGAAGAACACCGCCCGCCCGGCGTCGGATTCCCTGAGCAGCGGCTCGAAGGAGCGGATCAGCCGGTAGGCCGAGGTCAGGTTGACCGACACCACCTTGGCCCAGTCGCGCGGGTCCATGTGCGAGACCGGGGTCATGACCCCCAGGCCCGCCGCGGCATGGACCACGATGTCCACCTTCTTGAAGCGATCGAACAGCGCGCCCCCCAGCCGGTCGATGGCCCCACCGTCCACAAGGTCGAAGGGCGTCAGCGTCGCGTGCTCGCCGGTGGCCGAGAAGATGTCGTCGTCCAGCTCCTCCAGCCCGCCCTGGGTGCGGGCGGCGGCGACCACGTGGGCGCCGGCCCGGGCGAGGGCGAGGGCCGAGGCGCGGCCGATACCACGCGAGGCGCCGGTGACCAGCGCGATGCGGCCGGCGAAGGGGGAGGGGGCTTGGGAATCCGTCATGGCGGGGTGTGTAGCGTCAAGTTTCAGCGAGGGCGACAGTCCAATCCCCTAATCGTCATCCCACGGTCGGCCGAAGGCCGATCCGGGGGACCCAAGCCGGGTTCGAAGCTGTCTGGAAGGTCGTCTGGGCCCCCGGATCTCGCTGCGTGAGACCATGGGATGACAGAAATTCTTGTTACGCGCTCATCAGCAGCGACAACTGCTTGTCCACCCCGTCCTGATCCAGCCCCTCGGCGATCTCGCGGTCGAGCAGGCGGGTGGGGTAGTCGCCGGTGAAGTAGTGGTCGGTGAACTGGGGCGACTGGGGGTCGCGGGGGCCGGCGCCCATGGCGTCGTACAGGCCCTCCACCGACAGGAAGCCCAGGGTGTCGACCTCCAGCTCCCGGCGCATTTCCTCGAGCGTCTTGGTGGCGGCCAGCAGCTTGTCGCGGTCGGGCATGTCGATGCCGTAGAAGTCGGGCCACTTGATCGGCGGCGAGGCGGAGCGCAGGTGCACTTCCTTGGCGCCGGCCTCGCGCACCATGCGCACGATCTTGACTGAGGTGGTGCCGCGCACGATCGAGTCGTCGATCAGCACCACCCGCTTGCCCTGCAGCGCCGCGCGGTTGGGGCTGTGCTTCATGCGCACGCCCAGTTCGCGCACGCCCTGGGTCGGCTGGATGAAGGTGCGGCCGATGTAGTGGTTGCGGATGATGCCCATCTCGAACGGCAGGCCCGCCTCCTGGGCGTAGCCCAGCGCCGCCGGCACCCCGGAGTCGGGCACGGGAACCACGATGTCGGCCTCGGTCGGAAATTCCCGCGCCAGGCGCGCGCCCATCTTCTTGCGCACGTCGTAGATCGAGCGGCCGTTCACCATCGAGTCCGGGCGCGAGAAATAGACGTATTCGAACAGGCAGGGCCGGGCCTTGGCGGCGGGGAAGGGGCGGATCGACTCGATGCCGCTCTCGTCGATGATCACCACCTCGCCGTGCTCGATGTCGCGCACGAAGCGGGCGCCGATCATGTCGAGCGCGCAGGTCTCCGACGCCAGCACGTGCTTGCCGCCGAGGTCGCCCAGCACCAGGGGCCGGATGCCCAGGGGATCGCGGGCGCCGATCATCTTCTTGTTGGTCATGGCGACCAGGGCATAGGCGCCCTCGATGGCCGAAAGGGCGTCGACGAAGCGGTCCAGCACCCGGGCTTTGCGTGAGCGGGCGATCAGATGCAGGATCACCTCGCTGTCCGAGGTCGACTGGAAGATGGCGCCTTCGCCCACCAGCTCGGAGCGCAGGGCCAGGAAGTTGGTCAGGTTGCCGTTGTGGGCCAGCGCGATGCCGCCGCTGTCCAGATCCGCGAACATCGGCTGGATGTTGCGCGCAAAGGAGCCGCCTGACGTCGAATAGCGGGTGTGGCCGATGGCCTGGCGTCCGGGCAGGCGCTGGACCAGGTCGGCGCCGGTGAAGGCGTCGCCCACCAGGCCGGTGTGGCGTTCGGTGAAGAAGCGCTGGCCGTCGGAGGCGGCGATGCCGCAGGCCTCCTGGCCGCGATGCTGCAGGGCGTGCAGGCCCAGCGCCGTGACCGCCGACGCGTCGCGCACCCCGAACACGCCGAACACGCCGCACTCCAGCCTGGGCCGGTCGTCGTCGGGATCGCGCGGCGCGATCGGGTCAATGAACTCGCGGTGGATCGACTGGGTCATCGGGACTTCTCCACCAGCGCGTCCAGCTTTGCGCGCTGGTGCTGGTCATAGGCGTGCCCGCGCTTAGGGGGAGATTGCGGCCTCGACGTGGCCTGCGCCGGCTTGATCGGCTTGTCCGAGGCGCCCTGGCGCACCGAGGCCTCGACCTTGGGCGCGACCTGGTCGGCCAGCTTGGCGCCGGCGGGCAGCACCGCCTGGATCATCTTGGCCGCGGCCGCCGAGACCGGGAACAGGGCCGCGTGGCGGAACCAGCCGGGCGTGCGGTTTGCGGGGGTGAAGGCGGCCAGGAACAGGTGCAGAATCCCGATCACCACCAGGCCGCGCACGACGCCGACGCTCAGGCCCACAAAGCGGTCGACGCCGCCCAGGCCGTCGGCCTGACGCATCTTTTCCGACACCGCGCGGCCCAGCGCATGGACGCCCAGGTAGACGGCCACGAACACGATCACCAGGGCGGCGACGGTGCCGACCCAGGCCGGATTGATGAAATGGCGGAACAGGGGGCCGGTCAGCGGCAGGGCGAAGGCCGCCGCCAGGATCGAGACCAGCATGGCGACCAGGGTCACCACCTCGCGGGCGCCGCCGCGGAAGAAGCCCACGGCCGCCGACACCAACACCACCAGCAGGATGACGATATCGGCGAGGGTCATGGCCTTTTCCTTACGCTTTCCAGTCCTCGTCGCCGATGCGGCGCACCGCCTCGGCCAGGCGCGCCACCCCCGAAACCGGGAAGGGCGCGGTCTCCTTCGCCGCCATGGGGCCCAGCGCACGGTCGAAGCCCAGCTTGGCGGCCTCCTTCATGCGCGTCTCCATGCGGCCCACCGGGCGGATCTCGCCCGACAGGCTGACCTCGCCGAACACGACGCAGCCCTGGGGCAGCGGAATGTCCAGCGCCGAGGAGGCCAGCGCCGCCGCCGCCGCCAGGTCGGCGGCCGGCTCGTTGATGCGCAGGCCACCGGCGACGTTCAGGTAGACGTCGCGCTGGCCGAAGCCAAGCCCGCACCGCGCCTCCAGCACGGCCAGCACCATGGCCAGCCGTCCCGAATCCCATCCTACCACGGCCCGGCGCGGGGTTCCGTAGGCGGACGGCGCCACCAGGGCCTGGAATTCCACCAGCACGGGGCGCGAGCCCTCGATGCCGGCGAACACCGCTGCGCCGGCCGCCCGCTCGCCGCCTTCGCCCAGGAACAGGGCCGACGGGTTGGGCACCTCGCGCAGGCCCGCGTCGCTCATCTCGAACACCCCGATCTCGTCGGTGGCGCCGAAGCGGTTCTTGGCCGCGCGCAGGATGCGGAACGGATAGCCGCGCTCGCCCTCGAAGGAGAGCACCGCGTCGACCATGTGCTCGACCACCCGGGGGCCCGCGATCTGGCCGTCCTTGGTGACGTGACCGACCAGGATCACGGCGGTGGACTGCTTCTTGGCCAGGCGCACCAGCTCGCTGCAGCAGGCGCGCACCTGGGTGACCGAGCCCGGGCCGCTTTCGACCGCGTCGCTCCACAGGGTCTGGATCGAGTCGATCACCACCAGGTCGAACTTCTCGCGCTTCAGGGCGTCGAGGATGTCGCGCAGCGCCGTTTCGGCCGCAAGCTTCACCGGCGCCTGGGCCAGGCCCATGCGGGCCGCGCGCGAGCGGATCTGCTCGATGGCCTCCTCGCCCGAGACGTAGGCCACGTTGGCCCCGGCCAGGGCCGCCTGGCCGCAGACCTGCAGCAGCAGGGTGGACTTGCCCACGCCGGGGTCGCCGGCCAGCAGGATGGCGGATCCGGGCACCACGCCCCCGCCGCAGACCCGGTCGAATTCCGCCGAGCCGGTGGCGATGCGCAGGGGCGGCGGGGTCTCGCTGAGCAGGCCTTCGAAGTTAAGGCCGCGCGATTTGGTCGCCTTGGTCGGCGCCAGGGCGCCCGGGGGCCGGGCGGAGGCTTCCTCCGCCAGGGTGTTCCACGACCCGCAGGCGTCGCAGCGGCCGGACCACTTGGCATGGACCCCGCCGCAGGACTGGCAGACGTAGATCGCGCCGTCGCGGGCCATGGCGAACACACTTCAAACAGGGGAGAGGCCGAACGAGCGCCCAGTTTCCTCCGATTCGGCGTCAGGAACGGACGCAACGTCCCTGAAGGATCACCGGCCTAGTCCTTGGGTTTGTGCTCGCGGAAGCCGTCGCCCCACATATCGGTCTTGTCGGTAGAGGTTTGGACCACATTGCCATCGCTGTCGTGGCGATCCGTACGCTCGTCCCCCCACATGTCGCGCTTTTCGACGGACGTCCCGATCACTTCGCCGTCGGGATTCTCGTGACGAACCGAAGGGTCTCCCCACATGTCGCGCTGCGCCGTCGACGTTTCGACGAGATTGCCGTCGGCGTCGCGGGTCTCAACCCGCCGGTCCCCCCACATGTTCTGTTTTTCGTGCGAACGGCTGACCACCTTGCCGTCCGCGTCCCGCGTCTCGACATAGGGATCACCCCACATGTCCTTCTTTTGGCGCGAACGGGTGGGCCTGCTGGGGCGATGGCTGGACGTGTCGTTGCTTGAGGCGGCGCCGCCCAGGGCATTGACCAGGACGACCATGGCGATGGTGAAGATTGCGATGGCCGCCACCACGGCGAAGGCGACATAGGCCGCCGCCAGCACAAGGTAGAGCACATAGGCCCACAGCCCGGCGCGCCAGCCTGCGCGCGTCGTCGCCGGCTCGATGCCGGCGGTCCAGGTGTCGAGCTTGTGGAACGACCAGAGAAAGAACTGGGGAAGGGTGGCAAGGAACAGCCCCTTGCTCGCCTTGCGATGCTGATAGGCGCGCTCCAGCCAGTCGCTGAAGCCGTTGACGGCGTAGGTCGTTGGTTCGTGCTTTGAAAAGCCCACAATCGCGCCCGCGATGGCGGGCGCGAGCAACAGAGCCCAGGCCACTATCGAATTCATCCGATTCCCCGCTGCCTTGACCATGCCGGGGGGCTCTGCCGCCGGTGTGGTGACGCTTCACGGCCATTCGCCGTCCGCAATACTGTTCGGAGACTGTCTACCGGGTCCGCGCGCGACCGTTTCCATAGGTTGTATTAGTATTTGATGCCCGTCAACCGGACAGGTCCGAGCAGAACTGACCGGCGCCGCACTCCCCCTCATCGGATAACGCTGTTAGATTTCGCCCCACGGGAGAATTCGTCTCGCGAGGAGAGCACCATGAGCAGCGTACCGTCGTTCGTCGCGCCATCGCTCGTTGCGCGCGTCAAGGCCATCCTGTTGACCCCCACCGCCGAATGGGCCCGCATCGACGGCGAGGCGGCGACCGTCCAGAGTCTCTACCGAAGTTACGCCCTGCTGCTGGCAGCCATTCCCGCGGTCTGCAAGATGATCGGCTCCATGGTCTTCGGGATGGTGGTCCCGGGGCTGGGCTACGTCATCCGCACCTCGCCGGTGGAGGCCGTCGTCGGGGCCGTCGTGGGCTATGTGGTGGGCCTGGTCGCGATCGCGGGCGTCGCCTGGCTGACCAACATCCTGGCGCCCAGTTTCGGCGGCCAGAAGAATACGGTCGGGGCCTTCAAGGTGGTGATCTACAGCTGCACCCCCGCCTGGCTGACGGGCGTCGTCCTGCTGCTTCCCATGGCGTTCTGGCCCCTGAGTCTCGTGGGCCTCTACGGCCTGTTTCTCTACTACAAGGGCGTGCAGGCGGTGATGAAGTCGCCGCCGGACAAGGCCCTGGTCTACACCGCCGTGGCCTTCCTGATCCTGGTGGTGCTGAGCTGGGTCGTCATGCTGACGATCATGCCGATGTTCGCCTTCGGTCCGGCGCTCTCGGCCTACGGCGGTTGAGGCTTTTGGGGCGGGCCAGGCCCGCCCCGTCCGGACCTAGAGCCGCTCGATCCGGCGCGCCGCCTCGTCGATGATCTCGGCGACGTCGAACAGGGTCTGCTGATCCTGCGACGCGCTCAGGCGGTTGCGCAGGACGGCGGCCAGGTTCTGCATGGAGCGGCTGACCGGGCCGGCCGAGGTGCGGCTGGCCTCCGATCCGACCTCGGCGATGCGCGCCATCGCGGCGTCCGCCTCGGCGCGATGCTCGTCCAGGTGCGCGCGGCCCGCCTCGGTGATGGCGTAGAGCCGCTTGGAGCCCTCCGAAGGCGTCTCCTCGATCAGGCCCATATCCTCGAGCAGGGCCAGGGTGGGGTAGACCACCCCGGGACTGGGCGCGTAGGCGCCGCCGGTCTTTTCTTCCAGCTCCCGGATGAAGTCGTAGCCGTGGCGCGGCTCGGTTTCGAGCAGGGCCAGCAGCACAAGGCGCAGCTCGCCCGAGCCGAACATGCGCCGGCGGCCGCGCTCGTGGCCGTCCCGGCCGCGTCCGCCGAAACCGCGTGAATGGGGACCGTGCATCCTGTGCCGGCCGTGGTGGTGATCGCCGCAGCGATGGGTGTGTGTATGTCTCATACGTGTCAAGATATATCTTAGATACTCAATGTCAAGCACCTCGATCAGGCCTGACTCAATCCTCGTGGATGCGCTCCACCCGGGGCGCGATGCGGGTCAGCAGTTCGTAGGCCACCGAACCGTCGGCGCGGGCGGCGTCGTCGAGCTTCAGATGCTCGCCGAACAACTCCACCCACTGCCCGGGCTCGGCGGTCTCGCAGCCGGTGACGTCCAGCGCCGCCAGGTCCATCGACACCCGCCCGAGAAAGGGTCGTACCGCCCCCTCGAACCAGGCTCCGCCGCCGGGGAAGGCCGAGCGCGGCAAGCCATCGGCATAGCCCGCGCCGATCACCGCCACCCGGGTCGCCCGCTCCGCCGTCCAGGTGGCGCCATAGCCGACGCTCTCGCCCGCGGGCACGTCACGCACCTGCAGGATTCTGGCCTCGAAGGACCCCACCGCCGCGATGCGCGGATCGGGCGCCTCGGTGGGGCCGCCGCCGTAGAGCGCGATGCCCGGGCGCACCAGATCGAAGGCGTAGTCGGGGCCCAGGAAACAGCCGCCGGAATTGGCCAGGCTCGCCCGCACGCCGGGGAAGCTCTTGGTCAGCTCGCGAAAGCGCGCAGCCTGGCGCGCGTTCATCGGATGCTCCGGCGTGATGGCGCAGGCGAGGTGACTCATCACCAGCTTCAGGTCGAGCGCGGCCAGGGCCCCGGTCTCGACCAGGGCCAGAGCCTCCTCGGGCCGCACGCCCAGCCGGTTCATGCCGGTGTCGACGTGCAGCGCGGCCGGCTTGTAGCCCGTGGCGTTAGAGAAGCCTGTGAAAACATCAATCTGGGCTGTGCTGCTCAGAACGGGGGTCAGGTCGGAATGCGCCAGCCGCTCGCCGTCCGACGGGTCCGAACAGCCGTCGAGCACATAGATCGCCGCCTCCCGCTCGGGCCCGAGCGTGCGCCGGAGCGCCTCGCCTCCGGCCAGCCGCGCGGTGAAGAAGCTGCGCGCGCCCTCGTCCCACAGGCGTCGGGCGACCGCCGCGGCGCCCAGGCCGTAGCCGTCGGCCTTGACCACGGGCGCGACGTCCGCCGGCCCGGTCAGGCCCTGCACGGTGCGATAGTTGGCGGCGAGCGCGCTCAGGTCGACGCGGAGCCGGCTGACGGAACGGGGAGGGGACATTTGGTGAAGCGCCTAGGTCCCGGCGCGGGGGGCGTCAACCCGGCTGTGGGGTTATTCCTGCGGCAGCGGCGTCTCTTCGGCGCGCGCGGCGGCGGGGCCAAGGCGCAGTTCGCGTTCCAGCACGGTCATGTCCAGCGCCTTCTCCCAGCGCGCCACCACCAGGGTGGCGACGCCATTGCCGACCAGGTTGGTCAGGGCCCGGCACTCGCTCATGAAGCGGTCGACCCCGATGACCAGGGCCATGGAGGCCACCGGAATGTCGGGCACGACCGCGAGGGTCGCGGCGAGGGTGATGAAGCCGGCGCCGGTCACCCCGCTCGCGCCCTTCGAGGTCAGCATCGCCACCCCCAGGATCGCCAGCTGCTGGCCCATGCCCAGGTGGATGTTCAGGGCCTGGGCCAGGAACAGGGTGGCGAGCGTCATGTAGATGTTGGTGCCGTCGAGGTTGAAGCTGTAGCCGGTGGGGATCACCAGCCCGACCACCGAGCGCTCGGCGCCGAGCCGGTTCAGCTTCTCCATCATCTGCGGCAGCACCGCCTCCGACGATGAGGTGCCGAGTACGATCAGCAACTCCTCGCGGATGTAGGCGACGAAGCGGAAGATCGAGAACCCGGCCCACCAGGCGATCAGGCCCAGCACCGCCACCACGAACAGGATCGAGGTCAGGTAGAAGGTCCCCACCAGCGCCCCCAGGTGGACCAGCACCCCCACCCCGTACTTGCCCACGGTGAAGGCCATGGCGCCGAAGGCGCCCAGGGGCGAGGCCTTGATGACGATGTGGATGATGGCGAAGAACAGCCGCCCCGCCTTCTCGATTCCCCCCTCGATCTCGTGGCCGAGGGTCCCCAGCCGCGCCAGGGCGAAACCGGTCAGGATGGCGATCAGCAGCACCGGCAGCAGATCGCCCTTGGCCAGGGCCCCGAAGAAGGTGTCGGGGATGATGTTCAGGAAATAGTCGACCACCGACTGGTGTTTGGCCTTGTCGACGAAGTCGGCCACCGCCTTGGCGTCCTCCTGCACCGTGACGCCGCGCCCGGGCTGGACCAGGTTGCCGACCAGAAGGCCCAGGCCCAGCGCAAAGGTCGAGACCACCTCGAAATAGAGCAGGGCCTTGCCGCCCACGCGCCCGAAGGATTTCAGGTCGCGCATGTGCGCGATACCGCCGGCCACGGTGCAGAAGATCACCGGCGCGATCACCAGCTTGACCAGCTTGACGAAGCCGTCGCCCAGCGGCTTGAGGCTCGCGCCGAAGTCGGGCCAGGCCAGTCCGACCACGACCCCCAGCGCCACCCCGATCAGGACCTGGACGTAGAGCAGCTTCAGATAGCGCATGGCGGCGGTCCTTCCCGCGAGTCGGGGGCGATGATGCGGGGGGCGGGGAGCGGGGGCAACGCCTCGCGGCGGTCGGGGCCGCTGCCGCCAAGCTCCTCACATTCGCGTGGTCTCGGAACGCCCTTCAGGCGGCGCCGGTTACCCCCCTCGACGCCGGGCAGTCCGCCCGCGCCCTCCCAATATGACGAGGCTTCCATGACCAAGACCATCACCGGCCTGTACGACACCTATGAAGCGGCCGAAGCCGCCGTGCGCGACCTGGAGTCCCTGGGGATCTCGTCCCACGACATTTCCATCGTCGCCAACCGCGGCGAGAAGCACGCCGTGGCCGCTGAGGGCCGCAGCTTCGACGGTCACGCCACCAGGGCCGGCGAGGACGTGGCCCATGGCGCCGAAACGGGCGCGGTCGTGGGCGGTGTCGGCGGCCTGCTGGCCGGCCTCGGCCTGATCGCCATCCCGGGCATCGGCCCGGTGGTCGCCGCCGGCTGGCTCATCTCCACCGCGGTCGGCGCGCTCGCGGGCGCGGCGGTCGGCGGCGCG